>MFPR01000006.1 GCA_001784175.1 Candidatus Lindowbacteria bacterium RIFCSPLOWO2_12_FULL_62_27
CCACAAATTTCTGGAGGTACTCCATCTCCGGCAATACGTGGGAGACGAAGGCGGCCACGCCCGCCGGCGTGTCGTACGGGGGCGCGCTGGTCTATCCCGCCACGGGCGACACCCTCTATGCCCTCGGCGGCAACGGCGGCAACTTCTGGGCGTATACGCTTCCCGCCGCGTATGCCGGCCCGATCTGGTACGTGAACGACACGTCCACGTCGGGCGACTCATTCACATCCGCCGTCGGCAGTGACACCAATGAAGGGAGCGCATCCGCGCCGTTCCGCACCATCATCGCCGCGATGGCCGCCGCATCCGAGGGCGATACCATCTACATCGACGCCGGCATCTACGATTCATACACGTGGGTCAGCGCGACCGAGACGGCGGGCGTGAACATCGACAAGGACTCCATCACGCTGGTCGGCAAGGACTCGGGTTCCACCATCATCGACCCGCCGGGCGCAAGCTCCATCTCGACGATGTACGGCATCTACGCCGACACGCAGGTCAATCTCGTCATCCGAGGTATCGGCGTCACCGGCGCGTATCACGGAATCCGGTTCGACAACGTGGACCTATCGACCATCTCGTCGGACAGCGTCGTCTCCTGCGGCGGATACGGGATGTATCTCACGTCCGGGTCTGACACCTGCACGCTGACGAACAACCGGACGGGCGGCATGTCGTACGGGATGTATATTTCGGCGAGTCATTTCGCGAACATAGACAGCAACGACGTTCGAGGGAATACCCGCGGCATCTACCTCTATCAGTCGTATGTCGACACGGTGAACAACAACAACGCCTCTTCGTGCAACGAGGGCATCTACTTGGACGGCGCGCGCAACTGCGTCATCTCGGGCAACACCGCAAGCGCGACGACATCGTCCGGCCTCAATCTGACGGGGTCGGACACCAACACGGTGACGGGCAACAACATCTCGTCGAACACGTCCGTCGGCATCTATCTGGGGGGCGGCAGGAACAACACATTGTCGAATAACACAGCAAATTCGAATTCAGGCGAGGGCATATATCTCTCGGGCGCCCAGCGAACCACTATGACGGGCAACACGGCCAACCAAAACGGTGGCGCGGGCGGGTTTCGAATAACCGGAAGCAGCCACTTCTGCACGATGACGGCCAACATCGCCAACTCGAACAATGTCCGGGGGGTCTATGTCGCCAGTTCGAACTCCATCGTCTTTACGGGCAACACCACCAATTCGAACGCGAACACCGGTTTCGCCATGGATGTGGTCACCGACGTCCGGGCGGCCAACAACGTCGCCAAATCGAATCTGAACGACGGTTTCGGCATATCCTCGGTCGCCAACGGCGTGTTCGAGCAGAACACGCTGGACTCCAACGCCAAGTACCAGATCTATCTGGCCGGCGATGTCACCTCCGACACGCTGCAGAAGAACAACGTCCGGACGTCCCCGACCAATCCGGACAGCGGCGTATATGTCACGATGAACAACACGACGCAGAAGTTCACCCTCACCCGCAACTGGTGGAACTCGACCGACACCGTCCAACTCAAGCGGATGATGTTCCACCCCGGCGGCGGCGATTCGATCATCTGGCAGCCTTTCCGTCTCGGCATCGTGGACACAACCGCGGGCGCGGACACGACGGCGCCGAAAGCGCCGGATACGGTGGCGGTGACGCCGAGCGACACGTCCCTGATCGTGTCGTGGGCGGCGGTGACGGCGCTGGAGGAGCCAAACGGTGGCGCGGTGGGGCTGGCGGGGTATCGCGTGTATCGAAGTCCGGCCATTTCCGACACGTCGCTTTGGACACAGATCGCGCAGGTGGGGTCGACCGCGGACGGCTGGCAGGACACGAGCCCCTTTGTCGGCAAAATCTACTACTACCGCGTGACCGCCTTCGACGGCGCCTCTCCATATATAAATGAGAGCTTCTACAGCGACTCCATCCCGGGCGGCAGTGCGCCCTACACGTCGACGACCGACTGGTACGTCAACGACGGCTCGACCGCCGGCGACTCGTACACGTACGCGACGGGTTCGGACATCAGCGGCAACGGGTCGAAACAGACGCCGTTCGCGAGCATCCCGAAGGCGATGTCGGTCGCGACGGCGGGGGACACCGTCTGGATCGACGCCGGGTTGTACGACTCGTACGTCACCGTCAATGGCACGGAGACGGCGGGGGTCAACATCGACAAGGACTCGATCACTCTCATCGGCGCCGACTCCAACGCCACCGTGATCGACCCCCCGGGGGCGAAGACACTGGCCGGACTCTACGGCATCCACGCCGACACGCAGGTCAATCTCACGATCAAAAACATCGGCGTGACGGGGGCGCGTGAAGGCATATACCTCGTCAACGTCGACTGGTCGACCGTCACGTCGGACAGCGCCGGCGCCTGCGGCGGCGCCGGCATTTATCTGCGGGCCGGCTCCGACACCAACACGGTGACGAACAACACGACCAGTTCGAACAGTCAATACGGCATCTATCTGCGATCGAGTTCGAACAACAACACGCTGACGAACAACACGGCCCGTTCGAATTCTTTGTACGGCATCTATCTGAATACGACGTCGAACAAC
Source organism: Candidatus Lindowbacteria bacterium RIFCSPLOWO2_12_FULL_62_27 (assembly GCA_001784175.1). Classification (GTDB taxonomy): domain Bacteria; phylum Lindowbacteria; class 2-12-FULL-62-27; order 2-12-FULL-62-27; family 2-12-FULL-62-27; genus 2-12-FULL-62-27. Next base: position 2,580 of record MFPR01000006.1, read on the forward strand.
AACACGGTGACGAACAACATGGCCAGTTCGAATGCCGGATACGGCATCATTCTGCAATTCGGTTCGAACAACACGGTGACGAACAACACGGCCAATTCGAATTCTTTGAGCGGCATCCTTCTGACTTCGAGTTCGAACAACATGGTCATTCAAAACTCGCTGGATTCAAATCTTCAATACCAAATCCGGATAGACGTTTCATCGTCGTCCGACACCGTTCAGAAGAACAACATCCGCACGTCGCCGACCAATCCCGACAGCGGCGTGTACAACGCCACGGGCAACACGTTCGATTTCACGCGCAACTGGTGGAACACGACCGACTCCGGCCGCATCGCGCAGATGCTGTACGACACGGGCGGCGTCAATCGCATCATCTACCAGCCCTTCCGCCTCGGCGAGGTCGACACGACTGCGGGCGCCGACACGACCGCGCCGGACGCGCCGGATACGGTGGCCATCGTCGGAACGCCTGACACGTCGGTCATCATCGAGTGGGCGGCGGTGGGCGCGCTCGAAGAGGCCAACGGCGGCGCGGTGGGGCTGTCGGGATACCGCGTCTACAGAAGCGAGACGAAAGACACGTCGTCGTGGGTCAAGGTGGCGCAGGCGGGGTCGGGAACGATCCGGTATCAGGACACGGATGTGATTCCCGGCCGGATTTATTACTACCGCGTGACGGCCTTTGACGCCGCCACTCCATATATGAATGAGAGCTTCTACAGCGACTCCCAGCCCTCCGACAGCGCGAGTTTCTCCAGCGCCGTCAACTGGTACGTGAACGACACGTCCGTCACGGGCGACATCTACACGAGCGCGGCCGGTTCGGACACATCGTGGGGGCTCGGTACGGCGGCACGGCCGTTCGCATCGATCCCGCGCGCGATGCAGTTCGCGACGGACGGCGACACCATCTTCATCGACGCCGGATTGTACGACTCGTACGTGTGGGTCAGCGGGACCGAGACCGCGGGCGTCAACATCACCAAGGACTCCATCACGCTGGTCGGCAAGGACTCCGCATCAACTGTCATCGACCCGCCGGGGGCCAAGACCATCTCGACGATGTACGGCATCTACGCCGACGCGCAGATCAATCTGTTCATCCGCAACATCGGCGTGACGGGTGCGTATGACGGCATTCATTTCTACAACGTGGACTACTCGACCATCGACGGCGACAGCGCGAGTTCCTGCGGCAATTATGGCTTCCACCTGCGTATCGGATCCGACACAAACACGGTCAGAAACAGCATGGCGGTGGCGAATACAAGCTACGGCATCAATCTGTCTTCGAGTTCGAACAACACGGTGACGAACAACATGGCCAATTCGAATGCCTACGGCATCAATCTGTCTTCGAGTTCGAACAACACGGTGACGAACAACACGGTCAATTCGAGTACGAACTACGGCATCTATCTGACTTCGAGTTCGAATGCCAACACGCTGACGAACAACACGGCCAGTTCGAATCCCAACACCGGCATCTATCTGGTTTCGAGTTCGAACAACACGCTGACGAACAACACGGCGAATTCGACCGGCGGCTCCGGCATCCGTCTGCAATCGAGTTCGAACAACACGCTGACGAACAACACGACCAAGTCGAATTCGAGCCACGGCATCCATCTGTCTTCGAGTTCGGACGCCAACACGCTGACGAACAACACGGCCAGTTCGAGTGGCTTGTACGGCATCTATCTGTCTTCCAGTTCGAACAACACGGTCGTTCAGAACGATGTCAGAAATAATGCCAGATATCAGGTCTATATTGACGGCACGTCCTCCTCCGATACCGTCCAGAAGAACAACCTCGTGATGTCAGGGACGAATCCGGACAGCGGCGTCTACAACAGCACCACCAACACGTTCGATTTCGCGCGCAACTGGTGGAACACGGTGGACACGGTGGCCATCGGGCGCAAGATGTTCGATACGGGCTACGTCAACCGCATCGGATACACGCCGTTTCGCCTTGGCGAGGTCGACACGACGGCAGGCGCGGACACGACCGCGCCGAAAGCGCCGGACACGGTGGCGGTGACGCCGAGCGACACGAGCCTGATTGTGTCATGGTCGGCGGTGACGGCGCTGGAGGAGGCCAACGGCGGGGCGGTGGGTCTGGCGGGGTATCGCGTTTATCGAAGTCCGGCCATTACCGACACGTCTCTTTGGACGAAGGCGGCAGAGGTCGGCTCGGGCGTCACGCAGTGGCAGGACACGAGCCCCTTTGTCGGCAAAGTCTATTACTACCGCGTGACGGCATTTGACGCCGCCTCTCCATATATTAATGAGAGCTTCTACAGCGACTCCATCCCGGGCGACAGCGCGCCGTACACGTCGACGACCGACTGGTACGTCAACGACGGTTCGACCGCCGGCGATTCGTACACGTACGCGACGGGTTCGGACATCAGCGGCAACGGCTCGAAACAGACGCCGTTTGCGAGCATCCCGAAGGCGATGTCGGTTGCCACCGCCGGGGACACGATCTTCATCGACGCGGGCCTGTACGATTCGTTTGTCACTGTGAACGGCACGGAGACCGTCGGTGTGAACATCGACAAGGACTCGATCACTCTCCTCGGCGCGGACTCAAACGCGACGGTGATCGACCCGCCGGGTTCTGCGTCGACGAACGGACTGTACGGAATATACGCTGACACACAGACGAATCTGCGAATACAGAACCTCGGCGTGACGGGGGCGTATGACGGGGTCAGATTCGTTAACGTCGATCTTTCAACCGTATCCGGCGACAGCATCTGTGACAACGGCAGAAACGGCATATATCTTCTGAACGGTTCCGACAACGACGCGATTACGAACAACACCATCGTTTCGAATTCAACCAACGGCATCTACCTGTTATCGAGCCTTGGCAGTACGGTCAGCGGCAACACGGCAAATTCGAACGGTGGAGGCCGCGGCATCCTACTGCAGACCAGTTCGATGAGCACGGTGAGCAACAATACGTTCAGTTCGAATGGGCAGGACGGCATATCCCTGCAGACCAACGCCGAAACCAATACGGTGAGCAATAATACGATCAGTTTAAATGCGGTCTACGGCATCTACGTGCTCGGATGCACCGGCAACACGGTGATCGGCAACACGGTCACTTCAAATGGGAACAAAGGCATATATCTACTAAACGCAAGCGTCAACACGCTGGCCGGCAACATGGTCTCCCTCCATGGCTCCCCCGGCATCGATCTGTCGTCATCCTCCAATCAGAACGTGATACGCAACAACAGGGTCGTTTCAAACCAATATGGCATCAGGTTCTGGCGAAGTTCGTACAACAGGGTAATTGAGAACACGATCGATTCCAACACGACGTATCAGGTCCACATCGACCATGGAAGCGGATCTGACACCACGATGAAGAACAACATCATCCCGTCTCCGGCCAACCCTGACAGCGGTGTACTCAACACCACGGGTAGCTCGATCGACATGACGCGCAACTGGTGGGGCACGACGGACACGGGCCGCATCGGGCAGATGATGTACGACACAGGCGGCGTGAACCGAATCCTGTATACGCCGTTCCGCCTCGGCGCGGTCGACACGGCCGCGGGCGCGGACACGACCGCGCCTGACGCGCCGGATACGGTGGCGGTGGCGCCAAGCGACACGAGCCTGATTGTGTCATGGTCGGCGGTGACGGCGCTGGAGGAAGCCAATGGCGGGGCGGTGGGTCTGGCGGGGTATCGCGTTTATCGAAGTCCGGCCATTTCCGACACGTCTCTTTGGACGAAGGCGGCAGAGGTCGGCTCGGGCGTCACGCAGTGGCAGGACACGAGCCCCTTTGTGGGCAAAGTCTACTATTACCGCGTGACCGCCTTCGACGCCGCCTCTCCGTATATGGATGAGAGCTTCTACAGCGACTCCATCCCGGGCGACAGCGCGCCCTACACGTCGCAGACCGACTGGTACGTCAATGACGGCTCGACCGCCGGCGACTCGTACACGTACGCGACAGGTTCGGACGTGAGCGGCAACGGGTCGAAACAGACGCCGTTCGCGAGCATCCCGAAGGCGATGTCGGTTGCCACGTCCGGCGACACCATCTGGATAGACGCGGGATTCTACAACAGTATCGACACCTTCAGTGCCGGCTCGGAAACGTCTGTCGTCACCGTAACCCGGGACACGATCGCATTGATCGGCAAAGACTCGAATGCGACGGTACTGGATCCTCCGGGGCCGAAGACGCAATCGGGGCTGTACGGCGTGATTGTCAGCGGGCGTACGGGCGCAACCATCCGGAACCTCGGCGTCACGGGCGCGTACATGGGAATCCGTATCCAGAGTTCGGCCCTGTGCGCCGTGGACGCTGACAGCGCCTGCGCCAACGGCAGTGTCGGAATTTATCTGTTGAACGCCGCCGCCCGGCAGAATACCGTCACAAACTGCGTGGTGGACGGAAACACCACATCGGGCATCGAAGTATCCTCCAGTGCGAGCGCCAACACCATCCAGAACAACATCTGCAATTCAAATTCGGTCAGCGGCATCCGGCTGACGTCGAGCGTGACCAATACGGTGGTGGCGGGGAACACGGTCAATTCCAATACATACCAGGGCATTTACATCCAATCGTCGGACAGCAATACGATCCGGCACAACACGGTCGTGTCAAATCCGAGTATCGGGATCCGGTTAAGCAGCGGGTCGAACTACAACGTCATCTACCAGAATCAGATCACCGGCAACGACACCGGGATCAAAATCTCTGACACGTCGTCTCTCAACCTCATCGCCAGGAACAACCTCCACGGGAACACGACGTCCAACCTCGAGAATGCGGGTGGGCAATCCCAGACGACCGCAAGGAACTGGTGGGGTTCCACCGACTCCGTCGCGATTGCGGCGAAGATCAGCGACACGGCCAGCGCGTGGCAGCCCTACCGCCTCGGCGTCGTGGACACGGCCGCGGGCGCGGACACGGTGGCGCCGCTCGCGCCGGACACGGTGGCGGCGAGCGCGACGGCGGGCGCAGGGACGGTGCTCGTCACGTGGAGCGCGGTGACTGCGAACGAGGACGGCATTGCTGGCGCGGCTGGGGTGGCGCAGTATCGCGTGTATCGCGCGGGCGTGGCGGACACGTCGAGCTGGACGCTCGTCGGCACACCCACGGGCACGTCGTTCACGGATTCGGGGATGGCGTTTGGGACGACGTACTACTACCGCGTGACCGCGCGGGACGGCGCGGCGTTTCCGAACGAGTCGTACTACTCCGACTCCGTCGCCGGCGCCACGCCGTCCGGATTTACAAAGGCGGCGGAGCCGATGGGCGCCAACGAGGGGGTCGGTGACTATTCATCCATCCAGTGGGGCGATTACGACAACGACGGCGACCTCGACCTTGCCGTTTCGGGTAGGAACAACAATGTTGGCGGGAACTACTATGAGTTGGACATCTATCGGAACAACGGGGGCAACAGTTTCACGGACGTGGCGGAACCGCTGGGCGCCAACTATGGGCTGTATATGCGTTCTTCCGTCCAGTGGGGCGATTACGATAACGACGGCGACCTCGATCTTGCCGTGTCGGGATATACTACGCAACCCGCCACAGCCGTTCGATTGATCGTCTATCGGAACGACGGGGGCGGCAGTTTTACGAACGTGGCCGAGCCGCTTGGCGCCGGCGCCGGTCTACGGGAGAGCTCCATCCAGTGGGCCGATCACGATAATGACGGCGACCTCGACCTTGCCGTGTCGGGATGGGATGGAACCTTCAGGCGATTGATCATCTATCGAAACAACGGGGCAGGCAGTTTCACGAACATGGTCGAGCCGCTGGGCGCCAACGCGGGGGTGGATCAGGGTTCCATCCAGTGGGGCGATTACGACAATGACGGCGACCTCGACCTTGCCGTGTCGGGATGGGATGGCGCAAACCATAGATTCATCATCTATCGAAACAACGGGGGCGGAAGTTTCACGAACGCGGCGGAGCCGCTGGGCGCCAACTCGGGGGTATACTTGAGTTCCATCCAGTGGGGCGATTACGACAACGACGGCGATCTTGATCTTGCGGTTTCAGGCGCCGGCACTGCCAATCGATTGGTCATCTATCGGAACGATGGCGGAGGCAGTTTCACGAACGCGGCGGAGCCGAGGGGCGTCAACGCGGGGTTCATTAGAAGTTCCATCCAGTGGGGCGATTACGACAATGACGGCGACCTCGACCTTGCCGTGTCGGGAGATGATGGCTCAAACTATCGACTCATCGTCTATCGGAACGACGGCGGGAACATTTTCACGAACGCGGCGGAACCCATGGGCGCCAACAAGGGGGTGGAGCAGGGTTCCATCCATTGGGGCGATTATGACAACGACGGCGACCTCGACCTTGCCGTGTCGGGAAATGATCTCACAAGGAAGCGATTGATCATCTACCGCAACGACGGCATCGCATCGCCCAATCAGCGGCCTTCCGCGCCGACGACGAACTACCCCAAAGGCGCATCATTCGCGCAAGGCGACACCGTGGCGTTCCGCTGGACGAAAGTCTCAACCGACACGACGCCCGACACCGGCATGACGTACAACCTGCGCGTGGGGACGGCGAGCGGCAAATGCGACATCGTCGCCGCCGATACGAACAGCGCCGATTCGGTCGGCCACGCCCCACTCGGCAACGTCCAGAACGACACGTCGGCGGTTCTCGTGAAAACGTTGACCGTCGGGCAAACCTATTACTGGTCGGTTCAGGCTGTGGACGGCGCGATGATGCGTTCGCCGTGGGCGAGCGAGGAGACCTTCGCGGTGACGCTCGCGCCCAACACGAGCGGCGAGTGGTACGTGAACGACGCGTCCACCGCCGGCGATTCGTTCAGCACAGCCGCCGGCTCCGACACGTCCAACAACGGCACGCCGACCTATCCGTACCGCACGATCACGTACGCGCTCTCGCAGGCCAAATCGGGCGACACGATCTACATCGACGCCGGGACGTACGCCGAAACCGTCGTCATCGATACGGACAACGTCGCGCTCATAGGCAAGGATTCCGGCGCTGCGGTCATTGATCCGCCCGGGGCGGCGGGGACGGCGGGGCTGTACGGCATCTACGCCGACACGCAGATCGGGCTCACGATCAAGAACCTCGGCGTGACGGGAGCTTACAACGGCATCCGGTTCGACAACGTCGATCTGTCGACGCTGGATCAGGACAGCGTGTCGTCCTGCGGCGCCAGCGGGATTTATCTTCTGAACGGCTCCGACACGAACACGGTCAGCGCCTGCATGGCCAACGCCAATGCGGACAACGGGATTTATCTGCAGGCGAGCTGCGGCAACAGTTTCGGCGGCAACACCGCCAATTCGAACGGGACCGACGGCTTTGAAATCGCCGACAACTCGAACAACAACACTTTCACGGACAACATCGCCGGTTACAACCCCGAAGTCGGCATTTTCATCAACCTGTCGTCGAACAACATCATCAAGCGGAATACGACGATCTCGAACAGCCAGAGCGGGATCTGGATCGACACCGGTTCCGGCAACCTCGTCTCTCGCAATCTGGTCCTGGCGAATGGATGGTCCGGCATCGGGCTGGACAATTCCGGTGCGAATGTGGTGCGCGGAAACGAAATCAGAGGCAGTGACACCGGCCTGTATATCGCGGGGTCGTCGAGTTCCAATTACATTTCAAGAAACAACATTTTCTCGAACAACGCCAGCAATATTTTGAACCTCGCCGGTCTCGCGCAGTCGACCCTGACCCGCAACTGGTTCGGGACGGCCGATTCGGCGGCGATCGCGGCCAAAATCAGCGACACGGCGAACGCGTGGCAGCCCTACCGCCTCGGCATCGTCGACACGGCCGCGGGCGCGGACACGGTGGCGCCGAACGACCCGGAGACGGTGGCGGCGAGCGCGGCGTCGGGCGCCGGGACGGTGCTCGTCACGTGGAGCGCGGTGACGGCGAACGAGGACGGCATTGCTGGCGCGGCGGGCGTGGCGCAGTATCGCGTGTATCGCGCGGCGGTGGCCGACACGTCGAGCTGGACGCTCGTCGGCATACCCACGGGCACGGCGTTCACGGACTCGGGAATGACGCTCGGCACGACATACTACTACCGCGTGACCGCGTGGGACGGCGCGACATTCCCGAACGAGTCGTACTACTCCGACTCGGTCGTCAGCGCCACGCCGACGGGGTGGACAAAGGCGGCCGAGCCGATGGGCGCGAACGCGGGGGTTTATTACAGTTCCATCCAGTGGGGCGATTACGACAACGACGGGGACCTGGACCTTGCGGTGTCGGGAGATGACGGCACAAACAAACGATTGATCATCTATCGGAACAATGGAGGAGGAAGTTTCACGAACGTGTCGGAGCCGATGGGCGCGAACGCGGGGGTGTATTATGGTTCGATCGAGTGGGGCGATTACGACAACGACGGGGACCTGGACCTTGCGGTGTCGGGAACAATTGATAACGGCACAAACAAACGATTGATCATCTATCGGAACAACGGCGGGGGAAGTTTCACGAATGTGTCGGAGCCGATGGGCGCGAACGCGGGGGTGTATTATAGTTCGATCGAGTGGGGCGATTACGACAACGACGGGGACCTGGACCTAGCGGTGTCGGGATACGATAACAGCACAAACTACCGATTGATCCTCTACCGCAACGACGGCATCGCCACGCCGAACGTCCGGCCCAACGCGCCGGCGCTGAATTATCCCAAAGGCGACACGGTCGCTGGGGGCGACACCGTGACGTTCCGGTGGACGAAAGTTTCAAGCGACACGACGCCGGATACCGGCATGACGTACAACCTGCGGGTGGGGACGGCGAGCGGCAAGGCCGACATCTTCGCCGCCGACACGAACAGCGCCGATTCCGTCGGCCACGCCCCACTCGGCAACGTCCAGAACGACACGTACGCGTATCTTGTCGGGGCGAATAATAATTCGCCCCTACCGTTTGGAACATATTACTGGTCGGTGCAGGCCGTGGACGGCGCGATGATGCGGAGCGCGTGGGCGACGGAGGAAACCTTTGCGGTGACTCCGGGACCGAACACGGGCGGCAAGTGGTACGTGAACGATGCGTCCACGACCGGCGACTCATTCACCACCGCCGCCGGTTCGGACAATTCGCTGACGAACAACGGCAGCGCCTCGCTTCCCTACAGCACGATCACGAAAGCTCTCTCGCAGGCCAAGTCTGGCGACACGATCTTCATCGACGCCGGCCTCTACTCCGAAACCGTCGTCATCGACAGCGACTTCGTCGCCCTGATCGGTAAAGATTCGAACGCGACCGTCATCGATCCGCCGGGGGCGAAGACGACGAGCGGCCTCTACGGCATCTACGCGGACACGCAGACGGGGCTTCTCATCAAAAACCTCGGCGTGACGGGGGCGTATTACGGAATCTATTTCAGCAACGTGGACATATCCACGATCACCGGCGACAGCTTATGCTCCAACGGGCAATCCGGCATCAATCTACTCACCGGCTCGGACACCAACACGATCTTGGGCAACATCGCGGACTTCAACTCCGGCCGGGCCATCCGGCTGGACGCAAGCTCCTTCAACACCATCAGCGGCAACACGGCCGACAGCAACACGCAGGAGGGCATCGGGATATACCAGGGGTCGAAGAACAACACGATCAGCGGCAACACAACCAACAACAACATCGGCGGCATCAGTCTCTCTGCGAGTTCGTACAACGCCATCAGCGGCAATACCGCCGCCTACAATACAGGGAACGGGATTTCTCTGTCCTCCAGCTCGAACAACACGTTGAGCAATAATACCTGCACGTCGAACCTCTCCCACGGACTCGGAGTGCAAGGCGGGTCGGATACAAACACGGCGGCCGACAACACGATCCTTTCAAACTCCCAGAACGGGATATTCCTGTCTTCCAACGCCAACGGAAATGTTTTCAGCGGCAACTCCATCCGTTTAAACGGACAGGACGGCATCGCCGCCCAATCCTCTTCGAACGGAAACTTTTTCCGCAATAATCTGATCCAGTCCAATACGCGCTCGGGAATCCGGATCGAGGCGAACGGCAACGAAGTCCATCAAAACGACATCTCCGGAAACGACACCGGCATCCGGATCGAACTGTCTTCGTCGGGAAATGTCATCACCAAAAACAATCTGGCCGCAAACAACGTCAACCATGTTTACAATCCGTCCGGCAATTCCCAGACGCTGACCCGCAACTGGTTCGGGTCGACGGACGAGTCTGCCGTGAGCGCAAAGATCACCGATGCGGCTTCGACGTGGCGGCCCTACCGCCTCGGTGTTGTGGACACGGCTACAGGCGCCGACACAACCGCCCCCGCGCCGCCGGCCGGGGTGACGCTGAACGCTTCCACGCCTGGGCAGATCACGGTGACGTGGACGAATCCTGCGACGAATGAGGAGACGAACGGCGGCGCGGTGGGGTTTGCGGGCGTTCGGATTTACCGCCTGCGAAACGCCGTCGACACGACGCATTGGGCAAGCGCCCTCGCGTTCACGACGACCGGCGCGAAATCGGACTGGGACGACACGGGCGCCAACGATGGTGCGACGTACTATTATCGCCTGACCTCGCGCGACGCGGCGGCGTTTCCGAACGAGTCATGGTTCACCGACACGGTGTGGGCGGCGTCCGTCGCCCTCGCGCCGGAGACGATCTCGCTGGTTTCGGGCAATCACCAACTGGCGGCCGCGGGCGAGTCGTGCGGGGCGCCTTTGAAGGTGCGCGTGGTCGATCAAAACGGCAATCCCATCGCGTCGGAAACCGTCGTGTTATCCATTTCGTATCCGTCGGGTGGAGCGCTCACGTCGAGCGGGGCGCATCTGGGGACGATCAGCGGTCAGACCAGCACGACCGTGCTCACCGACACGGACGGCTATGTTGGCGATGGACTCGTCGTCGGCACGACCGGCGACGTCTACCGCGTGGAGGCGGAACTTGGCCGCGCGCCGGCGAAGGCCGTCACGTTCACCGCCTACGCGGACGGCCGGGACGCGCCCGATTCAAGCTGGCGGATGATGGGCGTGAACAAGCGGCTGTTCGACACTGTCACGGCGCCCTCGACTCTGCTTCACGCCGACCTCGGCGCGGGCACGCTGATCTATGAATGGCTGGCGAACGCGAACACGAACAGCTCCCTCAACAACTCGCGGTACTACGCGCCGTCCGAGATCGAGCGCGGCGACGCGTACTGGATCAAACCCGGCGACGCGGGCGCGCAGAGGTGGGTGATCGACGAGGGGACGCAGGGCGAGGCCGGGTTCGACACGGTGGCCATCGCGCTCGACGCAGACAACGGCGGCTGGAACCAGATCGCGTCGGGGCAGTATTTCTATGTGGACTGGCAAAAATCCGTGATGGTCGACACGGGGTTGCCGGCGTCCGGCCCGCAGGACGACGCGTGGGTGAGCAATTATCTCTGCCACATGATCAGCGTCGACTCCGCGCATGCGGCCGGCGTCCTGAGCAAGATTCTGTATTGGTACGACGGCACGCAGTATCTGTGGGGCCCGAACACGCTGGCGTCCCCGAGCGGCGCGATCGTGGACGACACGTCGACCGTGCCGGGCGTTCAGATGAAACCGATGGTGGGGTTCTGGGTCAAGGCCAGTCAGGCCTGCACGCTATGGGTGCTACCGAACCCGGCGGAGGTTGCGGATACTGCCACCGTCATTTTGCAGCAAGCCCCGCGGCTTCTTTCCGCCGTGTACGGCAAGGTGGCCGCCTCCGAGAATGACTGGGCGATTCAGCTCATGGCGTCGGGCGGCGGGAAAACCGACGCGCAGAATTACGTGGGGGTGAAGCCAGGAGCAGCAGCAGCGCGGCTGGCGAGCGTGTACGAGCCGCCGCCGGCGGCGGGGGGATACGTGGCGGTGGCGGTGAGGCCCTCACCCCAACCCTCTCCCGCAAGCGGGAGAGGGGGTGAGGACGCATGGATGGCCGCGGCGTTTACGGAACCCGTGGCGGCTGCGGACGCGAAAACCGCCGGCCGGTCCTGGGACGTTCTCGTGGCCTCCGACTTCGGCGGGCCTGTCACTCTCGCCTGGGACAACGTCCCAAACCTTCCGCACACCTACGAGGCGTATCTCGTTGGCGCCCCGGCCGGCCCCGTGAATCTGCGCCAATCGTCATCTCTGGTTTTAAAATCCGAAATCCAAAATCCAAAATCCAAAATCTCATTGACCTTGGCCGTGGGCCTGCCCGAATACCTCGCGCCCTTTTTAGCCCCGCCGTTCTCGAAGGAAAACGCCTTCGTCTATCCCAATCCCGGCCCGGACGGCGCAACGCAAACGATGACGTTCAAGTGGGGTCCGACGGCGACGGGCGAGGTCAAGCTGAAAATCTTCGACGTGGGCGGGCGGCTGGTAAAGGAGTTCTCGGCCGACGCCGCGGCGCAAAAAATCGAGTGGGACTGCGCCAACAAGAGCGGCCAGAACGTCGGATCGGGCGTGTACATCTACATCCTGGAGTCCGGCGGAGACAAACTCGTGGATAAGCTGGCGATTGTGCGGTAGGCGGTTGGTTTATGTGGAGGATGTATGTTCCAGAACTTGTTTGAGGTAATTCGGAATGTCTTTGACGGCGTCGCGGGCGGCCTCCAGCAGTTTGGCGGGATCGATCTCGTCGTATTCATGGGCGATGCGGTTGCGCAGGCCGGCCGACACGGAGATGTGTTTGGCGAAGGTGGGTTCCAGAATCGACATTCGCCCGAGTTCCACGAACGATTCGTGGTAATCCTTCGGCGCCGGCCGGCCGCTCTCGGTAATGAGGTGGAAATTGATGTCGATCATGCGTCCGATCATGCGTTCCAACAGGCGTTCGAACAGCGCCTGTGCGGGGGCGTCGAGCTGGGGCGTCGCCTGTTTCTTCAGCGCCTCGCCCAGAACGATCAGGTCCTTCTCGATCAATCCGGCTTTCCGAGCGACCAGTTCCGGGTCGATCATGAGGCCATCCGGTCCGCCACCCGGAGGGCCGCGGCGCGTTCGATTTTCAAGTATGGCCGGAAATCTTCGTATGCGTGAAACGCCTTCAGCCTCCAGGCGGCAAATTGCGCCGGCGGGCCGTGCAGCAAGACTGCCGTTTCAAATATTTTTTTCAGAAACAGCGGATCAGCCCGGTCCAGATACCCAATATCAAACTCGCGCCCAAATCCCGGGCCGGCCGCTTCGGACAGGTCGCCCGCCAGCCCCAGCCGCTCGCGGAAATCGACGGCCGGGTCGAAATCCACGGCAACGTCCACATCGCTGTCAGGCCGCAATTTTCCGGCGGCCGCCGAACCGAACAACAACGCCAAACGCACTTTGCGGGTTTCAAAAACGCCCTGCAACCGTGTGCGCAATTCATCCATATCCAATGTTTCCATTGGGGGTATTGTCTCAATTTGGAGGGTACCTGGCAAGTCGGCCGGGCAACGCGATCGTGCGCTGAGCGCCGGTTACGCCCCGGCCGAGGCGAAGGACTGGAGTTGTTCGAAATACGATTTGGTGCCCACCATGTAGCAGTCGTTGTGGCCGCCGCGGTCGACGGCGAAGAAGGATTTCGGGGGATCGGCCAGTTCGAAGAGTTTCTGGCCCATGTGGAAGGGGATGACCTCGTCGTGGGTCCCATGGATCACGAGGAGCGGGCACCGCCTCAGTTTCAGATGGGAGACGGTGTCCAGCCGGACGCTGATCAGAAAGCCCGGGACCCGCATCGGCGCGAACATCTGTTCGGCCATGACCCCGGCCGACGGAAACGTCCCTTCCAGAATCAGCCGGCGGATGGGCCGGCCCCGCGCCGCGTGCGCCGCGATGACGCCGCCGAGCGACCGGCCGAAAAACACGATGTCTTCCGGCTTCACGCCGATCTGGTGCGTCAGCTCCTCGTAGGCGGCGTCGCCGTCCATCAGGATTCCCTCCTCGGTCGGCCGGCCTTCGCTTTCACCGTAGCCGCGGTAATCGAAAACAAATACGGAGAACCCGGCCTCGTGGAGATACTGCAGGAACTGGATCCGGTCGCCGATGTTGCCGGCGTTGCCGTGAAAAAAAAGGACGGTGGCCAGGGGCTTGGGATGCGGGATCCACCACCCGCTCAGAAGATGCCCGTCGTAGGACAGGAACCGCCGCCACTCGAAGTCGAGCCCCAGTTCCCTCGGTGTCTGGTTGACCTGCCGGACCGGAAAGAAGACGAGGCGGCGTTCGTAGTAGACGATATAGAGCTTCGCCATCGCCGCCATCGCGGCGAGGAGGAGGAGGACTTTGAAAAGGAAGGTGAGCACGCCGCCGGCCCTGCCCGCCTCAGCCCATTCCGGACGTTCCGGAATAAATGCCCTTCAGGTTGAGCTTGAGCTCGTCGGGCTTGGAGGAGGCGGCGATCGCGTCCTCCTCGGAAATCGCGCCGGCCTGGACGAGCTTGACCAGCGCCTGGTTGAAGGTCTGCATGCCTTCGGAGGTCGCCGCCTGCACGGCCGCCGGCAGTTTGGACGTGACGCCCTCGAGCAGCAATTTCCGCACAAGCGGCGTGGCGATGAGAATCTCGATCGCCGCCGCGCGGCCCTTGCCGTCGGCTTTCGCGACCAGCCGCTGGCAGAGGATCGCCTGCAGGCCCAGGGAAAGCTGCATGCGGACCTGCTGGATTTTGTCGGCCGGGTAGAGGTTGAGAATGCGCTCGACCGACTGCGCGCAGTCCTGCGTGTGGAGCGTGCCGAACACGAGGTGCCCGGTCTCGGCCGCCGTCAGCGCGACGCTGACGGTTTCGATGTCGCGCATCTCGCCGATCAGGATGACGTCCGGGTCCTGGCGCAGCACGTATTTCAAGGCAGACGCAAAACTCGGCGTGTCGGCGCCGACCTCGCGCTGGTTGATGAGGCACATCTTGTTTTGATGGACGAATTCGACCGGATCCTCGATCGTCATGATGTGTTCGGGCCGCGTGGCGTTGATGTAATCGATCATCGCCGCCAGCGTCGTCGACTTGCCGCTGCCCGTCGCGCCCGTCACGAGCACCAGTCCCTGCCCGGCCTCGCAGATTTTTTTCAGCACCGGCGGCAGGTTCAGATCGTCAATCGACGCGATCTTCGTCGGGATCTGCCGCAGGACCATCCCGATCCGGCCCCGCTGGAAGAAGAGGTTGGCGCGAAACCGCCCGACGCCCTCGATCGCGACGGCCGAATCGAACTCGTGCGCCTTCTCGAACTGCGCGTACCGGTCCGAATCGTTGAGCGCCTCCTTCGCGAGCCGCACCACCTCCTCGGGGGGCAGCGGCTCGACCGGAAACGCGACGAGCTCGCCCCGGATCCGGCCGCGCGGCGGATCGCCGGCCTGGATGTGGAGGTCCGAGCCCTTGTTCTCGACGAGGATCTGGAGGAGATACGCCATCGTCACGTCTTTGGCGGCAATCGTGTCAGCCATGTCGATGCCATTCATATCACGGGGGCGGGCTAAGGTTCAACCTTGAACCTTGAACCTTGAGCCCCGAACATCTAATATGCCCCTCTTATGGACATGGCCGAGCTTCTGCAGTACACGATCCAGTACGGCGCGTCGGACCTCCACCTCACCGTCGGTCAGCCGCCCATGCTCAGGATTTCCGGCAAGCTCCTGCCCAGCGGTTATGACAAGCTCGTGCCGGACGACACGAAATCCCTCATCTACAGCATCCTGACGGACGAGCAGAAGGCGAAGTTCGAGGAGGAGAAGGAGCTTGATTTTTCGATCGGGATTCCGAACGTGTCCCGGTTTCGCGTCAACGTCTTCATTCAGAAAGGCTCCGTCGCGGCGGTGCTTCGGACCATCGGCAACAAGATCCCGTCGGCCGAGGACCTGGGCCTGTCGCAGTCCATCTGCAATCTCGCGCGACTGCCGCGCGGCATGGTGCTGGTGACCGGGCCGACGGGCAGCGGCAAGTCGACGACGCTGGCGGCGATGATCAATCTGATCAACGATGAGATGCAGCACCACATCATCACCATCGAAGACCCCATCGAGGTCGTGCATCCGCACAAGCAGTGCACCGTGAACCAGCGCGAACTCGGATCGGACACGCATTCGTTCGCGCGCGCGCTCAAGGGCATGATGCGCGAGGACCCGGACGTCGTGCTCGTGGGCGAAATGCGCGACCTCGAAACGATCGCGGCGGCCCTCACGCTCGCGGAAACCGGGCACCTGCTGTTCTCGACGCTTCACACGCAGGACGCCGCGCAAACCGTCGACCGCATCATCGACGTGTTCCCGCCGTATCAGCAGGAGCAGATCCGGATCATGGTCTCGACCGCGCTCAAGGGCGTCGTGTCGCAGATTCTGGTGCCGCGCGCCGACGGGCAGGGCCGGGTGGCCGCGCGCGAGGTCATGGTCGTGACGCCGGCCATCGCGGCGATTTTGCGCGAAGGCAAGACGCACCAGATCTATTCGGCGATCCAGACCGGCGGGCAGCACGGCATGATCACGATGGACCAGAGCCTCGCGAATCTGGTCAAGGAGGGCCTGATCACGCCCGAGGACGGCATGGCGAAATCCTCGAACATCGCCGATTTCAAGCGTCTCGCGGGACTGTCGTGATGGACGCCGGAAAGCTGAAGACGATCCCCGTCTTTTCGACAATCGAGCCCGCCATTTTGGCGGATCTCGCGTCCATCGTCGAGGAAAAATCGTTCGAGGCCGGCGGGACCGTGTTCAAGGAGGGCGAAGAGGGCGATGCGATGTATGCGATCCTCGAGGGCGCGGTCAAGATCGTGAAGATGATCGATCCGGCGAAGGGGCTCTCCAAGGACCTTGCGATCCTGGGCGCGGGCGATTTTTTCGGCGAAATGTCGCTGATCGACCGAAGCCCGCGGTCGGCGTCGGTCGTGGCCGCCGGGCCGGCGACCCTCGTGCGGGTGTCGCGACAGGCGTTTCAGGACCTGCTGGAAAAAAGCGCGATCACCGCCGCCAACCTCCTCTTCGGCATCATCCAGACCGTCAGCGGCCGGCTCCGCCAGACGAACGCCGAGCTTGTGACGCTCTACGAGACCGGCAAGACCATCGGCGAGGCCCAGCAGCTTCAGGACATCGTGTCGGTCGTGTTCCGCCGGCTGGTATCGTCGACCGGCGCGCAGTGCGGCCTGTTCGTCCTGCGCAACGAGCTGGCGGGCGGTTTGGAAATCCGGGATTCCGAGGGATTCCCGGCTGGCCAGTCGGCGTTGCTCAAGATCGTGGAGGATCGCGGGCTGGTTGGCCGGGCGCTTCGGGACGGCGCCGCCGTGCTGATCGCCGACGTGGAACACGACGATCGGATCTCAAAAGAGGATATGGAGGGCTACGAAACCCCCTCGATGATGCTCGTGCCGCTCCACGCGCAGGACCGCATCCTCGGCGTGATCGTGTTCGGCCACCGCGAAAAATCCCGGTTCACGCCCAACCACCTCAACCTCTGCCTCGGCGTCGCCTCCCAGACCGCCCAGGCCATCCTCAACGCCCGCCACCGGGAGGAGGAATCGGCGCGGTCGAAGCTGCACCGGCATTATGTGAAGTTCTGACCGCGCGATTTCCAGGCCCAAAAGGTCAGGGTAGCCAAAGAAAGCACAAACGTCACGGAGCCGATGGCGCCGTGGAGGTGCGATTCGAGGACTCCGGCGCCGCGCGCATGCACGACCCATGCGAGGATGGCGATGCGCACGCCGTTGCTGAGGAGCGCCAGCGACGCGGCGGCCGCGACGAAGAGGATGCGGGTTTTGGCGGCGAGTTCGAAAACGCCGGCCATGAAGAGGCAGAGCGTGACGAGAAAATACAGCGTGTAAAACCCGTCGCAGACCGGCGTGATGTCGAGGTAGTTGCGGGGCAGATGGAGCGTCGCATCTTGCAACTGGACGGGCATGCCTGTCAGGGTGAGAATGAACCACGAAAGCCGCGCGGCCAGCCGCCGAAGGCCCATGCCCAGACCGGCGCCCAGCGCATATAAAGGAAGCACCCAGCCCACCATCAACGCAATCCATGCCCACATTTCCCGGCGTGGCCGCTCGGGATGCGTGTCGACGAAATGGTGGTAATAGAGGTTGGCGCAGAAAACCGAAAAACATAGAACCACCCAGACATCAACCGACATAAGGCTTGAACGAAGAACGGTTCAGGACGAAATGGCCGGTTTCAGTCCGGTTGAAAGGATGTCTCCCTTGATCGTCAGTTTCCCCTTGAGCTTGCCGATCAAATTTACGGATTTCGAGCGTATCGGGACAACCTTGGCAACCGGCTTTTTGTGCTTCGTAATGATCATGCCTTCTTCATCCAACCGTCCCAGAATGGCCAGACACTGCTCCTTGAATTTTGTGGCGCCGATCATTTTCATTTAAACGAAGTATATAACAGTCCATAAAAAAGTCCAGTCGTTTTTGTGCCCGTGTGTAATGCGTCGGAACGTGTGAAACGGCGACGGAGACCCCCCTTCATCCCCCCTTGCAAAGGGGGGAAAGAGGGGGGTTACCGCTGTTCACAGACTTTCAATTACCCACATTCCCCCTCTCCCGCCTCTGGCGGGAGAGGGTCGGGGTGAGGGTGGCCGCACGGCGCGTCGAAACCCCCCTCACCCCTACCCTCTCCCCCCGCTTCGCGTGGGGAGAGGGGGTTTGTGGGTAATTGAAAGGTTCACAGATCGGTTACGCCCGTGTTTGTGGCCTCTTTGACGGGGCGCCGCCGATAAGATACACGGGCGACGTGCGAGGCATGAATGTTTGCATGTTCGTGTCCGGGATGGCGGTGCTGGTTCTGGAGATTGTCGGCGCCGCCCTGATCCGGCCGTTCATCGGCGTGGGGCTTTTTGTCTGGTCGTCGATGATCGCCGTGACGCTGGCGGCGCTCGCGGCCGGATATCTCCTCGGCGGCCGGTGGACTCGCGACCTGACGGGGCCTGACGAACTGGAGCGGCGGTTCTTTCGTGCCGCGTTCCTGGCGGGCGCATCGATGATTGTGCTGCCATGGTTGACCGCGCCGGTTTTACGGGCCGTCGAATCGCTGGATCTGCGCGTCGCGTCCCTCGTTTCCGCTTTTCTCTTCACTCCCTCTCTGATTCTCCTCGGCAGCCTGACGCCGATGGCGGTCGCACTCTGTGTCCGCGCCGGTTCCTCCGCCGGACCGGCGGCCGCGCGTCTCTTTGCGATCTCGACGATGGGCGGTTTTGTTTCGGCGCTGGCGAGCGGCCTGTGGCTTCTGGCGGTGGCGTCCGCGCCGGCCGTTCTCCAGGGAACGGGAATATTATTGATGGTGGCCGCGTTTGGGTCGCCCGGGGGCATTGGCCGGATGCGCGGCCCCCGGATGCTGGGACTGAGCTTGTCTTTGGCCGTTCTCGGCGCCAGCGCATACCCGGCGTTTCACCGCCGACCGGAACAGGTCGTGCATCAGCGCCAGACGGTGGGCGGCAAAGTCCAGGTGGTCGACCGCAACGCCGAGCGGTGGCTGCTGGTGGACGGCGCCATTCAGGGCCGGGAGCGCATCGCGGACGGCGCGCCGACGTTTGAGTACGTGACCCTGATCGGAGGCTTGCCGGCCCGTCTGGCCGCGTCTCCCGCCAACGCGCTCATGATCGGCCTCGGCGCCGGCACGCTCGCCGACCGGCTTGCGTCCGCAGGCGTTCGCGTGACCGCCGTCGACATCCACGCCTTCATGCCCGAGATCGCGTCGCGCTATTTCAAGTTTGACGCCGTGCGCTCGCGCGTCGTGCTGATGGACGGCCGGGTCTACCTGCGCCGCGCCTCTGAAGACTTCGACTTGGTTGTCTTTGACGCGTACAACGCCTACGATCTGCCGGACCATCTCATGACGCTGGAAACATTCAGGCTGGTTCGCCGGCGGCTCCGGCCCGGCGGCGTTTTTGCGTTGAACGTGGTGACGCTCGCGGAACCGTACCGCCTGGCGCCGAAGGACGCGCGGGCGTCGGACGCGATCGGAACCACGCTCAGGGCGGCCGGATTTGAGTCCGTCGAATCCCTCATGGTGGGAACGCCGGGCTGGGTGGGAAATCTCATTTTTCTCGCCTCGGACCGGCCGGTTGCGCCGTGCCTCACGGACAGGATTCAGGCCATCCATTCAAATCCGGGCGAGATTTTGCGGGACGGTTCCAGAAAGATGACGTACTGGGAGATCGACAGCGCCACCGCATGGCGGAACGAAGCCTATGCGGTCTTCGGGATCAAAATCCTGCTGGGGATATAAGCGCTCTCTTATTCCTGTTTCTTCTTTCCCTTTCGCAACTTCCATGCCGTGCCCGCGCCGACGGCCGAGAGGATCGCGAGCAGGATCGACCCCGGCTCCGCGCCGCCGCCTCCGCCCGAGGTCGAAGTCGAACTCGTGGTGGTGCTTGACGTGGTGGTGGTGCCGCCTCCGGCGAATCCCTGCTCAGGCGTCATCCAAAGGAGAACGGCCAGCGCCATGCACGGCAGGCTTCGAAACAACATCGATCTTTTCATAATTGAACTATACCCCCTTGCCGAATTCGAGTCAATAAAGTCCCGGAATAAACCTGTATCGCACCTGTTCGGCGTAGGCCCGGTACTCGGGGTCCCGCTCCAAATGATCCTCCTCCGTGGTGGCGCGCAGGACATAAATGATGTTCCAGCCGATGAGCGAGACCAGATACACCGGATTGCCGAGGTACGGAATCGTCTCGACCCACCAGGACAGGTTCTTGCCGGCGTAGGCCGGGTGCCGGAGGTACGCATACGGCCCGCGCGCGATCACGCCCCGGTGCGTGAGATTGCTGAACCGGAACCCGAAGGCCATCGTGGCCCAGACGTAGAGGCCCATGAAAAAGAGGTCGAGCGCCATCAGCGCAAGGAGGACGGGTTCCGAATGGATGATCTGGTATTCGGGATTCTGCTCGAACACCATGTATCGAAAAATCATTTCGTTGAAGGGCGGATAGCACGAGATCGCGGACAGCCAGCCGACGAAGGTAGGCTCGACCGACCGGATCTTGTTGTCGAGCCACCGGCTCGGCAGCGCATAGCCGGCGATGGCCAGCGCGACGTCCATCAAATAGAGGCTGTGAAAAAGAATCCGGTAGACCGTTTCCCAGTACGCGAACCCGCCCGGCGCGCCGCCCGCAAGCCTGCCGAGATGGATTGACAGTTGGGCGTACTGCATCGACAAAAAGACCGTCATTAGCGGAAGGAAAAACGCCTCCACGAGGATCCCGCCCACCGCCGCCCAGACCCTCCGCCGGGGGCCCTCGCCTCCCGGCCGCGCGCCTCTCGTCCGCCACGCGGCCCGGCCCGCCGCCATCAGAATCAGCGCGGTGTCGCTCAGTTCCTCCTTGACGCTCCCCCGCCACCGCAGGGTCGCGACGATATATGGGTATCCGATCAACAGAAACCCAAGGTACAGGATGCGGACGAATGACCGAAAGGGATCAAAGTAGTCGGAGACGTAATAAGGAAACCGTTCATAGATCGCATAGAAAACCGTCGCCACCGCCGCAAGGACCCCGTATCGCCAGGCAGCGGATACCAGAATTTTTTTCCACGACCGGTGATATCCCGGAAGCTCGGCCCACCGGCACAGCCGCAACGGCCGGGACGAGAACTCGATCCACAGCATCGCGGCGCACATCGGGATCAGCAGGAGATAGAACCGGTGCCCCCCCGCCAGAAACGCCGGCGGATTCACTGCCAGAACCGCGGCCATCGCCAGGACCGCCGCTCCGCCGACGCCGCCCGTCCACGGGTTCTGGCAGCCTCTCATGCCGTCAGCGGATTACTGCGGCGTCCGGTGTTCGGCGCAGTAGAGTTTGGGTTCGGTGCCGACCTGGAACGCGACTGATCGGGGTTTGGGGCAGAATTCTGTTGCGAGTTCCCCGGTTTTGCTGCAGATGGACGTGAATCCGACGCCGGATGGCACCAAAAAATCGCGGGGCGCAATGCCGGCCAGCGCGATCTGCATGAAATCCGTCCAGATCGGCGCGACGACCACGCCGCCGCTCATCCGGCCGCCCAGACTCAGGGTGTGGTCGTCATATCCGACCCATATCCCGCAGGCCATGTCGGGCGTGTACCCGACAAACCACGCGTCCTTGAATTCGTTGGTCGTCCCGGTCTTGCCGGCGGCCGGCCGGCCCAGATTTTTTCCGACATGCCAGCCGGTCCCCTCCTGCACGGCGGCGCGGAGCATGTTGGTGATGAGGTACGCGACGACCGGCGTCGTCACGTCGCTTTCGACCGGCACGCCCTCCTCGATGAGCGCGCCCTCGCGGTCGAGCACCTGCAGGACCGTCATCGGCTCGCGGCGCACGCCGCCGTTGGCGAGCGTCGCATAGGCGCCGGTGAGTTCGAGAAGATTGACGTCGTAGGAACCGAGCGCGAGGGACCAGAACGGTTCGAGCTTGGAGGTGATCCCGAACCGGCGCGCGGTTTCCATGACCTTGGGCGCGCCGACCCTTTCCATGAGTTTGACGGTGGCGACGTTGATGGAGAGCATCAGGGACGTGCGCAGGGTCACTTCCCCATGATATTCCTTTTCATAATTTTCCGGCGTCCAGTACAACCCCGGCCGCGTGTGCTGGTAGACGGCCGGCGCGTCCAGCAGTTTGTCCGACTGGGTCCAGCCGTTCTCGAGTGCGGTGATGTACACGAACGGCTTGAAGGACGATCCGGGCTGGCGGATCGCCTGGGTCGCGCGGTTGAACTGGTTCCCCACGCCCCACTCGTTCCCGCCGACCAGGGCCCGCACTTCTCCGGTGCGGGCGTCGATCGCGACGAGCGCGCCCTGGAGCGGCGGCTTGGAGAGCTTGCCGGCGGCGATCCGCTCCTTGTTCTTGACCTCGTCCCAGTGCGCCAGATGTTTTTTCAGAATCTCCTCCGCCGCCTCCTGCATGCGCAGATCCAGCGTCGTCTTGACCTCCAACCCGCCCTTGTACACCGCATCGAATCCGTATTTCTCCGCAAGGTCCTGCCGGAGGACCTCCGCGAAAAACGGCGCGCGGACCGCGCGCATCTGGCCGCGGCGCGTCTGGATCGTCAGCTCGTAGGTTTTGAACCGCAGCCAGTAGTCGTCCAGAATCGGAGGCGCCTCGGTGTCGGCGAGAAATCCCTCCCGGACCATCGCCCGAAGCACATATTCCTGCCGCTGCCGGGCCGCGTCGGGATAGCGATAGGGATTGTTGTAGACCGGCGCGCGCGGCAGCGCGGCCAGCATCGCGGCTTCGCCGACGGTGAGCTCCGTCGCCCGTTTTTGAAAATAGATGTTGGCTGCCGCCTGCACGCCGTAGGCGCCCTCGCCGAGATAGATGGTGTTGAGATACCGCTCCAGAATCTCCTGCTTGGAAAACCGCCGTTCGATCCGCACGGCCAGGATCGCTTCGCGGATTTTCCGCTGGACCGTTTTTTCCCGCGTCAGAAAGAGGACCTTGGCGAGCTGCTGCGTGATGGTGCTGCCGCCCTCGACCACGCGGCCCGACCGGACGTTCTTGACCATCGCGCGCGCGATGCCCAGAAAGTCGATCCCGCGGTGCAGGTAGAAGCGGTGGTCCTCGGCGGCGAGAAAGGCGTTGGCGACGTGCGCGGGAATCGCGTCGAGATGGACGATCTCGCGTTTTTCCTGGAAAAACTCCGCGAAGAGCGTCCCGTGGATGTCGTACAATTTGGTCGGCAGTTCCCACTTGGGGTCGGTGTAATCCTCGAGGGGCGTAATGTCGGGCAGATCGTAGACCATGGCGCCGAACACTCCGAGGGCGACGCCGATCGCGGCGAAAAAAACGATCCCGATCCCCTGCCGGTACCGCCAGAGACGGTCGCGAAACCCGCTGTAAATTCTCACCGATAGTTCACAAACTGCAGCGCGCGGCCGAAATCCTGCGTCCGGAGGTCCGCCATCACCGCCTGCAGGTCGTCCTTGTTCCGGCCGCTCACGCGGACGAGCCCTCCCTGGATCTGCGGATTCACCTTGAGTTTGCGGTCCCGGATGAATTTCGCGATCGTCTTGGCCGTGTCGTCCGGCAGGCCCATGCCGATCTCGATCTCCTGCCGGGCGGACCCGCCGGGCGTTTCGACAACCTCGCCGAACGTCAGGTTCTGGATCGGGACATTGCGGCGGATGAGTTTTTGTTTGATAATCTCCTCCAGCGCCGCCAGCCGGTTCTTGTCCTGCGCCGTCAGCACGAGTTTCTCTTTCTCCCGCACAACGTCCGCCTGCACGCCCTTGAAATCAAACCGGTTCGCCACCTCGCGCCGCACCTGATCCACGGCGTTGTCGACCTCCTGCAGCTCGACCGTCGACACCACGTCGAACGAAAAGTCTTTGGCCATGCCAAGTATCTAACACAAACGGCCGCCGGAGGACAACAGGCGCGGTTGCACGCGCCGCGGGCCAAAGATAGGTTCGAGCGCATGGCTGCATTTCTGTCTGTCACGGATCTGCGCAAATCCTACGACGGCGTCCCGGCGGTTCGGGGCGTGTCGTTTGACGTTCGTGCCGGGGAGACCTACGGGCTCCTGGGGCCGAACGGCGCAGGCAAAACGACGACCATTCATTGCCTGTACGGGCTGGTCCGGCCTGACGGAGGTGGTGCGGTCGTTCAGGGTCTGGACGTGGCGCATCGCCTGCGCGAGATCAAGGCGATCGCCGGGATTGTTCCGCAGGACGATTGTCTCGATCCGGACCTGAGTGTCGAGGAGAACCTGTGGGTCTACGGCCGGTATTTTGGCATCGCGGCGCCGGTGGTGCGCCGGCGCACGGACGAGATTCTGCAGTTCGTGGAGCTGACGGAGCACCGTCGCAAAAAGGTCCCGGAACTTTCCGGCGGCATGCGCCGGCGCCTCCTCATTGCGCGCGCCCTCATCAACGAGCCAAAACTCCTGATCCTCGACGAGCCGACCACCGGCCTCGACCCGCAGGCGCGGCATCTCGTGTGGAGCCGGCTCCGCGAGCTGAAGCGGCGCGGGATATCGATGCTGCTCACGACCCACTACATGGAGGAGGCGCAGATGCTGTGCGACCGGCTGGCGATCATGGACCACGGCGCGTTCTGCGTCGAATCGACGCCGCCCGAACTGATCGAGCGGTTTGTCGGGCCGGGCGTGGTGGAAATCCGGGAACCGTTTGATCGCCTGTCCCCTGTCGTGCGCCAGGCGCTGGAAGGCGTGGAGCGGCGGGATTTCGAGGACACCGTGTTTCTCTTTCCGCGATCGCGCACGCCGGAGGTCCTCAAGACGCTCTCCGAATCCGGCCTCGCCTTCACGCACCGGCCGGCGAACCTGGAAGACGTGTTTTTGAAAATTGTGGGGCACGGCCTCCGTGATTGATCCGCGGTACGTCCTGCGCGTCTGGCGCCGCAACGCGATCGTCTGGTCGAAATACTGGTTGGGATCGTTTGTCGGCACGGCCGGCGAGCCCCTGCTGTATCTGTTCCTCCTCGGCTACGGCATGGAGCGTCTGATCAAGGAAGTCGGCGGCATGCCGTACAGCCGGTACATCGCGCCCGGCCTGATTCTCACCGCCACGATGTATGACGCAACGTTTGAATGCACCTACGCAAGTTTCACCCGCATGACCAAGCAGAACACGTACCGGTCGATCATCTCAACGCCGGTCAATCTTGCGGAGGTCGTGGCCGGCGACATCCTGTGGGCGACGACGCGCGGGGTGTTGTCGGCGGCGCTGGTGAGCGCGCTCCTGGCGGGGCTCGGCATCCTGACGGCGCCGACCCTCGTGCTGATGCCGGTCCTGGCGATTCTGTGCGGCCTCCTCTTCGGCTCCATGGCGATGGTGGCGACGGGTCTCGCGCGGGACTATGATTTTTTCACGTATTTCTTCACGTTGATCGTCAGCCCCATGTTTCTGATGTCCGGAATTTTTTTCCCTCTGGAAGGCCTGTCGGGCTGGGCAGGCGCGATCGCCGAGAGCCTGCCGATGACCTGGCTCGTGCGCCTGTCGCGCGCGCTGTCGTACGGCCAGACCGACCCGCAGATGTTCTCCGACCTGGCGAAATGCGTGGCAGTGACGGCGGTTTTATTTGTGATCTCGATCCGCCTGGTCCGGCGCCGGCTGATCCGGTAGACGGGCCTGGCAATCAATTTTGCAAAATACATGAAAATATGGTATTAATTTGCATTATGATGCAAATAATGATTTCGAGCGGGGCCGGCCATGGTGCGTGACGTCCTGCTCGTTCAGAAACGTGAACTGGAAGACCGGCTTCGGGAGGGCTATGTCGAAAGGGCCGCCAAGGCCGGCGCGTTCAAATCCCCGCTGATCCACGTCGTCCTCGGGCCGCGCCGGGCCGGCAAATCTTTTTTTGCGATGCATGGGCTCAAGAAAATGGGGGGGTTTGGCTACGTCAATTTCGATGACGAGCGATTGGCGGAGATCCGCGATTACGACGAAGTCGTCGCGGCCGTGGACGCGCTGTACGGCAAACCGAAACGCCTTCTGCTCGACGAAATTCAAAACCTGCCGAAGTGGGAGCTGTTCGTCAACCGGCTCCAGCGGCAGGGATACCGGCTCGTCGTGACGGGCAGCAATGCGCACCTGCTCAGTTCCGAACTGGCGACTCACCTGACCGGCCGGCACATGCCGGTGGTTCTGTTTCCTTTTTCCTTTTCCGAATATCTGCGGACGATTCCCGGGGAGATGACCGGGCGGGAGAAGGCGGAGGCGTTTCGCCTATATGCGGAGGAAGGCGGGTATCCTGAACCGATCATCAAAAAAGTGGACCGGCGGGAATATCTATCCACGCTTCTGAACGCCATCCTGTACAAGGACATCGTCAAACGCTTTCAGGTGCGGGCCGTTCAGGGACTGGAGAACCTCGTGACGTATCTCATGTCAAACGTCGCGAATGAATATTCCCTGAACTCCCTGGCCAACGTCACCCGCTGCCGCAGTCCCCACACCGTCGAGAAATACCTGCGGTATCTGGAGCAGGCCTTTTTGTTTTTCTCACTTAAACGCTTTTCCTTCAAAGTCAAAGAACAGATCCGCGCCAATCGCAAAATCTATTGCATGGACAACGGATGGATCACGTCCACCGCGTTCAGATTCAGCCCGGACCGGGGCCGGCTCTATGAAAATCTCGTCGCCATCGCCTTGCGCCGGCGCGAATTGGCCGGCGAATGCGGCGTTTTCTACTGGAAAAATCCCGAGCACGAGGAGGTCGACTTCGTCGTCAAGGAGGGATTGAAAGTCACCCGGCTGATTCAGGTCTGCGCGCGCGCGGACGACCCGAAAGTCCTCGACCGCGAAACGCGGGCTCTGCTCAAGGCCGGCAAGGAGCTCAAATGCGGCGGCCTCTACGTGCTCACCGAAGGCATGGAAAAGGAGAAGGAAATGAAATGGTTCGGCCTGCGGGGCAAAATCCGATTCCTGCCGATGTGGAAATGGCTGATGGACTGCGGTTGAAGTCCAACATCACGCGTCATTCCCCGGCTCAAACCTCCGTCCCCGGCTCGTCCCCGGCTCAAATTCGTTAGATTTCGCCCCGCGCGTCACTTCACCGTGAGAAAGTCTCTCATCATGTCCGTCCGTTGCTTCCCGCGGTGGTCCTTGTCCATGATGTTCAAGAGATCGTTCATAGACCGCAGCCGCCGATTTTTCCGCAGTGCCAAGAGCGCCTCTTTCTCGTCCCTTCTCAGAAACGGGATCGCGTTGATCCGTTCGTCCGAGGCCGATGTGAGGTTCAGAGGCGTTCCCCAGTCCCTCAGATACCCCGGGTCGACCGTGACCGTCCGGTCGCCGGTGACGTACAGAACCTGGCGGAACTGATCCGGGAGCTTCTCCGAGTACTTGGTTTCAGTTGTCTCGTAGTACCGTTTCACGTCCTCCAGGAACGCATCGACCGACTCGAACGCTCCGACCTTGTGCCGGCGCATCATGATATAGAAAACCCACCATGGCGCCTTCACCCGGGCGATCAAGTCGTACTGAGACGCGTGGTTGAGGTCGAGCCGGTCCGGCACGGAAACAGCGGCCGCCAACTGCGCGGCGTAATACTCATGAACGGCCGTTTGAAAAGTCCTGTCGAGCGCGGGATTTCCGAGGGAGATGAAGTCCAGCCATGTGACGACCCCGGACTTGCTTTGCGAGTTCAGGACGTCCTCCAGCGTCCGAAACGGTCCGCTCGTTTTCCGTCTTGCCAGAAGCACCTCCGCGTCCCGTTGCCGGATCAGCGATATGGGCAAGAGAGCTGGCAGGTCGGCCGCATTGATGTTGACGCGGCTGTATATTCCGGCATCCTGCGGGTCCGGCGGCGCAACTTCCCGGGATTCGACTTTCAGTTGCGGCAAAATTTCCTCGGAAAGCTTGCCCGTCCAGCTGAGGACGGCCCGAACATCCCTCGTGTCTCTGAATGCCCCGTGATTCGTGCGGAACGAGATGAGGTAATGGGCGCGTTCAGCATTCATTTTCCGAATCTTGACCAAGTCCGAAAACCCGGCGGAATTGGCGTCCAGGACGATGTCCGCCGATTTCTCGTAACGAACCCAGCGCGCCCTGTGGATGAGCTGGTCCGCATAATATCGATCGACCGCTTTCCGGTACTCGCGGTCAAGGCCGGTGTCTCCGAGGGATACAAAATCCATCCATGGTGTCGACCCTGTTTGAACCAAGGCGGCCGGCATCGCCTCCATAATGTCCTGCAGGGTGCGGAAGGCGCCGGCGGCCATGCGTTGCCTGATGATTTTTGGCACAGATTTCTCCGAAATGAACGGCGTGGACATCAGTTCCCCCTCGCCGGCCCGGTTGATGTCGACGCGGCGGTATCGCTTGAGAAACTCCGCATCCGGCGGCGCTGCGTCGGGCGTTTCGACTTTCAGGCGCGACAGAACGCCGGAGAGCGTCGCGGACAGGCTGGTCATCATGGAGAGAACGACTTCAACCTGCCGGACATCTTTGAACGCCCCCCGGTTATGCCGCCATGCGAGCAGAAAGAGCGCGCGTTTCTCACCCATGCCCGGGATTTTTACCAGATCCTGAAATCCGGCCGCATTCGCGTCGATCAACACGTCGCCTTCTTGAGGCGGCCTCAGTCCAACCCACCCCCAATACACCAGCGCGGCCACGCCGACGACGGCTGCAAACTTGCCGGCCATCCGGACGGCTTGACGGCGAAAGCGGCGTCTTAGTGCGATGGACTCCCGCGACACGATCAACTTGCAGTGCGGCAGAGCTTCCGCCGAAACAAGCCCGCAGGCCCGGCAATATCCCCCGGCCGTGACGGATCCCGAGCATTCCGCGCAGACGGCGTCTCCGACGCCGGCCGCCGCCCTCCCCACCCCGCAGGCCCGCCGGCTCGATGCGCCGCCCTGATGGACCAGGCCGAGATAGCGCGTTTTCTTCAACACGCCCTGCTCATCCACCACCGCCCATCTTTTGACAAACGGCAAATACACAATGCCGTCCAGCGCGTACCGGCGCGACGGATCGAACGCTTCGGCCGGAAGTGTCTCCCGGTCAGAAACGGCTTGCGCGAGGTCCCCCGCCGTCTGATACCGGTGCGCCGGGTTGCGCTGCAGCAGCCGGTCCACCACGCGCGCCAGGCCGTCGGGCGCGTCCGGATGGACGTCCAGCACGGAGGGCGGCTGTGACGTGGGGTCGATGATCTGCCGGATGAGACTGACCTGATTCTCGCCCTCGTAAGGAAGCCGGCCGGTCAGCATCTGAAATCCGAGAATGCCCAATGACCAAAGATCGGCCCGCGCGTCCACGGCCTTGCTGCCCGCCGCGCCGAACTGCTCGGGCGCCATGTAGGCCGGCGTCCCCATGTGCTGGCCGGTCATGGTCAGCGTGATTTCGTCCACGAGCTTGGCGATGCCGAAATCGATCATCTTGACCTCGCCCTGTTTCGTCAGGATGATGTTCCTGGGCGAAACGTCCCGGTGAATCACGCCCTGCCGGTGGGCGTAGGCGAGGATGTCCGCGGTGTCGCGCAGAATGCGCGCCGCAAGTTCCGGCGGCAGGGGCCCCGCGTGCCGGGACATCAGACTGTCCAGTCCTTCGGCGTCAATGAACTCCATCGCAAGGTATCGGTGTCCTTCTGATTCCCCCTCGTCGTAGAGCTGCGGGATGCCGGGATGGGAGAGCCGGCGGAGGGACGCGCACTCGCGGGAGAAGCGTTCCCGGAACCGTTCGTTGCGGCTGAGATGTTCGGGCAGGATCTTCAGCGCGACCGTCCGGCCGCCGGCATCCTCGGCGAGATGGACAACACCCATGCCGCCGTGGCCGAGTTCTCTCAGAAGCTTATAGGGTCCAAACGCGCCGGCGGCTGTCATTATGAAATTAAAGCTGAATTTCCCCCTGGTCGCCCAGCATGAGCCGGTAGCTGCCTTCGCGGCTTCCGTCCCGCACGATCCGCACGCCCCGGCCGAGTAGGCTGTCAGTGAGGGGGCGCGGGAGATTGAACAGCTCGACGTCCTCCATCAGGATGCTGTGATGGATTTCGCTGCGGATGATCCGCGCGTTCGAAGAGATGGACGTGAACGGCCCGAGCGTGGCGTCCTCGAGGAAACAGTTCTCCCCGACGACACAGGGACCCGTGACGCGGCACCGCACGAGCCGGGTGCCGGCGCCAATCCGTACCGGCCCCCGGATTTCACACTGGTCGGTCGACCCGCGGATATCGTCGTCGCTCATTTCTTTCAGGACAAACCGGTTGGCCTCGAGAAGGTCCTCCTTCTTGCCGGTGTCTTTCCACCACTGCTCGATTTTCCGGTAGACGACTTTTTGCCCGGACTCGAGCAGGACCTGGATCGCCTCCGTGATTTCGAGTTCCCCGCGCCCCGACGGCTTCAGTTTCGGGATCGCTTCGAAAATCGCGGCGCTGAACAGATACACGCCCACCAGCGCCAAATTCGACGGCGGATATTTCGGTTTCTCAATCAGCCGCACGATCCGGTCTCCCGCAAGCTCCACCACGCCGAAGGCCGAAGGGTTGGGCACCGGCGCAAGGAGCAGGAGCGCGCCCGGCCGGTCCCGCTCAAATTGCGCGACCAGCGGCCCGAGCGGGTCCTTGATGAGATTGTCGCCGAGAAACATGAGAAAGGGTTCGCCGCCGAGATACGCTTTCGCGGTCCAGACCGCATGGGCCAAGCCCAGCGGCGCCTCCTGCGGGAGATACGTGACCTCGAGCCCGAACGCCGACCCGTCGCCCACGGCGGCTCGAATGTCCGCCGCCGTGTCGCCGACGATCATGCCGACCTGCCGGATTCCCGCTTGCGCGAGGGCTTCGAGCCCGTACGCGAGGATCGGTTTGTTGGCGATGGGAATGAGTTGTTTTGCCGACGTGTGAGTGATGGGCCGAAGCCGCGTCCCTTTCCCGCCGGCCAGCACGAGCCCTTTCATCGAGGCGATCTAAAATGCTTTTCACCGGAAATTCAAGGGAAACGGCGCAAATCGGTCACCCCCTCTTGGGGGGTCTCTTTTCGTCCCGCGTCTTGACATACAGGCCAAGTCGGATCATAATTCATGATTTTAACCTATCGAAATCGCAAAGGAGTGAGGTCGAGTGGGCAGCGGTACAGTGATGGTCGGGGACGTGGTGGAGGCGGAAGTGGTGAAAGTCGCCGAAATCGGGTTCTTCGTGAAACTCCCCACCGGGCAGGAAGGCCTGGTGCATGTTTCGCAGATCGCCAACGAATTCGTCAAGAACGTCGGGGACTACGCGAAGCTTGGAGACAAGTTTCAGGTCAAGGTCGTCCAGACCCGCGGCGGCCGGCTGGAGTTGTCGGCCAAGGTCGTGGAGCCGTTGAAGAAGAAATTCGGGTCCGCGAGCGCCGAGCAGAATGCGCAGGATGCGTTTGAGGACAAGCTGAAAAAATTCATGATCATGTCGGAGCGCGCCCAGGCGGACTTGCGCCGCAACCGGGAGGCGCGGCGGACGGGCAAGAAGATCAGCCGGTTTCGCCGAGGGTGATCCTGGAGAAGGTCGTCGCGGCTCAGCTCGCGCGATCGCGCGTGCAGCCCTTTCAGGTCGCGCGCCGGTGTCCGGCCGGATATCCGATGGTGATCGAATGCGATCCCCTCCCGACCCCCTCCGAAGGCCGCGACCCGGGCCGCGTATTCACGACCCTGTACTGGCTCACCTGCCCGGAACTCATCCGGCATGTGGGCGGGCATGAATCTACGGGCGCGATCGGGCGCATGGAAAATTGGGTCGCGCAAAATCCAGCCGCCCGACAGGCGCTGGAGGCGCAGCACCTCCGATATTCGGAAGAGCGCCGCCGGCGCATCGGCGCGGCCCGGCTTCGGGCGCTGGCCGATGATCACCCGAAACTTGCCGCGTCGCTGGCGCAGACAGGGATTGGCGGCGTGTCGGGGGGAACACACTTGAAGTGCCTGCACGCGCATGCGGCGTATCATCTGGTGCAGGAGGACCATCCGGTGTTTCTCACGCATCCGGAGCTGTTGACAGACATTTCCGAATGCCGCCGGTGCGACCGGCTCGTCGCCGAAGGAGCGTCCCATGGCGTTTAAGGGCCTTCACACCATTTCGCATCCTCTCATTCATGAA
Source organism: Candidatus Lindowbacteria bacterium RIFCSPLOWO2_12_FULL_62_27 (assembly GCA_001784175.1). GTDB lineage: Bacteria > Lindowbacteria > 2-12-FULL-62-27 > 2-12-FULL-62-27 > 2-12-FULL-62-27 > 2-12-FULL-62-27. The sequence goes on from MFPR01000006.1 coordinate 35,041, forward strand.
AAACTCACCACCCTGCGGGACCGCCGGACGCCCAACCGGGAGTTCCGCCAGCTCATCGCGGAAATCTCGGCCCTCATGGTTTTCGAAATGACCCAGCGATTCCCCACGCGGTCCGTCCGGGTCGAGACGCCGCTGCGCACGGCCACGGGATGCCGGCTCGCGCGGCCCATTGCGCTCGTGCCGATCTGGCGCGCCGGGCTTGGCATGCTCGAGGGCGTCCACCGGTTGATCCCGTCCGCCGGCGTCGGGCATATCGGAATTTACAGGGATGAAGTCTCCCTTCAGCCGGTCGAATATTTCTGCAAGCTCCCGCCCAACCTCGACGAGGCCGAGACGATCGTGATGGATCCGATGCTCGCCACGGGCGGATCGGCCGCGCACGCGGTCAGCCTCTGCAAACGCGCCGGCGCAAAACATATATCCTTCTTGTGCCTGCTGGCCGCGCCGGAAGGCTGCCGTAAATTTTTTTCGGATCATCCCGCCACGCCGGTCTTCACGGCCAGCCTCGATCAGCGCCTCAACTCCCGCGGATACATTCTGCCCGGTCTCGGCGACGCGGGCGACCGGCTCTACGGGACGGAGAAATAACCGTGGGGGCCGCCGGCGGAGTCCTCGCGCTCGCCCGCCGGTACGCGCGCGGGCTGGCCGAGGCGGCGCCCAAGGATCTCGGGCGGGCCGCCGCCGCGCTCGACGGCTGGCGTGAAACCTTGCGGTACTCTCCGGATCTGTCCTCGATCCTCTCCGATCCGCGCCTGCCCAAACCCGCGCGGGCGGCCATCGCGCGCGATCTGTTCGGCCGGCTGGACGCGCCCGTCCCGCTGTTGAATCTGGTCGGCCTTCTGATTGAGGAAAATCGCTTTGAACTTCTTTCGCCGCTCCACGAGGCTTTTGTCCGCGAGCGGGAGAAGCGGGAGGGTATCCTCCATATTATCGTGGAGACCGCCGCGTCCCTGGCGGACCAGGGCCGCGAGCGAATCCGGAGCCGGCTGGCCGAGAGCCTCCGGCGGCACATCCGGATCGAGGAGCGCGTCCGGCCGGAGCTTTTGGCCGGCGTCAATCTCCGGATCGGCAGCCGTGTATGGTACGGCAGCGCCAAACACCAGATCGACCAGCTATTCAGATTTCACATATCGGAATGAGGTGAACTGAGCATGTACATCAAGCCTGAAGAAGTGGCATCCATTATCAAGAAAAAAATCGGCGAGGCGCCGCGCTCGCTCGAATCCCAGAGCGTCGGCGTCGTCCTGTACGTTGGCGACGGCATCGCGCGCATTCACGGGCTGGACGACGTCGGCGCCGGGGAATTTTTGGAGTTCCCCAACGGACTGACCGGCATCGCGCTGAATCTCGAAGAGGACAATGTCGGCGCCGTGCTTCTCGGCGACGACGCGCTCGTCAAGGAAGGCGACGAGGTGAAGGCGACCGGGCGGATCGCCTCCGTGCCGGTCGGCCGCGCCCTGCTCGGGCGCGTGGTCAACGCGCTCGGCCGGCCGATCGACGGCGGCGCGCCCATTCAGGGAGAAGAAACTCGGGCGGTGGAGCAGAACGTCCCGAACGTGGTTGAGCGCCAGCCGGTGAAGGAACCCCTGCAGACCGGCATCGCGGCCATCGACAGCATGATTCCGATCGGCCGGGGCCAGCGCGAGCTGATCATCGGCGACCGCCAGACCGGCAAAACCAGCATCGCCATCGACACGATCATCGCCCAGAAAGGCCATGGCGTGAACTGCATTTATGTCGCGATCGGGCAGAGGCGGTCGACGGTCGCGAAAGTGGTACAGACGTTGAAGGACCACGATGCGATGGACTACACGATCATCGTGGCGGCCACTTCGTCCGACCCGGCGCCCCTGCAGTACATCGCGCCCTTCACCGGCGCGGCGATGGGCGAGTATTTCCGGGACCGGGGACAGCATGCGCTCTGCATTTACGACGACCTCTCGAAACACGCGGTCGCCTATCGGCAGATTTCCCTGCTCCTGCGCCGGCCGCCCGGCCGGGAAGCGTTTCCGGGCGACGTCTTCTATCTGCATTCCCGGCTCCTCGAGCGCGCCGCCAAGTGCAGCGAAGCGCTGGGCGGCGGGAGCCTCACCGCGCTGCCGATCATTGAAACCCAGGCGGGCGATATTTCCGCGTACATCCCGACGAACGTCATCTCCATCACCGACGGACAGATTTTCCTCGAGTCGAACCTTTTCTATTCCGGCGTCCGCCCGGCCATCAACGTCGGCCTCTCCGTTTCGCGCGTCGGCGGCAACGCCCAGACCAAGGCGATGAAACAGGTCGCCGGCCGGCTCCGGCTCGATCTTGCGCAGTTCCGCGAACTTGCGGCCTTCGCGCAGTTCGGGTCGGAACTCGACAAGGCGACGAGGGCGACGCTCAGCCGCGGCGAGCGGCTCGTCGAGCTGCTCAAACAGGGATTGTTCAGCCCTCTGCCGCTGGCCGAGCAGGTGCTGCGAATTTATCTCGGCGTCAACGGCCATCTGGATGATGTCCCGCTCGACAAAATCCGCGCCTGCGCGGAGGATTTCGTGCAGTACGTGAAACGGATGAAGCCGGAGATTCCGAAATCGATCGCGGAATCCAAGGTCATCTCGGATGCCGTCAAGGCCCAGATCGAGGACATGGTCCGCGAGTTCAACACGGGCCGCGCCCAGGCCGCGTAATACCGGTGGCCACGCTTCGCGACATCAAGAAGCGCATTCGCGCGGTCAAGAACATCGAAAAGATCACCCGCGCCATGAAGATGGTTGCCGCCGCCAAGTTGCGCAAGGCCCAGGAACGCATGATGGCCGCGCGGCCCTACGCACGGCACCTCAGGTCGGTCATCGCGTCCGTCGCCGCCCGCGTGCCCGCCGATGTCCATCCGCTGCTCCGGCCCAACCCGCCCGGCCAGGGCGTGTCCGCGCTCGTCGTCACCGCCGACCGCGGCCTCTGCGGGTCCTTCAATGCCGCCATCCTTCGCCGGACCCGGCGATTCATCGCCGAGCAGGAGCAGGACGGGCAGGCGCCCGTCCGGTTTTATCTCGCGGGCCGCAAAGCCGCCGCCTATTTCAAGGCGCATCCGGCGGACACGTTCGGCACGACGCAGGATTTTTTCCGGGATCTCAACTTCATGCACGGCGCGAAGGTCGCGGAGCAACTGGTGACCGACTATCTGACCCGCCGGCCGTCAAGGCTCCACGTCATTTATAATGAATTCAAATCGGCGGTGGCGCAGAAACTCGTCGTCGAATCGCTCCTGCCCTTTTCTCCCGAGTCGTTTCCGGCGGCGGAACGGTCCGACTACATCTACGAACCGGCCGACCCCTCGGCCGTCCTGACCAGCCTTCTAAAGTTGCATTTGGAGGTTCAAATCTATACAATTTTCCTGGAATCATACGCCGCCGAGCAGGCGGCCCGCATGACGGCCATGGAGAACGCGGCGGACAATGCGGTGGAATTGAACGCCGATCTGACCCTGGCCTACAACCGGGCCCGGCAGGCGGGCATCACCAAGGAAATCGCCGAAATCGTCGGCGGCGCCGAGGCGCTCAAATGAGAAAACGTGGAGGATCCAAATGGCCAAAGGATTTGTGAAACAGGTGACGGGTCCGGTGGTGGACGCTGAATTCCCTCCGGATAAGCTCCCGTCGCTCTATTCGGCATTGAAGGTCAACATTCCGGAGAAGAAGATCGACCTCACGCTCGAGGTCATGCAGCACATCGGGGACAACACCGTCCGCGGCGTCGCCATGTCTTCGACCGACGGCCTCGTCCGGGGCATGCCCGTGGAGGACACCGGGGGTCCCATCAAAGTCCCCGTGGGCCGCGCGACGCTCGGCCGCGTCATCAACGTCATCGGCGCGCCGATCGACAAGAAAGGCCCGCTGGCGGCCGAGGAATACTGGCCGATCCACAGGGACGCCCCGTCGTTTGAGGAGCAGGAGACCCGCACCCAGATGTTCGAAACCGGCATCAAGGTCGTCGATCTTCTGGCGCCTTATCCGAAAGGCGGCAAGGTCGGTCTCTTCGGGGGCGCCGGCGTCGGCAAGACGGTCCTGATCATGGAACTCATCCGCAACGTCGCCAGCGAGCACGGCGGGTTTTCGGTGTTCGCCGGCGTCGGCGAGCGCACCCGCGAGGGTAACGATCTGTGGCTCGAGATGCAGGCCTCGAAGGTGTTGGACAAGACGAGCCTCGTGTTCGGCCAGATGAACGAGCCGCCGGGCGCGCGGTTCCGGGTCGGCCTCACGGGCTTGACCTGCGCGGAGTATTTCCGCGACGAGGAGGGCCAGGACGTGCTGCTCTTCGTCGACAACATCTTTCGGTTCGTGCAGGCCGGCTCCGAGGTGTCGGCGCTCCTCGGCCGGATGCCGTCCGCCGTCGGATATCAGCCGACCCTCGGCACGGACGTCGGAAACCTGCAGGAACGCATCACGTCGACCAAGCGCGGCTCAATCACGTCGGTCCAGGCCATCTACGTCCCGGCCGACGACCTCACCGACCCCGCGCCCGCCACGACGTTCGCGCACCTCGACGCGACCACCGTTCTCTCCCGCCAGATCGCGGAACTCGGCATCTACCCGGCCGTCGATCCGCTCGACTCGACCTCCCGGCTCCTCGATCCCGCCATCGTCGGCGCCGAGCACTACAAAGTCGCGCGCGACGTTCAACAGGTCCTGCAGCGGTACCGCGATCTGCAGGACATCATCGCCATCCTCGGCATGGACGAGCTGTCGGAGGACGACAAGCTGACGGTGTCGCGGGCGCGCAAGATTCAGAAATTCCTTTCCCAGCCCTTCTTCGTCGCGCAGGAATTCACCGGCACCCCCGGCAAGTACGTCCCGGTGACGCAGACCGTCAAGGGGTTCGCCCGGATCGTCGCCGGTGAATGCGATCATGTCTCCGAACAGGCGTTCTACATGGTCGGCGGTTTGGAAGAGGCCGAGGCAAAATCCAAGACGCTTCTCGGAAGCTGAGTCGCGCCTTGAAGCCCTACACCCTCCGGATCGTGACGCCGACCCGGGAAGTCTTCAACGCCGACGTCGAACACGTCCGGCTGCCGGGGCTGCAGGGATATTTCGGCGTGTGGGCGAGCCACGCGCCCTTCCTGGCGATCCTCGACGTCGGCGCGGCGGAATTTCGCGCCGGAACGGGCACACGATATCTGAGTCTTTCCGGCGGCTACGCCGAGGTGCTCGGCAACCGCGTCACGGTGATCGCACGAAGCGCCGAGTACGTGGAGGAGATCGACGCCAAGCGCGCCGAATCCGCCCGAAAGCGCGCCGCCGACCGGTTGATGGCGCACGACCCCGGGACCGATCTTGCGCGCGCGCAGGCGGCGCTGCGCCGGTCGATCCTGCGGCTGAATCTGTCGAGGACCGCGCGATGATCGCGGGCCGGATGGCGCCGGCGGGTGTTTTCCTACTCGTCCTGGTTCTTGCGCTCCCCGTCGATGCGGATGACACGAAGGCCGATGCGCCGCAGGGGGCCACCACGCCGACGCCGGGAGAATCGAAGGAGGATTACGAATTCCGGATGATGCGTTTGAAAATGATGAACGACGACCTCGGACCTCGCTTCGACTCGGCCGCCCATCCGACCCCGCCTCGCCGGGGCGGCTACAAGGTCGGCCAGCGGGTCGTCTACACCGTCTGGGTCGACAACGACGATCCGAGCGACGGCATGCGCGATGTCGTCATCGGCATGTTTCCCCTCCCGCCCCACCTGAAACTCGATCTTTCGCCGGACCAGCCGGCCTACGGCAGCATTTTCACGGACAGCCGGTTGCCCTTCTATCCGGATCTGCCGGGCCGGTGCGTCGTGTACTATATCTCCCAGTCAGGGGAAACCCTGCCGCTCGTTCGGGGCACTCCGCCTGAGACGGTCCGGCATGTGATCTGGGTCGTGACCCGTGGAAACGGCGAGCAGGTGGTCGGGCCGCACAACGGGAACGACAACGTTTACGCCTGTGACAAGCCCGACACCGGCTACGGAGCGGCGGTGGACGGCGATCAGATGTACATGCGATACGCGGCCATCGTGGTCGGCAAGCCGGCCGCGCGCCGGACGAAAAAATGAAAATCGCGCCTCTGTTGGTGGTCGCACTCACACTTGCGGCCTGCACGGCGGCGCCGCCCAGACGGTCGGCGGGTCCCGCGCCGAAGGACCGAATCTCCGCCGCCGTTGATCCCCTCACCAAAAAATCCGCCGCGCCGACCGCGGAAGCGCGCATGGCCTGGAGCCGGGCGGTCTACGCCTTCGAACTCGGCGATTATGGACCGGCCTCCGAACACGCCGCCGCCGCCATCGAGGGCGGCCTCGACAGCCTTGAGACCCGCCTGCTCCATGCCGAGTCCCTCGCCTACGCCGGCCAACTGTCGCAGGCGGAGTCGGCGCTCCGGCATCTCGTCCGGCAGTATCCCGCGCCTCCCTCGGCCTTTTTTCTGCTCGGAAAAATCTATCTCATCTGGGGCGATCACGAAAAAGCCGAGCACGCGATGACCCGGGCCTTTAACGCCGGCGGGTCCGACGACGAAGCCCTCTACCAGCTCGGTTCCCTCCAGCTTCGGCAGGGATCGATCCCGCGCGCCATCGAATCCTTCCGCCAGTATGTAGACCGCCATCCGGAGGACGCCGAGGGCCTCACGCGGTACGCGGTCGCGCTTCTGGACGCGGGACATACCGCCGATGCGGAGGCTGTGTTGCGGCAGCTTCTCATGGCCGACCCCCGGAACCGGCTGGGCCTTTTTACGCTCGCCCTCATTTCCGAACAGCGCGGAGAGGCGGACCGGGCCTCGGAATTCTATGACCGGTTTCTCGAACTGGATCCCGACAACACGGAAGTCCTGAGCCAGCGTGCAACGCTGGCGGAGTCGCGCAAGGAGCTCGACACCGCCATCCGCCTGCGTGAGCGCCTCGCCCGGCAGACGCCCGCGGGCCTGCAGAACCGCTACCGGCTCGGCCAGCTTCTGGTCGACGTCGGCCGTGACGACGATGCGGCGAATATTTTTCAGGCGCTGGCCGCGGATTTCCCCGAGCTGGGCCAGCCGTACGTCCAGCTCGGATACATTGAAATTCGGCGGCATCACCACGCCGAGGCCATCCGGATGCTGCAGGAAGCGGCGAAACGCTTGAAAGACAACGCGGAGATTTTCAGCCTCATCGGGTTCACGCGCCTCGCCATGAAAGACGACACCGCCGCCGTCGCGGCCTTCAAGGAGGCGCGCCGGATCGATCCCAGGAACGTGAATATCCTGTTCACGCTGGGCGAAGTCCAGCAGAAGATCGGAGACTTTGACGGCGCCGTCCGGACCTTCCATGCGCTCCTGACGATCGAGCCGACCCACACGGAGGCCCTGAATTTTCTTGGCTACATGTACGCCGAGCGCGGGGTGCGCCTGGTCGAGGCCGAGCGGCTGGTCAAGAAGGCCCTCGAGCGCGAGCCGGCCAACGCCTACTATCTCGACAGCCTCGGCTGGATCTATTTCAAAAAGGGCAAACTCAAACTCGCGCTCGAGTATATCGACCGCGCGTCCAGGATCCTGACCGATCCCGTCATCTTCGAGCATCTCGCGGATGTCCTCGTGGCGCTGGGGTCGATCGACGAGGCCCGCGGATATTATGAGCGTTCGCTCGAAAAAAGCATGAGCGACGCCGTCCGGAACAAACTGCTGCAGCTCCCTGCTTCGGCCAATCGTTAACGCCCTCCGGCTTCGCGCGTTCGCCAAACTCAACCTCTGGCTCCGCGTCGGGCCGCGCCGCGCCGACGGGTATCACGACCTGCTCACGCTGTTTCAATCGGTGGCGCTTTCGGACGAAGTGCGCATCCGGTTGGTTCGGTCGCCTCGGTCGTCCGGGCGCCTGAACCTGTGGATGTCCGATCCGGGCATCCCGGCCGGCGCGGGCAATACCGTCCACCGGGCGCACCGGTTTCTCTGCGAGCGCGTGCCCGCGGCGCGTTCCGTCGGATTCGACGTTCGCGTGGTCAAACATATCCCGGCCGGCGCCGGGCTCGGCGGCGGCAGCGCGGACGCGGCGGCGTTTCTGACGGGCGCGTGCCAACTTATGGGCGCCGGCCCGCTCACGTCGCGGGCTGATCTCATCGCTGTCGCCGGCGCGGTCGGCGCCGATGTGCCGTTTTGTCTTTTGGGCGGCACCGCCATCGGTCGAGGTCGCGGTGAGCGCTTGACGCGCCTGCCGCCTCTGCCGCCCCGGCGGGTCATCATCGCGGTCCCGCGCGCGCGGGTCTCGACCAAGCTCGCCTACGATCTCCTCGATCGGTCCCGCGGCCGGAAAAACTTGACAAAGGCCCTTTCTGTCCGTAGCCTATATTCGGTGGTGCGATCCATTCGCAGGGGGCATGGCGTCAGGGTGCGGAGTGGGTTGATCAACGATTTTGAGCCGTACCTCTGTCAGCTTCACGCTGAGCTGGCGGAGGTGCGCGAAGGGTTGGGCCGATTCGGTCCGGCGGCGATGACGGGCAGCGGTTCGGCCTTTTTTGTTTTGCCGGACCGCGGCGTCCGTCTGCCCCGCATTCGCGCCGCGGCGCCGGGTGCGGCGCTGTCGGAAGCGCGGTTCGTCCACAGAGGGGTTGAGTTGATCTCGGGCTCGTCGGGGGGTGTCGGTCGTGGAAGTCACTGAAGTTCGCATCAAGAAGACCGTTCGCGAATATGATCCGAACGCGAAGGAGAATCTGCTCGCCTGGGCGTCCATCACGTTCGACAGTTCTTTCGTCATCCACAATGTCCGCATCGTCGAGTCCCCCAAAGGCATGTCGGTCCTCATGCCGTCCCGCCGCATGAAGGACGGCGAGATCAAGGACATCGCGCATCCGCTCAACATCGCCACACGCCGCAAAATCGAGCAGGCGACCATCGCCGAATACAAAAAACACGTCGCCGCCGGCGCCCCCTCCAGGCCTCCATCCCGGACAGAGGAGCCCGTCCCGCCCGCCGTGTAGGGGTTCAGTTGTTTTTTACTTGCATTACGGCCTTCAGGATGGGTACACTTGCCTATTATGAGTACGACGACCATGCCTTCGGTTTTGCTGCAGCCTTCGCTGGTGCTCAACAGCGCCTTCCTGCCCGTGTCGATCGTCCGGGCCTTCGAGGCGCTGTGCCTGGTGGTGACGGAGAAGGCCGACATCCTGTCGGGAGATGACCGCGAACCGATCCGGTCACAGTTTCTGAGCTTTCCGCTGCCCCGCGTCATTCGACTGCTCAGCTTTTCCGGCATGCCGACCAACCCGTCCTGGTCCCGGCTGAAAGTGCTCTACCGGGACGACCAGACCTGCGCATGGTGCGGGGTCCGCCGGAAGATCGACCAGCTCGACTGCGACCACATCGTGCCGCGGTCGCGGTGGAAGGAGTGCCCGCGGGACGTCCGGAGAAAATACGAAGCCCTGCCCGGCAAACTCCAGAACGTCCACGCCCCCTGGAACTCCTGGGAAAACACCGTCGCCTCGTGCCGCCCCTGCAACGCCAAAAAAGGCAACCGGTTCCACTGGGAAATCGGCTTGAAACTCCTCTGGGAACCCCACGAACCGGAGTACGTGCCGTCGGTGGTCGTCTCCTTCGAGCGCGCGAGACAAATGGGCTGGCTGGAATATCTCCTGAACACGCGGGGCAAACCCATCTTCCCCTCGGCCGTCAAAATCCTCGCGCTCCCCCCGATCTCCCGCGCCGTTCATCCGCAACCTTAGTCCGCACCCGGTATTGGGGCGTCGCCAAGCGGTAAGGCAGCGGCCTTTGGAGCCGTTATTCGCAGGTTCGAATCCTGCCGCCCCAGGTTGTTGACACGTCAAGCAGTCATAGAAATTTGAAGAACTTACGAAACAAGACGGACTTCGAAACATTTTTACCCATCTCACGGAATCTCACCCGATCTCACGCTATAGTTGGCACTTATTTGGCACCAAAATTCTTTCGTAAGCGCCCCTCGGGGTTTTCCATTCTCATGTCAGCTTGGCGATGTATTCTGGCTGACAACAACAAGAAAAATAGCTGGACGTAAAATATTTCAGGTTCATAAGTCGACGTTACTGATGTATGATCCTGAATCTATGTCACGATCAAAACATATCAAATCGCTACGGCGTATCCCGCAGAATAGTGTTGTCGATGACATAACATCAGTACACAGGGCTGCATCCCTGAATGTGGCCGATATCGAATCAGCGCATCGGTTCCACGTTTATTGCGCCCGATTCCCATCTGAAATCCCTCTGCAAGCCATCAAGGAATATTCAAAAGTCGGACAGATCGTCTTCGATCCGTTTTGTGGAAGCGGCACCACGTTGGTCGCCGGGTTGCTGATGGGCCGCCAAGTTTGGGGTTCCGACATCGATGAATTGGCGTCGCTCCTCTCATGGGCCAAAACCCATCCCGACACTGAGAAAGCCTACGATGCTTTTTCGAATCAATATCAGAAAACTTTGTTTGAGACATTTGAATCTATTTCCGACCACATCGACCATGTGACATCGAATGTGACCAGCGCAGGGGAAATCCGCGTAAACGGATATTGTCTCGCTTTGCCTGAATTTCTTCCTTTAACCTACTGGTTTCCTCCCAAGGCCGTCGTGGGATTGGCGGCGATCTCGCAGTATGCGGCTTGCCGCCGCAAAAAAACTTTTCGAGTGGCGGCCGAACTGGCCCTTTCTGCGTCTATCATTTCCAAGTGGCCAAATACGGTGAGCTACGCCATGGACATCGATCACACGCGTCCGCACCGGAGGATTCGGCGAATTGGGCTTTCCAAAGTCTTTTCCATGTACTGCGGGCGTCTGGACCGCGTTCTTTCCGCGCTATCGGCATTGCGCCGCCGATACGAAGGAATGGGCATATCAAATAATCTGGATCAGTTGGCCAAAGTCTTTCCAAACATGGATGCCAGAAATTTGCATCAAGTATCCGATGAAAGTGTTGACCTGATCGTGACGTCGCCACCCTATTTTGACGCCGTTGACTACCCACGGTCCCATCGGTTTTCCCTTTGCTGGTTGAACAAGCCGGCGCCGCGCTACAATCGCTATATCGGGCTTTATAGAAATTCAAAGTTGAAACTTGATGAATGGTTGGCAGGCCGGGCGGAATTTATAAAAATATTGCCGGGGAAAGTGAGATCGGACGTTGCTAAAGGAAGCAAATGGGTAACGTTTTTTGAGGATTTGCGGCTGTCTCTTGGTGAAATGTATCGAGTTCTGGTCAGCGGGGGTACGGCGGTTTGCGTCATCGCGGACAATCAGGTCGGAGGAGTACGAATCGCCGCGCATCAGGCGATGGTCCATCTAAGCCGGGAGTGTGGATTCGAAGTCGTTCACGTGTCGAAACGGAAGATCGAACCGAGTAAGCGGCGTTTCCCATCCGGTACATTCGGGTTTGACGGGCCGATGCGGCACGAACACGTCATCGTTATTCGCCGCCCGCCGAAGTCGCGTATCAAAAAAGGCCAAGGCTGAGAGTTCGTGTCAAAGCTGGCGCAAGATGCCCTGCTTCAATTACACGCTCATCTATTAAAAAGGGATCGCGAAGACGCGCCTGACGAAATGGCCGGCGTTCTTTTACCCTGGCTCATCGAACAACTCACAAGGGCGTATCCGGGTGTTTCCGATTCCCATCTGATCACCGAGTCTGGGGTGGATGCCCTTTGGGAATATCTGCGCCGCCCCGAACGATATCAGCCGGATCGCGCATCCCTGACGACCTATTTGATGGTGGCGGCCCGGGGAGACTTGTTGAACAAACTCCAAAAACAAAAGCGCATCGCGGTGCACGAAAAAAATTATGAGGAAGGTGTCGAACTTGAGGTGGCGGACGGGAATATGAATATGGGAGATGACTTGGAAGTCGTCGAAACCGTGGCGCAGGTGTCGCATGCTGTGAATCAAAAAATACCAGACGGCGCGGACAGAAAGGTGCTTGAATTGATGATGAGCGGGGAAAGAAGGACTTCTGAATATGCCAAAGTCCTTGGTATCGAGTTGCTGCCGGCGGACCGACAGGCGTGTGAGGTCAAGCGGGTGAAAGACCGCCTCAAAAAAGTTCTCATTCGTCTGAAAGGGGGTGATCTTCGTGTCGATTGAACAGGCCATGCCTCTTTTGGCGCGGAGGGCGGAATCCGACCCGCGTTTTATGGGCTGGATTTTGGCCCGATATTGCCAGATGGAAAAATTATCCATGAATGATCTGACACGCATTCTTGCTTGCACTAAAGAGACGGTCGATAGGCTTTGTATTTGTTTTCGCCCCCGGGCGGAGAATTTTTCAAGTGGGATCCGGCTTTTGGCCGAAAAATTTATTCTGTCCCCGATCGCGCTCGCTCAAATCGTGCGTCACGTGGATGCCACTGCGGCCATATCTGAAAAAGGGCCGTCAAAACAATCCATGGACGGTCTTCTCATGGCGGCGCGACCAAAAAAACATTTGCACAAGAAACCGCGCGACAAGGGCGGGAAATCCACATGAATATGAATCTGATTGTCCGGTTGGCCGGAGAATTTTGGAGTCGGACGGGCGATCCGGACTCATTTCCAAGGGACATTGAATCGGCCGTATCTCTTTCGATTCCGATGGCCATTGTTAAACTTCCGAGGCTTGAAGTGTCCGCGATTGCCCAGTGGTTTGATCAACGCGGCATCCAGCGTCCTTTTCCTCCCGATGGCCGACCTCTCGCGGGTTGTCTCATCGCCTTTCGAGGGCAGGCCATCGCCTTTCTGGACGGAGCGGAGCCGGCCGACGAACGAAGATTTAACCTCGCCCATGAGGTTGCGCATTTTTTGCTCGATTATCTGGATCCGCGCCTGCGCGCTTTGGACCATTTTGGCCCGAGTATACTGGATGTTCTCGATGGACTCCGGCGTCCCAGCGTAACGGAACGGGTTGATGCTCTTTTGAGCCGTGTGGCCTTGGGTGTCCATGTCCATTTGATGGAAAGAGGACGCAGGCGTGAGGTCGATCCAGAATCTGTAGCTGTTTCGGAACACTGGGCGGATGTCCTGGCCTTCGAACTGCTGGCGCCGCGAAGGCGTGTGACATCGATAATTGGGCGCGCCGAATCGTCGTCGCTGGATAGCGTTTCTGATACCGGTGTCGAAAAGGCGGCGGGGTTATTGGCCAAAGAATTTGGATTGCCGCCTGGTGAGGCTGAAATATTGGCGAAACTGATTTTGAAACCGAAACACAAACCGCATTCCTTGCTTCACGAACTCGGATTCTCACCTGTAAAGAAAGGGGTGGATAGATAAATGGAAGAAGAATCAATTGCGGAAGTTCCGGCCCTGCCGGTTCTGGATGAAGATGCGGTGATCAGCGGTGCGGAGTGGGAACGCGCCTATGGCGAAAAAATTGAGCACATGCTGAATCTGGACACATGGAAAAGCGGTGACGATCTGCCCGGCCTATTGGAGCGATTGGACCGGGAGATCGGAGAGGCACTTTCACAAGAGGATAATCTTCAGAGACAGATTCGGGACTTGTTGTTCCCCAGAATCGGCAAACAAAAGGGCGCCCCGAAAAATGCGGGCGTTTACCAGGCCACGGCCGATCAGTTGGATCGTGTCTATCGCAAAATTCTGTTTAATGGCGGAGTCGAAGCCTGTGATGGAACAAGCCTCGTCCATGACACTCTGCCCATGACCATCATCCAGATCGGGGTGTGCCTTGTGTCCTATCATGGAGAGCAGGGATCGTGGATCCAGCGTTTTTACAGGCGTGATTTGCGCGTCCGCGGGACTGATATCGTGGATGAAGCCCTTAAGATTCTTGGGCAACGAGAGCGCAAAGATTCGCGCGGCAAACCTCTTCGCATGAAAATGACAGAACTCAGCAAGAGAGGAATCATGGCCTACGCGGAGCGGGCCGCGCTCCTGCAAAAATGCACGGCGCCTTGGAGAATGGGGCAAGGAAACCCGGCGCCTTATGAGCTTTTGACCGGCTCTGGCAGTCCGGAACTGATTGAGCAGAGTCTGCCGATTCTTGAAGAGTTGATCGGACACATCAAAAGATTTGTGTTTATTCCAAGCTCGACGACCAATGTTTTGATTCAAACGATTGGCCAGGCTCTGCGTCCCCTTGAATTCGCTATTGTGGATACCGAAGCCCATCGGATAGGCGCGCTGGTAGACAGAGGCCACTACAGAGGCGATCAGTATCGAGCGCAGAAGGAGCGTTTGGATGCATTCGTACAGGATTTGGGTCCGCAGATCGTGGTGGGCGTCTACCGAGCTACCCATGAGGCGCCTGCGCAAGTGTTCTACGCGCATGAGGAGCACGCGCAGGAAGCGGCGCTCATTGCGATGGCGGACAGCGCCCTGCAGGCGCATCGCGGATTTCCGATGCTGATCGACATTGCGGATTCCATTTGTAGCGGGGCCTTCGGGCTGGACGGATTCAATTCCAGTATCCAGAGCGCCTATGCGAAGCACGGCCAGCCCCTGCGTTATCTGGGCGAGAGGGAAACCCGTCGGTAAATTTTTCGGATGTTGTCGAACTTTCCGTGGCCGGCGGGAATAAAGAGAGGACAACAAAAAAGGAGGCTGACATGGAAACTGAAACAAGCGGTTCGTCAACATTGGCGGATAAGAAAGATTGGAAACCAGGCACCGTCTCATCCGAAACCATGGAAGGAATAGACGCTGTCGCGGAAGAGGTGGGAGCGGAATATACATCCCTGCCCGAACACGAGGGCGCGATTGCGTTCACCCATTTTGATACGCCGAGCAGCGAGGACCACCGCATCACGGTCCTCCTGACAAAGGAAAATATGGCATCCATGCCTCTTCAGTCCCTTGTTCGGATAAAAAGCCTGGAGGACAGCAGATCTTACATCGGGAGCGTGACCGCCGGGCCGTTTGCCGAACCCGATGGCCTCCGGGCGGATTCGCCCATTGTTGTGACAACGACCGTCAAGGGCAAAATATTTCTGCCGCGCTATCACGGGCGTGCTTACGTATCGATTCTTGGGGAAGAATCAAACAATCAGATGTTGCCGCCCCGTTTCCGGCCTCGGCCGAACAGTCCGGTATTCCCTCTCACGACCGAGGAAACCATGAAGGCGCTGAAAATCGGGGGAGATATTCGGATTGGGAACATGGTGGGTGTCGACAATCTGGTGGTTTCGATCCCGTCGAAACGTAAAGATGTCCTTCCGCGTCACACAGGGATTTTTGGAACGACCGGCGGCGGTAAATCGACGACCAACTCCGGCCTCATCAGCAAACTTCACCGCGCGGGCGTGGCCACGATCGTGATTGATGTGGAGGGTGAATATGTGGAGAGCGACCAGCCCACGGCCGATCCCCAAATGAAGGAAGGGCTGGCCAAACTCAATCTTCCGAGAGACGTCGTGGCCGATCTTCGGGTTTATCACTTGGAAGGCCGGGAGACGAACCGGGAAATCCCGGGGAAACTCCATCCTTTTTGTTTGAAATTTTCAGACATCTCCCCGTATGCGGTCAAGGAGATTTTGGAACTGACCGAGCCACAGGAACAACGTTTTTTCAAAACCTATGACACGCTCAAAATCATTCTGGAACGTCTCAAGATTTATCCGCGGACGTCGGATGAAAAGACCGAGGCGCTGGAGATTGACGAATTTGATACGGGTTATCCACATGTGACGATTAGCCAGATGATTGATTTGGCCGGCGTGTTTCTTGCCCAGTTGGACGAGGATAAGAATTCTAAAAAAACAAAAACGTCGGATTCGGGCGAACAGAGGGTGTACCCCACGTGGACATCGGAGTTTCGAGGACATGAGGATGTTTTGAAATCCTGCGCCGCGCAGGCGCAGGCCCTTGGCATTCCCATCAGCTGGCGCGCCCTACTGGTTCATTTGTGGAAGGTGGCGCGATTGAAAGTGTTCGACAATCCCAAAGCGCCGGCGCTCAATTACGAGGATCTGATTCACCCGGGTCGGGTATCGGTGTTCGATCTTTCGGATACCGGATCGCCGCGAGTCAACAATCTGGTCATTTCGGATATTTTGCGCGGCGTACAGGCGGCGCAGGAGGCTAGCTACAAGGAGGCCGTTAAACGTGGCGTCGCGCCGAGTCCCGTCGTCATCATCATCGAGGAGGCGCACGAATTTTTGTCCGACCAGCGCATCAAGCAGATGCCCATCCTGTTTCAGCAGGTTGCCCGGATCGCCCGGCGTGGCCGCAAGCGCTGGCTGGGGCTTGTCTTTTCGACACAGATGCCCCAGCACCTGCCGGACGAGGTTCTGGGTCTGCTCAATAATCACGTCATTCACAAGATATCGGATTCTCACGTGATCGACCACCTGCGAAAATCGCTGGGCGGATTCGACGCCGGCATATGGAAAATGGTTCCGAGCCTGGCTCCCGGTCAGGCCGTCGTATCCATGGCTCACATGGCGCGGCCGATCATGGTCAGCGTTGATCCGACTCCCTGCAGGCTCAAACTGTCCAACTGATCATGCTGCCGGCCAATTCGTCAGATCCGCTGATTCCAGTTCGTGCATTGAATCAAATCAATTTTTGCGAACGGCTGTTTTACTTGCAATATGTCGAAGGTCTGATGGCAGTGAACGCCTACGTGGAGGACGGCAGCGTCAAACATCGCCGGATGGCGGAAATATCGGCTCCCTGCCAGCCGCGCATGGAGGATGGAGTGATACACACCCGAAGCGTCAGCCTCTCATCCGAGAGACTTGGGATTACGGCCAAGCTCGACCTCGTCGAGGAAACAGACAACAAGATATTTCCTGTCGAATACAAGCGGTCAGCCGCGCCCGCCGGCGGAAACCCATGGTGGGAAAATGACGCGATCCAGCTGTGCGCCCAGGTTTTTCTTCTGGAAGAACATCTGGGAAAGGCGATCCATGAGGGCGTACTCTATTACATTGGATCGAAATCCAGGAGCGTCGTTCCGATGGACGCATCCCTTCGGGAGAAAACACTGCATGCCATTCGCCGCGCCCGGGAACTGTTCGCGTCTGACAAGACGCCGCCTCCTTTGCCGGTCGAAAAGGCTCACCGGTGTGAGGGGTGCTCGCTGGTGGCGATCTGTCAGCCGGAAGAGACAAGAATGTTGACCGGAATGAAGACGCTCCGGAGAAATGCGGCCTCCGGAGTGACACGAGTGATGCCGACGCGGAACGATGGCGCCGTGCTTTACCTCCAGGAGCAGGGATCGCGGGTTTCAAAGCAAAGCGAGCACCTGATCGTGCGATGCGAGGGGAAAGAAATGCAAAAGGTTCCAATGGCGGCTGTCCGGCAGGTGCTGCTTTTTGGCAACGTCCAAATTTCGACGCAGACCCTGGGATTGTTGCTTCAGCAGGAAGTGGACGTCACGATTTTGAGCGCACGGGGCCGGTTTATCGGCGCTGTGGTCCCGGCGCCCACGAAAAATGTCACGTTACGGGCGGAGCAATATCGACTGTTTTCAAATCCGGCGGCCACGTTGCGACTGTCACAAGCCTGCATTCGGGCGAAAATTTCAAATCAACGAACGCTGCTCATGCGGTCCCTGCGATCCAGGGGCGGGGATGTCAGCGTGCCGCGCGGAGGCGATTCCCCGGCGGCGGAGGAGATGGCGCGATTGGCAAATTCAGTTGAACGCGTGGAAGACGCGGAAACACTGCTGGGAGTCGAAGGGCAGGCCGCTCACGTTTACTTTTCAAATTTTCAGCAGATGATCAAATCCGTCGGCGGCGGATTTGATTTCCAGTTCCGCAACCGCCGTCCGCCCCGGGATCCCGTCAACGCCCTTCTCTCGCTCGCCTATTCGCTTTTGGCGAAAGACGCCTTCGCGGCCGTCCTGACGGTCGGATTCGATCCCTATCTTGGTTTTTACCATGGCTCAAAATTCGGCCGGCCATCTCTCGCCCTGGACATGATGGAAGAATTTCGGGCTGTGATCGCCGATTCAGTTGTCCTCACCGTGATCAACACCGGTGTTGTTCAGGAAGCCGATTTTCTTCGCTGGGGAAATGCCTGTCAGTTGACCGACCCCGCTCGAAAACGTTTTTTTGAGGCGTATGAACAGCGGAAGGCCGTTGAAATTACGCACCCTGTCTTCGGATACAAAATGACCTGCGGCCGGATGCTCGAAGTTCAGGCCCGCCTGCTTGCGGCGTTCGTGCGTGGAGACATTTCCGAATACAAGGGATTCACCGTTCGCTGACCGCTCCATGCCGGAAACCCACATCGTTTCGTATGATATTCGGCATCCCAAGCGTCTGCGCCGCGTCGCCAAGACATGCCAGGACTTTGGCTGCCGGCGCCAGCTCTCCGTGTTTTTGTGTAGAATCTCTCCGGTCGACCTGATACGGTTAAAAGATCGATTGAATGAGATCATTGATCGCAAGAACGACCAGATTCTGTTCATCCGGCTGTGCCAAAGTTGCGGCGATGGCATCGAATCGCTCGGTCAGCCGACCTTGCGTCACGATGTCACGGATGTCTGTCTGGTGATCTGAGGGTGCCTATGGCCGTTAAAACCTATAAAGCTCGAATCCATTTTGAATCCCTTCTGAAAGAACCCGCACAGGATCCCGCTCGCTTTCCGAACCGGGCAGCCGAGCTTCGCCAGTTGCTCTGGGATACGCACCGGGCTTTCAATCAGGGCGTCCGATATTTGATGCAGGAGCTGGTCTTGATGCGTCGTGGCGCCGGCGTCTGGAGAGAAAATTCATATGGAGTATGGAGGGAATGGGACAAAATAAAAACATACGATCAGATTGTGGATATTCGCCGACGCATGTCCGCAACCCCGTCGTCAGTCCGTCTTTTGGAAAATCGGGAGCTTCTCGACCGATTCCGTCAGGTTGTAAAATCTGAGTCGGAGGCGGTTGAATTGGCGAATGCGTGTTCCGTGATTTTTGATGCGATTTGCCAGCCGGCGGAAGATGGAGAACTGGTTCAAATGCCGCGTGATGATCTGGATTTGCTGACCAACCTAAATTCAACTGCAAAGGGAATCCGGGAACGGGGTAAAACCAAAGAAGGGACGGACAAGAAAAAATCAGGACGAAAATCGTCATGGCCGATGGACAAGGCTGCATGGGAAACGGCGAAAACCTCCGATAGTTCGGCGCATTTTTTAGAGAAGTTGAAACAGCACCCGGATTTAAAGGATGCGTTCGGAAACCTCAGTAGTGGTGGCTCGAAAAAACTGGAATATTATAAAAAACTTGCCGGCTCCGCGCCGTGGAAGGAGTCTCAATCCGTCATTTTGGAGAAAGCCGCGCGATGGAAAGAGGCGAAACAGGAGCGTGAAGAAAAGGAGCAAGATTCTTCCGAGCATGGTTCCAAGGCCGCTTATCGGCGGTTGTTTGACGCCGGCTGTCTGCCGATGCCTGAGTTTGCGAAATATATCGATGAGAACCAAATTGAATTTGGCGACCTGAAACTTAGTGATTGCGGGGCGGAATGGAAGCGCGGCATGTGGAATCAGGCGGGCCAGCGGGTGCGAAGTCACATGGGATGGCAGCGCCGGCGCGAAAAAGAAAATGCCGTCTATTCTTTAAGAAAGGAACTATTCGAAAAGGGCGGCGCCATTCGACGCAAGAAATCCGAAGAACTGACGCCGGAGGACATTTTACCCGGTAAGGCGGCTCCAGACCAGAATGATTGGCAGGAGCGGCCTGCCTATGGAAATCAGATGTGGTTCATCGGTCTGCGTTCCTATGAAGAAAATGAAATGGCCAAATATGCGGAAGAGGCCGGGATGGGTTCGCGGTCTGCTCCGCGAATTCGAAGGGGCACGATCAAAGGCTGGTCGAAGCTCCGCGAACGCTGGCTGCAGATTTTGAAAAGGAATCCGCAAGCGACTCGTGACGATCTGATCGGCGAGCTAAATGCCCTGCGCTCTCAAGACCCGCGGGCGTATGGCGACGCGCGGTTGTTTGATTGGTTGTCCAAGACGGATCAGAGATTTTTATGGGACGGTTTCGATGCGGATGGAAAAATTTTATGCGGGAGGGACGATCGTGACTGCGTCTCGGCATTTGTGGCGTATAACGAAGAATTCGCGGATGAGCCTTCGTCGATCACCTTGACGGAAACGGATGAACGTCTTCATCCCGTGTGGCCGTTTTTCGGCGAATCCTCGGCAGTGCCATACGAGATCGAATATGATTTGGAAACCGCTTGTCCGACGGCTATTCGATTACCCCTGCTGGTTGGCAAGGAGAACGGCGGATATGCGGAGAGACAGGGGACTCGGTTGCCGCTTGCAGAATATGCGGATTTGGCCAGCAGTTTTCAATTGCCCACGCCTGTGCGGCTTGACGTCCTTGTAGAAATTCGAGAAGTCACAAGAGCCGGCAGGAAAGTGACATGCCCCTTTTCGTATTTTAAGCAGAATGGTGTTTGGTATGTCCGAGAGGGGGAGATTCCATCCGGAGAATCAATCCAGATCAAACAGACGGACCGCAAAATTGAAAATGGAAAAATATTCATTTCCTCCAAACTGCGAATGGCGTACCGGGACGATCTCATGGTGTCGCCTGCAACCGGAGATTTTGGGAGCATCAAAATTCTTTGGGAGAGAATCGAACTGGCGTCGCATGTCGATCAGAAAAAACTGCCGGAAACAGCTCCCGCGCGTTCACGCGTTTTTGTCTCGTTCAGTTGCAATGTCGTGGAGCGGGCGCCGCGCAAACAACTGACCCGAAAGCCAGACGCCGTTGTGGTGACCATTCCAAGCGGTGTGGATCAGGGACTGGTTGTCGTCTCGACTGATGTCAGGACAGGGAAATCCAAATCTTCTTCCGCGCCGCCACTGCCGCCGGGATCGCGCTTATGGCCTGCCGATGCCGTTCATGGTGATCCGCCTCTTCGTATTTTGAGTGTGGATTTAGGGCATCGTCATTCAGCCTATGCGGTGTGGGAGCTGGGTCTTCAGCAAAAGTCATGGCGGGCCGGAGTCTTGAAGGGATCTACTCAAACTCCTGTTTATGCGGATTGTACGGGAACGGGACTGCTTTGCCTGCCGGGTGATGGAGAAGATACGCCGGCGGAGGAAGAATCCTTGCGTTTACGATCGCGGCAGATTCGCAGGCGGTTGAACCTGCAAAACTCCATCTTGCGCGTGTCGCGTCTTTTGTCGTTGGATAAATTTGAAAAAACGATTTTTGAGCAGAGCGATGTCAGGGACAGGCCCAATAAAAAGGGATTGCGGATTCGCAGGCGTTGTCGCACAGAAAAAACTCCGCTCAGCGAGGCGGAAGTTCGGAAGAATTGTGACAAGGCCGCCGAGATATTGATCCGATGGGCTGATACGGACGCCATGGCCAAGTCGTTGGCGGCGACAGGGAACGCAGATATTTCATTCTGGAAATATATGGCAGTGAAAAATCCGCCGCTGTCGGCCGTTGTTGATGTGGCGCCATCGACGATTGTCCCTGACGATGGCCCGGATCGAGAAACGCTGAAAAAGAAACGGCAGGAGGAGGAAGAGAAATTCGCCTCCAGCATTTATGAGAATCGGGTGAAACTGGCCGGGGCTTTATGTTCCGGCTATGATGCCGATCATCGGCGGCCGGCGACAGGAGGATTATGGCATGATCTCGACCGAACATTGATTCGTGAAATCAGTTACGGGGACAGGGGCCAAAAAGGCAATCCGAGGAAGTTGAACAATGAAGGGATCCTTCGGCTTTTGCGCCGCCCACCCCGTGCCAGGCCTGATTGGCGTGAGTTTCATAGAACGTTAAATGACGCCAATCGGATTCCCAAGGGCCGGACTCTGCGAGGCGGACTGTCGATGGGCCGGTTAAACTTTCTGAAAGAAGTTGGTGATTTTGTCAAAAAGTGGTCATGCCGGCCGCGTTGGCCTGGTGATCGCCGCCATATTCCGCCCGGCCAACTATTTGATCGACAGGATGCCGAGCATCTGGAGCATCTCCGGGACGACCGGATCAAACGTCTGGCGCATTTGATCGTCGCGCAGGCGCTTGGATTTGAACCGGACATCCGGCGTGGGTTGTGGAAATATGTGGACGGGTCGACCGGGGAAATATTGTGGCAGCATCCTGAAACGAGGCGCTTTTTCGCAGAAGGCGCCGCGGGTGAATTGCGGGAAGTCTCGCGGCCGGCTGAAATAGATGACGATGCCGCGGCAAGACCCCACACGGTTTCAGCGCCGGCTCATATTGTAGTCTTCGAAAATCTCATCCGGTATCGATTCCAGTCGGACAGGCCGAAGACCGAGAACGCCGGCCTCATGCAGTGGGCGCACCGGCAGATCGTGCATTTCACCAAACAAGTGGCGTCTCTTTATGGCCTGAAAGTGGCCATGGTCTATGCGGCGTTCTCATCCAAATTTTGTTCACGTTGCGGTTCGCCGGGCGCCCGCGTCAGCCGTTTTGATCCTGCATGGAGAAATCAAGAATGGTTTAAACGTCGAACTTCGAATCCGCGAAGCAAGGTCGACCATTCGTTAAAGCGGGCATCGGAAGATCCAACGGCAGATGAAACCCGGCCGTGGGTTCTGATCGAAGGAGGCAAAGAATTTGTATGCGCCAATGCCAAATGTTCTGCGCATGATGAACCATTAAATGCCGATGAAAATGCGGCGGCGAATATCGGACTGCGTTTTCTTCGGGGTGTCGAAGACTTCCGTACAAAGGTTAATCCGGCGGGAGCTCTCAAAGGGAAACTCAGATTCGAAACGGGAATCCATTCATTTCGACCGCCTGTGTCGGGATCGCCGTTCTGGAGCCCGATGGCAGAGCCGGCGCAAAAAAAGAAAATCGGAGCGGCGGCGCCCGGAGCGGATGTTGACGAAGCCGGGGATGCGGATGAAAGTGGCGTTGTGGTTTTGTTCCGTGATCCAAGCGGCGCCTTTCGGAACAAGCAATACTGGTATGAAGGCAAGATATTCTGGTCAAATGTCATGATGGCGGTCGAGGCCAAAATTGCGGGGGCAAGTGTTGGCGCAAAGCCTGTGGCGGCATCCTGGGGCCAAGCTCAACCGCAAAGCGGACCCGGACTCGCCAAACCAGGAGGTGACTGATAGAATGACGGCGTCATATGAGAATTAAAGGCCTGATCTGGCTGGAAGAATATATCGATAAACTCGAGCACAAGCACCAATTGACGCAGGAGGAAGTCAGAGAGATTTTCAAAAACCAGCCTCGTTTCCGATATGTTGAAAAAGGCGCCCAAGAGGGGGAGAATGTGTATGTGGCGAAGGGGCAGACGGAGGCGGGTCGGTATGTGAGTGTGTTTTTTATTTATAAAAAAACGGGCTGGGCATTGGTTATCTCAGCGCGAGAGATGAAACCGAAGGAGAAAAAGAGATATGAAAAAAGGTAGAGGTTCGATTTCTGGAGGTAAAACGTACAAGCAGATCGGCGAGTTTTGGGACACGCACGATCTTGGCGACTATTGGGCCCGGACACGACCCGCATCCTTCGAAGTCGATCTCCAAGCCGAAATGACGTATTGTCCCCTGGAAAGGGATTTGTCGAAGAAAATCCGTTCCATCGCCCAGCGGCAGGGCGTTACGCCCGATACGCTGGTGAATCTGTGGTTGCAAGAAAAAGTGCAGACGCAAGTTCAGGAGAAGATGGCATAGGACAAGCCAAAAATTCCGCTTGACGGTTGCCGGGCCATATCGATTTTTGCGCGGATGCGCTCAGACTCGAAGGGACACCCGTTGCGGCATAGGGCCGATGATGAAAAGATGAGAAAGAGTTATTTGTTTTCACTCAAAGTGTGTCTTCGGCCTCCCAGGCATGGCACAGCCTAGCCGAATTCGGGGGTGTTAGGTTCACGGTCTATTGGCCGTGAACTTAATCCCGCCTAACCGCGGGACGACTGAGTGGAGTCAGCTGTTATGAGGAGGATTTTCAAAGCAGGTGTCCAGAGGACCGGGCGAGGGGCAAGGTGATAGTTGTTTGTTGCCGATCCCTCGCATGTTCGATAAGTGGCTCATCACCTGTTGGATGCCGTGGTCTTTCACATTTTGTGCGGACGGAGATAGCGCTTCGTGACCCGATCGCAAGGGCCATTCTCGCAGTCCCGAACGCATCTTATTGAGTATGTGTGAGACACGACGAGGCTGAGGAAATTTCCTCCTCACAACAGCGGGCTTGGACACTACGGAGATAGTCACGGATTGTCTCCTGTGTTGTGAGGAAATTTCCTCCTCACAACAGCGGGCTTGGACACGGATCATCCTCTGGTCAACGGGTCTTTGGATCGTCGTGAGGAAATTTCCTCCTCACAACAGCGGGCTTGGACACAATTCCTTTACGATCTGGCCACAGCATCAGGCCACGGAGGAAATTTCCTCCTCACAACAGCGGGCTTGGACACAGCCCGCCGCCGACCTCGGCCAGCACCGGCGCGGTGAGAGGAAATTTCCTCCTCACAACAGCGGGCTTGGACACTTTCTTTTCCATGCTCGATACTCCTTCATCGACATGAGGAAATTTCCTCCTCACAACAGCGGGCTTGGACACTTATGACATAACCCGGACTAGCATTGTCTGTTAGTTGAGGAAATTTCCTCCTCACAACAGCGGGCTTGGACACGCGTTGCAGTAACTGCGATATGCAGTTGCCCGATATGAGGAAATTTCCTCCTCACAACAGCGGGCTTGGACACTCTAAACCTACATCTTCTCTACCTAATCATCCACGAGGAGGAAATTTCCTCCTCACAACAGCGGGCTTGGACACAGAAATTTTTCGTGCCAGTATTTCCCGGCTGGCAGGCCGTGCGGCGAGGGGCCGCCTGAGATCGCGGGTGGTGGACTCGCTCTCGCGTGTCCTTGACCGCCTATCATGTGGTTGATTTTATGCTGGGGATGAATCAGGAATTGGAGCAAGCCCGGCTTGAAATCGAGAGACTGAAAAATGAAAACGCGGAACTTCGAAAAACGCTGGGATTGCTGCCTGCCGAACCACAGCCCCACCTCGAAATGGGCATTCGCGAAGTTGTGATCGATTCCATGCCATTGCCCTCAATGACAAAAGATTCGCCTACAAAAGAAAAAGTCGCGTTGTTCCGAATGCTTTTCAGAGGCAGGGACGATGTATATGCGCTCCGTTGGGAGAATGAACGAACAGGCAAGAGAGGTTATTCCCCGGTGCGCGAGGGAGGGGCGGTCGGGAAAGCGGCCAGGTCAAAAAAATGTTTGCCGCTGACGGATCGGGCCGTCCAGGATCATTTGTCCGGCGAGAAGATCATCGGCGCCTATCCGCTGCTCTTGGACAATACTTGCTGGTTTCTTGCATGCGATTTTGACAAGGAGGGGTGGACGCTGGATTCGCCGGCATATCTGAATGTCTGCAATCGATATGGAGTGCCGGCCTGTCTGGAGCGATCGCGGTCGGGTAATGGCGGCCATGTGTGGATTTTTTTTTTTCGTCACCCATTTCGGCGACTTCGGCCAGACAGTTGGGGATGCGATTGCTTCGAGAAACAATGGTTGTGCGCGGCGAGATGGATCTCGCCAGTTACGACCGATTTTTTCCGAATCAGGACTTTGTCCCCAAAGGCGGATTTGGAAATCTCATCGCCCTGCCGCTCCAGAAGAAATGCCGGCAGCTTGGAAACACGGAATTCGTAAACCCGCAGGATTCGGTTCTTCGGCCATGGTCGGACCAGTGGGCTTTTCTAAGCCAGGTCAAACGGATTTCCCCTATCCATGTAGATGCCTTGCTTGAAACAATCCCGCCTATCGCCGTGGGGTTGGGATCTGCGGCCAGGGGTTCCGCCGAATTGCGCCGCATCCTCGGCCTCACGGCAACACCATACCGCCGTGACGGATTGCAAGGGATAATCGAGATGCAGTGTGGTCCGATCCGATACCGGATGCCGTCGGCGAAAAGCGGCATGACGGTCCATTTGATCGAGAGGCCGACAAATTTTTCATACCACTCGTTCGATCTCGCGAGTCCGGCCATACAGGATATTTTTGGCGCTCTGGTCAAAGACAATTCCCGAAATGCGCTGATCCTGGAGGATGTGCGGCAGGCGCTGTCACAGAAGGGGCATTGCCTGATGCTGACCCACAGAAAAGAGCATTGCCAATTGCTCGCTGAAGGGCTGGCCAGATCCGGCGTAAATCCATTTATACTGACCGGCGATCTAGGCAAAAAAGAACGGACAGCCATCATCAAGGAGATTCAGAATATGTCTTCCGACAAAGAATTCCTCATCATCGCCACAGGCCAGTACCTCGGCGAGGGATTCGACTGTCCGCAGGTCGACACACTTTTCCTGGCATTCCCCATTTCGTTCAAGGGCAATCTGGTTCAATACGTCGGGAGGACTCTGCGAACTCGCGAGGGCAAAGAGCGCGTTCGGATTTATGACTATGTGGACGCGGAAGTGCCCGTGCTCAAGAGAATGTTCGGCAAGCGCGTCAAGGCGTATAAATCTCTTGGTATCAGCGTGGATGACGAAGAGGAAGCATCGCAGAAATACACTTTACCGAATCTCGAATCTTAAATTTGCTTTTAGGGTGATTCTGGCATATCAAACGAAATGTTGATTACCTCGGCCGATCGAGGTCGGTTCGCATTTGTCCGATTTTTCCGGCGTTGAATTTTTCCTCGACCGCTGCCAGGTGCGTCATCATCGCAGCGAAAGGCGGCGGCGTGGACATGAACATGTCCGTCATATCCCGGTAGTCTCGCTCGATCTGCTGACGCCGATCGGGTGCAGGCGCCAGATGGAAACTGCCGGGCATGGCCGTATCATAGTGCGCCCATGCCGAGCGGAAAAAAGACTGTTTGTGTTTGCGCACTCGGGTCAACAGGTCAATGTCCGCCAGGGCGCGTTCTCCGGCGGGATTTCGGCTCAAGCAATACATATCGTAATAGTGCCGCGAAATGCCGATGGCCGGCGGCTTGTCCGCGGGACGATGATACTCGGCATGCAGGATCGTCGCCTTCTCCCAGAAAGTTCGTTCGGCTTCGAGAGCGACAACCGGACACGATGCCGCGCGAAACAAGTCGGAGAAGACATCCGCCACGATCGGTGTAATCGTGTGAGCGGCCACCGGCCGCTGGTCGTAGAGCGCGCCAAATTCCAGTTTCACCTGTGGTCGCAGAGATCCCGTTATCTTGCCGGATCGAGGGTAAGCGAATAGGATGACCGGTGAGTGCGTCGCGGCGTCCACTTCGAACTCAAGCGCTGACGCCTGCGTGCCGGGCAACTTGGCAGTAATGTGGCGGGCCAGGACAGGCATGAAGCGGTCGCGAACCACCGTAATGCAGGCCTCCTCAAGAACCTTGGTACGCTTGTCGTGCTGTGAACGACTGGATGCGGCGTCCGGCCGCATGTCCCCGCCGAAGCCAAGCCAATCAGGGTCGACGGCAAGGTCAATGTCTTCGGAAAAGCGCTGGATGATGCCAAATACTTTCGAGAGCGATGTGCCGCCTTTGAAAATCAGGCGACCTCCCAATTCGGGATCGGAAAAAATCACTCCGAGAAGCCAGCACACCCAGAAATCCTTTTCGACGATATGGCTGCCAATGCTCCGGCGGGCACCGGCTTCCTCAAACACTGCAGACTGCTCCGGGGTCGGTGTTCGCGCAAACTCAAGCATTCGGTGGTGTCCTCCGGCATATTTCCAATAGATATGGGCGCATCCACGCCGGCGCGCGGATACGGTCCTTCGTCAGACATTGCTTGTCTTTCGTGTCCAATTTTTTCCGGAGTATTCCAACATGCCGGCTGGTCAACCGATCTTTGCCGACAAACCTCAATGCCTGAATCACGATTCCGCTTGTGCGGCCGGCGGTCGCCATAGTTCGGGGTGTGGCGCGTTTCAAAATGATCTCCCGCCCGCCAATCTTCACGCGCCGGGATATCCCGTCCGTCAGATACACGATCCGGGCCGGGACCTGTTCGGACAAGCCAAGCAGGTTTGCGGCGAAAGCGCCGGATGGCTGCATTCGGATGGCCCGGCTTCTGGACAGGGCGCGGGCTATCGCATCCGGATCGGGCGCCATCTGACCGAGTCGGGGATGGATGCGAGGAAAGTCGTAAAGTCCCTGCGCCAAACGGCGGATGGCCTTGCGCCGGGCTTGGCGATGCAATGCCGTCCAAACCGCGCCGTCTCCGCCCAAGTCGGCAAAGTCGGCTGGTGTAAAGCACCAACCTC
The DNA here is from genome assembly GCA_001784175.1 of Candidatus Lindowbacteria bacterium RIFCSPLOWO2_12_FULL_62_27. Taxonomy (GTDB): domain Bacteria; phylum Lindowbacteria; class 2-12-FULL-62-27; order 2-12-FULL-62-27; family 2-12-FULL-62-27; genus 2-12-FULL-62-27. The sequence goes on from MFPR01000006.1 coordinate 63,115, forward strand.
TGCCTCTACCTCGGATACGCGCGGCCATCATTTTTTCGATATGTTTCATGGATTTCGGCTCCATTTCTGTAAGGAATTATAATCAATTTTCCTTACAAATGCAAAGAGGAAATTCTCTCCGCACAACGGTAGGCTTGGACACCCTGTAATTTCGTGTGACGTAGGTTGACTCATATATGGATTCCATTCTAATAATCGCTCTGTGAAAAAGATCAAACTTCGAGACAATGAAACGGTGCTTGAGGATGAGGCGGCACGACTATATCGCGTGGATGTACCCGCGCTCCGGCGTTCCCTGGGACGAAACAAAAAGCGATTTCCGGGCGGCGCTGTGTTTCAATTGACCAAATCAGAGATGACAGCACTCGGCTTGAAATTTGTCCGATCCAGATCGGCGCCGTATGCGTTCACTCGATTCGGATACATCATGCTCGCCAACATCCTCAACAGCCCTACGGCCATCAAGGCGCACATCCGAAGAATCAGGAGTGTTTGCCGGCACCTGTCTTTTGAGGCGATTATCAGGATGATTGCCGGTCAATAGCGGAGGGTCGCACAATTCATTTTTAGAAAATCTCATTCCCAAGCGGCCTTCAAAAAACTTACGAAAAACTTACAAAAACTTTGGATGCAAAAAGTTGGCACTAATTTGGCACCAAATCGAAAATGGACTTTTGTAACCCATTCATTTATGAGCGACTAACAAAAATCAGGCAGCGGCCTTTGGAGCCGTTATCCGCAGGTTCGAATCCTGCCGCCCCAGAATTTTTCCATCTTCCATTTCCTTCAGATTTGACGAATGTATTGATCATACGTATAATATACGTGTAAACTTAGGAGGTGGTCCACCATGCCCAAGACGGCATTGAAAAAGGAAAAATGGACGCTGACGTTTGATCCGGGGCTCAAGGAGATCGTGACGAAGGAGGCGCGCCGGAACGGGATTTACCCGGTGGCCTTGCTGGAGCGGATGGTTCGGGAGAAGTTCAATCCCTTTGGCCATTCCGGCGTCGGGGACGCCGCGGCCTATGTCCGCGCCCTGCGGGGGCGATCGAGGGGCAAAACGGACGCGGCTTTTTTGCGAGACATTCGTGAATGGCGAAAATCAAACTCTTAGTCGATACCGATGTTTTCATCGAATATTTCAACCATGGGAAATTTTCGGCGCTGTTTGACTCCCCTGAATTTGATGTCCACTATTCCATCGTTACCCGCAAGGAACTTCTGACCAAACCCGGCCTAAAAGATTCTGAAAAGAAGGCCATCGAAAACGTTCTGGCGCTGTTTCGGGCGATATTCCTGAACGTCCAGATCACCGAACGTTACACGGACCTTAGACGCCGATATCCGGCGCTTGAAAAGGAAGATGGCTTGATTGCGGCCACGGCGCTGGCCCGACGTCTGCCGCTGGTCACCCGGAACCGAAAGCACTTTCAATTCATTCAAGGTCTGACGTTGTTTTCGCCCAAGTGAGGTGAAAAATAAACACGATGTTGTGACCCCATGGAATTGGAGCCGTTATCCGCAGGTTCGAATCCTGCCGCCCCAGTATTTTCAACGAGATTGCTGACACATCCCCGCCGGGATGCTTTGATGCTCCCAGAAACACACGGATTCCAATGATAAAGGAGGCTTCCATGGCCAAGAAACTGGAAATGCTGGTGGTGTCGAGCAAGGTGAAAGGGTTGCTTAAGAAAGCCAAGTGCAACACGGCGGGGGACGCGCTGGATGGCCTGAATGGAGTGGTTCACTGGTACATCGCCGAGGCGGCGGCGCGAGCCAAGGCCAACGGCCGCAAGACCGTTCGCAAGCACGATTTTTGCGCCTGCGCCTGAACGATCTTTTTTCCGGTTATAAACCACTCGCGAACGTTTGGGATATATTCGCGCGCTGAAGGAGGTGCCGGTTGAAAAAGAAAACTCCGGTTGTCCCGATCGTCCTCATTGCCGCCACGGCGATTTTCGCGTCGTGCGGCGACCCTTCATCCCCCATCCATGCCACAGTGGGGGATTGGATGGCAAGAGAGGCGATCACTTTTTCCGTTGAATCCGATGTGGACGGCGCCATCGACAAACTCGCCGCGTCGCTGGATGGATCGGTCGATCTGCTTGCGTTCGGCGAGGCGCTTCACGGCGGCGAGGAGATTCTCGTCCTTCGCAACCGGATGTTCCGGCGTCTTGTGGAATCGCACGGCTTCAGCGCGATCGCCATCGAGAGCAGTTTTCCGAAAGCGCATCTGGTGAATGAGTACGTATCGGGCCGCGGGCCCGCGTCGTATGAGGCGATCAAGGAGACGGGGTTTGCCCATGCGGCCGGGAGTCTCGAAGCCAATCGAGAACTTGTGGAATGGATGCGGAACTACAACGCCGATTCGTCCCGCAAGGTGAAAGTCGGGTTTTATGGGTTTGACATTCCAAGCGGCGCGATGGGTATCGCCAGCCCGCGGCAGGTCCTCGATTTCGCCGTTGATTATCTCGCCTCGATCGACAGCGCGAGCGGATCGGACCATCGGCGGCGAATGCATTCGCTATTGGGGGACGACGCGCCGTGGGAGAATCCGGCGGTGTACATGGATCCATCCAAATCGATCGCGCTCTCACCCGCGGCGAAGGATCTGCGGACAGCGACGGAGGACCTGATTGCGGAATTTCGAACGCGCCGGCCCGAACTGACCGCCAAAAGCGGCGACGAACCATATCTCGAAGCCCTTCATTACGCGGAGATGGCGCGGCAGCTTCTGAACTTTCACGTGTCGATGGCGGTGAGAAAACCGGGCGAGTCGCCCGCGCGGGTTCTGGGCGTGCGCGACGCGCTGATGGCCGACAACCTTGACTACATCGTCGAACGCGAACGCGGGCGGGGGAAAGTTCTGGTGTTCGCTCACAACAGCCATGTACAGCGCGGAAAGGCCGTCTGGCCCGGGCAAAAATATTGGGGAACGCAAGATCCCTGCGAGTGGTGGCCCGCCGGGGCTCTGCTCGAACGGATGATGGGACCCCGCTATGCCGTCATCGGATCGGCGGTGGGCGTATCGGACGACAACGGCATCGGCAAGCCTGATTCGGGAACGCTTGAAGCTCTACTGTCCGCGCGGGCGGCGCCGGCGCTGTTCATACCGACGTATCGCGGCAGAAGTTTCGCCTCCGCCGAAATCGTTTCGCTTCCGGTTCGGCGCAGCAGTATGCTGAATCAAACCTACGCGCCGCTCACTCCGCAAAGTTTCACCGACTTCGACTGGCTCGCCTTTCTTGATTCAACCGCCTACAACCGCGGCGGCTCGCCGCTCCGGACGTGGGACGCCGGCGCCAAAAAATGAATTCGTTTGGGGCCGGCCGGGGATTCCTGCCGAATACGGTATCGGAAGCAGTCGACCAGGTGGTCGTTGACCATACCCACCGCCTGCATGTGGGCGTAGATGATCGTGCCACCTACGAATTTGAATCCGCGTTTTTTCAGATCCGCGCTTAAGGCATCGGATTCCGGCGACGTGGCCGGTATGTCTTTCATGGTCCTCCTGCGATTTCGGATGGGCCGGCCGCCGACGAATCGCCAGACATACGCGTCGAAACTGCCGAATTCTTTCCGGACGGCCAAAAACGCCCGGGCGTTCCCGACGGCGGCGGCGACCTTCAGGCGATTCCGGATGATCCCGGGATTTTTCAGAAGGGCCGCGATTTTCCTTCCGGTAAAACGGGCGACCCGGACAGGATCAAATCCGGCGAAGGCCTTCCGATAGCTCTCGCGTTTCTTGAGAACCGTCGACCAGCTCAACCCAGCCTGAGCTCCCTCCAGAATGAGAAACTCAAAATGTTTCCGGTCGTCATGAACCGGCACGCCCCATTCGGTGTCGTGGTATTCGAGATAGAAATCGCCAACGCCCTCGGCCCACGCACAGCGTTTTCGGAAATTGGCCGTCATTTCCCGCGCTTTCTCCGGAGCACAACGTCAACACTCCACTCGCCGGCTCCGTGGGCTGCCAAGAACAGAAATATGAAGCAGAGCAGCACGGCCGGCTCGCCGTGGTTCTGGATCGGCCAGAATCCCTGCGGCTGGTGGAACTGGAAGTAGGCGACCGCCATCATGCCCGAAAGGATGAAGGCGACAGGCCTGGTCCAGAGTCCCAGCAGGATCGCCGCGCCGCCATAGAACTCAAGCACGCCCCGAATCCATATCTGCGACAGAAACTTTGGGTGGCCGCCGAACTGGGCCGGGACGCCGCCGAACCAATCGAAGATCTTCATGCCCCCGGCCTGAAGAAACAGCAGGCCCGATACGACCCGCAGGAGAAACAACACAATTTCCTTTGCCCGATCCATGTTCATGACAATGCCGTCCTTTCCATCCGGCCGCTCACATTCGCTCACCGGGCAATTTGCCGGCTTGCTTCACCCAAGCGGCGAGCTGAGCTTCGTCGAGCGGGTCGTCCTCGCGGATGTCGAGGTATCGCACTTCCTTCTGCTTGGACTCGCCGGGGGGGACAGGACGCAGCGACGTGCCGCGGAAGAAAGCCACTTTGACGTAGTTCGTGAAGCAATGGATGCCGAGGAACCAGCCCTGGCCCTCGACTCCGTAGAAGGGCGAGTTCCATTTGACCGCCTTGCGCACGCCGTGGACGGTGCGCACGATGAGCGCGTCGAGGCGGCGCCCGACGTCGCGTTTCCAGCCCGGCATGGCCGCGATGTAGGCCTGCACGGGGGCGTCGCCGTCGGCCTTCGCGATCTGAGGGTTGCCGCCCGCGAGGAGAGCCGGCTTGGCGGCGACTCGCTTGGCGGCGGCCTTCTTTGCGGCCCGCGCCAACTTCCCGGACGTTTTGTTGACCATTGCGCTCACTCCTTTTTTCACTTGATCCCGGAACAATGCACCGGTTGGATCTTGTACATGACCCGCACTTCGCCGGGACGGTTGTATGGGAATTTGTCCAGGCCGAGATACTTCATCGTCAAGAGATCGATATGCTCCGCCGCGCCCTTCTCCTGGATGTCGACGACTTTCCCGCGCACTTCGAGATAGCGGTACGGGTTGTCCGGATCCTGGAGTGTCAGCGTCACGCGCGGATCGCGCCGCATGTTCTGGTCCTTGACTCGACCGCGAGCCGATCCGATCCGGATGTGGGTGCCGTCAAAATCGCACCAGACCGGCGTCACCTGCGGCTGTCCGTCCGGCATGATCGTGGCCAGCTGCGCGAAGGCTTTCTTCTGAAACAAATCCAGAAATTCTGCTGGAATCTCATTCGCCATGTTCATTCGCCTCTCTTCATTTTTGTTAAATACGGAGATCGGAAGATATTGTACCATCCGATAGGAAATAGTTGTATAATGAAAGAACAACGCAGGAAAGGATCAGGATCCCATGACGCAGAGAAACGGACAGAATCCGATCAAGTCATTGAAAAATTTTGAGCACGGCCGCAGTCATTTTAACAATCCGGGGAATATCCACGGCAATCCGCAAAATCCCACCGGCATTTGCACAGCCTGCGGCGCGGAAGTCCCTCATAAACCGGGCTTCAGATTTTCCGCGCTCAAATGTCCGAAATGCGGCGCCTCCATGCGGCAGCAGACGCATTAGCGCGAAGTCCGTGCCTGTAAAAAAACAGTCCCGGCAGGAAACTGCCGGGACCGGAGAATTTTCTCTGTAAAACGCGAGAACGGAATTAAGCGCTGATTTTCTGGACGTTCAACGCCTGCTTGCCTTTTTTCCCTTCGCCAATTTCGAACTCGACTTTCTGTCCTTCATCGAGGTTTTTAAATCCCTCGCCGGCAATGCTGGAGAAATGCACAAACAAATCTCCAGCGCCGCCTTCGAGCTCGATAAAGCCAAATCCTTTCTTGGCATCAAACCACTTTACTTTACCCTGTGCCATTCGCCTTACCTCCTTCTTACCGTTCAGCCCAAGTCAGGAACACTGTTATTACACCCACCGATTTCGGCCGAAGGACCCAAGGATCGAAAAGCCAATATCGTCACGATCGGGTATATCCCAGAACCCCACTCGACCGCTGCGCCGCCATCTGCAGCCTGCCAACGGCCAAGGCTTATGTGAAAACTGTAATTACGAATGAGCGGATAGTCAATAGCGGAAATTTCGATCGGTTTGACACAAAAACTATACATTTGTATAGTTATGCAGTCGTATAGACAAGGAGACGAGCAATGACACGGCCTTCGCAAAACACGGACTGGCGGCTCATCCGGGCCGGACGGGAGCTGCTGCCTGAAACCGGGATCACGGGGCTGAGCCTGCGCAGGGAGGCGGACCGCGCGGGCGTGAACCTCGGCATGTTCCACTGGTGCCCAACGCCCTCGTCACCATTCTCGAACGCGTCAAGGCGCGCAGGCCCTTCGGGATCCATCCCAAGGATCTCGATACGGTCTTTCTCTCGGATCAGGTGATTGAAACGCGTATCGGACTTGTCCTCCAAGGGCTGAAAAAGGGCCGATGAACGTCCGGCGGATCATCGTTTCCGCGGCCGCCCTGTGGATCGCGCCGTCCGTCCACGCCATGTCTTTGGGTGACGCGGTCCGCGAGTCCATTCAAAACAGCCCCGAAGTTCGCGAGGCGGCGCTGGGGCTCGACCGGGCCATGCTGGAGGAGCCGGGAATTCTGGCGTTGACCGATCCGGTCTTCAGCCTCAGCGTCTCCGCGACGGACGACCGGGGGCCGCGGGCGAGTCCCGCCTTTCAGGGCGCCTACAGCCGATCCAACGATTGGGAGGCCGCGGTCAGCCAGGATCTTCTGATCGGGACCGAATCGAAACTGTTTCTGAAATCGGAGGACCTCCAGAGCCCTTCCAATTTCCGCAGCGTCGATCCGACCATCACGACGACGTTCGGAGTGGAAGTTCGCCAGCCGCTGTGGCGCAATTTCCACGGGAGACCGGACAAGGCCAAACGCCGGCAGGCGCGCGCCGGCGTGTCGGCCGCGCAGGGCGCCCTTGATCGCGCCAGGGAACGGGAGGCGGCCCGCGCCATGATCGCATTTGCGGATGTCTGCACGGCCCAGGAGCAGATCGTCATCCGCGAGGCGGCGCTGGCGGACGCGGAGAAACTTCTGAAAACCTATCAGGAGAAGAAGCGATATGGTCTGGTCGACGCGTCGGACCTGATTCAGGCCGAGGTTTCCGCGCGAACGCAGGAGACGGAACTGAGGCTGGGGCGGTCCGCGCTCAAGCAGGCCGAAGAGGCCCTGCGACGCGCGCTCTATCGCAAGGATGCATCGGCGTTCGGGCCGTTGCGTCTTCCGGATTTGCCCTCGAAGTCCATCCCGACAGCGGAAGAGGCGTGGGCGCGGGCGGCGGCGAACCGCGGCGATTACCGCTCCGAGGTCCATCGGGTCGAACGCGCGGAGAATTTTGAGCAGGTGGAAAAATTGCGGACCCTGCCGGATCTGGCTCTCGTCGGCGAATACGAGTGGGCGGGATTGAGCAACCGTTCCGGCCAATCCTGGCGCGACGTTCGAGACGCGGACAAGCCCTATTACAAGACCGGCATCGAATTGGAAATCCCCTTCTTCGGCAGGCAGGAGACGGTTCGGCGCGAGGAGGCGGCGCTTCTCTTGAAAACCGCGCGCGCGCGAAGAGACCAAGTGGAGGCCGATTTGCGGCAGGAGGTCAGCGAAGCACTGGAGAGTTTGCGCCTGGCGCAGGACCGCGCGGCGGCCTACAAGGAATTGGTCGATCTGGAAAAGCGCAAGCTTGCCGCGGCCCAGGAGGATTTCCAGCGCGGCCGGTCGTCGACGGACATTTTGATTCGATTCCAATCCGACATCCACCGCACCGAGTCGCAGCTCCTGGAAGCCAACGCCGACCTGTTCATGCAATGGGCCCGGTTGAGCCTCGCGACCGGTACGCTTCTCGAGGATTTCGCCGCGCATGTGGGGGAGCGCTCTCCCTGATCCAGTTTTTTCTCACCCGCCGCGTCCTCACGAATCTTTTGACGTTTTTTATTCTGGGCGTGGGATTGTGGCAATTCGCCCATGCCAAACGCGAGGCGTTTCCGGAGGTCACGTTTGACCTCGTTGTCATTCGGACCGCCTACCCCGGCGCCTTGCCGGAAGAGGTCGACCGGCTGATCACCGGCCCCGTCGAGGACACCCTGAAAATCGTCGACAACGTCGACCACGTGGAGTCGTATTCCATCGAAGGGATGTCCCTCATTCTGGTTCGTCTGGACGAAGGCCTGAATCGCCCGCAGGTCAGCCGCGCCGTGTCGGACATTCAACAGGCGGTCTCGCGGACCGAAGATCTTCCGGACGAGGCCAAGGCGCCGATCGTGGAGGAGCTGACGTCCAGCCGGCCCCTGATCGTCGTGTCGGTGGCCGGCGGCGATGACTTCGCGCGCGACACGTTCGCCGAGCGGATCAAAGACATGCTGGAGGACATTCCCGGCGTGTCCCGCGTGGATCAGAACGGGGATCGCAACCGTGAAATCTGGGTGGAGGCCGACGCGGCCAAACTGGCGCGCTCCCGGCTGACGCTGGGCGAAATCGCCGGGGTCCTTCGCGCCGAAAACGTCAATCTCTCCGCCGGTTCGGTGGAAGTCGGCCGCGCGGAAATGCTCGTGCGCACGGCGGGCTCATTCGAAACGGCCGAGGACGTGGCCGACGTCATTTTGCGCGGCAATGACGAACGGAGTTTCCTGCGTGTGCGGGACGTGGCGCGCGTGCGGGAGACATTTTCCGACGCCAAGGTCATCGCGCGAGCCGGAGGAATGCCTTCCATCAATCTTCAGGTGCGGAAGAAGCGGGACGCCGACGCCATCACGCTGGCGAAGGAGGTCAAGAAGCTGGTCCGGGAGCAGGAAGGCGACGCGGCCAGGCTCGGTATCAAGTTCGTGCTGACCGACGACTGGTCCTTTTTCATCAAACGGCGGCTCAATGTCCTTCGGTCGAATATGATTCAAGGCGGGATTCTGATCCTGGCGGCGCTCTTTCTGTTTCTCGATTGGCGTCTGGCGTTGGTGGCGGCGGCGGGCGTGCCCATTTCATTCGGCCTCGCCATGCTGGTCGGATCGCAGTTCGGGCTGACCATCAATCTTCTGTCCCTGCTCGGATTCATCATCGTTCTCGGCATGCTTGACGACGACTCGGTAGCCGTCGCGGAAAACATTTACCGGCACCTCGAAATGGGCAAGCCCCCCCAGCAGGCTGCGGTGGACGGCGTCCGGGAGATCATGCTGCCGGTCCTCGGCTCCGTCATGGCAACCTCGGCGGCGTTTATTCCGTTCGCGCTGATCGAGGGAATCATGGGGAAGTTCATGTTCATGATCCCGGTCATCGTGATTCTCTGTCTTGTCGCGAGCGTCCTCGAGGCGTTTTTCGTTCTGCCCGCGCACGTCCTGGACATCCTGCCCTACGGCCGGCCCGTGAGCGAGAAGCGGGACGGTCGCTGGTACGCCGCCATCATTGCCGCCTACCGGAGAATTCTGCGATGGTGCGTCGTGCATCGATACAAATTCCTGGCGATCGTCTTCGCCGGTCTGATCGTCACCGTCGGCGTGGCGACGATGCGGCTGAAACTCGTGATGTTCCCGCCAGGCCTCATCGATCAGTTCTTCGTTCAAGTTGAAATGCCGGAAGGCACCTCGGTGGCGGAGACGGAGCGGGCGGTCTCGGAGATCGAGCGCGTCATCCTCAAATTGCCGCCGTCGGAACTCGAAGCCCTGACCGCCACCGCGGGCCTCAAGGGATACGAGCAGACGGAACGGCGCGGCACGCATTACGGACAGGTCCGGGTGTTTCTCGTGCCTCAGGAAAATCGCGCGCGTCAAACCGACGCCATCCTGGAGGAACTGCGGCCGGAGATGATGAAGATCGGCGGCATCCAAAAGCTGGTCGTCGAAAAACTCCGGCCCGGTCCGCCGGTGGGCATGGCGGTGCAGGTGCGCGTGCGAGGCGACGACCCCGGCACGCTTCAGGAAATCGCCGGCCGCATGAAGGCGGAACTCCGGGCCATGGAGGGGACCACCGACATCAAGGACAATTTCGAGGGCGGCAAAGCGGAACTGCGGGTCCGGATCAACCCGACGGAAGCGGCCTATGCCGGAGTTTCGACGGCGGAAGTGGCGCGGCATATTCTGTACGCGTTCGAGGGCGGCGAAGTCACGAAGATCCGGCGGACGACCGAAGAGGTGACCGTCAAAGTCAAATTCGAACCGGAGAGCCGTCCCCATCCTCAATCTCTGGACGGCGTTTTGGTGCTGAACAAGTTCGGCCGGCAGATATCGCTGTCGCCGCTCGTGCGCGTCTCTCATGAAACCAGCCCGCCTTACATCGAGCGGTACAATTTCAAGCGGGCCATTCAAATCACGGCCGACGTAGACAACGTCAAAGTGACGTCCTATCAGGCCAATGCGCGTCTCCGGGATTTTTTCCGCGGCATCGAAAGGGATTATCCGGGATACGACGCGATCTATGGAGGAGAGGAGGAGCGAACCCAGGAGTCGATGAGGTCGCTCCGGAAGGGGTTTGGGGTGGCGGTCTTCCTCGACTTGATCATTCTGGCCGCGCTCTTTGGATCGTATATTCAGCCTTTCATCATTCTCCTCACGATTCCCATCGGCCTCGCCGGCGTCGCATGGGCCCTGATGCTCCACGGCGCGCCCGCGTCCTTCATGGCGCTCTTGGGCGTTGTGGCGATGACGGGCGTCGTCGTCAACAACGCCATCGTGCTGGTCGATTTCATCAACCGGAAAAGGGACGAGGGCATGGCCATCGAAGACGCCGTGGTCGAAGCCGGGGCCACGCGCCTCCGGCCCATTTTCGCCAGCTCTATCACGACGCTCCTCGGACTCTTCCCGACGGCGTATGGCATCGGTGGCTACGAACCCTTTGTTGCGCCCTTGTGCCTGGCCCTCGCCTGGGGCCTGGCGCTGGCCATGCCGCTCACCCTGTTCGCGATCCCCACGGCCACCGTGATCGTGGACGACGTCGTCCGCAGATTCAGGCGGAAGGATTTCGCCGGCGCAGGTTCTTGTAAACCACAGCCACCAGAATAATCGAAAAAGCCAGAAGCCTGATCAGATAGAAGAACGGATCGCCCTCCCTGGGATTGTCCGAAAGGGCAAGGGCGGTTCGGTTCACTCCCTCGATTCCGAAGGAGACGCCGAAGGCGAGGAAGAGCCGGTCGCGTGTTTCCCGCCAGAAACGCAGAAAGAACAGCGCTGCGGTGACGGAGGTCATGGCAATTGCGCCGAGGAGGAAGAGCGTCACTTGCCGTCCTCCCAGATGAGACCGTAGAGAAGGATCGACATCGCCGCCAGCGCGGTGAGGTTGCGCGGCAGGAAGAGGTCGATGTGCGGCACGACGACCATATCCACAAAGACGAGACAATTGTTGGCCATGAGCCCCAGAAAACAAAGCGCGGACCAGAGCAGGAGCTTGTGCCGGATCCGGCGATAGCCGAGCATCAGCACGGCGGCGCAACCGAGGGCGGTCGCGGCGCAGAGGAGATAGACGAGTCCCGCCATCAGTCGAACTTCCGGATCCGAAATGAGTCGGCGAAGCTCCGCACACCGGAACCGGCGTTCCCGTGAATGAGGTTTGTCACCGCGATGAGGCGTTTGGCGTAGGTCACCGCCACGCGGTCGACCAGAGACGCCAGATTCTCCGACTTCGGCTGATAGCGGCCTCGAGGTCGGCCACCGAAGCTATGTGGCGAAGGACGATATCCCGGATGTCCTGCGGTATGAGGTCGCCCCTCATCTCTTGATTGCCCGTGTTCACCATATAAAAGTTTTTATCTCCATCGGGCGGCAAATTCAAATTTCCCCGTATGGGTGCCGGACATAGACTTATAGACTTATTGCGGCAGCGATCGCATGATTCCCCCGTATGCCAATAAGTCTATAAGTCTATGTCCGGCACCTATTGAGGCCATTTCCATGTTGCAGCTTCTTGCGGGTTGCCGTTTTCCATCCATGCCCGTGCGATCATGTCCCAGTGCGGGCCGAAGGGGATCCATGTTGTTCTTCGCTCCTCAAAATATCTTATGGCCTTGTCCGCATCGCCGGACTCCAGAGCCGAAATCCCCGCCAACAGGAGGCCCACGGCGACGCGTTTCTCTATTTTGAGGGATTTCCAGAGCTTGATGTTCTTGAGCGCATAAGCGTCGGACTCCGCCGGTCGATTCAGTTTTGCATACGCCTCGGTCAGGGACAAACAGCATGATTCATAAAGGACTGCGTCATGGTCAGCATCGAGGATCAGTTTGGATGAGATTTCGATCGCCTCTTGCGGGCGATTCAATCGGATCAGAATGACGGCTTTGATGGCGCGCGAAAATAATCGGATGCCGTGGACAATCTCGGAGGTTGAACGGGGTTCAAACCGTTCCGTCGCCCGGTCGATGTGATCCAGCGCGGCCGGAAGATCTGCGCCGCTGTTGAGAAAGAACATCGCGTATTCGAACAACGAGCATGCTTCCGCATCAGGGTCTTCGAGTGCGCGGCTCATCTCCAGCGCTCTTTCGATCATGCCGCGTCCCGACTCGCGATTGCCCATGGATTCGAGGCTGCCCGCAAATCCAATGAGGATGGCCAAGTGCCTGGACGGGGGGGTGCCGTGCGCCATCAAAGATTGTGTCAACCGATCCAGCCACGGCGTTCTTTGGCCGGAAACATTTGCGATCCCGAGGTTCATCTCGGCGTACAGACCGGCCCATGCCAGCCGGCTCAGGACATCGGGGTCTGTCGTCGCACCCGAGAGCCTTTCGATCTCGGAAAAGGCATCCGTAAAATAACCGGACTTGAGTTTCGCCATGACTCCTGCGACAGCGTCGCCTACGATGCCTTGATTGCCCGCATTCACCATATCAAAGTTTTTACCTCCATTGGGCGGCAAATTCAAATTTCCTATTGGTCACCAGATCCCGCCCATGCGAACCATGCGGTTGCCAGAAGGCCGAAGGCTGCGGCGGTCAGGAGATTCACCTTGGGGTCGATCTGCCAGAGGAAGGCGCCGGCGAAGGCGGCGAGGGCTACGATGCTGTCGCGGATCAGGTAATAGCGGCCAAAGGCCGAGGCCTTGGCATGGTCCGGCGCGAGCTCCATGATCAGCGCTTTGCGGGTCGGCTCGCCGAATTCTTTCAGGCCACGGAGCACAAACGCCGCCAGGAGCGCATCGAATGACCGGCAAAAAAGGAGGGCCAGCGGAAAGAGCGCGAAGAAGAGGAAGGTGAGGACGACGAACGGCTTTTTGGATCCCCGGTCGGCGAGCCAGGCGACAGGCACATAAACGGCCATCGCCGTCGCCATTTCGACGGCCGTCAGGATTCCGAACTGGCCGGCGGAAACGGGCGATTCGATGGTTTTCATGCACCACACCACGACAAAGGCGTAGGGGATCTGCTCGCAAAACCGCACGAGGATGTCGGCCACGAGGAGATTCTTCAGGGCCGGAGGGAATCTGAGCCGGAGGATGGTCATGACGCCGCCGCCTGCTCCGCCTCCGGCCGCCGCCCGATCGTGGGCGGGGGCGTCCGGGCTCAGCAGTTTCTGCTGAATGAGTATCGACACCACAGCCATCAGGACCGCCATGCCGAACCCCGCCCGGATCCCGGCGACCGTTCCCCACCGGTCGATCAGGAGGCCGCCCACGACGGGCCCGAGCGCCATCGGAATTCGCGCGACCATCGAGTGCATGGACACGCCCATCGTCCGTTTGGCGGCGGGAAGCAGTTTGAAGATCATGTCCATGGTCGCCGGCAGGGAGATGGCGCCCCAGGAAAGAAAGAAGAGGGAGCCGACGATGACAGCGGGCCAGACGGGAATCGCCATCACGATGACGAACCCGAAAATAGCCATGAGATTGAACACAAGCAGTGAGCGCTTTGCGCCGAATCGATCGGAGCAATACCCGCCGGCGAGGGAATAGAGGGCGGAGAGAAAGTTGTCGAGCCCCTTCAAAAACCCGATGGCGACAGGTCCGGCGCCGAGCGCGAGGATGTAGATGGGAAGGAATCGCTCGGCCATGCGGTTGCCCATGCCGACGAGGATGACCATCGCCAGAACGGCCGCCAACCCGGCTTTGAGTCCGAGGAATTCAATGAGGCGCCGCATCGGCATGGATCAGGCGAGCGCCAGCGCCGCGGATTTGCAGGCCGCGGTCAGGAGAACGACAGCGAGAATGCGGCGGAGGGCAACGTTCGAGAATTTCCTGGATCCCCAGTGAGATCCCAGGACGCCTCCGGCGGCGGCCGCGGCCGCCCACCAGATCCACCCGGCCGGCCACTGCACGGTCACATGGGCGTGTCCCAGGAGGCCGGAGGCCGAGTTGAGCCAGATGAACGCCGCCGAAACCGCCGCGGTTTCCTTGGCGCTTCCCCAGCGCTTCAGGATAAAAAGGGGGCTCAGGAAAATTCCGCCGCCCACGCCGACCATGCCTGATACAAACCCGATCAACGCGCCGACCGCCAGCGAGAGAGGCATCGGCGGGAGAAACTCCGCGCCGTCGGCGGCCGGCGCAGCCGCGAAGGCGAGCCGCGCGCCGGCCCAGACCAGGGTGGCCGCCAGGACGAGACCGTATATTTCCAACGAAATCGGCAATCGCGCGCCGGCGTAGGACATCGGAATGGACGAGAGCGCAAACGGCCACAGGAGGCGAAACCGGAAATGGCCCGCGCGAAAATACTGGACGGCGCCGATACCCGCCACGAGCAGGTTGAGCGCCAGCGCGCCCGGCTTCATCACGGCGGCCGGCACCGACAAAAGCGCCATGACGGCCAGATATCCGGACGCGCCGCCGTGCCCGACGGACGCATAGAGGGCGGCGATGAGCGCGACCGCTGCAGAAACGCCGATCGTTTGGAGCGCTTCAGGGAACATGTCGGTGAGTCTATCACGAGTGGGTGAAAGGCTGTAAGACATGGACCCTTTAATTTCATTCGGAGCAATGCTACTGATCGTCTGTATACTTATGAGCGGCATTGAACCATCGGTGTCGATATTGCGACTGCTTCGGACGGGTTCGCTGTCCGGATATCAACTTGCGCGGCTTCTGCGCGGGGTGCGGCCGGAGATTCTTTCGGACGGCACGGGACTGATTTATCCGATGCTCCAGCACATGGAGTGCGAAAAATTGATATCAGCCGCATGGAAACGTCCCGGCCGCGGCAGGCGCTGTCGCTGTTATTCGTTGACCTCGAAAGGGAGGCGCTTGCTCGCGCGGCAGGCCGATGAGCCCTCGCGTTGATTGCCAAACGGGGCGATTTACAGTATGGTGAGGTATTGAAACGCATTGCGAAGATGCCCGAGGCGGACCGGCCCCGGGAGAAGATGGTGCGAAAGGGCCCCGGGTCGCTGACGGACGCCGAACTGATCGCGGTCCTTCTCGGCACGGGAACCGGCGAGCGGGATGTTTTGAAACTTGCCGCGGCCGTTGAGCGCCGGTTCAACGGCCGCCGGCGCGTTCCGACGGTCGCGGAGCTGAAGGAGATCAAAGGACTCGGCACCGCAAAGGCCTGCCAGATCGCCGCGGCCTACGAAATCGGGCGGCGTGGCGCGGCGTCCGGCGCGCGTGTGACCGGGCCGGAATCATTCCTTCCTCACATATCGTTTATTGCAACCAAGCGTCAGGAGTATCTTGTCTGTATTTCGCTAAGCGGCGCCGGCGAAGTACTCGGATGCCGGGTCGTGACCGTGGGGATTCTGGATTCGACGATGGCGCATCCCCGCGAGGTTTTCGCCGATCCCATCACGGACCGCGCCGCCGCCGTCGTCCTGGCCCACAATCATCCGTCCGGGTCGGCGCGGCCCAGCCGCCGGGACCTGCGCTTGCACCGGCGCCTGGCGGAAGCGGGCCGGATCCTGGGGATCGAGGTTGCGGACCATCTGATTCTGACGCGGGGGGAATTCTTCAGCTTCAAGAAACACGGCTTGATTTAAAGCCCCTATTTTTCCTCGAAAAGCTTCCGTACGGCCGTGCCGAGGGAGTCGGCGATTTTCTGGATGTTGCGCAGGCTGACGTTGCGTTCGCCGCGTTCGATTCCGCCGATGTAGGTCCGGTGAAGATCGCAGGCGTCCGCGAATTCCTCCTGGGACCAGCCCTTGGCCTTCCGCAATTTTCGAATTCTTTCCCCGAAGCGCGCCTGTACAGGGTTCCTGCCGGAATATTTTTTCTTCATGCGGGATACTCATAACCGGTCGGATGACAAAAGGTCTACAGACGATCCGTAGCATTTTTCCGGCCCGCGCGGGCCTAGATGAGCGGGATGACTTTGATTCTTCGGAGGGCGGGATCGTACTTGAACCGGACGAAGGAGAGGGGCTTCAGAACGGCATAGGCGGCGTGGCCGATGAGAACTTTGACGCCCGGGTGGACGCGTCCCCGCACGTCCAGGATACCGTCGGTCCGGTTCTTCATGGTCTCCACGAACTTGGCTTCCTCCTCCTGGATTTTTCGCACTCTGTTACTCAACACCACGATGGTTTTGACCAGCTTCAAAACGTCCCGGCCCTCGCTCGTGACCGCTCCCGACTGGAGCGTTTCGGCCGAGAGGCCCGCCTGCGAAAGCGCCTGTTCGGCGTCCGAGAGCGCCTTTTGCGCCGCCTGCAGGCGCGTCTTCAACTTGGTCAGCGCGAGGAGGCTGTCGGGTGAAATGCCAAGCTGGACGACCGTGGTCTCGCCGGAGGCATTGCCGAGTTCCCGGACCTGCACGCGCCGGCCGGCGTGGAGCCGGCCGCCGATGACGATGCCGCGGCCCTCGCCGACCATCACCGCCTCACCGGCCGCGAGGTCGCTGCGGATGGCGCTCTGGGTTTTCAAAATCCCGCCGGCCAGGACCGTCGCCTGTTCGATGAATCGGGCGCTGATGTCCCACGCGGCCTCGATGAATGCGATGCCGGAACCCTGGATTCCCTTGTTGATGAAGATGCTTCCGCCGGCCGATCTCACCGTGGCCGCCTCCACTCCGCCGTCGATGGCGATGTCCTTCCCGGCCTCGATCAGAAGGCCGCTGCGGACCCAGCCGCGCACCACGAGTTCGCCCGGGAACGTCACGTGTCCGACGGAAATGTCGACGTCGCTTTCCAGCACCATCATTTTTTCGATGTCGATGGCCTCGTCCGAGACGGCGACACGGCCGGATTCCTTCGCGTAGAAGACGCCGGCGTCGGCGTCAAACGAAACGCCATCGCCCACCCGCGGCGAGATCGCTTTCACGGGCGGCGGCGGAATTTCCCAGCCGAACACGTCCTTGCCGGGCGATCCGGGCGCCGGGGGCAGGAGCTTCGCGATTTTTTGTCCCTGCTCCGCGGTTTCGATGTGTGCGGCGGGAATGAACGCGGCGTCATCGCCCCGGGCAGGTTCCATATCTTTTCCGAGCGCCACGATACAGCCGTCCCGGCCGGCCTGCACGGGGACGCCTCGGGCAATGCAGGCGCCGCGGACCTTGTCGGTGCGCCCTGTCTCCACCGCCTTCTCGATGGCCGCCTCATCAAGGCCAAAGACGATTTTTTGCTCCTGAATTTGTTTGAACACATCCATGAGGGAAACCGGCTTGCCGTCGGAGGCGGGCGGATCGACGTCGAGTTCGACCTTCATGCCCTGATCGAGAACATGGAGCCGGCAGACCCCGGGCGCCGCCGGCATGCCCAAAAGCTGCATCAGGCGGGGACCGAATCGCCGGGACATCTCGCGAATTTCCTCGCAGGTCGCCTCCGAGGTTTCCGCGCGTGAAAACATGATTTTCTCGAACTCCGAATCCACATCGACGTCGCCTTCCGTGGCCGCAAGGTCCGTCAGCACCCGGCCCAGCCTGTTCTCGAGGCGGTCCATCTCCTTCTCCGTCAATTTTATCTCCGCACCGTTCGGGCGAGATTCCGTCATGGAGTGGCGCCGTCCGGTCTTTCGGCGTCGCTGCGATCATCCGCCGCAACCAGCCGCGACGCCAGTCCGCTGCCGCGAAACGTCCTGACCGGCTTGAAGGGCTCGTCCGCCGCTTCGTCGTCGGCGCCCCCGCGTTCCGCCGGGGCCCCGGCGGACGTTTTGGTGACAGGCGCGACCCCCGCATGTTTTCTCAGCTTCTCCATCAGGACCGGCACCTTGAACGGCTTCACGAGATAATCAACCGCCCCGGCCTCGATGGCCTTCATGATCGTTTCCTTGTCACCCATCGCCGTCATCATCACGATCCTGGGTTTGTCGGCCGCGCCCGATGACATCACCTCCCGGCAGACCTCGATGCCGGACAGGCCGCGCGGGAGATTGATGTCGAGAAGGACGAGCGCGGGCCGGATTTCAGCGAGGGCCTTGAGCGCCCGCCGGCCGTCCGCGGCCAAATCGACCTGAAATCCGAAATCGGGCAGGAGCTTGCTCAAATACTCGCGGATGTCCGTATCGTCCTCCACCACCAGGATCCGTTTGGGATCGGTCATGTCCCCCCGCGCAGAGCCTCGCGGACCTTTTTTGCCAGCATTTCCGGTTTATACGGCTTTCGAAGAATAAATTGGCCGGCGGCCGGCCCGCCGTGATCGATGATCGATTGATCCGTGTATCCCGATGCGAACATGACTTTCATGCCGGGCCGCTCGATTCTCAGTATGTCCGCCACCTCCCGGCCGTTTATTCCGGTCAACACGACGTCCGTGATCAAGAGATCAATGGGCCGGCCGTGCGCCCGGGACATGCGCACGGCCGCCTCGCCGCTCCCGGCCTCCAAAACGTCGTAGCCCAGTTTCTGCAGAATGAACGCCGAGATTTTCCGCACCGGCGTCTCGTCCTCGACCAGAAGGATGGTTTCTCCGCCGCCTGATTGGGAGGCGGCCGGGCGGCCGTCGTGCGGCCGCCGGGAGGCCGTCGGGAGGCCTTCGGGGACGCGGGGCAGGAAGATGTTGAAGGTCGTTCCAAAGCCCGGCGCGCTGTCGACCGTTATGTGTCCCCCGCTTTGCTTGACGATACCGTAACAGATCGACAGTCCGAGCCCGGTTCCCCGCCCATGCTCCTTGGTCGTAAAAAACGGCTCGAAGATCCGGTCCAAAATCTCCTTGGGCATGCCCGCGCCCGCGTCGGAAACCGTGAGGAGCACGTAGGGCCCGGGCGCGACGTCGGGGGTTTCTCCCACGTGTTTTTGATCGAGTTCCACAGCAGCGGTTTCAAAACTCAGCACGCCCCCCTGCGGCATGGCGTCGCGCGCGTTGATCGCCAGATTGACGATCACCTGCTCCATCTGGGTCGGATCGACGCGGACGGTCAACCCATCGCCGGACAGTTTGTGCGTGATGAGAATGTCCTCGCCGATGAGCCGTCTCAGCAATTTCTCGGAATCGAGAATCACCTCGTTCAGATTCAATTCAACAGGCTCGAGGATTTGCTTTCGCGCGAAGGCCAGCAGTTGCTGGGTCATGCGGGCGGCCCGGTCGGCGAGGCGCTCGATTTCGAGCAGGTCCGCGTGCACCGGGTGGCCGGGCGCCACCGTTTCGATGCCGACGCAGGTGTATCCCATGAGCGCCGTCAGAATGTTGTTGAGATCGTGCGCGACCCCGCCGGCCAACTGGCCGATGGCGTCCATTTTCTGCGCCTGGTCCAGCATCGCCTGGAGTTTCACCATGGTCCGCCGGTCCTCCGCCTCTTTCAGCGCGCGGCGGACGGCCGGCGCCAGTTTGTAGAGTTTGTCCTTAAGGACGTAGTCGGTGGCGCCGTTCTTCATGATCTCCACGGCCAGCTCCTCGCCGATCGTTCCGGTGACGAGAATGAACGGCACGTCCGGGCAGAGGTCTCTTGCCTTGAGGAGCGCGGAGAGTCCGTCGAACCCGGGGTTGGTGAAATCGGAGAATATGAGGTCCGGTTTAAACTCATGGAGCGAAGTGGCGTACTCCGCCTCCGTCTTGACGTGCAGGAACGAGAAATCGATCCCCATCCCGGAGACTGCGCGGCGCATGAGTTCCGCGTCGGCCGCAATGTCTTCGAGGATCAGAACCTTCACTTTCGGCGCCATCCGTAGGGCTCCTTTCATCCAGGCGGCTGATTGAGGACGAGCCAGTAAAGCCCGAGTTCAACCACCGATTTGCAGAATTTCTCGAAATCGACCGGCTTGACGATGTAGCTGTTGACGCCGAGCCGGTAGCTGTCCAGGACGTCCTTTTCCTCCCTGGACGAGGTCAGGACGACGACCGGGATGGGTTTGGTCCGCGGGTCGGCCTTGATCCGGCCGAGGACCTCCAAGCCGTCGACTTTGGGCAATTTCAAATCGAGTAGAATGATCTTGGGAATTTGCTCCACCGAACGCTGCGCGTACGCTCCGGTCGCGTAAATGAAATCGAGCGCCTCCGCCCCGTCCTTGACGTGGTGGAGCCGGTTGGCCAGATGGTTTTTCTTCAGCGCGCGGATCGTCAGTTCCGCGTCGTGCGGGTTGTCCTCCACGAGGAGGATTTCGACGCTGTCGAGGTCCATGCTCACGCTCCTTCCAGGGGTAGCGCGAAATAGAATGTCGCGCCCTTGTTGAGTTCGCCCTCGGCCCAGACGCGGCCGCCGTGCCGGTGAATGACGCGCTGGACAATCGCCAGGCCCACGCCCGTGCCCTCGAACTCGTCGGCCGGATGCAGGCGCTGAAACACGCCGAACAATTTATGGACGTACTTCATGTCAAAGCCCGCGCCGTTGTCCCTGACCCGAAAGACCGTCTCGCGCTCCCCGGCGTCGGCGGAAATTTCGACTTGCGGCGCGGCGGCCCGGCGGGTGTATTTGAACGCGTTTGAAATCAGATTGATCCACACCTGCTTGATCAGCGCCGGATCGCCTTGGATGCGGGGCAGATCGCCGACGCGGGCGTCGACGTGCGCGCCGTTTTCCTGCCGCCGCATCTCCTCCACGGCGTCACGCGCCTGCGCCGTCATGTCCACCGGTTTTTTTTGAAGCTCCTTGCGTCCGAGCCGGGACAGGGTCAGGAGGTCGTCGATCAGATCGCCCATTTTCTGCATGTGTTCCCGGATCACGGCCAGCATCCGCAGCCCCTCGGAGTCGAGCTGTCCCGCGTAATCCTCGATGAGGATGCGCGAGAATCCGTCCGCCACCCTCAGGGGCGCGCGCAGGTCGTGGGAAACCGAATAGGTGAAGGCCTCGAGTTCCTTGTTGGCCCACTCAAGCTCCGCGCCGGTCTCGCGGAGCCGGTCGGCGATGGCGGCGCGGCCGTCGGCGGCCTCCTTTTCGAGCCGCGCGCGCAGCGTCTCCATTTCCTTGTTCTTGAGTTCCTCGATGATCCGCAGGTTCTCCTCCTGGAAAAATTTTCTCCGAAGCAGCGCCCGGACGCGGCCCTTCACGACGCCGATGTCGCTCGACTTGCCGACGAAATCGTCCGCGCCCGCGTCCAGGCCCCGCGTCATGTCGTCCTTCGTCTCGTGCGCCGTCAGCATGAGGACGACGACGGGGTCGGACATGCGATACCGGATTTCGTGGATCCGGCGGCAAACTTCGATTCCGTCCATTTCCGGCATCATCAGGTCGAGGAGGATGCAATCGAAACCCCGGCGCTCGAGCAGGGCCAGGCCGTCGGGTCCGCTCGGCGCGTTTTCTACAAGATATCCTTCGGCCTTCAGTTCCTCCGTCAGATACTCCAGATACGTCCGGCTGTCGTCGATGGCCAAAATTCTTGCCTGCCGGAAATAGGCGTCGGTCGGCCCCAGGACCGACATCTGCCGGCGCGATTTGCGCAGGAGGGACCGGACGCGGATGAGGAGGATGTCATCGTCATCGGACTTGGAGACATAATCGTCCGCGCCGCCTGCAAGGGCGTGGACTTCGGACTGGCCCTGGTCCTCCGCCGTCATCATCAGGATGGGGATTCCGCGGGTGTTGATGTTCATCCGGATGCGCTGGCAGAGTTCGTCGCCGCGAATGCCGGGCAGCCAGAAGTCGAGGATGACAAGATCAGGGACGCGCCGGTTGATCTCCTCCAGCGCCTGCTCGGCGTCCTGCGCCGTCACGACGTCCCACGCTTCGCGTTCGAGAAGTTCCCGGAGTTTGAGGGCCTGGGTTTCGGAGTCCTCGACGATCAGGATGCGGCTTCCCCGGCTCATGGTTGGCGCACCGTCGCCGGAGGAACCGCGGCCAGCTCCCGGATCCGCCGTGCGATCTCGTGCAGCGGCAGGGATTCGCAGACCGCGCCCCTTTTCATCGCGGCGGCGGGCATGCCGTAGACCACGGCCGTTGTTTCGTCCTCCGCGATCGTGTATCCTCCGGCGCGCTTCAGCGCCAACAGCCCGTCCGCGCCGTCCTCGCCCATGCCGGTGAGGAGCACGCCGATGGAGACCGTGGCCTGATGCCGGGCGAGCGATTGGAACAGGACCGACCCCGACGGGCGCTGGCCCGAGACGCATTCGCCGGCGCCCAGCGTCAGCGCGCGGGCGTTCATTTCAAGATGCCGCTCGGCGGGCGCCACGTAGATTTTTCCGGGCGACGGGATCTCTCCCTCGCGCGCGATCTTCGCCGTGAAGGGGCAGGCGGAACTCAACCACGAAACGAATCCCTCGAGAAAGGCCGGAGAGATATGTTGAACGAGCAGGATGGGCAGCGGAAAAGGTTCGGGCAGATCGCCCAGCAGTCTGGCGAGCGCGGACGGGCCGCCGGTCGAACACACGATCGCCAGCAGGCCGTAGGAGGCGACCGTTGGGCGAGCGGCGGACGAGTCCCGCGCGATGCCGGTCCTGCCCCCGGTCGCAGGAGGCTTGGCGGCCGGAACGAAGTCCAGATTCCGGTCGATGCGCTGTTTGACCAGCCGGACATCGCTCATGATCGCGAGTTGCCCGCAGAGGTTGCCGGCCATGGCCGCGTAGTCTTCGTGCCCCATCCCGGCCGGTTTTTCCACGATGGCCAGCGCGCCGGCCCGCAGCGCGTTCATCGAGATCTTGAGGTCCTCCGACTCGACGCTGGCCGACACGACCACGATGGGCGTCGGCCGTTCGGCCATGATGCGGCACGTGGCCTCAAAGCCGTTCATTCCGGGAAGCCGGATGTCCATGGAGATGACGTCGGGATGGTCGCGCGAAAGGCGCCGCAAGGCCTCTTCGGCCGAGGGCACGGCCGCAACGACTTCGAACCGCGAATCGGCGGAGATGATGTGCCGGAGATATTCGCGGGCGACATCGGAGTCCTCGACGATCATGACACGGATTTTTTTCACAGGATCTGGCGGAGGGTGTCGAGCAAGTCCTTCTGATCGAACTTCCGCTTCATGATGTACGCGTCGGCGCCGAGCGCAAGCCCGCGCGCCTGGTCCTCGCGGCTCTCGAGCGACGTCACGAGGATGACGGGCATGTGTTGGAGTTTGCGGTCCTTTTTCATTTCCTCCAGCAACTGAAATCCGTCCATGCGCGGCATCTGGATGTCGGCGACGACCAGGTCGACGGCCTCGGTTTTCAGGCGCGCCATCGCCTCGATGCCGTCCACGGCCAGCGTCACCTGATAGCCGTTGGCTTCCAGGAGGCTCTTTTCGAGTGTGCGGGTCGTGATCGAATCGTCGACGACGAGGATGACCGGTACGGGTCGCGGCTCCGCCGGGCGCTCGGCCATCTGGATCAGCGGCCGATCCATGGATTCGTTGAGGGATTCAATGAGCCGCTGGGTCGAGAGCACCGGGAACACCGTTCCGTCGCCGAGCGTGACGGCGCCCGACACGCCCGTGTGGGGCTGGATGGCCGGAATGTCCTCCAGAAGGCCGTCCTGGACCGACAGGAGCGCATCGACGGCCACCGCGAGGCGCCGCGGGCCGGACTTCAGAATGAACGCGGAAAGATACGGACCGTCCAGCCGGATGGCCGGGGATCCGAGTTTCAGAAGCTGCGACAGACTCACGATCGGCACGGGAGCATCCCCGGGCGATCCCTTCAGACGCATCATCGTCCGGCCTTCCACGCTCTCCAACGCCTGCGGCTTGACCCTCGCCACCTGCTCGATCCCGAACACCGGCAGGCCGAAGATCCGCTCATTGCAGGAAACGAGGAGCATGCGGTGGGCCGAGACGGTGAGCGGAACTTCAACGTAGAAGGTTGTCCCGCCGCCAAGGGCTGTCCGCCCGTCGTTTGAGCGAACGCCGGCTTCTCCCTGAAGGCGGCGTGCCGCGTCGGCGACGACGGAGAGGCCGATCCCGCGGCCGGAGAGTTCCGTCACGTATCGGGCGGTGCTGAATCCGGGTAGGAACACGACTTTCAAAATGTCGCCGGCGTCCGCCTGCGCGCGGGATTCGGAGAGGAATCCTTTCCGCGCCGCCGTTTCGGCGATCTCCTTGAGATCGATCCCCCGGCCATCGTCGGAGACATCGACGCGAAGCCGCCCGCCGAGAATCTCCAGCCGCAATTGCACGCGGCCGGCGGCGGGCTTGCCGCTCTTGCGGCGTTCCGCCGGCGGCTCAATGCCGTGCGCGACGGCGTTTCGCAGCATGTGCATGACCGGATCCTTGAGCGTCTGCAGGACCATGAGATCGGCTTCGGTGTCGAGTCCGACCGCCGCAAACTCGACCTCCATTCGCTGATCCCCGGCGAGATCACGGACCATTTTTTGAAATCCGTCAAACACCGTCTCGGCGCGGACCATCCTGGCCCGGCGCAGATCCTCCCGCAATTCCTCGCTGAGACTCTGGAGACCCCACGCGGTGCGCTGCTGGAGAATTTTTGTCCGTTGAAGTCCCCGGCTGAGCGTTCGCCAACGCCGGTCGATTCTTTCAAGCGCGTGCGCCAGTCGCCCGTGCTCTGGACGCGCTTGCGCCTTCCGGAACACCGCCGCGAGGTCCGACCGCAGTCGGCCCCAGTCCCGCTCAAAGTCCGTCCCCTCGCGGCCGGCGCGTCTCAGGAGAGCGGTGACGAGTTCCTGCCGCTGACATTCCTCCAGCAACCGGCTGGCCTGCCGATGGAACCGGCCGAGGACGGCGGCGCCGATCCGCACCGTCGATTCGGCGTCCGCCGGGTCAGCGCCTCCGGCGCCGGATGAGGGCGTGGACGCCGCGACCGGCGCAGACGCGGAAATCAGCCGGGCGATGGTTTCCAACACCCGTGTCGGTTCGGGCGGATTTCTTTTTTCGGCAACCTCCGTCACCCAATCCTCAATCGCGTCGAGCGTCTGATGAACGGCCTCCAGCGCCGGCATGTCCAGTTTGAGCCGGCCGTCCCGAAGGTTCGAGAACAGCGTTTCGAGCTGGTGCGCGAGCGTTTCGATCGGCCGCAAATCGACGGCGCGCGCGGCGCCCTTCAAACTGTGCGCCCGGCGAAACGCCTCTTCGAGCTGCGCCGGCGCCGGCGCGGCCGACTCCCGGCCTTTGCCTTTGAGGATCGTCCGAATCCGGGACAGATGCTCCCTGAGTTCGATCTGAAACGTGGCGAACAGTTTCTGCCGGATGTCCATGCGTCCCGCCGCGGTTAGATTTTGTAGCGCTCGACGGATTTCATCAATTGCTGTCCCTGCGCGCCGAGTCCGGAGGCCGCCTTCTCGAGCTGGCGGGTGCCGGCGACCGTCTGCTCGCCGGCCTGACGGATGTTCTTCATCGCCTGTGACACCTGCTCAAATCCAATTTGCTGCTGGTTGGTGGCCGCCACGATTTGCTGAAAGGCCTGGACGCTTTCGAGGACGCCGTCGGACAGCCGGCGGATGGTCTGCTCCGCGACATCGCTTTGCTGTTTGCCCGATTCGATCCGTTTGACGGCCTCCTCGGTCAGCATCACCGACGTGTTGATGCCCTTCTGGATGTCGCCGAGGATTGTCCGGACCTGGCCGGTGGACGCGCGGGCCTGCTCGGCCAGATTCTTGATCTCGGCGGCCAGCACGGAGAAACTGCGGCCGTGTTCGCCCGCCGCGGCGGCCTCGATGGCCGCGTTCAGGGCCAGAAGGTTCGACTGCTCGGCAATGTCGTTGACGGTGGCGATGATGTCGCCGACGGTCTGCGTCTTCTCGCTGAGGGCGACGATGGTCTCCGCGACGGTCTCGGCCTGCTCACGGATCGACTCCATGATCCGGTTGGTGTTCTGCACGGCCTGGATGCCGCCGGCCACGGCCGCCGACGTGGCCTCCGTCGCCGCCGCCACCTGCCGCGCCCTGTCCGAAATCTGATGGCCGGACTGGCCGACCTCCTCCATCGTGCTGGTGGTTTCCTGCACCGCGGCGGCCTGCTCCTCGGTACTCGCCGCCTGCTGCTGCGCCGCGGCCAGAATCTCCGTGGCCGTCGAGTTCAGGTTTTCCGTCACGGTTCGTGTCTGCGACGCCAGATCCCGGAGACCGGCCACCATCTGGTTCAACATGCCGCCCAGCCGGCCCAGCTCGTCGCCGTTGCTCGAATCGGCCGCCCGGCGAGTGAGGTCGCCCCGGCCGACATGCTCGACAAACAGCATGAACTCGCCGAGCGGCCGCGAGATCGACTGCTGAATGAAGACGCCGGCGCCGGCGCCGACCAGAAGCGCCGCCACGAGAAACGCGATCACGGCCGTCCGGCCCTCCGTGTAGGCCTGCTCGGCCTCGGCCTCTCCCGCGCGCGTGACATCGGCGAGAAGCTGCTCGGCGTAGTCGATGTCGGCGTCCACGGTCTCACGCAGCCGCCGCACGTCGGGATCGGCCGCCGCGAGCTGCGTCCAGTCGTTTTTCTCCAGCCATGCGAGCTGGGACTCCACCGCCGCCGACAATTCCTGAAATGTGCCGAGCGTTTTCCGGAGCTGCTGGCGGACGCGCCCGAAGGCGCCGCCGCGTTTTTCAGTGAGCGCGGTCTTCTCATATTCGGCGGCCTTCGCTTCAAGGTCCTGGAGCACGGCGAGGGTCTCGTGCTTGCGCGCCCGCCACGACTCGCCGGAGTTTTCCTGCCGGGCCTCCGGCAGGCCCGCGCGCTTTTTCAGGGCCGATGTGACGGACTCCTCGCGCGCCGAGCGCATGCCATATTGACTTGAATTGGCGGCCAGAAGCCCCGCCATCATCGCGATTTCGCGTTCGGCGATCCGCGCCGTCAGCGTGTTGACTTCGCCGAGCTTGGAAATCGAAAACAGCCCGACGCCCAGCGCGAGGGCGATGACGATCGCAAATCCAATCAGAATCCTGGTTCGTATGGTGAATGTCATTGAGGTGAAACCTCCTTGAACAGGGGATGAAGAAAAACGGCGTCCAGATCGGGAAGGACCAGGCCGTCCGGACCGACGCCTTTGACGAAACGGCCGGGCGGATGGCCTGCG
This sequence comes from Candidatus Lindowbacteria bacterium RIFCSPLOWO2_12_FULL_62_27, assembly GCA_001784175.1. Taxonomy (GTDB): domain Bacteria; phylum Lindowbacteria; class 2-12-FULL-62-27; order 2-12-FULL-62-27; family 2-12-FULL-62-27; genus 2-12-FULL-62-27. The sequence continues at coordinate 90,241 of MFPR01000006.1, forward strand.
CCATCGGTCGCGGGGCTGAATGTTCCCGGCGAAACCTTGCGCACATCCCGGAGCCCGTCGACGCGAAATCCGATCCGGCCCTGGAATCTGCGCAGAAGCAGGACGGGCGCGGCGGACGGCGGTTCGGTGGGAGGCTGTGTTTCCGGCGCCGCTGCCGAAATCCCCAGCACGGAGCGGAGATTCACGATCAGGCGCAGTTCGCCATGCCAGTTTCCGACGCCGGCGACTTCCGGCGGCGCCAGCGGAACAGGCGTCACATCCGCCAGCAGAGCGACTTCGGTCAGATCCGCCAGATTCACTCCGTGCCGCTCGCCGGCCAGGTCGAAGACCAGAACGAGGGACGACCCGGCGTCTCCGGCGCCGACCGGGCGCCGCGCCGCGAGGCGCCGGGCTCTGGCCCGCCAGGCCTCCGATATTTTTTGGTCCCGTTCCACGGCGTTCACAGGACGGCCCGTGTCTCCATGTTGAGACGCGCCACCCCCCGAAGGTCCGAAACGGTCATGCCGTCGCCGTTCTCAATCGGCGTGTCGTCCGGAAGGCCCGCGAGAACGGAGAGGACGTTCTGAAAGGATCGGATGGCGCCCTTCGCATCGCCGCGCTTGTGGAGCAGAAGGCCCAGATGGTGGTGGGCGAGGGCGTTTCGCCGGTCCAGGTAGATGGCGTGGCGCAAGGTTTTTTCCGACGCGTCATAGTTTGCCACCTGCCGGAGGACGAGCGCGTAATAAAAATGAACGGAGGCGTTCAGAGGTTCGGCGTCGATCAGGCGCTCGTAGGCACGCAGCGCCGCGTCCCAGTCTCCCCGGTCCGCGAGCGACTGCGCGCCGGCGCGGGGCTCGACATCGGGCGCGGGCGGCATCACGTCCACGATCCCCCCTCCCCCGCCATAGGCGGGAGAGGGTTGGGGTGAGGGTGGCATGTGAATCGTTACATCGCCTGGTTTCTGATGGACAATGGCGCCGCCTATGTTGCGCATGGAAAAATGCTGAAAGAGATCGATCGAGAGATCCGACGGTCCGAGCGCGAGCCATCCGCGCTCCACAAGACACCCTTCAAATTGCGAAATGATTTTCCGGCAGAGGTCGCGGTTGAAATAGATCATGACGTTCCGGCAGAGGATCAGATCGAAGGCCTGCAGATCATGGAGAATCGACGGAAACGGATGCTTGACGAGATTGTGATACTGGAACGACACCGCGCGCCTGTAATCGGGCGCAATCGCGTGGTGCGCCCCCTGCGGGCGGAAGCACGCCGTCCGGACGCTGTCCGGCGTCGCGCGGAAGGCCCACTCGTCGTACACGCCGGCGGCGGCCCGCTGCAGAAACCGCCGGTTGATGTCTGTTCCCAAAATGTCGACATCCCACCCCGCCAGCGCCGCGCCGAGGTCGCGTTTCAGGAGAATCGCGATTGAATACGCTTCCGGTCCTGTCGCGCAACCCGCGCTCCAGATTCGGATCCGCCGCGTCGCCCTGTTTTTTTCGATGATCTCCGGAAACACGACGTCCCGCAGCGCGTCGAACAACTCCGGCTGGCGGAAGAAGTAGGTTTCGCCGATGGTCAGTTCCTCGACGAGCGCGTCCAGTTCCGTCTCGCCCGCCCGGCCGTCCTTCAGAAGACGCAAATAGGACGTGCAATCGCCGGCGCCGGCCACCTCCAGGCGGCGGTCGATACGGTCCGCCAGTTCGGCGTTCTTGTCGGCGTAGTAGGACAATCCGGTATGGTCGATGAGGTAGTCCTTCAAAGCGGGAAAGAGGGGATCGGACGCGAGATCGCTCGAGACCCCCGTCGAACCCGTCACGCGCGCGGTTTCGCCAAGTCGTTCAGCCGTTTTTGCTCCATCACCTGAAATTCGGCGATCCGGCGGCTCTCCTGTTCGAGCAGGACCCGCGCCGGCGAGAGAAGGTGGAATCGCCGGCCGTCGATGTCGATGTCGGCTTCGACACAGCCGTTGAATGTCTGCGACTGCGGGCATGGCAGAATATCTCCCGAAGGCACCGGACGGGCGGCCATGGCCTCGTCGGCGAAAAATCCAAGCGGGGCCTCTCTCGTCTCCATGATAATCACGCACGAGTACATGCGGCGCGCCGGTTCAGGCCAGTCGAACAGGCGGTCGAGCCGCATAACGGGGATGGCGGCGCCGCCCAGATTCAGAAAGCCCTCCAATATCCCCGGCATGGCCGGCGCCGTGGAAACGTCCGCCATCGGGACGATCTCCCGGACGTGCTCGCCCGGGATCGCCAGCGCGCGGCCGGACAGGGAAAAGAAAATGCAGAAACGGCTCACATCAAGGAGCCGGTTTGACGGTGGGCGACGGTGATTTCTGGCTGTAGGTCGCGGAATCCGACAGGGTGTCCAGCTCCCACGATTTGCCCTCCGGACAGGATGAGTAGGTCATCCCGTGGATTTCGATGGTGTCGCCGCCCGCAAATTTTCGGATAAGCCGGACCGCGTCGCCGGGACTCGTGTTGAGGAGGGTCCAACTGTTCAGGTAATCGTAGGAGGTGACCCCGGGCCCATAGGTGTCGTCGAACGTGTTGTCGACGCCATCGGAGGCGCTGCGCGAGTTGCCGAAGACGAACGCTGCGCCGGCCGCGAGATGGACCTTCTGTTTTCCGCCGCCGACGATCTGGCCCGGGTAATGGTCGATGGCGAAGGTGTTGCCTGCGTCGTCGGTGACGATGAGGCCGGACAGATCAACCGCGTGGCCGGTCATGTTGACCAGCTCGAAAAATTCGGCATTGGGCTCGCCGCCCGGCGGCGGATTGGCGGAAACCTCCGAGATCAGGACCTCGCCGCCGCGAACGGCCAGATGGTTGGGCCCGCCCGGCGTGCCGTGACCGGAGTCGCCGTAGGGGATCGACGCGTTGACCCAGTTTTTTCCCTGCGCGGCGTCGACCGACGTGTCGAGGAGTGACATGGACCGGTTCTCGGCCGCCGTCACGTCCTGCCTCGGATGAGCGCCGGTCGAGCTGTAGGACATCTCGGTGATGATGGCGTTGTCGCTCAGCCGGAAGACCACGAGTTCATCGTTGGCGTTGTCGAAATTCAGGTCCTGGTTCATGAAAATTCCGCCGAGGTCGTATCCGCCGACCTGAATCCGGTTCCCCGCCCGGCCGATGACTTTGAACTGGCCCGGCTCGATCCGGAGGGGAAACGGCCCGTCCACGTTGTAGATCCGGCTGACGGCTTCCGGATACGGGTCTCCGGTCGCGCCGCCGCCGTCCTGAACACCCAGCGTCGCCAGATCGATGGTCTTGGCCGACGGGTTGTACAGCTCAAAATATTCCGTGAGGTTCTCGTCGGCGGGCCCGTTGATCATGACCTCGGTAATGACGAGATCGCCGGCCACGGCCGTCTGGAGATCGCCGGGCGTCGGGTGTCGCGTATCGGTAACGGTGACCGTCGCGGTTCCCCGAAAGGCCTGCGGATCGGCGGCGTTTCGAAGCGCGGTGATCTCGGCGGTGATCGACCGATTTCGTTCGACGATCGCGGGGACCTCATAGCTTCGGAAGTCCGCCCGGATGTCGCCCGAATTGATTTTCAGGAAGTACGGCCGCTGCGTGCGGAACAGCCGGACCGACTGGGTGTCGACATCGTTGACGCCGTATCCCGCGCCGGGCGTGAGGACGGCCGAAAAGGTTTCCGTCAACGTGTGGGCGTTCACGGACGACGGCATCGAAACCGTCAGCGCCAGATCGTGAACATTCGGCCGGCCCGGCGTTCCGAACCCGCCGCTCCCTTTATACCCTCCGGGCATGCCGTACCGCTCGAGATTGGACGCGAGGGCCCAGTTGTTTTTGTTGTTGTTGTCGTAGTCCGGGTCGAGGAGGTCCGTGAGGGATCCCTGGAGGGCCGCGGTCCGGCCGTCCAGCTCGCTGGGGATCGGCCATCCGCCGTTCACCCCGTTGCCGAAATCGGGGAAGCCGGCGAAGAGGTCGCCATCGTAGGAGACTTCGTCGATCACCGTCCCCGTGTCGTCCTTAATACGGAGGGTGCCCTTGTCGTTGGACAGCGACGCGTTGTCGGGGTAGTCGTAGTCGAACGCGAATCCGGGGGTGAGGTTTCCGTCTCTGGCGAAGACAAAATATTTCCGCGGGTCAAGCACCGTTTCCGTCGAAACCGTGAACGTGGTCGAGACGCCGGTGCTGTCCACAAATTCGAACGTCAAATCCGTCAGCGCGGCCGGGCTGTCGGCGCGGTTGAAAATCTCAAACCATTCGCCGGTTTCATCCCGCCCATGCGCGTTGGGCAGAAATTCGGTGATGACGAGCGACCCAGCCGCCGGGGCGACGGCGGCGGGCGGGATGGGGGGCGTGTCGGAAGGGACGTCGTTGGGTGAGTTGGGCGTGCCTTTCTGGCTCATGTGGCCGAAGACAAGCGTGCTCGCGGACCAGTTCGATCCGCTGTTGTTGTCAGCGGTCGTGTCGGTGAGCATCATGCTTTTGCCCGTCGGGTTGGGCCATCCCGTTGTCGTGTACTCGACCCGGTCGATTTCGCCGATCCCGCTGACTTCCAGGATGACCTCATCCGACGTGTTCGCGAGATTGAATGCCGCGCCGTAGGCCGCCTCCACGCGCGCGCTGCCGTTCAGCCGCGCGTCGCGGGTCTTGCCGAAGACGAACGTCTTCCCCGGCGCAAGAAGCATCGCGTCCTTGCGGGAATTGAACGCGTAGGGCGCGAAGAAATCCGAGCCGTTGTCGCGAATCACGAGATGGCGAAGATCCAGCCACAGGCCCGACGCGTTGAGGACCTCGAACCATTCGCCCACCGCGTCCGATACGCCGTTGTTCGGGTCGTTCATGATCTCGGTGATCACGAGGTCCCCGGCTTTCGGCACGTGGAGTGTCGGAAAGGTTTCGCCGGGCGGGTCGGACGGAATGACCGCCGGCGGCGCCGACACTTTGCGTTCGTTTGCGTTGGGATAAAAATCATTCTGAATGATTTTGCGGTACGCGTCGGCCGGTGTTTTTCGCATGTGGAAATTCGACGCCATGCTGTCCCGGAGGTCGTCGGTGTCCGAATAGAACGGCGGGACGAACGCGAAGACAATGGAGGAGGTTTCAGAGGGGTCGTTCTCGGCGTAGTAAATGGACACGGTGAAGAATGTGAGCAAGATCGGATCGTGCAGGAAGACGGTCCCGGGCGAGGAGAACCCGGTCCAGGTGTCGTTCGCGCGAAGCTGCGACCGAAATCCGGGATCGGTCTGAAAAAAGGCGGTCACCACCGAATCCTGCACCAGAAACACCTCGTTCGATTCGAGATTCACCCGCATGTCGAACGGAACCATCCGGCTGTCCGTCGTGCTCAAAACCCCCAGCGCCAGCCGCCGCTCGCCGGTCAGGACGTTGCAGAACGTTCCGCCGCACGACCATGACGCCTCATCGCAGGACGATGCCCATGAGACCCCGCCCCCGGCGCAACTGCTCGTCGAAAAGGCGTGGACACGGGACGGGACAAGGATCGACAGGAGCAGGGCAAGCGCAAGCAGGCGGCAGGCCGATTTCATCTCACGCCGCCTCCTTGAACGCGCAAATGGTCCCGACCGCCCGGACCAGCGTGTGCCATGCCTGGCCGAGGTGTTGATACTCGCGCCGTCCTTCGGCCGTGATGTGGTAATGCCGCCGGCGTCTCCGGAGGCCGGCCTTCTCCCAGGCGCCCGCCACGAGACCCTTGCGTTCCAGCCGGTAGAGGAGGGGATAGAGCGTCCCCTCGTTCATGCAGAGGGCGTAGACGATCTTGTCGTCGCTCTCGCAGAGCGTCCGGAACATCCGGTAGCCGTGCATGGGCCTGTGGGCCAGCATGCCCAGCACCACGAGTTCGCCGGGACCCCGGCGGAAACACCGTGTAGCGTCATTCATGGGCGTCTTATACATCGGAGAGCAATGTATTGTCAAGCAAAAATATCGCGCGAACGCCGGACAGATCGGAAACTCAGAGCGGTGAAGCGCTTGCCCTGCGCGGAATCAGCGCCGCATCAGCGGGCTTCGACCTCGGGTGGGAATTCGTGCTGGTGGCGGTCCCACCAGCGTTGGTACCGTAATTTGACCTCCTCCGCGCCCGGATCACCCGGGTTGTACATGCCTTTGCGCAGGAGGCAGTTCAGGCCGCGGACGGCGTGGAGTTGTTCCTGCTCGTCTCCGTGGGCGAGCGCATCCATCAAAAATGGAATGGCGGACCGGTCCTTGATCTGGCCGAGCATGTAGTACGCGATGAAGTGCCACTGGATGTCCCTGTTTTTGGCAATGCGCTTGAGATCGGGCGTGATGCCCGGCCCTTTCTTGACGATCTGCTGGTAAATCGGATCTTTGACGGTGAGTCCCCGGCGGTTCTCGACCATCCGGCGAAACAGGCTTTCGACGTCGCTCTGGCCCGAGCCGGCCTCCCGGGGCCTGCTGCAGGCTGAAAGGAGGAGAGACAGGACGAGGGCGGAAAGCAGGCCCGCCGTTCGCGCGGACGGCCGCAGCTTCAGTTTCTCAAGTATAAATGACGTCGACAGCAGGACGGCCAAAAGATACGTGACGATCGTGGCCTGGGCCGTGTCTGAGTACGGCCACGGCACACCCCGGCGGAAATCATTATTCAAGAAACGTATCAAAAAACCGGACAGCTCGAATTCCCACACCATGTAGGCGCGCGACATGAGCGGCGGATCGGCAAAGGGAGAAGGCACGTCCAGCGTGAGGAAAATCCGGCATTCCGGCGCCGGAAAGGGCGCGATGAAGTCGAGATGGCACTCGGAAAGGTTGGTGACCAGAAACATCACCACCGACAGCGTGGCGAACGGCGTGAGCCGATACGCGTTGCCGGCCCTTCTCATGTACAGCGCATACGCCGCCGGCCCCGAAAGAATCGCGATCATCCACCGCACATCGATGATGTGCTTGTCGGCTGCATACGCAATCCGCGGGTCGAGACCCGAAAGGCCAAGCCCAAGAATCAGCGCTTCGGACAAAACGCCGAACGCCAGAAATGCGCCGCCGGCGAGAAGCATGGCCCTGACGCACGCGGGATCCCGGAACCAGTTCCGGAACGCCTCCTCCCGGTTGAGCCGGTCGGCGACGATCGGCGGCTCACCGAAGTCGGCGGCGGCCTCCGCCGCCGCATAGTCCGCGCGGTAGCCTCGTTCGGTCAACGCCTCCCGCGTCTCGTCGAGGTGTCCCGCAAACTCCTCCCGCCAGCCGCGCTTGATCGTGTCGCGAACCGACACGCGGCTCAGAATTTCGTCGAGATACGAGTCGAACGGTTCCGGTTGCGGGGTGTCCCCCGACTTCATGCAGGGGTCGGGACGAAGAGCCGGACGGCCCGCGTGAGTCCCGACCACATTGATTTGCGTTCCTTCAATCCCTTGCGGCCCTTGTCGGTGATGCTGTACACGTGCTGCCGGCGCTTGCCGACGGGCCGTTCCCACCGGCCCCGGACAAGTCCTCTGCGTTCAAGCCGCATGAGCAGCGGATAGAGCGTCCCTTCCTTGACGCCGAGGAACTCCGGCGACTTCGCGCGCAGCTCCTGCGTGATCAGGTATCCGTGCATGTCCTTGCGATTCAACAAACTCAAAACCACCATCTCGATGGTGCCCTTGATGAATTGATCCCGAACCATGGTCTCACCCCCATTTGTTATCCAAAGGCTGACCATATACGGCAATTCTATTGATGTCAAGCGGCGCGCTTCATGTATACTTGTATCTATGAATCCACGCGACGATGTGCTCGTCATCGGCGGCGGGGTGATCGGCGTGGCCTGCGCCTATTACCTCTCGAAGGAAGGCCTGCGGGTGCGGTTGCTCGAGAAGGACCGGATCGGGTCCGGGGCGTCGCACGCCAACTGCGGGCTGATTTCCCCCAGCCACGCCCTGCCGCTGGCCACGCCCGGCGTCATCGGCAAGGGTCTCCGGTGGCTCCTGCGCAAAGACTCGCCGCTCTACATCAAGGCCCGCTTTGATCCCGCGCTCATGATGTGGCTTGCGCGGTTCGCCCTTCGATGCAACGACCGCGACATGCGCGCGTCGATCGACGCGCTGTGCCCGATCCTGTCCGGCTCGCGGGCGCTGTACGAGCGGCTCTTTCAAGAGGAATCAATGGCCTGCGAGTGGTCGCCGTCGGGGTCCCTGTCCGTGTTTCGCACCGAAAAGGAAATGGCCGCGTTCGCGCCGACGGTTGAGCTCCTCAAGGCGCGCGGAATCGTTGCGGTCGCGCTCACAGACGCGGCGCTGCGGGAAAAGGAACCGGCCGTGCGGGACGATATGTTCGGCGGCTGGTATTTCAAAATCGACGCGCACCTGCGGCCCGACCGCCTGATGGCGGAATGGCGTCGCATCCTTCTGGAGCGCGGCGTGGCGGTGGAAGAAGACTGCGCCGTTCACTCGCTCGATGTCTCCGGAGGGTCAGTGCGGTCCGCCGGCACGGCGCGCGGCCGGTTCGCGGCCGATCACTTCGTTCTGGCCGCCGGCGCGTGGTCGCCGCGTCTTGCGCGCCGGCTGGGCGTGAAACTGCCGATCCAGCCGGCCAAAGGCTACAGCGTGACGATGGGCCGCCCGGCGCGGTGTCCGCGCATGCCCGTGTTTTTTCAGGAAACCAAAGTCCTCGCCACCCCGTGGCCGAGCGGCTTTCGGCTGGGCGGAACGATGGAGTTTTCAGGATTCGACCCGGCAAAAAGTTCCATCCGCATTTCGGCCCTTCACCGCGCCGCCGCCGAGTATCTGCATGATCCAGGCAACGGCCCGGCCGGCGAGGAATGGGCCGGCTGGCGGCCGATGACCTGGGACAGCCTGCCGGTCATCGATCGCGCGCCGCGTCTCTCAAACCTGACGGTGGCCGCCGGCCACAACATGCTCGGCATGAGCCTCGCGCCGGCCACCGGCAAGCTCGTCGCGGAACTCCTCGCGGGCCGCGACCCGCACCTGCCTCTCGCCCCCTATGCGCTCCGGAGGTTCGCGGCTTGAAAAACGCGCAACAATTTTGGAGCATTTAGCCATATGAACCGGTTCGCAGGTATCCGGGAGCGGATCAGCGTCACCGTCATGTCCCTCCTCATTCTCCTCACCGTCGCGGTCACCTGGTCGGTGGTCGGCTTGATCCGACGGAATACTTTTGCCGAAGTTTCAGACCTGGTCCGGCAGGAATCGCGGACCTTCAAACTCCTCCATCAGCGCCGGGCCGCCGAGCTTCTGGTCCGCACGCGGTTTCTCGCGGCGGAACCGAAAATCATCGCGGCCCTCGGCACGCCCGACATCGACCGGGAAACCGTGCAGTTTCTGGCGGACGAAATCCGGGGCGACGGCGATCTCGATTTTCTCCTCATCCGCGGCCGACATCCGCAGGCCGCCGCCGTCTCGATGAAGGGCATCCGGCCGGACGCGGCGGCGATGGCGGCGCTCAAGCTCCCCCGCTTGGCGGGCGGGTATCTCGTCATCGACGACAAGGATGTCCATGCGGTGTCGGTGCCCGTGTCGATCGGCGGCATGGTCGTCGGCTCGGTGTCGATCGGCGACTTCATCACCGACGCCCACGTACGGGACCTCAAGCCGATCATTTCCTCCGAGATCATCCTCTGTGTCGGCCCGATGGAGGAGCGGATGCGCGTGGCGGCCACCACCCTGAGCCGCGTGTCCCAAACCCGGATCGATGCGGCGCTCGCGGCCGTAACCTCGCCCGGCCCGGCAGAAGTAGTCCTGCCGCCGGACAGGGAGAGGTTTTTATTTCAGTCCCTGGCGCTGGACGACCATCTCAACGGCTGTTTTCTAAAGTCCCTCGAGCCGGCCGAAGCGGCCGTGAACGCGGTCCTGAAACGCGCCGTCGTCATCGCCGCCTGCTTTTTGATCCTGTCGTTCCTCGCCGTCAAGAGACTCTCCGAGGCGCTCACGCGGCCGATTCGAACATTGGCGGAAGGCACCGCATCGATTGCGGCGGGAAACCTGGACATCCGGACCGATGTCCGGTCGCCGACAGAGATGCGGCTTCTCGGCCAGTCCTTCAACAAAATGGCGGAACGCATCAAGGACCTGCTGGCCGCGGAGGAGCGCGCCAAGGCCGGCCTGGAGGTCCGGGTCGTTGAGCGGACGGCGGAGCTGGTCGAATCCAACCGTCTGCTGGCCGCGGCGCACCACGATTTGAAGGAACAGACGGCAAAGAGAATCCAGTATGAAAAACTCGCCGGGCTTGGAACGCTGGCCGCCGGCATCGCGCACGAGATCAACAACCCGCTTACCGTGGTCATCGGCCGCTCTCAGGCCTTGTCCGAGTCGCTGAACGAGCCTCTCGCCAAAAAAACGGCCGAGACCATTTCCCGGGCCGCCGCGCGGTGCGGCGAGATCGTCAAAAGCATCCTGCGGTTCGCGCGCCAAGAAGGCCCGCGGCGCATGCCGGTCCACGTGAATTTGATGATCGACCTCGCGCTGGAGACGATCCAGACCCGGGAGGATTTCAAGTCCATCCGGATCGTCCGGGACTACCGCCCGGACCTGCCCTACGTGCTGATGGACGAAGTCCTGATGCAGCAGGCGATTTTCAATGTCGCCCTGAACGCGTTCCAGTGCATGCGGGAGTCGCGCGGCCGGGGCACGCTGACGGCGCGCACCGGCGTGGCCGGCAAAAAACTCAGGATGAGTTTCGCCGACGACGGCCCGGGCATGACCGCCGAAGTCGCGGCCCGGATCTTCGACCCGTTCTTCACCACGAAGGACGTCGGCCAGGGCAGCGGACTGGGGATGAGCGTGGCGCACGGGATCGTGGAGCAGCACGGAGGGAACATCTTTGTCGAGAAGACCGGCCCGGCCGGAACCACGGTCACGCTCGAGGTGCCGCTGCTCACGGAGATTCCGTTTCCGGAGGAGGAGAAGCAGCGGGCCGCCGGGCCGCGCGGGGTGTCGATCAAGGACAAGCGCGTCCTCGTGGTCGACGACGAGCGTGACATCCGCGACTTGATGAAGAGTTTTCTCGAGCACCAGGGCTGCCATGTGACGTGCGCCGAGAGCGGCGAAGCGGCGCTGGAGGCCCTGCGCGGCGCCGGCGACTACGACATCTTATTCGTGGACGTTCGCATGCCGGGCATGGACGGATCGGAACTCTACCGGCAGATCACAGCGCGGAGCGGCGGCCTGGCCTCGAGGATCGTGTTTGTGACGGGGGACACGATGAGCGAGGAGACGCAACGGTTTCTGAAGGACACCGGATGCGAGTCGATCACCAAACCGTTTAAAATGCAGCTCCTGGCCGAAATGGTCGGAAAAGTCACGCAGGCGGCCGGCTGATAAGCCGGCGGACTTCCTCCTCCGTTTCGACGACGTGCATGGGCAGCCAATCCGAAAATTCCACCAGTCTCTTCCGGACGTCGCCGTTGGAGTGAATGATGATGCGCCGGCCGCGGCCGTTCCATTTCGATCCGATCCTGAACAACGCCCAGAGGCCTGAATCCGTCGCAAGGCCGATGTCCTTCAGATCAATCACGACGAGCGCGGTCCGCCGCTCGAGTTCCTGCGTCGTTTTCTCCAGGAGGAATCGGCCGGCCGGCAGAGAAAGATCGCCCTCCAGTTTCAAGCGCGGACATCCCCCGAACTGGTCCTCGGCGGCGCTGAACGCCAGCTCCTTTTCCTCGAACCGGATGCAGTCGATGAAGACCTTGACCAGTTGCGGATCGAACTGCGTCCCCACGCCTTTTCGAAGCTCTCCCACGGCCTCCTCGAACGACCGCGCCTTCCGGTAGGGCCGGTCGGTCGTCATCGCGTCGAAGGCGTCGGCGATGGACACGACGCGCGCCGCCAGCGGAATCTGATCGCCCTTCAGGCCGTCCGGATAACCCTTCCCGTCCCACCGCTCGTGATGGTGCCGGACCACCACGCGTGCGGATTCCAGAAGTCTCACGCCGGACAGAAGATCGTCGCCGACGGGCGGATGGAGCCGCATCTCCCGGAATTCGGCGTCGGTGAGCGCGCCCGGCTTTCGGAGGATCGCGTCCGGAATGGAGATCTTGCCGATGTCGTGCAGGAGCGCGCCCAGCCGGATGTGATCGATCTCGTCCTCCTTCAGCCGCAGCGCGCGGGCGAGCGCGGTGGAATAGGCCATGACGTTTTCCGCGTGCATCGACGTGTAGGCGTCGCGCGCCTCGACCATGGACGCCAGCGCCGCAAGCACGCTCATCAGCGCCTCGCGCGTTTCAAACTCGGTCTTCGCCTGAAGCAGAATCAGCGACACGAGGTCGGCGAAAACGCAGAAGGTCGATAGCTTGTCGTCCGTGAGCCGGCCTTCGTGCTCGAGGACCGACACGACGAGGACCCCGATGGCCGCGCCGTAGGCCTTGAGCGGGATGCACGCGTACTCCTTCGCGTAGGTCTTGTCCTTGGCGGCCTGGCCGAGGAGCCACGCGTAATATACGGGGTCCTCGGCGCGGTCCCGGCAGACTTCCATTTCTCCCAGAAGCGACGCCCGGCAAATAGCGTGCGCGATTTCAACGCCCGGTTTCATCTCCAGCGCATATTCCTGCGCGCGGATGTAACTTTCGGGCAGGCCCACGCCAGCCATGCCGCGGATGCGGTTTCCGGTTTCGGTGACCAGAAACAGGACCACGCGCGAAAACCCGAACGCGGCCTTGATTTCCTCGCAGACGGCCATGAGGCGCGCCTCGTAGCCGGGCGTCGACAGGACTTTCTGGCACATCGTCAGCGCAAGCCGCATCGGGACATCGTCGGCCCGGCGCCGTTCTTCGCGCGCCTCGATCAGTGCCGTCACCCGGCGCAGCGCCGCCGGCAGGTAGGCGAGCCGGCTTTTCTGTATGACGTCCGTGGCGCCGCGCTGGAGGACATCGAGCAAGAGATCATGGGCAAAGGAGTCGGACAGGAGAATGAAAGGGACTTCCGGGCAATGCTGTTTTGCCAGAAGCAGGGCCGACACCCCGTCAAAGGACGGCAGGCCGAGGTCAGCGAGGATGACGTCCGGGCCGGCTTTTATTTTTTCCAGAAAATTATTTTTTGTTTCGACCCGCTCCATCTCAAACGCAAACCCGGCCCGGCGCAGTTCCATCTCAATGTTCCCCGCCTCCTCCGGATCGTGCTCCAGGAGCAGGATCCGCAACGCCCGATTCAATGTCACCGCGGCCTCCGCACCGCCCCCGGCGCCCGGCCCGGCGAAGCGGGTCGGAGCTGGAGAGACTCGCGCAGATGGATGGCCAGAACGTTGATGTGGTTCAGAATGTCCGTGACGTCCGCCGCCTCCGGCAGGTCACGCTTCATCAATTTTCTTTCGAGCTTCAGGCACTTGAACGCAATCCGCCCGACCTGTTGGGACAGGTCGTCCATGTCGTCCGGGTTTTGGGCGTTCAGTTTGTGTTGAATCTCCCTCCATGCCGTGTCCATGGCGCATTTCCGCGCCCGCTTTTCCGCTTTCAAGATAGACGCCTCCTTCTTCCCCGGGTATTGTGGAATCCCGGCGATTTCAAGCCCCTTCAGGCAATACGAATCCCCTTCCTTTTGTGCGACGCGCAAAAAAGGAGCGGCTCCCGTCCGGATCTATTTTTTCTCGATATAGTCGCGAGTATCAACCCAAACGGAGGATAAATCAAGTCCCGGCGATGGAATTTCCGAAATATTTTTCCCCCCTTTACAAGGGGGTGAGAGGGTTACGCCGGTAAAAGATCAATCTTCAGACGTGCGCCAGTCGCTTCAGCAATCTTTTCCAGTGTTTTTAAAGTAAAGCCTTCGTATTCCCCGCTTTCGATCCTTGATACGGCCTGCTGGCTGGTTCCCATCGCCTTCGCCAACTCTTTCTGGGTCAGACCCCTTCTCTCCCGGAGTTTGGAGATTTTGATGGCCAGCGCAAGCGCACGGCGTTCCTCGTCAAAATGTTTCCTGAATTCGGGATCCTTCAATTCCTTTTTGAGGTGTTCCTGAAAAGTTCTGATCTTCGGTTTTCTCATGGGCGTTCAACCTCCTCTCGGGTGTCTGGCGATCCAGTCCGCCATGCGGCTTTCCGCTAAAGTGATATCGCTCTCCTTCAGCTTCGGCGTTGTCTTCAGCAGGGCGTGAAGCAACACAATGCGTCCTTCAAGAAAGAAAAAGTGCAAAATCCGGTATTTTTTTGAACCCATCTGAACCCTCAATTCCCGAATCTTTCCACGTACGTGATCCGCGTACGGCCGTTTAAGATCGGGACCGTATTGAGCCAACAGGTCGATATGGGCCATGACCTTCGCACGAGACTTCTTGTCCATGTTGTCCAAGAACTCAAGGACAGGTTGGTCTCCTCGTTCCGTGCTGTAGTAAATAAGCGAGTACACGCAGAAAATATACATCAGAACTGATGTATTGTCAAATTTGGAAAATTTTCTCATCAGATGGTGCCAGGTATTGAGTTTTTGGGGAAAGGACGCCATTCAAATAAAGGCGGGGGTCTTGCACATGAGACCGCACCGAATTCGAGCGCCGGGGACTTTGTCCCACGAGACCTCGCGTGGAAATCCGGATGGTCGAAATAGCCGGCACGATCCGGCGAACGACCCCCGCCGCCGTCCGATTCGATGGGTTTTTCTCACTATCATATCTGACCGTTTGGCGTTCTTTCCAAAACTCATAAACTCAATACCTGGCACTATCAGCCCCTATCAGCCCTGGCACTATCAGCCCTACTATCATCCCTATCAGCCCCTCGGACCGCGCTTATTCAACCCCCAAGAGCTTCTTGTATTCGGTGATGGCCTCCGGTGTGAGCGGGCGGCCGCTGTTTTCCGGTCTGGCGTCAACCCCATAAAACACCGCGTGCGCTTCATCCGGCTCGGCCAAGAAGATGGACGAAAGCAGACGCCATTGGCCCTTCGAACCGACTTCCTCCGTCACGCGTAGAAACTGATGAATATTGTTTTTCGTGCTGTATACATTGCGGGTAATCAGGAAGAACAAGTTCTCTTCGTCGTCTTCTGTTTCCTTGCTGGGTTCTCCGTCGTCCCCGTCCGCCCCACGCCGCTTCCGCACGTCCTTTTCGGCATCGTCGGACCTCGGCGATTCCCGAACCAGTGGAACGATTTGAGGCGCCGCAAATCCAACCCCCCGGCATTCGTCGGTCGTACCCCACATTACGTCCGGATCCATCCCTTTCGTATCCTCGGGGCGGACGCAGAAAACCTCCTCGAAATCGTGTTCGAATGAAGAAGCCCACAACATGGAAGATCCAAGGCGGACGAAGTCCAGCGCATCGGTTTCGGTTCGGATCTTGACATAGCCACGAAGGTCGTTGAGCGTCTGAACAGGACGAATCAGAGTGTCGCCTTCCACCAGTTTGATGTCGAATCTGCCGGCTCGTCGTGCCTCTTTGGATTGTTTTTGGATTTTCACAAGGTACATCTTGGGCGGCACCCCCCAGAGTGCCCCCCCCTTCATATGCCCACTCTTGTTTTCCACTAATATCAAAACTTTTTCTTTCATCATCGGTCTGGACAAATGAAGACCGGCCTTTTTCGTACTTCTATCTATTCGATGAAACCGCATTCCGGCAAAGTCGATGTGACCGCCAACGACAGACGGATACCACAGATTTTCGGCAGACGACGCCTGAACTGACAAAACGCCAATACTCATACAGAGTAAAAAGATTCTGACTATGCGCATATATCACCACTCCTCATAAACTTTCGCAAATGTTTTCTAAATTTTGTCAAGAATTCCTTCTCCTTCGAACCCGGCGTCGCCGCATTCCATTTGTTTCGGAGGCACACCAGTTGTTCCAAGATTGCCCGCTGTTCGCTTCGTTCACAATCCGCGTCATCGTCGTACTTGGGCGCCATCACGCAACAGCACCCCTGGCACCGGTCCTCATATCCGTTGATCGGGTCGTTCAACCAGTCGATATGATCCTTCTCGTGCTCTTGCGAGCATTCCCGCGCCATGTCCGCATATTGATCTCGCTCGGACGAGGTCGAGCCTGCCGGCGCGAATCGGTCGGTGGATTTTCTGTACGCATCACGGTTCTTTTGAATGAATCTAAAGCCCCCGTCGCCATCGCAGTGTACACCCGCCAAAAAATCCTCCTTTTCCAGTTCCTCGAATATTTTTGCCGTGAGATTGCATGAAGATCCGGGCGTCGGACACAATTCATCCTGAAAGTCCGCCGCAGACAATCCACTGGTGTTCATTGCCTCCTGATAGTCTCCCGCCACCACTTTCTTGGTCGCCCGGTTGACCTCCGCCGCGGACATCCCGTCCGGTGGTCCGGGCATTCGCCAGACCCATTCCAATTCATACAAGCCGTCGTCCAAGAATTTAATGCCCACCGGATTTCCGAATTCGGGAAAATCCTGATTGGACGCGCCCATGTTTCCGCTGCTGACTTCGTCTCCATTTACCCCAAACTGATGGTCCGTATAACCGCTGCCGTCATGCTGCCGGACATGAAAATCGCTCTGCTTGGTCGTGAAGAGCCCGGCCGGGCTGTTGACCGGATCGGGTTCCTCGACATCGCTCCCGTCCCTCAGCTTGGGAACATACTCGGTCGTTTCATTCAGCTTGGCCATACACGGTCCCGTGAGGACAAAATCTTCCCCTGCGGCGATCCCCGTGATATCGAATGTGTACTTGCATCCGTTGACGGTGGCTGAATAGAATCCGACCCCCGGCAGAATGGAGATTTGCCCCACCAGTCCGAGAAGCGCGCCCGTATCGCTGAAACGGAATTCACGCGCATTGACGACATACCAGTCTCCTTCCAATAGTCCCAACGGATCCGTGAGATCATGCTTGCCGAACCCGTTCGGCACGGCGGGGAAATCCCCATTGCAAGTCGTGCCTGTGAACGTCAAGAATTCCCCGTCCGCCGTTCGATGGGACGCGTAGTTGGCCGAAATCGCGACGACGACCAGAATCAGCGAAAGAACTGCAACCCCGAGCCATTTGTTGCAAATGTACTTCAGCATCGTAACTCTACTTATATCAAGGAAAAAAAAAAAACTTGTCAAGCACAATTTTTTCCTGTGAATTTTTCCTGTGAAAAAAGACGCCTTGCAATCCCCGAAAAGCATTGTATTTTCAGTCAGGAGCGAATAACAGACATGGAACCGTTGCCGCAGGAATTCTGGGTCAAGGTGACGCCGCGCGCGTCAAAGGACGAGGTCGTCGGTTGGGCGGACCAAGTGCTGAAGGCGCGCGTGCGCGCGGTCCCGGAGGGCGGTCGCGCGAACGAGGCGCTGGTAGAACTGCTGTCGGATTATTGCGGCCTTCCGAAATCGGCGTTCACGATCGTTCGCGGCCATACGGCGCGTCTCAAGCGCATCCGCGTGGCGCGGCGGACATGAAAATCCTCAAAATCGGGCATCGGGGCGCCAGGCTCTATGAGCCGGAGAACACGCTGCGCAGTTTCGCCGCCGCGGTCCGGCTCGGCGTCGATTACGCCGAATTCGACGTCCGGTTTAGCTTGGAGAAAATCCCTGTTGTCATCCATGACGAAACCGTCGACCGGACAACCCGCGGTCGCGGGCGGGTGGGGCGTCTGACCCTGCCGGCCCTGAGGCGCCTCGACGCGGGCCGGGGCGAGAAAATTCCCACGCTGGAGGAGGCCCTGCGGTTCCTCCGGGACCACCGGACGGGCGCGCTGGTGGAGCTCAAGGAAAAACACGGCGTGGACAGGGTCGTCCGCGCGGTCGAGAAATCCGGCGCGCGGTCCATTCTGATTTCATTTTATCCGGAGGTTCTCAAGGAGATCGCGCATCTCAATCCGGAACTTCCGACCGGCCTGATTTTCTCGAATCCCATCCGAAAACGCGCCGGATTTTTCCGGCTCGCCAAAACCTGCCGGGCCCGGTGGCTGCTCGGTCACATCCGCGCGTTGAGCCGCCCCTTCGTCGACACCGCCCACCGGTTGGGATTCCAGGTCGAAGCGTGGGTGGCGAACGACCGGCGGGCGGTGCGGCGGCTCGCGGCGATGGGCGTCGACGCGATCGCAAGCGACAAACCGGACCTCTTGCAGGGCGTGTGACTTGCTTGACGAAGACGCGCGCCGCCGCGCTGATCGCCGTGTTTCTCGCGGGAGCCGCGCCCGCCATGGCTGACGCGATGTCGGCGCTGAAGGCATCGATCCTTTCCATCAACCACGCATGGCGGTTCCGGCCGGACCCGCACGATACAGGGCTGCGTGACGAATGGTTCCGCACGGACTTCGACGACAGCCGGTGGTCAATGATCGACGCCGGCAAGACTTGGGAATCGCAGGGATTCCCCGAGTACGACGGCGTCGGCTGGTACCGCAAGCGGATCGACATCCCGGCGGACTGGAAGGGAACGATCGTGCGGCTGGCGGCGAGCGGGGTCGACGACGAATACGACGTGTACGTGAACGGGACGTTCGTACGGCATCACGGCGAGAAACCGGACCGGTCGGTCTGGAACTGGCAAACCTACACGCGACTCGATCCGCATCTCGAGTTCGGGAAGGCCAACACGCTCGCGATCCGCGTGAACGACTGGGGCGGGGGTGGCGGGATCTGGCGCGACATCGCGGTCCGCCGCGCGCTGCCGATGGGGCCGTACAGGGACTTTCTTCCCGAGCCGATGCTGCCGGCGCATCCGGAATGGATCGACCTTTACTGGGAGGCGTGGCGGATGGCGTGGGAGAAAATATCTTTCGGCACGCCCGAAAACGGCCTCGCCGCCGCGTACATGGATGAGGGCTTCAATGAGCAGATTTATCAATGGGACAGCGTCTTCATGTGCCTTTTTGCCCGCTACGGCCTGCGGCTGTTCCCGGTCATGCCGACCCTCGACAATTTTTACGGCAAGCAGCGCGAGAACGGATACATCCAGCGATGCTATTCGGAATCGGACGGCCGCGAAGTCCAGACGCCGACGCCGGACGACCCCGGCGTCAACCCGCCGCTGTTTGCGTGGGTCGAGTGGGAGTATTACGCCTTCACCGGCGACCGCTCGCGCCTCCTGCGAGTGTTTCCGAAACTCGAAAAATATTTCTTGTGGCTCGAGGACAACGCCCGCGCGCCCGAAGGCCGCGGGCTTTATTATCAGACGGATCTCGGCAGCGGCATGGACAACACGCCGCGCGGGGACGTCACGCGGTCCGCCTGGTCGGACATGTCGATCCAGCAGGCGCTGGCCGCCGGATATCTTGCGCGAATGGCCGCCGTTCTGGGCGATCGGGAGAAGGAGGCGTTCTGGCGCCGGGAGCACGCGGACCTCAAAGACCGGATCAACGAACTTTTGTGGGACGAGGCCGACGGATTCTATTACGACCTTCTCCGGTCCGGCGAGAAATCCCACGTCAAACACATCGGCGCCTTCTGGGCCATGCTCGCGTCCGTCGCGGACGGCCAACGGACGGCGCGGCTGGTGGACCACCTCAAGAATCCGGCCGAGTTTTATCGCCCGCATCTGTTCCCCACCTTGGCCGCGTCCGAGAAAACGTACGCGGCGGCCGGCCACTACTGGCGGGGCAGCGTCTGGGCGCCGACGAATTACATGGTCATCCAGGGCCTTGAGCGGCGCGGATACGGAGACCTCGCGCGCGAGGCGGCGGAAAATCACGTGAGGCACATGGCGCAGGTGTACGCCGACCCGCCGGCGGACGAGCACCGGATCGCGCCCGAGGAGCGGCGCGATGCGTATCGGACGATCTGGGAATGCTATTCGCCCGAACGCCCCGCGCCGGCCACGCGATGGGACAACACGTTCTACTCGCGGCAGGATTTCGTCGGCTGGTCGGGCCTCGGCCCCATTGCGATGCTCATCGAAAATATTCTGGGGTTCGAGGTCCGCGGCGCGGAAAACATTCTCGTCTGGACCCTGACCCGCTCCGACACGCACGGCATCCGGCGCCTGCCGGTTGGACCTGACAATCGAGTGAGCCTCGAAGCGTCGCCGGGGCGCAGCGGCCGGATTTCAGTGCGAATCATCGCGGAAAAAGAATTCGCGCTGGAGATCCGCCGGCCCGGCGCCGCGGCGCGTCGGATCCGGGTCAAGCCTGGCAGGAGCACGGTCCGACTGTGACAGCATATTGAAAGTGCGCCAAATGTTTGATATCCGGTCTCAGCATTCTGAGAAGGCAAAAGGGGGCAAGCGCTCATGAACTATTTGAAGACAGGCATGGTGATTTTGATCGCGATCGGAGTGACCGGTTGCGCCGCATCGTCGGCCAGAAAAAAACCGGCTCCGGCGGCGCCGGCGCCCGTGCCGGAAAAACCCGCCGACTGGGACAAGGACGGCGTTCCGGATCAGGCCGACAAATGTCCGGATGCGGCGGAAACGCCCAACGGCTACCGCGATGACGACGGCTGTCCGGACGCCGACCCGTCCAGGGCCGTCCTGACGGGCGCCGTCGTGTTTGAACTCAACAGCGTGAATCTGAAGGCTGCATCGGACGGAATCATCGGCCAGACGGCGGATCTCCTCGTGAAAAATCCGGCGTGGAAAGTCCGGATCGAGGGCCACACGGACACGTATGGCGCACCGGCCTACAACCTGGACCTGTCGAGGCGCCGGGCGGAGAGCGTGAAATCGCGCCTCGTCAAGAAATTCGGCGCCGCGCCGGAGCGGGTCACCACGGCCGGCTACGGCGGAACGCGCCCGATCGCGTCGCTGGAGACGCGCGAAGGCCGCCTGGCGAACCGGCGGATCGAGTTCGTGTTTGGCGAGGACTAATCGAGAAGTTCCCTGATTTTCTGAAACATGCGCGGGTCGTCGACCGCCTTGATGAAGAATCCGGCCGCTCCGAGTTTCACGGCCTGAGGCTCCAGTTCCGGGTCCCGGAGATTCGTGTAAATGAAGACCGGCACGTTTTGGATATGCGGCAGGTGAACCAGGCTCTGAATGAGTTCGAGCCCGCTCCAGCCCGGGATGCTGACGTCCAGAATGATCAGATCCGGCCGCGTCTGAATGGCCGCGCGGCGCCCCTCGACCGGATCGGTCCGCCCCTCCGCCTGGTAGCCGAGATGCGCGAGGCGGGCCGTTAGCACGTCGATGAGGTCCTCCTCGTCGTCGATGATCAAAATTCTCTTCGTTTCGCCGTCCATGCGTTTGATGCTTAGGGAACCGCCGCGCGCGACTTGAGGTAGGTGGCGAACGCGTCCTGAATGCTGCCGGCCGTCCGGCGGCGGCGCGCATTTTTGAAGGACCAGAATCCGTCGCCGCCCTCGGCCAGATAGTCGGGAACGGCGACTTGATAGTATTTGTCCGATTGAATGGGTTTTCCGTCCGCCAGCGTCGCCGTAAACTCCGGAATGCCCAGCTCGACATTTTTGACCTCGGCGGAGACGCCGGCCGCGTGGAGCCACCATCGCTCGTCCCGGCCGCGCGCGAGCGCCGCGAGGACGTCCACGCCTTTCATTTCCAGCGTGACGACACGGTTGGGAAACACCAGCACCCGGTCGACGAGGCTGCGGCGGATCGGGCCTCTCGGAATATTTCCGCGCAGGCAGAAGGCGTTCACCAGCCCGATGTCCGCATTCCCGGCGGTCCGGACGGCCTCCGCGACCATCGGTCCCAGCCGGTGGGTCGACCACGGCGCCGTCCACAGGAGATTCTCCGTCGCCTGCGCCAATACATCGCCTTCCGTCAGGTCGTCGTAAAACACCGCCAGCGCGAGCGAGGATTGATAGCTGAATTTCAGCAGGCCGCCCGTATCGAATGCGAGCAGCGTGTAACTGGCGTGTCCAGGACTTTTGACGTACATCCACCGGCCGCCGAACGGGCTCACCGGGGAGTCTTCCTTGATCATCGCCGCAAGTCCGGGCAGCCGGAGGCTGTGGCCCTCCGCAGACACGGCCAGGTCGTCGCCGTCGATAGAAACCGCGTGGGTCAGCTCCTCAGTGGATCCGAACATGGAATCGCTACGACTCGACGGCTCGAAAATCGACGCGAGGCGCTGCAGGAGCTTGTCCCGCCGCAGGCCTTTGGAATGGATCCAGCCGTCGGGATGGATCAGAAAAACGGAGGGAATGGCCCGGACGCCGTACTGGAGCGCAACCGGATCGTCCCAGCCCTTGCCGGAAAAAATCTGCCGGAAGGGCAGCTTGCGCTCTTGCACGAACCGCGAGAGCTGCGCGCGGTTGTCATCGAGGCTGACCGACAGAAATTCGATCGGATATTTCGAAAAGCGCGCGTGCGCCTCAAGCTGGTGCGGCAGTTCCGTCAGGCACGGCCCGCACCACGTCGCCCAAAAATCGAGCAGGACCCATTTCCCGCGATGGTCGGACAACCGGACGGTCCGGCCGTCGAGATCAACCGCCGCAAAGTCCGGCGCCGAATCGCCGACCGACAGGACGGCGCCGAGAAAGGCCTGGGCGTGCGATGGTCCGGCCCACGAGACTGCGGCGAGGATGGCCAACAGAAGGCGGATGGAGCGTCTCCCCGAATCCATGATCATTCACATATCAGCAGCCATGAGAATGCGCAAGAATTGCGCTTCCCTGATGGAAATGATGGAATAAATGCGAATGCACGGATCCTGGTTCTGGACGGAAACGGACGCACCGGTCCTCTGGTCTGGCTTGGAAAAAATCTCGAAACTTTGCGCCGGCGCCGTGACGATCTGGCTGGTCGCCACTCGGTTCACGCCGGAGGTGCAGGGTTATTTTTTCACCTTTTTCAGCCTGCTGGCCCTCCAGGTTTTTGTCGACCTGGGCGTGGCCGGCGTGGTGGTTCCGTTCGCCAGTCACGAATGGGCCGGCCTGGGGCTGGACGAGCGACGCCGGATCGTCGGTGATCCTCAAGCGCTGTCGCGACTGGTGAGTTTTGGTCGGATGGTTTTCGGCTGGTTTTTGGCGGCGGGAGCGATCAGCGCGGCGGGATTGGGCGTGTTCGGATACTTCTTTTTCTCCGCGCACGCCGAATCGGTAGTGGCCTGGCAGACCCCGTGGCTGATGTTCTGTGTTATTGGCGGCCTCAATCTTTGCCTGTCGCCGGTTTGGACGCTCCTCGAAGGCTGCAACCAGGTGTCGGCGGCCTACTTCGCGCGGTTTCTCAGCAGCGTGCTTGGATCGGTCTTGCTGTGGTGGGCCATCCTCTCAGGCGCCGGCCTTTTTTCGGCGGCGATCCCATACGCTGTCTCCATTCTGGCCGGTCTCGGATTGGCGGTGGGGCGTTACCCCGCTTTCTTTCGCGCCTTTTGCGCGCCTCCGGCCGGCCGGCGGATGAGCTGGTCGGACGAGGTCTGGCCGATGCAGTGGCGGATCGGGTTAAGTTGGTTGAGCGGTTATTTCATCAACTGGTTTTTCACTCCGGTGCTCTTTCATTTCCACGGCGCGGCCGTCGCCGGGAGATTTGGGATGACATGGACGGCCGGCATGGCTATCTTTGGAATCGCAAGCTCGTGGCTGAACACCCGGGCGCCTCAGTTTGGAGTGTTGATCGCACAGCGCGATTTCAGCGCCCTCGATCACAGGTTCTTCCGGGCGGCCGGCATGTCTCTATGGGCGGTCCTGTCCGGTTCGGCATTGTTCGCCGTCCTGATCTACGTACTGGGCGCCGCCCGGCATCCTTTGGCCGACCGGCTGCTGTCGCTGCGCCCGACCGTTCTTATGCTCCTGGCGATTATTCTGACGACGGTCTCTTACGCCCAGGCGGTCTATCTGAGGTGCCATAAACAAGAACCGGCCTTCTGGCTTTCCATCCTTCAGGGCATTTTTACCGGACTGTCCACATGGGTCCTGGGCAGCCGGTACGGGCCAACGGGCGTGGCCGCGGGCTATTTGGCGGTCGTCGCGCTCCTGGTCATTCCGGCCGGCACGATCGTCTGGCTGAACAAACGGCGCGTCTGGCACACCCTTTGACCTTGCGGCCGGGGAAAATGATGTCAGGCCGGCGATAGCAGCGACGCATACTTGCGCAAAAACTCTTTTCCCACGCGAGCGCGGCCGCCATACGAGTAGTGCCCGGGGCGTAACAATGACTTGAATCGCTCCTGAAGCCGCGCATCCTCATCTGTGTATTTCACAGCGCCCCGGACGGCATCGAGCATCTCCAGAGCCAAATCTTTAATATCCTCCGGGGAATTTTCCTCTACCATCAAGCCGGCGTCCGTGAACAAGGACGTGGCGCGGAAATCGCCGGTCGTCGAACCGAGAACTTCTCCGAAAGTCAAATATCGTTGCCGGTCACGTGACCACACCAGCTTCGGGATTCCCAGGTCTCCGGATCCCGTCGGAAGAATCACCGCCATCGGCGCCTGGTTCGCCACGGCCGAAGGGACGCCAAACACACATGCCGCGCCGGACAGGCTGGAACTGCCCCCCAGGAAGAACTTGCAGCTTGCGCAGAGAAAAATATCCATCCAATCACTTTTGACGCTGAGATGCGCATAGTCAATCACATGCTCCATGGGCGGCAGGGGTTTCATCGTCGCGTCACCCATTCGAATGCACCATCCGCCTTTTTCCACAATCGCTTTCATCGCGAGAATATAGTTATGGATGTCCGCATTACGATAGGTTTGGGCTTCGTTGGGCGCATAGCCGGACTCCCTGCAATGAACGGAAACGAACCAACCATCCTCCGGCACACCCAACGTTCGCAAACAGTCCAACCCGCACTCGCGATCGGATTCCGACAAAGCCAAAAGAGGCGGCCTTTCAGCCCATGCTTTTTGCACGGCGTAATAGTGTGCGGTGCTTCTGAGCGC
Source organism: Candidatus Lindowbacteria bacterium RIFCSPLOWO2_12_FULL_62_27 (assembly GCA_001784175.1). Taxonomy (GTDB): domain Bacteria; phylum Lindowbacteria; class 2-12-FULL-62-27; order 2-12-FULL-62-27; family 2-12-FULL-62-27; genus 2-12-FULL-62-27. The sequence goes on from MFPR01000006.1 coordinate 114,831, forward strand.
AAGGAAATAGTGTCTGATGTCAATTTGCAGGATCGGACTCCAGGAAAGCGGCGCAAGCAAAGGATAGAGAAGCGGCGAGCTGATAATTCTCAGGTGCTGCCGCCAATACTGCAACAAATGCGGATTGGAAACTCTATTGGGCTTGACGAGCACGATCACAAAGGAATGGCGGGGCATACCCAATATCCCCTCCTTGACGTAACAATCCGGCTCGCAGACGAGATGACCGATGTGCTGGGCGGCGATCGGTAGAAATCTAATGCCGATGAGATACAATAGGAATGACAATGGGCAGGTCAATATCACGACCATCAGTTGGAAAAGTCCGATACTCCCCCGCCGCAGGCACCAGCCAACCCCCTTTTCCCTCAGCTTGTCATGGTAAAAGCGAGGAGATAAATAACGTTGCCAGTCCTGCATGCGCGGCATTAAAGCATCAAAGACGCGGCGTATCAACGCGAGTCAGGCAGGATCGGACGAAAAAGTCTTGACCTGCCGTACGTCTTCTTGTACGCGTATGGATGAGGGTAAATGATGATTACACCACCGGGCCCGTCCGTTTCCGCCGTCGTCGTCACGTTGCGCGTAGAGCGGTTCATTGCAGATTGCCTGGAGTCGTTGCTCAAGCAGACGCATCCCGTGCGACAGATCGTTGTGGTCGACAACGGGTCGACGGACGAAACGTGCGCCATTGTCCGGCGCCGGTTTCCGCAGGTACGGCTGATCGAGCTTGGCCGCAACACCGGATTTTGCCACGCCAACAATGTCGGGTTGCGGGAAACCCAAACGGATTTTGTTCTGTTTGCGAATCCGGACACGATTCTTGAGCCGACGTATCTGCAGGAGGCCATGGCCGCGTTTGAACCCGATCCGCGGACCGGCGCGGTGACGGGCAAGCTCCTGAGATTCGACCGGACGACGATTGATTCGGCCGGGCAGGTATTGACCCGAAGCCGGAAAATTCAGGATCGGGGATATGGCCAGAAGGATGTCGGGCAATTCAACGGGCGGGCGACGGTCGATTCCGTTTGCGGGGCGATGGCGCTGTACCGGCGCGAGATGATCGACGAGATATCGCTCGACGGCCAACTGTTCGACGAGGATTTTTTCGCATTCTGGGAAGACATGGACGTGGGCTGGAGGGCGAAGCGGGCAGGCTGGGAGGCGAGGTATGTTCCGACGGCGGTCGCCTACCATTTTCGTGGAGGAAGCCAGGAACGGCACACGGCCTGGACGAACCTGGTTCGAATGAGCGGTCGGTCGGTCGAGTCGAAATATCACATCGTCAAGAACCGCTGGCTGATGTTGATCAAGAATGAACGCGCGAAGGACTATCTGCTCCGTCTTCCGTTTATTTTGGCCCGGGATATCGCCATGCTCGTGTATTTGCTGGTGTCCGCTCCGGCTGCTTTTATGCGACTGTTGCTTGAGCCCGGCATTTTTGTCAGGGCGTGGCAAAAACGGCGGAGATTATTGATGAACCTTAAAACATCGATGGCCGACGTGTCTCAATCGCGCCCGAAGGCGATCTGCTTCGTGATCTCGAAACTGGGCGTGGGCGGCGCGGAAAAAAACCTCCTGCTGTTGACGGGCCGGCTGCCCAGGGACAGGTATGCGCCGGTCGTCCTCTCGCTGGACGGCGAGGGCGAATACGCGGCACGGCTGCGGGCGGCCGGCGTTCCGGTCTACGCGCTGGGGTTCCCGCGCCCGGCGTTTCTCTGGAGGCTGATCCGTTTTTTCTCACGATGCCCCTTCGATCTTTTTCATGGTTTCATGTTTCACGGGAATCTCGCGGCGCGCGTGTTTGCGAGGCTGTTGGGCAAGCCGAGCGTGAGCGCCGTGCGTGTGGCCGAGGGCGAGAAGCGCTGGCATCTGTGGCTGGATCGATGGACAGCGCGCATGGTGGACCGATACACGGCGAACAGCGCGGCCCTGGCCGGATTCGTGACGGTCCGGCTGGGCGTGCCGGCCGGCCGGATCCGCGTCATTCCAAACGCGCTGGCGGAAGACGACCTTGAGGGCCTCCCGGACCGCGCACGCGCGCGGCGTGCGCTGGGCCTTCCGGAGGCGGGCCTCTTCGTGTCCATGGTGGGCCGGCTGCACTTTCAGAAGGACCCGGAAACGTTCGTCCGGGCGGCGCGTGTGATCGCGGCAGAAGTAGAGGGCGTGCAGTTCGGCATCGCGGGCATCGGCCCGCTGAAGGAACGCCTGGAGCGGATGATCGCCTCCGCAGGACTTGGCGGCCGGTTTCACCTGCTGGGCCTTGTGGACGCGCGCGCCGTTTACGCCGCGTCGGACGTGTTCGTGCTGCCGTCGCGTTGGGAGGGATTCCCAAACGCCGCGATCGAAGCGATGGCCGCGGGCAGGCCCGTTGTCCTCGCCGACTTTGAAGGCGCGTCGGAAGTCGTGGATTACGGCGTCACCGGCATGGTCTTCCCGCGCGGGGACGACCGCGCGCTTTCCGAAGCGGTGGTAGGCCTGCTGAGAAACGAATCGGCGCGAACGCTGATGGGTCAGAAGGCGCAGGACTCGGCGCTCGCGAAATTCACGGTTGAGAGGTTGGTCAAAGACAATATGGCGATTTATGATGAGCTCGTGGCACGGTGCCGGACATAGACTTATAGACTTATTTTGGACCGGAATTTTCCTTGGACGACCCATATCTACCTGCATCATGGCCGCCAATAAGTCTATAAGTCTATGTGCGGCACCGGGCAGGGGATTGAGTTGATCATCCCACCCATGCTTACATCCCCTCATGCACGCCGACTCATCCGTCCCGCGCGTGAAGATATCGCTTTTCCTCGTGCTTGCCGTTTCCGCGTCCATGCTTCCGCTGAAACTGGCCGCAGCGGGATGTTATCCGTGGAGCCACGATTTTTACAGCGGCGACGCAAAACATGCGCGGGATGATTTCGACAGCGCGATTCGTCTGAATCCGAATGACCTGAACTCGCATTTCAATCTGGGCCGACTGTATATGTTACTTTGGCAGCACGGCAAGGCGGTACGGGAGTTCAGCGAGGCCATCCGGCTGGATTCCGGAAATCCGTGGTATTACACCTGCCGCGCCCTCTCGTATGCGGAAATCAAACAGTTCGACAAAAGTCTGGAAGATCGAAAGACGGCGCTTCGCCTCGATCCCAAGAAGGCCTGCCACCATGCGGGAATGGCAATTACATACGCATATATGGACCGGCCGAAATGGGCGCTCGATGAATGTGAAAAAGCGTTGAAGATAGATTCGACGTGTGAGGATGCGTACAGGGCCAGGACCGCAGCGTATGGGGGGCTGTCGCAATATGAGAAGGCCGTCAAGACCATGTACGAGGCGATCCGCCTGCACCCCCAAAGCTTCCAAGTCTATCTGGAGATGGGCTATCTCCATTACGTGATGGAGAAATATGACAAAGCCGTTCGGTACTTCAGAGAGGCCATTCATCTGGATCCCCGGAATTCTTACGGACCTTACTACCTGGGCCTGGCGCATGCGAAGCAGGGTTATTACGAACAAGCCATTGAGGATTATAGCGAGGCCATGCGAATCAACCCGATCTCGGCGGATTATCCACAGGCGCGCGGGAAGGCTTACACGATGCTGTCGAAGTATCAAGAAGCCATTCGGGATTACAGTCTGGCCGTTGAACTGGACACCGGCAGGATCGGCGTCTATTACGATCGGGCGGCGGCGCACTATCGGATCGGCTATTACAGTGAAGCAGTATCAGATTACGAGGCGGCGTACGAACTCGAACCGGATAATGACAGTCTCAAAGAGAAGGTAAAGGGAGCCCAAAGCATCGTTGAAGAACGAGGCCCGCGGGGTCTGCCGCCGGATCAGTGGATATTTGACAGGGTTGACGGAGTGCCGGGACCCGGCGCGAAAAAAAAAGCCACGGCCTGCAACGACACAGGCATTCGATACTTCAAAGAGGGGAGGCTCGACAAAGCCCTGGATGAATTCGACGAGGCCATCCGTCTTTGGCCCCAAGCCGCATTCTATTTTAACAGGGGTTCGGTTCTTCTGAGGAAGAAGCTGTGGCTAAAGGCCATTGGCGACATGACCGATGCAATTAAGCTTGACCCCAAATTGACTTCCGCCTATTTCGGCCGGGGCGGCGCGTATTACTCGCTGGGCAAGTACAAAGAATCCTTGCAGGATTTCGACGAGGTTTTCCGGCTTGATCCAAAATTCGCAAATATCGACCGCTACCGGCAATCTGCCGAAGAAATGCTGAAAAAAAAGAAAAAGTAGGATGCTGGGTGCGGATTCTTTCACTTTGGCGGTTTCCGGATAGACGCGCTTGAACTCCCCAAAATGACCGGCGACGAGTTTGTAGAACGGCGTCTCGGTCGCCCGGCGAGGCTTGTGTGGGAATGGTGCCGTGTGGGAATGGTGCCGCACATAGACTTATAGACTTATTGGCGACCAGTATTTTTCCTTGCCCATGCCCCGTGGGATCTAATGACAATCATGGGGGTGCGATGGAAGCACTTGCCGATTTCTGTAGGTCCATATCCTTCTTCGTACATAAGTGACATCGCTGTGTGACGGAGCGTACTGATGGTCCGGTCACGCCTGGGACTGCACAATTCCTGTGGCGAGATCGTTGTTCCCAGAAGCACACGCTGGATGATCTCCTCCGGCGATTTCCTTCCCCGCCTCTCCTTAAATTTTTGCCCCTCGCGACCTTCACGGCGCCGCTCTATACCGTCCCATTGCTCTTGCGTGCCGATGTAGCCCGGTCCTTCCGGACATTCATAACTTTCCAGAGCGATGGCTGAACGAAACGCGTTGACACGACCGCGCCCATCAAAGCCCGGTGGATATTCCCAGCACTTCAGTCTGATCCAATCACATTTTTTCCCTTCAAACCAATACCAGGAACTCCATCTATAATCTGTCACGTTCTTGCAAATGCCCGCATCGGGGGCGTTTCGATGGACGTAACCGACAAGCGTGCGCAAATACGTTTCGTCCAAAACAATTTTACACCCCGGTCGCCCTTGAAACACGTGGCCATTTGTTTTCCGACGCTCATTGAATCGTTTCGCATATTTTGTATGCGCGGCGTGAAATATCCGGTCAAGCGAAACTTCTCCCTGACGAAGCAAGAGATGTGTGTGATTGGTCATAAGGGAAAAAGAGCCCAACGCACCGCCTCGGCGGTACAATTCATCATCGAAACACCGCAGGTAACGGACGCGATCATAGGGAGAAAAAAACAATGGCTGACCACGCTGGCCGCGAGCATAAACATGATACCAATGGCCCGGTACAAACAGTCTCAACGGACGACCCATATCCTACTTCTATCATCGGCCCGCCAATAAGTCTATAAGTCTATGTCCGGCACCGAATCTGACGCGGCACCGAATCTGACGGCGTACTTAAATATATAATGTATATATACAAGGACGGATATCAAACTGCACGAGAATAGTATAACAGCCTGTATTTAATTAAGTTAACAAGTAAATCGTTTGGGTTGATTGACAATTACTAGGATTTGCCCTATATTCTACTTAATCGGTTTAGTAAATCAGTTTAGTGAACCGATTTAGTTTGCCCGAATGTCCACAATAGATGCAAGACCGAGTACAAAAGGGTGAGGTACCCAAACAAATGGCGAACGGCAACGGACCGAAGGCTGCGACGATTGAGATGGTGGCGGCGGAGGCAGGGGTTTCCAAGACGACGGTATCATTTGTGTTGAACAACAATCCGACCATCAGTTCCGCCACGCGCGAGCGCGTTCTGCAGGCGATCGCGAAGCTGGGGTATCACCCGAACGTACACGCGCGGAATTTGTCCTCGCAGAAATCCCGGACGGTCTGCGTACTGGTTCCGGAGATCGGGCGGATATTCGAGGACCCCTATTTTGCGCGCGCGATCGGCGGCGTGTACGACGAGATTGAAGCCGCGGAATACAACCTGATCCTCAAGAAGACATCCTTTCAGTTCGCCAGGGAAAAGGAATATCTGAATTTGTTCCGCCGCGCCGAGATCGGCGGGATGCTGTACATCGGCTCGACGCTGGACGACGACTACTTGAAGGATTTCGTGAGCACCCACCACCCGTTTGTTCTGGTCAACAGTTACCTGCCTGAGATTCCCATTCCGTGCGTCATTGCGGACAACGTGAAGATGGGCTATTCGGCCACAAAGCATCTCATCGATCTCGGTCATCAGCGGATCGGCCATGTCCGGGGCTCGACCAACACGGTCACGGCGATGGACCGGTGCGAGGGCTACAAGAAGGCGCTGGCGGAGGCCGGCATCGTGTTTGACGCGTCGCTGGTCGCGGACGGCCATTACAGCCGGAACGAGTCGGCGTCGGCCGCGCGGAAACTTCTGGAGCTGCCGGTCCGCCCGACGGCGATTTACGCGTGCAACGACATCATGGCCATGGGCGTGCAGGACGCGTTGAAGACCTCGGGCCTTCGCCGGATCAGCGACTGCGCGGTGGTGGGGTCGGACAACATCGAGATGTCGAGGTTCACGCACCCGCCGCTGACGACCGTGAACATGCCGATCTACGAAATCTCTCGTGCCGCCGTCCGTCTGCTGTTCGATCTCATGGAGGGAAAGCTGCCGAACGGCAGCGCGAAGCAGGTGATGGATACGTATCTCGTGGTGAGGGAATCGTGCGGCGCGAAGCATCAGCCGCGCCGCCGCGCCGACGGATGGACGCGCTCGTCGGACGCGTCCGTGGGGGGACGGACCAAGAAATGAGGGAAGGGAGAAAAATTCAGAAGAGACCGCGGGCGGGGTATGCCCTTCCAGTGCTGGCTCTCTTCTGTATTTTGCTGCCTGCCGCCTCCGCCCACGCATGGGTCCTGTCGGACTTGCAGATCCCCGACACCTGGGCCGGCCACGCCTACAACCCCTCGCCTTCCGACTGGCGGAAATTCGGCGTCTACCAGCTCATGACCGACCGTTTCTACGACGGCGATCCTTCCAACAACAACACGCACAACATGTCGGTGTCCTTCAGCGAGCCTTCGAACGTCATCCCGACCGAAGGCCACCGCCGGACGATCGGCGGCGATTTCAAGGGCCTGACGGACCATCTCGATTACATCAAATCCCTCGGATTCGACGTCATCTGGATTTCCGGCCCCCTCTTCGGCACCGAGGCCAACGGCTACGCGCCCACCACCTACAACGCGCTGGACCCGAAACTCGGCACGGTCGCCGAGTTTCGCGCGCTGATCGACGCCGCCCACGCGCGGGGGATGTACGTCATCGTCGACTGCGTCGCCAACCATTTCGCGAACTGGTTCATCGACCAAGGGTTCAACGGCGGCGGCTGGGGCACGCCTCAGTACAAGACGGGGACCGACAAGCGTTACGGCGCGACGTTCGGCGACGCGATCGGCACGAACGACTTTCACTACAACGGCAACATCTCGGATTGGAACGACGCCTTCCAGCTCGAGCACGGCGAACTGGTGGGACTGGACGATCTGAAGACCGACGAAGCCTACGTGCGCAATTACGTCATCTCGAAATATTCGAACATGATCAAGGCCTTCGACATCGACGGATTCCGGGTGGACGCGATCAAGCACGTGAACATCTGGGACTGGGCGCAACTGGCGTCGGCCTGGCGCGCCGCCGCGAAGTCCGTCGGCAAAAACAATTTCTTCATGTTCGGCGAGGCCTTCAGCGGTGGCGACGGCGCCGTGGGCTATTACACCGGCAACAAGGGCGGCACCGGCACGAAGATCATGAACGGGATGATGGACTACGTCTTTTATTTGAGCGGCCAGCCCTGGAAACTTTTCACGGACCCGTGGGGTCTCAAGGGCTGGATCGCGAACATGAACAACGCGAACTACGACATGGGCCAGGGCGACGGCACGACCTGGACGTTCGGCAACATGAACGTGCGGTTTGCGGACAACCACGACGTCGCGCGGTTTTTGTCCTCGGGCGACCAAGACCGGATGCTGTCGGTGGCGGGCCTGATGACGACGATCGAGGGCGTGGGAGGTCTGTATTACGGAAGCGAGCAGGCGTTCAACACAGGCGGCACGGACGGCCGGGGCGCCTACGCCGCGATGTTTGACCATCCGTTCCAGTGGGACAACGCGTCCGGCGACAATTTCAATCAGGCGTTCTGGCTCTACAAAAAGATCGCGCGGATGATGGCGGCGCGCCGACGGATCGGCGACGGGCTGGGATTCGGCACGACGCTCATGGACCCGCAAAACGGAATTTTCGCCTACAAGCGCGGCTCCGACGCCTTCATCGCGATCAACGGCACGAACTTCCAGCAGTCGGCGACGTACAACCTCGGCGTGTCGGGCCGGTTCGTCAATCTGGTCGACAGCACCGTCGTGAACGGCCCGACCGTCACGATCACGCTGCCGAAATACGAGGTCGGCATCTGGATCAAGGACGGCGACCCGGTGCTCGAGCCGATGGTGACGTCGATCACGCCGTCCCACGGGTCGTCCTATTCCGGAAGCACGATCACGATCACGTTCGATCAGGCCATGGACCCGGTGACGACCGCGGCGGCCGCGTCGGTGACCCCGAGCGCCGGCGGGACGTGGTCGGTGAGCGGCAACCAGCTCACGCTCTCGGGCGCGGCGTTTGCGGCGGGCGCGCAGTACACGGTGCGCATCGCGAACACGGCGCGCGCAGCGGGCGCCGGCGGCAAGGCGATGTTCGGCGGATTTCTCTCGCGGTTCAAGGGCAGTTACGCCTCGCCGGTTGTGAACGGCAACGTCGTGACGTTTAATTATTCGGGCGGCGGTTCCGCGAAGATCAAAGGATCGTGGCAGATCACGGGCGGCTCGAACGGCAACTACACCGCGGCCTACAGCTCGTCCTGGGTGGGCCCGTCGGAACCGATGGTGCAGAGCAACGGCCTGTGGACGGTCACGCTGACGCTGACGGCGAACACGACGTTTGAATACGGTTTTGAAATCGACGGCGCCTGGACGAACGACCCCGTCAACTCGAACCACGCCACCAGCGGCAACGACCGCTTCACCACCGGCAACTCGGTGGTGGCGAACGACAGCGTCCCGCCGGTATTCGGGGGCCTCGCGAGCGCGGCGGACGCGGTGACGAGCGGCAAGGTGAATCTGAGCTGGACCGCGGCGACGGACTCGTCCCTGCCGGTCAAATACAATATTTACTGGACCAACGACGCCGGCGTGTCCGCGGCGAAGACCTACGTCGACGCAACGCCGAACGCGACGACTCAGCAGACGACCTATCAGGTGACGGGCCTCGTGAACGGCGACACCTACTGGTTCGTGGTGCGCGCCGAGGACGCGACGACCGGCAATGGCGGCCCGGGCGGCGGCAAGGAGGACACGAACCTGGTCGAGCGGCCGGCCCGGCCGACAGGCGTGTCGTCGCCGGTGGTGAACGGAGCCGTGGCGACGTTCAATTATGTCGGCGGCGCCGTGGCGAAGGTCAAGGGGAGCTGGAAGGTGACGGGCGGGTCGGCCGGCGTCTACACGGCGATCTACGACACGCAGTGGGACGGCGGGCTTGCGACGCCGATGGTGCTGAACGGCAGTGTATGGACGATCACGCTGACGCTGGATCCGAACAAAACCTTCGAATACGGATTCGACATCGACGGCGCCTGGACGAACGATCCGCTGAACGCCAATCACGCCGCCAACGGCAACGACCAGCTCACGACCGCCCGGTCCGCCACCTCCGATTCGTCGGCGCCGGCGTTCGCGGGTCTTGCGAGCGCGACGGACGTCGCGTCGGGCGGGAAGGTCAATCTTTCGTGGACGGCGGCGACGGACTCGACGCCGCCCATTACGTACAACATATATTTCACCAACGACACTGGCGCGCAGGTCTCGAAATCGTACGTGGACAATACGCCCGACCTCACGACGGCCTCGACGAGCTATCAGGTCACGGGCCTCCGGAACGGCTGGACGTACTGGTTTACCGTGCGCGCTGAAGACGCGACGACGGGCAGTGTGGGCCCGCACGGCGGCCTGCAGGACACCAACCTCGTCGAGCGGTCCGCGACGCCGTCCGGAAACACGGCGCCGGTCGCGAACGCGCAGTCGGTGAGCACGAACCAGAACACATCCAAAACGATCACGCTGACCGGTAGCGACGCCAACGGCGACCCGCTGACGTTCGCGATCGGTTCGGCCCCGGCGAACGGCGCTCTGGGCGCGGTAACGTCGGCGGGCGCGACGTCGGCGACCGTCGTCTACACGCCGAACGCCAACTTCAACGGCGCCGACAATTTCATCTTCACGGCAAGCGACGGCGTTCTGACGAGCGGCAGCGCGACCGTCTCGATCACCGTCAACGCCCCGCCGCAGGGCAAGCCCGCCATTTACATCGCGCACCACTGGCACATGCACCAGCCGATCTACTGGCCGGACGAAAACGTCGTCGCGACCGAGAACAACGGCCGGTACGGCTTCAGCGTCGTGTCCGTTCACAGCGACCGCACCGGCCCCTACACGACGTGGCCGGCGGACGCGGTCCAGAACGCGATGTGGAACGGCCTTGCGCACGGCGGCGCGTCGGTGAGTTTCACGGGGTCGCTGACCGAAAATCTGAACACGCTGGAGGGTTCGGGCTGGGGATTCTACGGCTGGAAGAACCGCTGGCGCGAATCGCAGAACTGGACGACGTCTCTGGGCAACAAGCGTCTCGACATCGTGATCTTCCCGTATTTCCACTCGATGCAGCCTCTGATTCCCGACAAGTGGGTGCGGTCGGGCATTCAGCGGTACAAGGGGATGTACGCGGGCACGTGGTCGACGGGGACGCTCTCCAAGGGCATGTTTCCCTCGGAAAATTCTCTGTCCCCGCACATGATCCCGGCCCTGGTCGACGAGGGCATCGAATGGGTGATGGTCGACAACGTCCATTTCGACCGCGCGACCCAGGGCTATCCGTGGAGTTCCAGCGGCAACCTCTACGAGCCGAATCCTTCCGACATCGTGAATCCGAATCCGAACGACTGGGTGCAGTTGACCAACATCTGGGCGCCGACGAAAATTTCCGGCCGGTGGGGACACCAGCCTCATTATGTGGAGTATGTGGACCCGACGACGGGCGTATCGAAGAAGATCATCGCGATTCCGACGGAACGCTACATGGGCAACGAGGACGGCCGCGGCGGTTACGGGGCTCTGCAGTACGAGTCGGTGATCTCGCAGCTTGAGCCTTACAACACCGACCCGTCGCATCCGGTCCTGGTGGTCCTGCATCACGACGGGGACAACTACGGCGGCGGGACGGAAGGGTACTACCACGGCAACTACAGCGCGATGATCGACTGGTTGAAGGCCAACCCGAGCCGCTTCCAGCTCACGACCGTGCAGGATTATCTCTCGATGTTCCCGCCGGACCCGAGCGACATCATTCACATCGAGCCGGGGTCGTGGTCGGGCGCCGACAACGGCGATCCGGAATACAAGAAATGGAACGGCGACCCGGGCGCGGACGGATACAGCCCGGACCGCAACTCGTGGATGACGCTGATGGCGGCGCTCAACCGGATCGAAACCGCCGAGCAGATCAACGCGGGTCATCCGAACGTCGCGACCGCAAAGCGCCGGATCGAAGTCGGCATGACGTCCTGTTACTGGTACTGGGACGGCAGTCCGCCGTGGGACTACCATGTGACGCGCGCGTCGAACGAAGCCGTGTGGCTGGCCGATCAGGTGATCACAACGGGCCAGGACCGGACGCCGCCGTCGATTTATCTGCCGCAGCGCGATCCGTACAATCCCGCCGGCAAGGAGTGGGGCATTCAGATGGGCAGCAACCTGAAAATATTCGGGCCCGTGTACGACGTCTCGGGGCTGCGCCGGGTCGAGCTGAAGTACCGGATCGACGACGACGGATTCAATCCCGTGCCGGACCATGCCAACGAAGTGATCGCGGGCGGCGCCGGCGTCGGCGCGTGGCAGGTCTTGAGCATGACGGTCGATCCCTTCCCGGCCTCGCGGTCGAACCCGGCGCCCACGTATCGCGCGGACATTTACGCCGCGACGATCACGGGCCTCACGGACAAGCTGATCGACTACTATGTCGAGGCGGAGGATTTTCAGGGCAACGTGGCGAAATCGCCGATCCAGCACGTGAAATTCGGCGGCCTGGGCGGAGGCGGCACGGGCGGCGGTGGGCAGACGACGATTTTCATTCCGAGCAATCCGACGCAGAATGACACCATCCTGATCAGCGGCTCCAAGACCGGCAAGCTGCACTGGGCCGTCAACAACTGGACGCGGCCCGACACCGCCTACTGGCCGGCGGGCACGTTCGGTTACAACTCGCAGGCGGTCCAGACGCCGCTCGACGCGAATTTCAAGGTCGTGCTCGGTCCGTTCAATATCGCCGGCAAGACCGTGACGGAAATCAATTTTGTCTTCAACTGGAATGACGGCTCGTGGGACAACAACGGCGGGCTGAACTGGAAAATTCTCCTCAGCGTCGACGCCCAGGCCCCGGCCGCGCCGGCCGCGCCGGTCCTGACCGCGCGAAACGCCGCCGTCGATGTGTCGTGGCGCGCGAACGCCGAGGCGGACCTGGCCGGATACAAGCTCTATCGCGCGAGCGGCGCCGCGTACGCGCTGATCGCGCAGCCGGCGAAAACGGCCGCGCTGTATCAGGACACCGGCGTGACGAACGGCACGACCTACACCTACGTATTGCAGGCGGTCGACAACGCGGGCAACGTCGGCGACAGCTCGCCGGCCGCGTCGGCCACGCCGCTGGCGACGGACACGGCCGCGCCTTCGGCGCCGGCGAGCCTCGCGATCCAGGCGCAGCAGTTGTCGAATCTGTTGACGTGGACCCGGAATCTGGAAACGGACCATCAGGATTACCTTCTGCTCCGCAGCAACTCGGCCGGCTCAGGATACTCGACGATCGCGACGCCCGACAGCACGGTGACGACGTACACGGACGGAAGCCTCACGGCCGGGGACACGAAATATTACATATTGAAAGCGCGCGACGTTACGGGCAACGCGAGCGACAGCTCGGCCGTCGTTTTCGCCGCCGCGCGCCCGGACCCGCCGCCCCAAGCGCCGACGGGCCTGACGGCATGGCTCTGGGACCGGTCGATCCGGCTGACGTGGAACCGCAACGCGGAGTCGGACCTTGCGGGGTACAATCTTCTGCGTGCGACCGCCGCCGGCGGCCCATACGCGCAGGTGAACGGCGCGCTGATCACAGACACTCAGTATACGGATTCGCCGCTGACGAACGGCACGGCCTATTATTACGTAGTCACATCCAAGGACACCGCGAACGGCGAGTCGCCGAATTCCGCGGAGGCGACCGCGACACCAAAGCCGCTGATCGCCGTTCATTTCCGCGTGGACGTAACGGGCCAGATCGGCGTGAGCGTGGTGCGGATCGCCGGCGACCGGTTCACGCCGCCATGGAGCGCGGCCTCCAACGCGCTTCGGGACCTGGGCAGCGGCGTGTGGGGCGAGACCTTCCAGCTTCCGCTGGCGTCCCTTCAATATAAATATGTGGTCAACAGCGTGAGCTTCGAACCCGATTTCGCCACCGCATCCGGCAAGCGCGAACTCACGGTTGCGGACCAGTACGGGGACAGCCGGATGTTTGTGAGCAACCGCTGGGGCGTGTCGGGCGACGCGTATCCGGCCGCGCCGGCCGGCCTCACGGCGTCGTCCAAGACAGGGCGTGTGGACCTGCGCTGGAACCGCAACTCCACCGAATATGATGTGACAGGATTCAATGTCTACCGTTCGACCACGCCGGGCGCCGGCTACGTGAAAATCTCGTCCTTGTTGAACGACACCTCCTACGCCGACATCACCGTGACGAACGGCGATACGTACTATTACGTGATCCGTGCAGAAGACGCCGCCCGGCAGGAGGGGCCGGGTTCCAACGAAGTCCGCGCGACGCCGGGCCCAAACGTGCCGCCCGCGGTGCCTTCGGGCCTGAGCGCCGCCGCGGGCGACCGGCGCGTGACGCTGACGTGGACGGCGAACACGGAGCCGGACCTTGCGGGGTATCACGTTCTGCGGGGCGCGGCGTCCGGCGGCCCGTACACGCGGCAAAACGTCGACACGGTGCTGGTCGGCGCTTATGTGGACACCGGCGTCAACAACGGCGACACGTATTACTATGTCGTACAGGCCGTCGACCGCGAAGACTCACGCAGCGCGAATTCCGCCGAAGTGTCGGCATCGCCCAAAGCGCCGGACACCACCGCGCCCGCCGCGCCCTCGGGCCTGACCGCCGTCGCGGGCGACCGGCGCGTGACACTGACCTGGACCGGCAGCGCGGAGTCCGACACGCTTGGATACAACGTCTACCGTTCGTCGTCCTCCGCGGGTGGCCCCTACGTCAAGCTGAACGGCGGGGTCGTCCTGTCGGCCGCGTATGCCGACGTATCGGTGACGAACGGCGTCAAATATTATTACATCGTCAAGGCCCTTGACCGCGTGTTGAACGAGAGCGATTCGTCCACGTCCGCGTCCGCGACGCCGATCGGCTCCACCGGCGGGATCGAGGAGCGGACGATCGACGGCGATTTTCTGGACTGGAAGCATTCCGACGTGCGTTTTCTGGATCCGGTGGCGGACAACAGCTACCTGTGGTGGGATGTCCTGTCTCCGAACCAGCAGGCGCTGGATCCGGCCCGGGACCTCATCGCGCTGTACAGCCGGGAGGGCCAGAACGATTATTACTTCCGCATCGATTTCCACGATCTCGCGTTCAATGTCGAGCAGACCGCGCTGGACTTTTACCTGGCGATCGATTTCGACCCGACGCGCGGCCAGAGTTTCCTGCCGGATTTCGTGGACGCGACCACCGACCGGCCCTGGGAGCTGTGCATTGCCGTTTTCAACTCGACGGCCCAGGCCTTCTACAAGCCCGACTGGACGACGGTGACCTCGGTGGTGGTGAACGGCGTATCGGTCAATCCCATGCGCGGGATCAAGTATCACAGCCAGCAGGACGCCGTCGAGTTCGCGATCGCGAAGCAGGTCCTGATCAATCTCGGCTGGACGCCCGGCGCGCCGCTCAATCTCCAGGTGTTCAGCACGCGCGACGGTACCAACGGCGGTTTGGGCGAAGCGCCGCAACTGCCGGACATCACCGACGCCATTCCCGACAACGCGAGCATTCATGACGGTGTGATCAACGGCGCGGTCTCGACCGACTCGACCGTCGGCCGCGCGAAATACTCGGTGATCCTGCACGGCAACCAGTCCCTGAACGAAGCGGGGAGCATCAACCGCTGGATCCGGGACGACGTCGCGGTGACGCCGAACAACAAGCCTTCGGGATATTTCCGCGCGTTGCAGAGCCACGAAGCCTACCGCGCGCCCGTCAACATCCACGTGTCCGGCTCGCTGGCCGCGGTGCTCGACATGGCGAACTCCAACAATCCCCTGAACGACGGCCCGACCTTCAACCAGCTCATCCGGCAGTTCGTGGACGACAACTGGAACGACAACCGGATGGGCCACATCATCGGCGGCGTCTACGCCGAGCACATCATGCCCTATTTCCGGGACGACGCGTCCATCGGCGTCTACGTGAACTCGACCGCGACCGAGTACAAGACAAAGGCCCTGACGAGCTACTACAGCCTGACGCGCCCGCCGCGCGTGTTCTGGATTCCCGAGCGCGTCATCGACGGCGCGACGCTCGGCAACATCCTGACCGACGCGCGGACCGGCCAGCCGAGCGGCTACACCGCGACCGTGCTCGACCAGATCACGCATCTTCGGCTGTGGTTCGGCGAGAATCAGCCCCACAAGATTCACAAGATCAACGGCGTTCTCTGTTTCATGATCAACGACATGCCCGACGACCGAAAGTTCTGGTCGCAGGACGGCGGCGCGAACTACCAGGTCCGCAAGCTTCTCCTCGACCTCGCGCGCGACACCGACCAGGAACAGCTCGTGCTGGTCTTCGACGACTGGGAGGCCTACGCCGGCCGGTCTTTCGCGTCGCAGACCGTCATCAACGAAAATCCGGACCAGTACGACAACACGATCCGGTGGATCGCCAACCACCCGTGGGTCGAAGTCGTGACGCTCGAGCAGGTCCTGGACCGCAACTGGGGGCCGGTCGACCACGGCACGAACCTGAACCTTCCGAAATCGACGTACCAGTGGCTTCTGCATGCGACCGAGGGCAACTACGACAACTGGTATTTCGGCAGCAGCCAGGAGGCGTCGTTCCAGAACACCGTACCGGTACTGACCGGCAAGCAGTACGGCGTGAAAACGCCGATCGCGAGCGGCAAAAAATACGGATCGATCTGGGACGCCGGCACGATCCTCCGAGACGTGTGGGACGACATCAAGAATGCGCCGGCGAATGAGCTTAAGAAACTCGCCGAACTCGGCTACACGCATCTCATCTACGAATCGGCCTGGCACGACGAGGACTACACCGAAAAGGCTTGGGACGCGAACTACAACTGGCTTGAGCCCGACCTCACCAGCGACAATGTCGTCTTCTGGGCGCTCGATCTGCACGGGCACATCCGGCAGGTATCGGGGATCGTGGACGCCGCGAAGTGGGCGGAGGACGTGCGGACGGGCGCGCAGTCGGCGGGGACCGTCGTGCAGTCCAAGGACGTGGACCATGACGGGGAGAACGAATACATATTAAAGAACAACCGCGTCTACGCGCTCTTCGAAAACGACGGTGGCCGGATGGTGATGGGATTCGCGTACGACGCCGCGCGCGGAGGCATTGAACTCATCGGCAACTCGATCGCCAACGCGGCCTTTGAGGGAGAAGAAGAGGACGTGGTCCGCCGGGTGTCGGCGCTCGCCGACATGAACGGCGGCGCGTATGTGAACGCGCTCTACAGCGTCACGACGGGCGCGGACACGATCGGTCTGGTTTCGCCGGACGGGCTCATCAAGAAAACGGTGCGGCTGCCTTCGGGCGCCGGCACGCTGGACGTGACCTACAACGAGTCGGTGACGGGCGCGTTGAACGTTCGGATGGGCCTCGTGGGCAACCTTTACGACATGGTATTCACCGGCGAGCGCAAGATCCAGACGATCGGCAGCGCCGGCGGAAGTTTCTACGGCATCAAGAACACGAACGGCGGCCAGGTCTACGTGACCTTCAACCAGGCGACGCTCAACACCGGATTCACCGACGGTACGCCGGACAACACGAACTCGCCGTTCGTGCGGCAGATTGAATTGGCGGGCAACGGGACATTTTCGTTCAGCCTGACATTGAACACGAGCGACACCCTCTACATCCCGGACACCCCGGCCGCGCCGGCGGGCCTGGCGGCGGCGGCCTACAACGGCCGGGTGGCGCTGTCCTGGCAGGCGGTCCCGGACACGAACGTGGCGGGATATCACGTCTATAAGAGTGGAACTTCCGGCGGGCCTTACACGCAGTGCAACGCCGACACGGTGACGATCCCGGTCTATTCCGTGTACGGCCTGAACAACGGCGAGACGTATTACTTCGTCGTCCGCGCCGTCAGCCAGAAGGGCGTGCAGTCGCCGAACTCCAACGAGGTGCGGGCGGTCCCGGTCACTTCGATCAGCGTGACGTTCACGATCGACCTGCGAAGCCTCCCGACCTACGGGCTCGCGCAGATGGCGGGCAACGCGCTGAGTCCCGCCTGGACGCCGGGCCCGTTCACGATGCCGGCCAACGGCGGCGGGACATTCTCGATCACGCTCCCGCTGACCGTCGGGACCGTTCTGCAGTACAAATACGTACACGACACGACCGCGTGGGAGAGCGATTTTACGACAACGTCAAAAAACCGCGAGCTCACCGTCGCCGACCAGGGCGGCGGCAAGATGACCGTCAACAACAAATGGAACGTCATCGGCGATCCGCCGCCCGCCGTGCCGAACTCGGCGTCGCTGGAAGTCGGCTCGGACACGATCCGGATCAAGTGGGTCCACAGCGCCGATTTCGACGTCGTCGGATACAACGTCTACCGGTCGCAGACGACGGGCGGGCCGTACGTCCGCATCGCGTCGGCCGGCCGGATCGAAAGCCACCTCGATTCGGGCCTGACGAGCGGGACGCGCTACTATTACATCGTCCGGTCGCTGGACCAGATGGGCCAGGAGTCGGTCAGCACGCCGGAGCTGAACGGCCTGCCGGGCACGAACCCGCCGCCGGCGCAGGTCAGCGGCGTAGCGGCGACCGCCGGCGTCAACCAGATCACGGTGACGTGGAACGCGAACACCGAGGCGGACCTGGCCGGATACAACATCTATTTCACGGTCACCTTGAACGGCGTCCCGCAGAAACTGAATTCGGCGCTCATCACGGGCACGTCGTACCTGCATCAGAATCTTTCGTCGAGCTTCAGCTACACCTACTGGGTCTGCGCGGTCGACAACTCCGGATCGGAGGGCCTCTGGTCGGCGTCCGTCCAGCAGACGCCGACGCCGGCCGGCGGGTCCGTGCCGATCTACATCGCGTACCACTGGCACATGCACCAGCCGATTTACTGGCCCTACGAAAACATCGTGACGACGTATTCGACCCGGTCGAACTACTCCTACGTGAGAGACGTGCTCGGCTGGCCGGACCGCGTCGACGCCTACACGCACAATCCGATCGACAATATTTCCCGGTTCAGCTACCTGCCCAATTGGGGCGCGCAGATCAGCTACTCGGGATCGCTGATCGAAAACATCGATAACATGTCCGCCGTCGGCCATTCCTATTACGGCGGCTGGAGCAACCGCTATGCGGAGGGCCACGGCTGGAGCACGTCCCTGGGCAACCGCCGCACGGACCTTGTGGCGTTCGGCTACCACCATCCGATGATGCCGTTCATTCACTATCGCGACCTGCGCCTGCAGGTGCAGATGCACCGCCGCAAGCTCACGAACCGTTTTGGCAATCCGTACTCGAAGGGCATGTTCCCGCCGGAGAGCGCCTTTTCCGAGCGCATGATCCCGGCGCTTCTCGACGAGGGCATCGAATGGGTGATGGTCGACAACCTGCACCTAGATCACGCCAACAAGAATTTTCCGTGGAGCATCAGCGAAAAGGTCAACCCGCCGAACCGCGCGGAGCAGGTGAACAACCCGCAGGCCAACTATCTGTCCCTGAGCTGTCAGACCAACACGTCCTACAAGGTGTCGGCGCCGTTCAGCGTCACGCCGCACTACACGAAATATGTCGACCCCGCCACCGGAACCGAGCGCAAGATCATCGTCGTTCCGCTGGAGCGGACGCTCGGCTACGACGACAGCTACGGCGACCGCACGCCGCAGCAGCGCCTGGAGGCCTTCCTGCCCTACAACACCGACCCGAACCACCCGATGCTGGTCGTGCTCGCGCACGACGGGGACAACGCCGGCGCGAGCGGATTCCGGTATTACGTCGAAACGATGGGCTGGCTGGGCGGGGCCGACCCGAACAAATTCCGTTTCACCACCGTCCAGGATTACCTCTCGATGTTCCCGCCGGACCCGAACGATGTCGTTCACGTGACGGACGGATCGTGGGTCGGCGCGGACCTCGGGGACCAGGAGCTGAAGAAGTGGATGGGCGACCCCTACAAGAACGGCGTCGTCGATTTCACCAACGGATTCAGTTCCGACTGGAACTCGTGGATGGTCATCACCGCCGGCAAGAACCGGATGATGCACGCCGAGAGCATCCAGCCGCCGTCGGGCGACATCGGCGCCATCATGGACGGCACCGGGAACAACACCGACAAGGGCTGGCGCGAGTTTCTGGTCGGCGAGGCGAGCTGTTACTGGTACTGGGACGGCACGGTCCAGTGGGACGAGCAGCCGACGCGGGCAGTGAACGCCGCGATGAATTTCGCCGACGCCGTGATCGGCGCCGGTACGCCGCCGGGCAGCACGCCGGACAATGTCGGCCCCACGGTGTTCCCGCTT
This sequence comes from Candidatus Lindowbacteria bacterium RIFCSPLOWO2_12_FULL_62_27, assembly GCA_001784175.1. Classification (GTDB taxonomy): domain Bacteria; phylum Lindowbacteria; class 2-12-FULL-62-27; order 2-12-FULL-62-27; family 2-12-FULL-62-27; genus 2-12-FULL-62-27. Next base: position 134,709 of record MFPR01000006.1, read on the forward strand.
CTGCGCGAGCCGTACAACCCGGGCGCGGAGGAGGCGTTCAAGGGCCTTCAGCCGAGCGATTTCGACGTATTCACCTTTATTTATGACGCGAGCGGCCTGACGTCCGTCACGCTGAAGTACCGGATCGACGCCGACGGGGAAAATCCGCTGAGCGACAACGCGAACGAAGTCTACGGCGCCGGCGCGGGCGTCGGCCCGTGGCTGACGGCCGCGATGTCGATCAAAGCCTTTCCGAATCCGCCCGCGGCCCAGCTTCAGCCGCTCTATCGCGCCAGCATCTACACGGCGCGGGTAAGCGGCCTCACCAATTCATTGCTGGACTATTACGTCGAAGCCGTGGACGGCCGCGGGAACGTGACGAAGTCGGACATCCATCACGTCTACGTCGGCCAGACGGTGACCAGCAGTGTTGGCTCGGGCGTCTGGCAGCCGTCCGCACCGACGTCGAGCGACACGATCCTGATCACCGCCACGAAGGCCGGGTATCTCCACTGGGGCGTGAACGGCTGGCTGAAGCCGGACTCGTCGTACTGGCCGTCCGCAACGGCGCCGTATGACAACTTCTCGGTGGAAACGCGGCTGGACGCGAACTTCCACGCCGTGATCGGACCGTTCAACAAGTCGCAGTCCGTCCCCCGCATCGATTTCGTGTTCCGCCATGACGACGGCACATGGGGCAAGAACAACGGCGCCGATTACCGGATCGATTTGATCGTCGACACGATTGCCCCGGCCGCGCCCACGGGCCTGACGGCGACGCCGGACAACCAGCGGGTGGTTCTCGTATGGAGCGCGCCGGTCGAGGCGGACCTCACCGGTTACCAGGTTTACCGCGCGGCCGACACCGCCGGCCCGTACGCGCTCCTCGTCACGACCGGCCGGATCGCGACTCACACCGACACGTCGGTGACCAACGGCGTCGTGTACTATTACCGGCTGCGCGCCGTCGACGCCTCAGGCAACGCGAGCGACACCTCCGCGATGGTTTCCGCGACGCCCTCCGGCGTCGACCTGACGCCGCCGGCGCGCCCGACGGGCGTGACGTTGACCTCGCAGGAATTTGCGATTCGGGTCGCATGGACCGCGAACCGCGAGTACGATCTGTCCGGCTACCGCGTGTATCGTTCCACGTCGGCGGGGTCGGGCTACGCTCTGGCCCAAACGGCGGGCGCCGCGGCCACGTCGTACACCGACGGAGGCATGGGCCTCACGGACACCTACTACTATGTCATCACCGCGTTCGATTCGGCCGGCAACGTCAGCGACACGACGGCCGCCATCGGCGCCCGCGCGCTCGCGGCGCAGCCGCCGGCGCGTCCGGCGAACGTGAGCGCCGCGCCCGGCGACTCGAAGGTCACGGTGAGCTGGTTCGCGAACACGGAGGCCGATCTTGCGGGCTACAACGTGTACCGGTCGCTGTCGGCGACGAACGGGTTCGTGAAGGACAACGGCTCGGTTCTGGTGCTGACCATTTACAACGTGAACAATCTGCCCAATGATTCGACTTATTACTTCGTCGTCACCGCTGTGGACACCGGCGGCAACGAGAGCGATTCCTCGACGGTCGTGAGCGCGACGCCGCACGGAGGGATCCAAGTGAGTTTTCGGATGAACGCCTCGGCCGCCGGCGCCCTGAGCGCTGTTCAGATCGCGGGCGACAAATTCTCCCCGGCCTGGACGCCGTCCGCGACGACCCTGACCAACGAAGGCGCCGGAATCTGGCGGGTGACGAAACAGTTCCTGGTCAACGAGCGTCTCCAGTACAAATACATCAAGGACACCACCGGCTGGGAGGGCAATTTCCCGGCCAACGAGTCGGTCAACCGAGAAGTCACCGTGGTCGACCACGGCGGCGGTCGGATGTTCGTGAGCAACGCCTGGAACGTCGACGGCGACCTTCTGCCGGCCGCGCCCACGGGCCTTGCGGCCACCGCCGGCAACGCCACCGCGCAGCTTACCTGGAACGCGAACACCGAATATGACCTCGCCGGCTACGACATCTACCGCTCGACGGTTTCGGGATCGGGGTTCACGAAAATCGCCGCGCGGGTTGCGGGCGCCGCGTACCCGTGCACCGGCCTGACCAACGGCACGACCTACTATTTCAAAGTCTCCGCCGAGGATTCGGCGTTGCAGGAGGGCCCGACCTCGGCCCAGGTGTCCGCGCTGCCGTTCGTGCCGGACACGACCGCACCCGCCGCGCCGTCGGGCGTGGACGCGGCGGTGACCGGCGGAACGATCCGCGTCACGTGGGCCCGGAACGCCGAGGCGGACCTTTCGGGCTATCGCGTGTACCGGAACACGGCCGCCGCCGGCCAGTTCACCGCGCTGGGCGGTTTGATTTCCGACACGAAATACACCGACGCCGCCTCGGCCGGCGTCACCTACTATTATGTCGTTCGCGCGCAGGACAGCGCCGGCAACCTGAGCGACACGTCGGCCTCGGACACCGCGCTCATCAGCGGCAACGCCGTGGCCGTGGACGGCCATGCCGGCGAGTGGGTCGGCACAGCGCCGACGTCGGACAACACAATCGCGATCAGCGGCGGGGAATGGATCTGGAAGGACGCCGTCGGCGACCAGCGCAGCGACGCGGCCGACCCGGACAGCAATTACGACCTCAAGGAGGTGCGCTTCACGGGCGACGTCGCCGGAATGTCGATGCTCGTCCGGATGGACAACATCACCGACAACACGTTTCCCTATCTGACGCTGGGCGTGGACCGGGACCCGGCCGCCACCGGTGGAGAGCAGTGGTTCGGCCAGTACATCGAAGCGACGATGAACAACGCCGCATGGCGGGACTACGAGGTCATCCTCAACGGCACGAAGACCGGCCATTTCGGCGTCGGCGCCGGCGGCTGGACCTGGAAGGACACCGGCGCGTCCTTCATCTCGACCGCCAACGACGTGATCGAAGCCAATTTCAAATGGTATTCCATCGGCGTCACCCTTCCCAAAAAATTGCGCATCACCATGGCTTCCGCCCGCAACAACGCCGGCAACCCCGACGAGGTCTTCGGCGCCGACATCCTCGACGCCGTCACCACCGCCTCGGGCAACACGTGGTCGGACGTCGGCGACGGCCAGCTTGATTATTACTTCGACATCGGCTTCAACGCCGACGGCAAAGTCAACACCGCCCCGACGGCTCCGGCGTGGGCGGGGCCGGCCGACGGCAGCACGTTGTCGAGCGACATCGTGAATTTCGCATGGACCTGGAACGACGGCGACGGCCAGATCGCGGTGACGCCGATGTACGAGCTCCAGGTGGCGCGCGACACCGTCTTCGCGACTCTGGTCTTCACCGATTCCTCCACCGGATTCGTGACGACGCGCGGGCACGATTTCGGCGGCAATGGCGACTATTACGCGCGCGTCCGCACGCGCGACGATTTCGACTGGTCACCGTGGAGCGCCGCCCTCAAGATCACCATCAGCATCACGAACCTGCCGGACGGCGACCCCGCCAACTGGCTGGGCGTCGCCTCGACCGCGTCCAACACGCACACCGTGAGCGCCGGCGAATGGATCTGGACCGACGCGACGCTCGACGAGCGCACCGACGCCGCCGACCCCGACGCAAATTACGATTTGAAGGAACTGCGGCTGGCCGGCGATTCGGCGCACCTCTACGTGCTCGCGCGGTTCCGGGACATCACGAGCGCGGCGTTGCCGTACCTGTCGATCGCGCTCGACAAGGACCGCGTGTCCGGCAGCGGCGAGCGCGCGTTCGGCGGGAGCAGCGAGACGCAGATGGATACGCGGGCCTTCCGTGACTATGAGCTTGTGATGAACAACAACAAGGCCGGCTTTTACGGCGCGGGCGCCGGCGGCTTCACATGGTCGGAAAAAGGCAACGTCACCCTCAGCACAGCCAACGACGCGATGGAGGGCCGGTATCACTGGTCGGACCTCGGCGTCGCGCTGCCCGCGACGGTGCGGTTCACCGCCATGACGGCGTCGAACAGCGGCGGCAACACCGCCGAAATTTACCAGAGCGACGCCGTGGACGCCGTGACGACCATCAACGGCAACACGTGGGGCGACGCGCAGGACGGCGTGATCAACAGTTCCTTCGACATCTCCTTCACGCGCGACGGCCGTGTCAACGCGCCGCCGGGCAAACCCGTCCTGATCTCGCCCGCGGCCTCGGCCACCGCCAACACCTCCGCCGTCACGTTCGTGTGGTCCTGCCGCGACCCCGACTCGACGTCGACCGCCAGCCCGCGCTACCGCGTGCAGATCGCAAACGATTCCGCCTTCGCGCAGCTCGTCGTCGATTACGTGCGCGCCGGCCTGACCAGCGCCTACAGCTACACGTTTGCCGGCGGCGACCGGTATTACTGGCGGGTGCAGGAGATGGACGATTTCGAGACATCTCCCTGGAGCGACGCGCGCGACCTGACCGTCGACTTTTTCATCCCCGCCGTGACGCTCACCGCGCCCGCGAACGGACTGGAGACGTCGGCGAGTTTCGTCAAATTCGCCTGGAGCCAGCCGGCGGACGACGTCAGCGGATTTGATCTGTTCACGCTCGAAGTCAGCACGACGCCGGCCTTCACCGCGGTCGCCCACACGGTGCAGACCATCGATCCGAACTCGTGGCTTCTCGTGACCAACGGGGACACCTCGTATTCCTGGCGCGTTCGCGCGCGCGACCGCGCGGGCAATGAGGCCGTGAGCAGCGTGCGGACGCTGCGGATCGACACGGGCGTGCGGGTGAGCCTGGCGGCGCCGGACAGCGGCGTGCGAACGGCTGACACGACGCCGTCGTTCAGTTGGTCGAGCCCGGACGCGGACACGTACCGGTTCGAGCTCTCCGTTGCGCCGACGTTTTCGCCGCTGGTCGACAACGCGCTGGTGACTTCCACCGCTTACACACCGTCGGCCCTGATCTATCCGAACAACACCTACTTCTGGCGCGCCGTGGCGCTGGACCGCGCCGGCAACCAGACCGCCGCGCCGGCCCGCGTGATCCACATCGACACGCAGGTTGCCGTCACGCTTGTTGCGCCGCCCGACCTCGTGGACACAAGCGCCGTGCGCCCGCCGTTCGCGTGGACCGGCGACGCCGACACGTACAATTTCCAGATCTCGAGGCAGACCACGTTCGCGACGCTGGTGGACAGCACGACCACGACCGGCCTCGCGTACACGCCGGGCGCGAATTATCCGGCGGACACGTTTTACTGGCGCGTGATCGCGACCGATTTCGTCGGCAACGCCGCGACCTCGGCCTCCCGCACGATCGTGATCGACACCGGCGTCCGCGCGGACCTCTTCGGCCCGGCGGACCGCGTCGAGACGAACGACACGACGCCCGCGTTCAGTTGGACCGGCAGCGGCGAAACCTACACCTTCGAGATTTCGACCAGCGTCGGCTTTGCGGCCGTCCTGGACAGCGTCACGACCACGAGTCTCGCGTATACGCCGGCCCCGGGATACGCGGCGAACAGTTACTTCTGGCGCCTCACGGCGCGCAATTCGGTCGGCGGCGTGAAGATCACGCCCGCGTGGTCCATCGTCATCGACACCAAGGCGCAGGCGTCGCCCGCGTCGCCGGCCGATCTCTTCCGGACCAACGCGTTGCGGCCGGCGCTGAGCTGGACCGGTGACGGCAGGCAGTTCACCGTGCAGGTCTCGAAATCGGCGGGCTTCAGCCCCCTCGTGGACAACGTGACGGCGGCGGCCTTCGCGTACACGCCGACCGCCGATCATGCGGCCGACACGTATTTCTGGCGCGTCATCGCCGAGGACACGGCGGGCAATTTCGACACGAGCGCCGCCCGGACGCTGGTGATCGACACGTCGGTGGTCGTCGCGCTGGCCGGCCCCACCGAAGCCGAACGGACGAACCTCCGATCGCCGGCCTTCACGTGGACGGGCGATGGCGACACATACGAGTACCAGATTTCGAAATCGAGCGCGTTTGGAATCGTGATCGACAGCCAGCTTCTGGCGGGGACGGCCCACACGCCGTCGACCGCCTATGTCGCCGACACCTATTTCTGGCGCGTCCTGGTCTGGGACCGCGCCGGCAATTCCGCCGCGGCGGCATGGCGCGCGCTCGTCATCGACACGTTCGTGTCGGTATCGCTCACATCGCCCTATGATCTTTATCCCACCAACCATCTGCGGCCGGCTTTTGCGTGGTCTTCCGACGGAGAAACATTTGTCATCCAGATTTCGCGCGGGAGTTCCTTTACGACCCTCCATGACAGCCTGACGACGGCGGCGTTCGCGTACACGGCCTCCGCCGATTATCCGGCGGACACCTATTACTGGCGCGTCGTCGCGCGCGACCCGGCCGGCAACACCGAGACAACAGCGGCGCGCCGGGTTCTCGTGGACACCTTCGTGCAGGCGACGCTGGCGGGTCCTGCGGACGGCCATGAAACGAACGTGACGGCGCCGGCGTTCTCATGGACCGGAAACGGCGACACCTACACGATTCAGATTTCGAAGACCTCCGCGTTCACGACCCTGTCGGACGCCGCGACGACGGGCGGCCTGGCCCACACGCCGGCCTCCGGCTACGGCGCGGACACCTACTGGTGGCGCGTGATATCGCGCGATGCCGCCGGCAACTGGGACACCACGGCCTCGCGGCGGGTCGTGATCGACACGGGCGCCAGGGTCGTCCTGCTCGGCCCGGAACAGATGTTCCAAACGAGCGACACGCGTCCGACATTCACGTGGTCCGGCGACGCCGACACCTACACCGTCCAGGTGTCGCGCGCAAGTTCATTCTCGACGATCTACGACCAGAACGACACGACCGGCGGCAGCTACGAGCCGGCGCAGGTGTCCGCGTATCCGGCCGACACGTACTACTGGCGCGTGACGGGCGTGGACCGGCTGGGCAATCAGGAAACCAGCGCCGTGCGGATGCTGTTTGTGGATACCGGCCTTGTCGTCAACGCGAACCTCCCGCCGGATCCGAACGAAACCAACGATACGACGCCGACGTTCACATGGAGCGGAAGCGGCGACACCTACACGTGGCAGATCAGTCTTTCGGCAGCGTTCGCGCCCGTCGCCGACAGCCTGACGACCGGCGGCGGGACGTACACGCCGTCTCCCGGCTACAGGGCCGACACCTATTACTGGCGCGTGGCCGCGCGCGACAATGCCGGCAACTGGGACACCACGCCGGCCCGGAAACTCGTCATCGACACGGCCGCGCCGTCGGTCCCGACGGTGACGTCTCCCGCCGACCAGGCCGTGACGAACAAGCCGGCGCCGACCTTCGCCTGGTCCGGCGACGCGGACAGCTATGTTTTTGAGTTGTCAAAATCATCCGCCTTCGCGGCGCTCGTTTCCGCCGAAACGACGCTGACGTCCTCGTCGACGGTGTCGTCGCTCGCGCAGGACACGTATTATTACCGTGTCCGCGGGTATGACCGCGCCGGAAACGCCGGCGCCTTCTCGGCCGCCCGCACGCTTTATATCGACACGCAGATATCCGTCTCCCCCGCCGCGCCTGCGGATCTTCACGAAACAAGCAACCCGCAGCCGGCTCTGACCTGGACCGGCGAGGCCGACACGTATGTGGCGCAGATCTCGACCTCCTCCGGATTCGGAACGACGGTCGAAAGCGCGCTCACGACATCAAGCCAGTTTACCCCGTCTTCGGTCCTTGCGGCGAACACCTATTACTGGCGCATCCTGGCCCTGGACCGCGCGGGGAACGCGGACACCTCGCCGTCGCGCCGGTTTGTCATCGACACCGGCGTCCGCGTGTCGCTGGTGGCCCCTGCGGGATTCACCCGAACGAACGACACCACGCCCGCTTTCGCCTGGACAGGCGATGCCGACACCTACAAGCTCGAAGTGTCGCGTCTCAACGATTTCTCCATCCTGTTTGACAGTCTGACCACGACGGGCACCACGTATGCCTCGACCCGAATTTATCCGCACGACACATTTTACTGGCGCGTCTCGGCCATCGACCGTTCGGGCAACAACGGCATCACGGGCCTGCGGGTTCTCCACATTGACACCATCGTTTCCGTGGCGCTTTTGACGCCGGCCGACACGTCCCGGACAAGCGCAGTGCGGCCCGTGTTCGCCTGGTCGGGCGACGCGGACTCCTACAGGCTCCAGATTTCCACGTCCCCGGCATTCGGGACCACGGTGGACGACTCCATTGTGTTCACGACGAGTTTCGCGCCGGCCTTCAACTATCCGGCCGACACCTACTACTGGCGCGTGACCGGATCGGATCTTGCCGGCAACCAGATCACGGCGGCCTCGCGCCTGCTGGTGATCGACACGCATGTGTCGGTAACGCTTGCGTCGCCGGCCAACGCGTTTGTGACCAACAACCCGCGGCCGGCGTTCTCCTGGACGGGCGACGCCGATACGTACACCGTCCAGGTTTCCTCCGATGTCAATTTCGGCACGCTGGCGCATCAGAACACGGTATCGTCCACCACCCATACGCCGGCCGCCGGACTGCCCCCGGACACTTACTTCTGGCGCGTCGTCGCGCGGGACGTGGCCGGAAACATTCTCACGACCGCCGCGAGAGGGTTTGTCATCGACACGCTCGTCACGGTCCAGCTCTTGTCTCCGTCCCATCTGGCCAAGACGGGCGAGACGCAGCCCACGTACACATGGACGGGAACGGGAGACACCTACACCCTTCAGGCGTCGACCTCGTCGACCTTCGCAACGATCTTTGACAGCCGGACAACGACGTCCGTGACCTTCGCCGCGACCGCGACCTACGCGCCGGACACCTATTACTGGCGGCTGATCGCGATGGACCGTGCCGGCAACGTCGAGACCTCGGCCGCGCGGACGCTGACGGTGGTGTCGGGTGTCGTCGTCAACCTCCTGAGCCCGGAAGACACGACGTACACGAACAGCTTGCGGCCCGTCTTCGCATGGAACGGGAGCGGCGAGACGTTCACCTTTGAGATTTCCCGCACGTCGGCGTTCTCGACTTTGCTGGACGCCCGTTCGTCCGCCGGATCGACCCACGCGCCCGCGATCGACTACCCGGCCGACACGTACGTGTGGCGCGTGATCGTCCGGGACGGGCTGGGCAGAGTGGACACGTCCCCCGCGCGCCGCCTGGTGATCGACACGGGCGTGTCGGTCAGCCTGGGCGATCCGGGCGCCGGTCATTCCACCAAGGCCACGTCTCCCGCGTTCGCGTGGTCCGGCGACGCGGAAACCTACGTTTTCCAGATTTCGAAATCCGCGGCCTTCGTCCCGCTGGTCGACAGCCGCACCACCGCATTGACGGCCTATACGCCGGCCTCCGTCTACACCGCCGATACTTATTTCTGGCGCGTGATCGCTTCCGACCGCGCCGGCAACGTCGAGACATCGGCCGCGCGGTCCCTGGCGGTCGACACGTCCGTCACGGTCGCGCTGTCCTTCCCGCCGGACCTGCAGCGCACCAGCAGCCGCCGGCCGGCGTTCACGTGGTCGGGCGACGCGGAGACCTACACGATCCAGGTCTCGACCTCGGGCGCCTTCGCGACGATCGCGGACGCGCAGGCCACGAACCTCACCGCCTACACGCCGGCCGCCGATTATGCGTACGACACTCATTTCTGGCGCGTCGTGGCGACCGACCGCGCAGGCAATGTGGAAACGAGCGCGGCGCGGACGCTCGTGATCGACTCCGGCGCCGCCGTGGTCGTCACGCCGCTCGGCCCGGCGGATTTCCGGCAGACCAACGAGACGATGCCGGCCTTCACGTGGGCGGGCGACGCCGACACGTACGTGGTCGAGGTCGCGGCGAACGATCCGGCATTCGGAGCGATCTACGATTCGAAGACGCTGACCGCGACGAGCTTCACGGCCTCGCGCGGATTTGTGTATGGCATTTATTTCTGGCGCGTCACCGGCTCGAAGACGCTGGGCGGCCGGACCGTTTCGGCCGTACGAACGCTGTACATCGACACGGCCGTCCGGGTCATCCCGAGTTTTCCGCCTAATGATTCCGACCTGCAAACCCCGCGGCCGATGATGGTGTGGAGCGGCGACGGCGAAACCTATCACGTCCAGGTCGCGCGCAACTACGAGTTCACGGCCCTGCATGACAGCCGGGTCCTCCGTGTCACGGCCTACGCGCCGCCGTTCCCGTATCCGGCCGGCGCCTATTTCTGGCGCGTGATCGCCCGGGACATTGCGGGGAACGTCGAAACGAGCGCCACCCGCCGCTTCAATGTGACGCTGTCCTTCGACACGGTCACCGCGCGCGGCTTCCGGTTCATGCCGACCCTGCCGATCGACACGCGTCCCATCGTGGTTCTGCGGGGCCGCGTCAACGAAACGGAGCCGGTGGTCGCGCTCACGGTCACGCAAAACGGCGACACCGTCTACACCGTGGGCATTGCGAGCGATAGCGCCGCCTTCAATATCGGCGTGGCGGTCGCGACGGTCCTCGGCCCGAACATTTTTGTGGCGCGCCTGACCGACTCGTACGGCCGCGCCTTTTATGACACCGTGCGGATCAACCGCCTGACGGGCGAGGTTTCGGCGATGTCGTTGCCGAGCGGCATGACCACACAGCTTCCGCAAAGCACGCGCTCCGAGACCTGGGTGGGCGTGCTGTCGTTTGCGGACACCGCCGCGCCAGCGCGCGTGGCCGTTCCGCTCTACGACCCTGTCCGCGGCGCCTATACGAATTCATGGAACATCAACATTCAGCCGAAGGATTCCGGCACGAACCTGACCGTGCGCCGCGCCCCGGACACGGTGGCGCTCCGGCTGACGGCCGGCGCCTCGCTCGGATCCAGCTTCCAGTTCACCGCCTTCGAGTTCACGCTGTACGACGCCGCCGGAAGCAGCATCGGCGCCAGCGAGGGCAGTTTCCAGACGCTGTCGCTGTCGATCGATCCGACCGGCATGGATCTGGGCACGAGCCTCCTGACGGACCTGCGGCTCTTCACGTTCAACGAAGCGACGCTCGCCTGGGACCAGGTGGCGGGCAGCGGATACAATCCGGTGACCGGCCAGGTCGAAGGCAACCTGCAGCACTTGTCGTTCTACGCCGTCCTGCCGGCGGTGGCCGTGGCCGGCGACCTCAACAACGTCGTCGTCTATCCGAATCCCTTCAAACCCAATTCCGGCAACGCGCGCGCCGGCCGCGAATACGACGGCACGGTCGGGTCCGGCATCACCTTCTCGAACCTCACCGCCTTCGCGCGCATCACGATCTTCTCGCTCGACGGCGTCAAGGTCGACGAGTTCGAAGTCGCCGGCACGGGCCGGGTCCAGTGGGACGCCAAGAATTCCCAGGGCCGCCCGGTCGCCAGCGGCGTGTATCTGTACCTCATCGAATCCGGCTCGGGAGAGAAATTTGCCGGGAAGGTCGCGGTGGTCCGGTAATGAAACGAGTTCTTTCTCTTGCCGTCCTGCTCATGCTGGCCGGTTGGACTGCCGCGCAGGCCGCCGGCCCGCACAAGAAGGCCGGGACGACCGGGGCGGCCTTCCTCAATATCTATCCCGGCGCGCGGTACGAGGCGCAGGGGGCGGCGGCCGTGGCGGACGCGGCCGGGGTCGACGCGATCTACTGGAACCCGGCGGGCCTTGCGGAGGCGAAGCGCCGGCAGCTTGCGTTTGTCCATCACAATTATGTCCTCGACGTCAAAAACAATTATCTCGCGTACGCCCATCCCTCCGGCGGAAACGGCGTGATGGGGTTTGCGCTCTACCACGCGGACGCCGGCGTGCTCACGCGCACGGAAGTCGACGGCGCCGGCAATGCCGTGACGGGTCTTGGGTCCTTCGATGCCTACGATCTTGCGCTGTCGGTCTCGTACGCGAAGAAGCTGTTTGAGAACGCCTCCGTCGGGCTGACCGGCAAGTACATCCGGTCGGACATCGAATCGGAGCAGGGCGACGCCTGGGCCGTCGACGCGGGCCTGCAGTTCCGCCTGCTCGAAGCGTTTTCGGTGGGATTCGCCGCCCAGAATTTCGGCACGCAGATCAAGTTCCGCCAGCAGAAGGACGAATTGCCGCTCCAGTACAAGGCCGGCCTCGCCTACCACTTCATGCTGCGGTCCTGGAAGGCCCGGCTGGGCGCCGACATGACCGCGCCCGTGCGAAATCGCATGCACTACAACGCCGGCCTGGAGGTTCGCCCCGTCGATTTCGCCGCGATCCGCGTCGGCTACGACCGCCGCAATCGCGACCTCAAGGAGTGGCTGACCGCCGGCTTCGGACTTCAGATGGACAAGTGGACCCTCAATTACGCCTACGCGCCGCAGGGCTTCTTCAAGAGCTCCCACCGGATCGGCTTCGCCGTCGAATTTTGATCCCGACTGCCGGCGCCGGTCTTCCGTACGCCGCCGATCTCTGATAAGCACACTAGCGACGACCGAAGACTGAGGATGGGAGACTGACATGGACCGCTACATCTGCGTGCACGGCCATTTTTATCAGCCGCCCCGGGAGAACCCGTGGCTGGAATCGGTGGAGCTGCAGGATTCGGCCCTTCCGTATCACGACTGGAACCGCCGGATCGCGCAGGAGTGCTACATCGCCAACCGCGCGTCGCGCATTCTCGACGGCGACGGCCGGATTCTCAAGATCGCCAACAATTACGCCAACATCAGTTTCGATTTCGGCCCCACCCTCCTCTCCTGGATGCAGGACAATATTCCCGACACCTACGAGTCGATCCTGGAGGCGGACCGGCAAACCCGGGAACGCTTCGGGGGGCATGGCTCGGCGATGGCGCAGGGCTACAACCACATGATCCTGCCGCTGGCGAACGCGCGGGACAAATACACGCAGGTCCTGTGGGGCATCCGCGATTTCCAGAGCCGGTTCGGCCGTTTCCCCGAATCGTTGTGGCTTCCGGAAACGGCCGTCGATCTCGCGACGCTTGAAGTCCTCGCGGAACTCGGGATCAAGTTCACCGTGCTGGCGCCGCATCAGGCGGGAAAGACGAAACCGATCGTCGCGCCGCCCGGCGCCGTGCCGGCGGCCCGGCCCGGCGCGACGCCGGCGGCCGCAGCCGACGCGCCGGCCGCGCCCCCCGAGCCTCCCCCGGCCGGCGTCGATCCCTCAACCGCGTATGTGTTGAAACTGCCGTCGGGCCGGACGATCAACCTGTTTTTTTACGATGGCCCGGTGTCGAGGGCGGTGGCGTTTGAAAAATTGCTGACGAGCGGCGAAACCTTCGCCGGCCGGCTGATGAGCGCGTTTTCCGACGCGCGCCAGCGTCCGCAGCTCGTCCACATCGCGACCGACGGTGAAACCTACGGCCACCACCATCCGCACGGCGACATGGCCCTGGCCTACGCGATGCATCACATTCAGGCGAAACAGCTCGCGCAGATCATCAACTACGGCCAGTTCCTAGAAAAATTCCCGCCGGCCCACGAAGTCGAGATCGTCGAGAACAGTTCGTGGAGCTGTTCGCACGGCGTCGAGCGCTGGCGCTCCGATTGCGGCTGCAATTCCGGCAATTTCCCCGCCTGGCGGCAGGCCTGGCGCGCGCCGCTCCGGGAGGCGCTCGACTGGCTCCGGGACCGCCTCGCGCCGCTCTTCGAGGAGCGCGCCGGCCGGTGGCTCAAGGACCCGTGGTCGGCGCGCAACGACTATATTTCCGTGATCCTCCACCGCACGCCCGAGGAGACCGAACGCTTTTTGAGCGACCACGCCCTGCGTCCGCTTTCGGAGGACGAAAAAATATCCGTCACGAAACTCATGGAGATGCAGCGCCACGCGATGCTCATGTACACGAGCTGCGGCTGGTTTTTCGACGAGCTCTCCGGCATCGAAACCGTCCAGATCCTCCAGTACGCCGGCCGCGCGATCCAGCTTGCGGACGATCTCTTTGACGCGCCCATCGAGGAGGAATTTCTGGCCCGGCTCGAAAAGGCCGCCAGCAACGTCCCTGAAAATGTGAACGGCCGCGTGACGTTCGAGAAATTCGTACGGCCCGCGATGGTCGACCTCTCGAAGGCCGGCGCGCACTACGTTATCAGCTCGCTGTTCGAAACGTACACCGAACGGCAGAAAATTTACTGCTATTCGCTGGAGCGCCGCGAGGAGAAGCGGCTCGAAACCGGCAAGACCCGGCTCCTCGTCGGGCAGGTCCAGGTCACCTCCGACGTCACGTGCGAGTCGACGCTCCTGAACTACGCCGTGCTGTATCTCGGCGGCCATCACCTGACGGGCGGCGTGAGGCCGGCGGACGGCCCCGGGTCGGCGGCGGCGATGGTCCGGGAAATTTCGGGCGCGTTCTCCAAATCCGATTTCCCCGCCGTGATCCGGCTGATGGAACGCAACTTCGGCTCGTCCAATTATTCGCTGAAGACGCTGTTCAAGGACGAGCAGCGGAAGATCCTGGATGCGATCCTCGAGTCGACCCTTGCCGACATCGAGACCGTCTACCGCCAGATCTACGAGCAGCACGCGCCGCTCGCCCGGTTTCTGGCCGATCTCATGGTGCCGCTGCCGAAAGCCATCCACACGGCGGCTGAGTTCGTCATCACGGCGGGGCTCCGGCGCGAGATTCAAAAGGAGCCCGTCGATCTTGCGCGCGTCCGGGCGCTCCTCGAGGAGGCGCACAACGCCGGCGTCGCGCTCGACGCCGCCAGCCTCGCCTTCACGCTCCGCCAGCAGACCGAACACCTCGCGGGCATGGCGCTCTGCGACTCCCGCGATCCGGCCGCCGACGTCACAGACAGCGACCTTGCGGCGCTGGAAACCCTCGACGCGATGGTCAGCCTCGCGGCCCACCTGCCGTTTGACGTGTACTTATGGCGGACCCAGAACACGTATTACGATGCGCTCCATCGCCTCTATCCCGTGATTCAGGCGCGCGCGGCCCAGCACGACCTGTCCCGCCGGTGGGTGGGAGTGTTTCTCGGGCTCGGCGATAAACTCAAAGTCAAAACCGCGTGATGGACGCGGCGCTGAAGGAGATATTGGAAGCCGGCGGCGATTTCGCCGCGGCCCAGAGCCGGGTCGTCACCGCGCTCAAGGAAGCGTTCGGGTTGAGCCGCGTGACCATCATGCTCTACAACAAATCCACCAACATGCTCGAGTCGGTGTCGGCCGCCGGCGTTCCGAACGTCGATCATCGCGACATCCGCGCGCCGGTCATCCGCATCGACGGTATCTCGTCGCGCGCGGTGGAGGCGCGGGCCTTTCTGGAAAACCGGCCCATCGTCATCCGGGACCGGTCGGCCGATCCGCAGTACCGGATGAGGCGAAAGTTTCCGCACAAGACGTATTCGCGCGAATTCGCGATCTTTCCGCTGTCCGTGCGGTCCCGCAAGCTCGGCGTCCTGGCCGTTTCGAACGATGAAGGCAACCCCGCGCATCTGACGCGGAGCATCACCGGCCGCATCGCGCGTCTGGCGGGGCCGATCGCCAAGATCGTGTATTCGGCCATCCCGAAGGCGCGGACCGACCGGGAGATGGCCGGCGTGTTGAACGACATCCTGCAGAAGGAACTCCTGTGGATGGCGTTTCAGCCGATCGTCGACATCGGAAAACGGGCCATCCACGGCTACGAGGCGCTTCTCAGAGTCAACCATCCCGTCCTGAACGGCCCGGAAGTGCTGATCGGCTGCGCGGAGAAATTCAATACGCTGAGGGACCTCTCCTTTTTCGCGCATTCCACGGCGCTGCGGTCCCTGCGGTCGATGGGCGGCCACCGGAAACTGTTTCTGAACCTGCATCCCAGGGATTTCGTCGAATACGAGAACCTCGACCGGAAATCCAACCCGTTTTTCGGCCGGGATCTGTCCCAAATCGTTTTCGAAATCACCGAACGATACTGCCTCCACGCCACCGACCGGATTCTCTCCATCATCCGGTTTTTCAAGGGGCTGGGCGTGGGAATTGCGCTCGATGATCTCGGAAGCGGATACTCGTCCCTCGAAGTTCTGGCCGGGCTCGAGCCTGACTACATCAAACTCGACATGTCCCTCATCCGGAGCATTCACCAGAGCGACCGCAAGCAGAAGCTCGTCCGGTCCCTGCTCTATTACAGCGACCAGATCGGCGCGCAGTGTGTCGCCGAGGGCGTCGAGACGAAGGAGGAGTACGACGTCCTGAAAGGCATGAAGTGCCGCCTGATCCAGGGCTTTCTCCTCGCCATGCCGTCGGAGCGCCCCGCCTGCGACGCCGAAATCAAGGACCGCCTCCGGACGATCGAATCGTCGCGCGTCGTCGCCACGCCGAGGTGACCGGCCCGGGCCTTGACAAATTGTCCCGCAATCGGGATAAATATGGCATGGACGACGAGAAACCGCCGGACGACCTCTGGACCGTGCCGCGCGCGGCGAAATTTCTGAAGATCGACCCAACCTTGGTGCGCCGGTATTGCCGGCAGGGGCGTTTGAAGGCCCGGCGGGCGGGCCGGGACTGGCTGTTCTCCCGGATCGAGGTCGAGGTCTTCGCGCTCGTCCTCAAAACCCACCGCCCGGGCCGCCCGAAAAAGGACAAAGAGATGGAGGCGCTGTGCCGCCGGTACCGCCTTCCGAACGACATCCGGATCACGCCGGAGGAGCGCGAGTCGATCCGGGAGAACATCGCGTGGTTCGCGAGGCTGACGCCGGACCGCCGGTGGAGTGCGACGGAAGAGGCGAACCGGTTTGATGAGGAGTTGAGACATGCAGGGCGACAAGCCGCTTGACGCGATGAAGTTCATCCGGGGCCTGAACAAAGCCGGGATCAAGTATCTCTTGATCGGTCGGAGAGCCTTGGTATTCCACGGTGCTCCCGTCCAGACGGTCGATTACGATTTCTTCATCTCTCATGAGAAGGAGAACCTGCGCCTCTTCTTGAATATTTGCGACCGCCTCGACATGGAGGTCATCCCCTTCGGCGCGGACGACCCGTTCAAGAGCTACAAGCTCTCCGTGTATTCAGGCGGCGAAAAAATCGACGTATTCCGGGCGAAAGGATACAGCCTGAAGTCTGGCGGGACCGTTGACTTCGGAGAAATGTGGGAAACTCGCGAGGTCATCCACTTGGACGACAATACCGCCATCAACCTCCCCAGCCTCGAATGCCTTGAGAAAACCAAGCGCATCCGGCTGTCCGCCAAGGATGTCGAGGACATCAAGTACATCCGGGAACTGATCCTGCGGCGGGACGGGCGGACAGAGGCGCCTTGACCCCCTTTCAATACACTTTTTTTTCGAATTTTTTCCTTGACTTTCACCCCCAGTGCGGTATCCTAAGGGGGTGGATGGTTCACCGTAAGCCGCCAATACGTTATGGACTTATGAATAGGCTGAATCGGCATGGCGGCACATTGGTTGGCTGGTTGTGGCTTCTGGGCGGTTATTAAAAAACTACTTTGCCCATAGAATGTTTCTCCGCGCGTTGCCCTTCACTGTGATCTGCATCACATATGTAACATTTGTATATATAGAACGGGCGGCCGGCGCCGTTTGTCCAGCATGAACCCCGAATCCACAGCTGGAAATAACTTCAATAACTTAGGGGCTGGCACCGTAACACGGAGTAATAACGGGGAAGGCGGCGAACCGGCGACCAAGGCTGACGTGGCCCCCGTCAAGGCTGACGTGACCGCCGTCCGGTCTGAAATGGCGGCCAAGATTGACATGGCCGTCACGAAGCTGGAATTCAAGATCGAAGACAGCATCAACGTTGCCAAACAGGAAATGATCGAACACATGGACAAAAAATTCGGCGAATACATCGATCACGTCGACGCCGTGTTTGGGGAGATCAAAACAAGCCGCGAAGAACAGTCGGCTCTCGCCCAGCACTCCCAGGACCACTCCGACCGGCTCGACGATCACGAAAAACGCATCGGCAAACTCGAAACCGGGGTTGGCGGCCGTGTTTAACCTGCGACAATTATTTAACAACGCCCGAAGGGACTTTGCGGGCGATCCTTCGCGGCGCCGGCATCTCACCCGACGATTTTTTAACACGCTGATCGCTGTTTCACCGCCGCGCCGTCTCTCCGTCTCGATCCTTATCGCCCTTTCCACTTTCCTCTTTGCACTTTTCACTGGCCCCGCTTGGGGCGCGGGGCCGAACACCTGGTCCACCCTCGCGGCCGCGCCGGCCGGCGTCTGGTATGGTGGTGCGCTCGTGTATCCCGGTTCGGGTGACACGATTTATGCTTTCGATGGAAGTGAAACAATGGGCAATGAACCAGTGAACCAATGCATCAATGAACCAATGGACAATGAGGACAATGGAGCGATGACATGAAAGGCGACGAACTCGCGGAACGGCTGGTTGATTTCGGCGCGGGGATTTTGGGGCTTGTGGAGGCGCTTCCGAAAACCGCATCGGGGCGGCATGTCGCCGAACAGATCATGAGAGCCGGAACGTCCTGCGGGGCGAACTACGAAGAGGGCCGCGGGGCCGAATCCCGCGGGGATTTTGTGCATAAGTTGTCCGTCACGAACAAGGAACTGAAAGAGTGCCGGTACTGGTTAAAACTCATCGCCAAAAGCAAGATGCTTGCGAACGGAACGGCAACGGACGCGCTCGACGAGTGCGAAGAACTCTGCGCCATCATCAGCAAAAGCATCGCGACGGCGAAGAAAAATCAGGCTGACCAATGAACCAATGCATCAATGAACCAACGCACCGATTATCAATGAATTCAGTGAATCCGTTGCCCATTGGTTCGTTGGTTCATTGCCGCATTCTCAAAATGTTTTCTCGGCGTTCATTGGTCTATTGGTGCATTGGTTTATTGGTTCATTCTCCCATCCACTGCCTCCGCAGCCCCGAACACCTGGTCCTCCTTCGCTGCCGCCCCGGCCGCCGTGGATGCCGGCGGCGCGTTGACGTATCGAGGTTCCGGTGACACGATGATGTTTTCGATGGGAATGAAACAATGAGCAATGGGGCAATGAACAACGAGCAACGGAAAATATCCATTTTCACGAAGCCGACCCTTAAAGGTCGGCTGCGGGGTTTTTCTGGCTCCGGGGAAAAACGAAACGGCCTCGATTTCTCGGGGCCGTTTGTGTCAAGCCGCGCACTGGTTCAATCAACCTATGAACCACGAGCTGCCACAGAAACTATAGTGTATTTTCCCCGCTTTGTCAAATGAAAACGTGGAGCCGGCGGGAATTGAACCCGCACGGGCGGCTTGACAGGCAGCCCGTGGCTTCCGGCCCGGCCCCACGCCGTCAACGTACCATAAAATCGCGTTGGAAGAACTTAACAACTTACGGTCTGAGCATGATCACTCCTGTCTTCCCTTTAAAAAAGAAAGACCCGGATTTCTCCGGGCCTTTTCCTCTCGACCATCCGTGTGTAAAGGATACACACACTTCACGTCCCTCAAACGCCTACAATTTACCGAAATCCCGGCCTTCTGTCAAGAGTAGCTGGCCCGCCCGGATTCGAACCGGGATCTCACGTTTGAGGGACGTCTGTGTTTCCCTTACACCACGGGCCAACATCGAACGCAGGCTGTCTGCGCCGAATTGGGTTGTCAATCAGATGAATGGTCGAACCGCGCTTTCGCCGTTTCTCCGTCCCGCCGTCTCGATCTTTATCGCCCTTTCCACTTTCCTCTTTACACTTTCCACTGACCCGGCCTCCGCAGCCCCCAACACTTGGGACACCCTCGCGGCCGCGCCAGGCGGCGTGGACCTTGGGGGCTCTTTGGTGTATCCCGGTTCGGGTGACACGATTTACGCTTTCAGAGGCAATAACACAACCACCTTCTGGGCGTATTCTATCGCAAATAACACATGGGAAACAAAGGCTGCCGCCCCTGCCCCCGTGTACGACGGTGGCGCGTTGGCGTATCCCGGTTCAGGTGACACGATTTATGCTTTTGGAGGTAATTTGACTACCACTTTCTGGGCGTATTCCATCGCAAATAACACATGGGAAACCAAGGCGGCCACCCCTGCCACGGTGGCTTCTGGTGGCGCGTTGGTGTATCCAGGTTCGGGTGACACGATTTATGCTTTCAGAGGCAATTCCTACACCAACTTCTGGGCGTATTCCATCACTAATAACACGTGGGAAACCAAGGCCGCCACCCCCGCCATCATTAATAGCGGTGGTGCGTTGGTGTATCCCGGTTCGGGTGACACGATTTACGCGTTCAGAGGCGCTGCGACCACCAACTTCTGGGCGTATTCCATCGCAAATAACACATGGGAAACAAAGGCTGCCGCCCCCGCCAACGTTGACGGTGGTGCGTTGGTGTATCCCGGTTCGGGCGACACGATTTATGCATTCCAAGGAAACATCACCACCACCTTCTGGGGGTATTCGATCAAAAATAACACATGGACAACGATGGCAGCCGCCCCAAGCCCTGTATATAACGGTGGCGCGTTGGTGTATCCCGGTTTGGGCGACACAATTTATGCTTTCAGAGGCAACACGACCACCACCTTCTGGGGCTACACGGTTCCATTTTACTCCGGCCCGAACTGGTACGTAAACGACGCATCAACCACCGGCGACGCGTTGACAACCGACGTTGGCGATACCACCGGCGACGGGTCGTCCGGCAGGCCGTTTTTGACGATCACGAAGGCGCTGACGAAGGCGAAGGCGGGGGACACGATTTACATCGACGCCGGGACGTACACCGAAACCGTCGTCATCAACATGGACAGCGTAGCGCTGATCGGCAAGGATTCGAACGCGACCGTCATCGACCCGCCGGGATCGAGCGCGACGGCCGGCCTCTACGGCATTTTCGCCGACACGCAGACCGGGCTTCTCATCAAGAACCTCGGCGTGACGGGGGCGTATGACGGCATCCATTTTTACAACGTGGACGTTGCCACCCTCGAAAGCGACAGCGCAAGTACCTGCGGAAACGCCGGCATTTACATGGGCGACAATTCGGACTTCAACACCATCAAAAGAAGCGCTGCGAATTCGATTTCGGGATACGGCATCTATCTCTATCAGAGTTCGAACAACAACACGGTGATCGACAACACGGCCAATTCGAATTCCCAGCACGGCATCTATCTGGCCGCCAGTTCGAACAACACATTGAACAGCAACACGTTCAATTCGAACACGAACTACGGCATCTACCTGAATTCGAGCGCGGACAACAACACGGTGACGAACAACACCGTCAACTCGAATTCGCAGTACGGCATTCGTTTCTTGTCGAGTTCGAACAACCGGGTAGTTCAAAACGACCTGCGCCTGAATACCGTCTATCAGATCTACATCGACGGCACATCCTCCTCGGACACGATCCAGAAAAACAACATTCAGACGTCCGGGACGAACCCTGACAGCGGCGTCTACAACGCCTCGACGATGGCGCCGGTCAGATTCGATTTCAGCCGCAACTGGTGGAACACGACGGACGAGTCAAGAATCAAGAAAATGATTTATCAGGCATCGAACGGCGACTCGATCACCTGGTCGCCGTACCGCATCGCTCAAGTCGACACCGCCTCCGGCGCCGATACGACCGCGCCGGCCCGGCCGATCTCCGTGACGCTCGACACAAGCGTCGGCGGGCAGATCAAAATCTCGTGGGTGATTCCGGCGATCAATGAAGAGACCAACGGCGGGGCTGTCGGATACGACGGCGCGGCCATTTACCGCATCCGTAACCTCGCCGACACGACCCACTGGGCCAACTCCGCGAATAAAATCAAGATGACGGGCCCGGCCGACACCTTTTACGTCGACACGGACGTCGTCGCCGGGGACACGTACTACTACCGTCTGACCTCCCACGACTCGGCGCCCTTCAGCAACGAGTCCTTTTTCACCGACACCAAATTCATCACGGCCGTCGCCGCACCGCCGATAACGGCCTTGTTCACGGTTGTCAAGGCACCAGGCGCGGGAAAACGCGGCTTTGCCGATTTTTCCAAAGCAATCGTGTTTGACACGACGTCGAACCCGTGTCCGACGAATGCTGAAACGATCACGACCGGCACCGTCGCGAAGTCTTGCGCGATTCCCCTGCAGCCTGTGGGAGACGGGTCGTGGGTGTGTACGGCCATGGTCTCCAAGGGTACCGCCTACACCTACTACTTCGAGTACCGTATCCCGGCATTTGAGGACACGGGTGGCTGGAAAAAAGCGGGGCCGGGCGGGGCTCGTAATCAGGACAACAACCATATGAAAACGGTCACCGTGCCGTCCGGCGCGGGCGATGGGTACATCTTCTACAACAGATTCGGCGACGCGGATGTCCGCGGCGCCCAAGGGATGTCTGCCGCAGGCAGTTGGGACACAGAACTCACAACCGCCAACCCCGACCTGGCTCAAGTGAACGCCAATGTTTCGGATGTCAGCTCTTCGGGCAACGGTGACACGTTCGACATGGGTGGGAACAATAATTATGGTCTGTCCCTGATACAGACCGGAGACACCATCGTCAAGCTCTCTTGGACCTTTGGTTTCGGGGACGGGTTTGTGCCTTCAGTTGAAGGTGCGCGTGAGTTCGACACAACGTCGACGTACACTCCCTACGGGTTTCGGATTCTGCGTGCGCGGCTTCCGACGGGATGGAACACCGACACGACCAACCCGGCGCATCTGAAGTTCGAGGACACTGTGATCAACGAGGTGACGGGTGACACGCTGTGGTCGCCAAGCCGCACGAGCCAGGGAATCTCCTGGTACAGCGAGGCCATAAATTTCACCGACACGTCACTGCCCAAAAATGTGTCGGTCGGAGACTCATTCATTTACACGGTACTTTGGGTAGACGCCCACGGAAATACGAACGACACCTTCGCCCAGAATTTCGCCGGCGGAGCGGCGAAATGGGTTCGCAGCGGTCAGATCACCGTCATATTCAAGGACGCCAAGGCAACAGGAGCGGGGAAGCGCGGGTTTGCCGATTTTTCGAAGGCGATCGTGTTCGACACGACGACGAACCCGTGCCCTGCAAATGCGGAAACGGTAGTTGGCAGCGTGGTCGCGACTCGTCATTCGTGCGCCATCCCGATGAATCCGGTCGGCGACGGTTCGTGGATATGCACGGCCGCGGTATTTGGAGGGAGCAATTACAGCTACTGGTTCGAGTACCGCATACCGGCGCACGATGACACAAACAACTGGAAAGGCGTGGGTGCGACGGGAACGCGGAACCAGGACCAAGTCTCGATGAGGACGATCACGGTGCCGTCGACGGCGACTGGGGGATACATCCTCTACAATTATCTGGGCGACGCGGACGTGACGGGCAAGCAGGGCATGAACGTGACGGGGTCGTGGGACACAGAACTGACGACGGCCAACCCGGACGTGGCGTCGTACAACGGTGTGACGGATGTGAGTTCCAGCGGGAACAACGACACAACGGACATGGGCGGAAACAACAATTACGGCATGACGATCACGCAGACAGCCGACACGACCTTCAAGTTGAGTTGGCGCATGAAGATCACGGGCGCAGACGACATTGTGCCGCTCGTGGAAGGAGCGAGAGAGTACGATACAACTTCGACGGCAACGCCGTACGGATTCCGAATCCTGCGAGCGCGGCTGCCCTCGGGCTGGAGCGCGGACACGACGACCCCCACGCACCTCAAGTTCGAGGACACAGTTGTGAACATGGTGACGGGGGACACGCTGTATTCGCCGAGCCGGACGACGCTGGGGATCGCTTGGTACGACGATCTCTTGTCGTTCACGGACACGTCTCTGCCGACTAACGTGGCCGGCGGCGATTCGTTCATCTACACGGTGTTGTGGCAGGACGCCTACGGAAACTTAAACGACACCTCCCAGCAGAATTTCTCCGGAGGGGCGGCGAAAGCAATTCGGGGCAGCGGGGTAACCGTCATCTTCAAGGACGGTAAGGCAACAGGAGCGGGGAAGCGCGGGTTTGCCGATTTTTCGAAGGCGACCGTGTTTGACACGACGACGAATCCGTGCCCGGTGAATGCGGAGACGGTGGTCGGCAGCGCGACCCCGGCTACTCGTCATTCGTGCGCCATCCCGATGAATCCGGTCGGCGACGGTTCGTGGATCTGCACGGCCGCGGTATTTGGAGGGAGCAATTACAGCTACTGGTTCGAGTACCGCATACCGGCGTACGACGACACAAGCAACTGGAAAGGCGTGGGTGCGGCGGGAACGCGGAACCAGGACCAAGTCTCGATGAGGACGATCACGGTGCCGTCGACGGCGACTGGAGGATACATCTTCTACAATTACCTGGGTGACGCGGACGTGACGGGCAAGCAGGGCATGAACGTGACGGGGTCGTGGGACACGGAACTGACGACGGCGAATCCGGACGTGGCGTCGTACAACGGTATGACGGATGTGAGTTCCAGCGGGAACAACGACACAACGGACATGGGTGGAAACAACAACTACGCCATGACGGCCACGCAGATGGTTGACACGACCGTCAGATTGAGTTGGCGCATGAAGATCACGGGCGCAGACGACATTGTGCCGCTCGTGGAAGGAGCGAGAGAGTACGATACAACTTCGACGGCAACGCCGTACGGATTCCGAATCCTGCGAGCGCGGCTGCCCTCGGGCTGGAGCGCGGACACGACGACCCCCACGCACCTCAAGTTTGAGGACACGGTTGTGAACATGGTGACGGGGGACACGCTGTATTCGCCGAGCCGGACGACGCTGGGGATCGCTTGGTACGACGATCTCTTGTCGTTCACAGACACGTCGTTGCCGGCCAACGTGTCCGTCGGCGATTCATTCGTTTACGCGATGTTGTGGGTGGATGCCTACGGGAACAAGAACGACACCGGCGACCAGAATTTCACCGGCGGGGCGGCGAAATGGGTTCGAAGCGGTCAGATCACCGTCATCTTCAAGGACGCCAAGGCAGCGGGAGCGGGAAAGCGCGGATTCGCCGATTTTTCGAAGGCGCTCGTCTTTGACACGGCGGCGAACCCGTGTCCAGTGGGCGCGGAAACGATCGCGGTCAACGGCGGTGTCGGGAAATCCTGTGCGATTCCGATGAAGCCGGTGGGTGACGGTTCGTGGATATGTACGGCAACAGTTTTCCAGGGCAGCGACTACAAGTATTACTTCGAGTATCGGATCCCGGCGTTTGAGGACACGAACGGCTGGAAGAATTCGGCGGCGACAGGAGTGCGGAACCAGGACATTGACCAAGTGAGGACAGTCACGGTACCGCCGGCCGCCACGAACGGGTACATTTTCTATAACATGCTGGGCGACGCGGATGTGAGAGGCAAGCAAGGAATATCCAACGCAGGGGATTGGGACACGGAACTGACGACGGCGAATCCGGACGTGGCGGCCTACAATGGGACAGTGGATGTGAGTTCGAGCGGCGACAACGACACGACGAACATGGGCGCCAACACTAACTATGCCATGACGCTCGTGCAGACGGCCGACACGACCGTCAAGTTGAGTTGGCGTTTGAAGTTCACGACCGCAGACGAAATCGTCCCAACCGTTGAAGGCATGCGGGAGTTCGACACGACGTCGATCTACGCGCCGTATGGGTTCCGGATATTGCGTGCGCGACTGCCGGCGGGGTGGAACGCAGACACGACGACGCCGTCGAATCTGAAATACGAGGACACGGTTGTGAACATGGTGACCGGCGACACGCTGTATTCGCCGAGCCGGACGACGCTGGGGATCGGCTGGTACGATACACTCTTGTCGTTTACGGACACATCGATGCCGGCCACGCCGGCCGGAGATACGTTTGTGTACACGGTGTTGTGGGTCGACGCCTACGACAACAAGAACGACACCAGCGACCAGAATTTCGTCGGCGGGTCGGCGAAATGGGTTCGAAGCGACACTGCGCCACCCTACGCCGGCCCCAACTGGTACGTGAACGACACGTACACGCCGTCGGACTCCTATACGTATGCGACGGGTAATGATGGAACGGGGGGTAACGGGTCGGCCCAGAAGCCCTACCGGTCGCTCGCCAAAGTCACGCAGAAGGTCAAGGCCGGCGACACGATCTACGTCGACGCCGGAACATTCTCCGAGACTGTTGTGATCGACACCGACAACATCAGCCTCATGGGCGCGGATTCGCGCATAACCGTCATCGATCCGCCGGGCGCAAAGACCACGGCGGGTCTGGTGGGGATCAAGGTTCTATCTCGCACCAACGTCCTGATCAAAAATATCGGCGTCACCGACGCCTATGACGGCATCTGGCTGACCGACGCCGACAGCGCGATGGTCACGTCCGACAGCTTTTCCGGGATCGGCAATATCGGGATCCACGTCAAGTCGCGGTTCGCCAGGATCACCGACAACATCCTGTACAATGCCAACTCCGGCGGGTACACGATCCAGGTCGATTCCGGAGAGAACACCATCTCGGCCAACACCATCGACTCGACCTCTTACGGCATGCTGGTCTCGACCGAATCCAACACCATCTCGCGCAATACCGTCACCAACAGCCTCAACATCGGCGTCTACCTGAACGCCGCCGGCTCGTACGGCAATCTCATCGAGTCCAACACGCTGACCGGCAACGGCACGTGGGGCGTCTATCTCGCCGGGCCGGACAACCGTGCGTTCGGAAACATCGTCCGGCAGAACACGTCGGGCGGGTTCTATATTTCGGCGGCGGGCAACATTATCCGGTTCAATGCCATCAACAGCAACATCGCCGTCGGGCTGGAGATCGCCAACAATACCACCATCGTCGAGCAGAACGACATCATCGGCAACGACACCGGGGTCTTCTTTAATACCGCATCCCCCGGGATCGTCCTCCGGAAGAACAACATCGCCAACAACAACGTCAACAACGTCCGCAACGCCTACTCGGGATCGCAGACCGCCGACCACAACTGGTTCGGCACCGCCGATTCGGCCGCCATCGGCGCCAAACTCGCCGACGCCAACTCTGATTTCGACCCTTGGCGGCTCGGCAAAGTCGACACCGCGCCCGGCGCCGACACCACCGCGCCGGACAAGCCTCTCAATGTCGCGATCGACACCGGGACGGCCGCCAAGGTTGTCCTGTCGTGGACGATCCCGAGTTTGAACGAGGAGACCAACGGCGGCAGTGTGGGATTCGGCGGGGTCAACATCTGGCGGCTCACCAACACGGCCGACACCGGCCACTGGGCCAATTCGGCCAATCTCGTGAAATCGACCGCCGCCGCCGACACCACCTGGACCGACACGGTCGTCGTGCCCGGCAACACGTATTATTACCGGTTGACCTCGAAGGACACCGCGTCGCCTGTCAACGAGTCGTTCTTCACCGACGTGGTTTCCGGCGAAGTCCAGCCCTTTTTCGACAACGGCGCGACCACCGTCTACGTCTGCGACGCCGGCGACAGCAAAAACGCGACGGCCGGCGACACCGCCGGCGCCCTGCCGGACATTCTTTCCGCGCTCAAATACATCAAACCCGAAAACGGCTGGGACACGATTGTGGTGTACAAAACCATCAACGCCGACAGCTTCAGGCTGAATGGCAGCATCGCGCTTGAAACGGGCCTGACGGTGATCTCAGCCAAATCCCATTTCGGGTCCGACACCGGCGGCGGCGGCGACACGTACGCGCGAATCCACATGTCGTCCATCCAGACGCTGTTCGCCGGCGCCAAGTACGCGCGCGTTGAGGGAATGACGCTGTTCGGCGAAAACAACACCTCCGGCACCCTCAAGGGCGTGACCGGCGCCGACAGCATGATCATCCGGAACAACACGTTCTACACATGGCCCCGCGCCATCGAGGTCACCGGGTCGGTCACCAACGTCCTCATCGAAAGCAACACCATCTCGACCGCCGGCTCCGGCACGTTCTATCCCGTCGACCTCTCCGGCGGCGATTCGCTGACCGTGCGGTTCAACAAGCTCAGGAACGCCGGCGCCGACTACCAGATCTACATCGGCGGCACGAACGTCACCTTGGAGGCCAACACGATCGACAGCGCGGTCAGCGGCATCAAGCTGACCGGGGCCGGCGCGAAAGTCGCGCGCAACGCCCTGAAAACGGGAACCAAGGTGGGCGTGTTCGCCGCCGCGTCGATGGACCTCTTCGTCCAGAACACAATCACCGGATATGACACCGGCCTGCAGCTTGGGGCGGCGCCGGTCACGCCCATCAGCAAGAACAACATCCACGGCAACATTGCCAACAACCTCGACAACCCGTCCAGCGTCAGCGCCACCCTCACCCGCAACTGGTGGGGCACGACGGACGAAAACGCCA
Source organism: Candidatus Lindowbacteria bacterium RIFCSPLOWO2_12_FULL_62_27 (assembly GCA_001784175.1). Classification (GTDB taxonomy): domain Bacteria; phylum Lindowbacteria; class 2-12-FULL-62-27; order 2-12-FULL-62-27; family 2-12-FULL-62-27; genus 2-12-FULL-62-27. The sequence continues at coordinate 162,817 of MFPR01000006.1, forward strand.
TCGCGGCCAAACTCGTCGACAGCGTCAACAGCTTCCGGCCCTACCGGTTCGCCGCCGTGGACACGGCCGTGGGCGCCGACACGACGGCGCCGGCCAAACCAACCGGCGTGACGCTCGACACGAGCGTCGCGGGGCAAATCAAGATCACGTGGGTCAACCCGGCGCTGAACGAGGAGACCAACGGCGGCTCGGTCGGATTTAACGGAGTGAAAGTCTACCGCCTGACCAACACGGTCGACACCACGCAATGGGCCAACACCGCCAATCTCGTCAAGACATTGAACGCGTCCGACACGTTCTGGAAGGACACCGCCGTGCAGGACGGCAACACTTACTATTACCGGCTGACGTCCCGGGACGCCGCCACGTTCGTCAACGAGTCGGCTTTCACCGACACCGTGTTTGCCGTGTCGGACACGCCCCTTCTGAAACAGATTCAGGCCGGCGCGGGCCTGTCGGACGCCGCGGACGGCAACGGCTGCGCGTGGGCCGATTTCGACAGCGACACCGACCTCGACATCTTCGTCGTCAATTACGGCGCGGCCGACATTCTCTACCGCTACAACGGCGGCGACTCCTTCACGAACGTCGCCGCGAGCGCCGGCGTGAACGGCTCGGGCGACGGGGTGGGCCTGTCGTGGGGCGATTACGACAACGACGGCGACATCGACGTCTACGTGGTCAACAACGGCGGCGGGCAGGATTACCTGTACCGGAACGAAGGCAACTCGACATTCACCGACGTCGCGACGAGCCTGGGCATGACCGAATCGAGCAACGGAGACGGCGCGTCGTGGGGCGATTACGACAACGACGGCGATCTGGACATTTTCGTGAGCAACGCCTCCGGCGGGCAGGATCATCTGTTCCGCAACAACGACGGCAAGAACTTCACGAACGTGGCGACGTCGGCCGGCCTGACGGACGCCCTGACCAGCTACGCCGTCGCGTGGGCGGACTATGACAGGGACGGCGACCTCGATTTGTACGTGACGTTCGACGGAACCAATCAAGACCGGCTGTACCGCAACAACGGGCAAGGGTGGTTTCAGGATGTGTCGAACACTGCCGGCATGAACGACACGACGAATTCCAATACCGCCGCCTGGGGCGACTACGACGCCGACGGCGACCTCGACCTTTTTGTGCCGGACGGATCGCAGACCAAGAATCACATGCTGTACCGGAACAACGGCAACGGCACATTCACGAACGCGATTGCCGGAAGCGGCATCACCGACACCGCCGGCGGCGGGGTCGTGTGGGTCGATTACGACAACGACGGCGACATCGACCTGTACGTCAGCGGCTCCTTCATCGACGGCGGCACCCTGGGCGACGCCCTCTACCGCAACAACGCCGACGGCACCTTCACGCAGGAGGCCCCACACCGGGGCATCACCGTTTCGTCGACAGGATATGGCGGCGCGTGGGGCGATTATGACAACGATGGAGACATGGACGTTTACATCACACACCAGGCAGGCACCAAACAGGATTTTCTGTTCCGGAACAGGGGCACGGGCAAGAACTGGATCAAAGTGAACCCGCTGACCGACAAAGACGGCGACGCGGTCGAATCGGACGCCGACACCGACCGGCTGGCGATCGGGGCGCTGGTGGAGATCGACCTGAACGGCGGCGCGAATTTCGACACGGGCTTCAACAAATACGTCTCAATGCTGCTTTCCGGAAACGGATTCCAGCAAACCGCCGCGCCGGTCCATCTCGGCGTGGACACCGCGGGCACCGTCGACGTGCGCGTGACGTTCCCGGACGGCGACACGGCCGTGCAGACGGGCGTCGCCGTCAACCAGACGATCACGATTCGCGACCCGCAATTTTACCCGGGCCCGATCTGGCACGTGAACGACACCGTCACGACCGGCGACTCCTTCACGTACGCGGCCGGATCGGACCTGACGGGCAAGGGCAACGCGCAAAGGCCGTTCAAGACGATCACGCGGGCGCTGTCGTTCGCGAAAGCCGGCGACACGATTTTGATCGACGCCGGAACCCACACTGAAACCGTCGTGATCAGCCTGGACACGGTCAGCCTGATCGGCGTGGACTCGGGCGCCACGGTGATCAACCCTCCGGGATCGAGCGGCACGGCCGGCTTGTACGGGATCTACGCGACCGGCCGCCGGGCGCTTCTAATCAAGAACCTCGGCGTGACCGGCGCCTACGAGGGCATCCGGTTCGACAACGTGGACAGCTCGACGATCAGCGGCGACAGCCTGTGCTCCAACGGCGCGTACGGGATTTATCTTCTGACCGGTTCGGACGCGAACAAGATCGAAAACTGCAGCGTGAAATCGAATTCGAGCGGCGTGTATCTGGCGTCCGGCTCGAACAACAACACGCTGACCGGCAACACCGTCAACTCGAATTCGGACGCGGGCATCTATCTGGACTTCGCGTCGAACAACACCGTCAGCGGCAACACGGTGAACGGCAACTCGGTCAAGGGCATTTACATCACGGGCACGGCCAACAGCAACAAGGTCAAGAACAACACGGTCCTGTCGAGCGGCCAGCACGGTTTTTATCTGTGGACGACGGATCGCAACGTGATTTCAAACAACGTGATTCGATCGAGCCAGCTTGCCGGCCTGTGGCTCCGGGACGCGGAGACGAACGCGATCGGCCAGAACGACATCGACGGCGACACCGGGTTTCTCATCTGGGGCGCGTCCCGCGGAAACGTCATCGGCAAAAACAACATCACGGGCGGCGCGTCCAATTTCGTGAAAAATCCGGCCGGCATCGCGCAGACCTTGACCCGAAACTGGTTCGGGTCGGTCGATTCAGTGACGATCTCGGCGAAAATCAGCGACACGGCGTCGGCTTGGGCGCCGTGGCGGCTTGCGCTCGTCGACACCGCCGCCGGCGCCGACACGACGGCGCCGAAAGCGCCGGACACGGTCGCCGTGATCGGCGCGCCCTCCGACACGTCGGTCATTCTGGAGTGGTCGGCGGTGAGCGCGCTGGAGGAGTCGAATGGCGGCGCGACGGGCCTGTCGGGCTACCGCGTGTACCGCAGCGCCGTGAAAGACACGTCGTCGTGGGTGAAGGTGGGGCAGACGGCGTCGGGCGTGATCCGGTGGCAGGACACGGACGCCGGGGTCGGGGTCCGGTACTATTACCGCGTGACGGCGTTCGACACGGCGGCGTTCGAGAATGAGTCGTACTTCTCGGACAGCCAGCCCTCCGACAGCGTGGTGTTCACGACGACGGTGAACTGGTACGTGAACGACGGCGCGACCGCCGGGGACAGTTTCACCTACGCGGCGGGCAACGACGCGACAGGCAAGGGCACGCCGGCCGCGCCGCTGGGGACGATCACGAAGGCGCTGCAGATGGCGACGACTGGCGACACGATCTGGGTGGACGCGGGGTTGTTCGACTCCTACGCGCAGATTTCGCCGACGGAGACGGCCGTCGTGGTCATTGGAGTGGACAGCCTGTCGCTGATCGGGCGGGACTCGAACGCCACCGTGCTCGATCCGCCAGGTCCGAAGACTCAATCGGGCCTGTACGGAATTTACGCCTCGAACGTCACGGGGCTTCTCATCAAGAACGTGGGTGTGACAGGCGCCTACGAAGGCATGCGGCTCAGCAATGTGGATGTTTCCATGGTCACGGGGGACAGCGTCAGTTCGGTCGGAAACATGGCCGTCTATCTCTTGAGCGGCTCCGGAAATAACACGGTCAGCGCGAACTCGCTCAATTCAAATTACACCGGCATCTATCTTTCTTCCAGTTCGTCCAACACGCTGTCGAACAACTCGGTGAATTCGAATTCGTCCAACGGCATTGTCCTCCTGTCGAGTTCCAGCAACACGATCTCCGGCAACTCGGCTAATTCGAATTCGACTTACGGCCTCACGCTGGCGTTCAGCACGAACAACACGATCTCGAACAATACCGCCAATTCGAACGCGACCGGCATCGACATCGCTTCGACGTCGACCGGCAACATCCTGACGGGCAACACGGCCAATGCGAATTCGACGCACGGTGTCCGGCTGTCGTCGAGTTCGGCCAACATCCTGACGGGCAACGCTGCCAGCAACAACACGCAGTCCGGAATTTGCGTGACCGGTTCGGATACCGGCGTGATCCGCCAGAACGATGTTTCCGGCAACGACACGGGCATCTGGATCGAGGGCGCGTCGCAGAACAACCTGATCTCCAAAAACAACCTCCCGTCGAACACGACCAATCACGTCTGGAACAAGGGCGGCCTGGCGAACACCATAACCCGCAACTGGTTCGGGTCGGCCGATTCGGTGACGATCAAAAACCAGATCAGCGACACGGCCAGCGCGTGGACGCCGTGGCGGCTTGCGATCGTGGACACGACCGCCGGCGCCGACACGACCGCGCCGAAGGCGCCGGATACGGTTGCGATCATCGGCGCGCCGTCGGACACGTCCATCATCCTCGAGTGGGCGGCGGTGACCGCGAACGAAGAGACAGCGGCGGGCGGCGTGGGCCTGTCGGGCTACCGCGTGTACCGCAGCGGCGTGAAGGACACGTCGTCGTGGGTGAAGGTCGCGCAGACGGGGTCGAGTGTGACGCGGTGGCAGGACACGGACGCCGGGATCGGGACCCGATACTACTATCGCGTGACGGCGTTCGACACGGCGACGCCGTTTGAGAACGAGTCGTTCTTCTCGGATTCCCAGCCTTCCGACAGCGCGGTGTTCACGGCGACGGTGAACTGGTACGTGAACGACGGCGCGACCGCCGGGGACAGTTTCACGTATGCAGCGGGCAACGACGCGACGGGCAAAGGCACGCCCGGGGCGCCGCTCGGGACGATCACGAAGGCCCTGCAGGTTGCGACGACCGGCGACACGATCTGGGTGGACGCGGGGCTGTACGATTCGTTTGTGAAAGTCTCGTCGACCGAAACGGCCGGGGTGAACATCGCCGTCGACAGTCTGACACTGATCGGCAGAGACTCGGGCGCGACGGTCATCGATCCGCCGGGAGCGTCGACGGACAGTTTCCTCTACGCCATCTATGCCGACACGCAAGTCGGCCTCACGATCAAAAATCTCGGTGTGACGGGCGCGTTTCACGGCATTTATTTCCTGAACGTCGACCAATCGACGCTGACGGGCGACAGCGCCTCCGTGTGCGGCGGGAACGGCATTTATCTCCTGAATTCCGACAGCAACACGGTCAGCAAGAACACCGTCGATTTCAACGTCGATGGCATCGAAATCAAATCGAGCGCAAACAACACGCTGAACAACAACACGGCCCGCTCGAACTCCTCGGACGGCATCGACCTGAATTCCAGCGCGAACGGCAACACCGTCAGCGCCAACACGGTCACGTCGAACACCGACGACGGCGTCTCCATGGATCTGAATGCGGACAGCAACGTGGTGACCGGCAACACGGCCGATTCAAACACCGACGGCATCGACATGGACTTTAGCGCGAACAACCTGGTGACCGGAAACACTGCCAATTCGAACACCGACTACGGAATCGTGCTGGGGTCGAGTTCAAACAACACGGTAAGCCACAACACGATCTCTTCGAATGTCAAATACCAGATCTATATCGAAGGCGCATCCTCATCGGACACGGTTGTGAAGAACAACATCGTGCCGTCGGGATCGAATCCGGACAGCGGGGTCTATAACGGGTCGAGCGCGACGGCAAACAGATTCACGATGACGCGGAACTGGTGGGGTTCGGCCGACTCGGTGACGGTGCGCAAGCGCCTCGCGCAGCAATCGAACGGGGACTCGATCCTGTATCAGCCCTACCGGTTGGGCGCGGTCGACACCGCCGTCGGCGCCGACACGACCGCGCCGAAAGCGCCGGACACGGCGGCGGTGGTGGGCGTGCCGTCGGACACGTCGATCATCCTCGAGTGGTCGGCGGTGAGCGCGCTGGAGGAAGTCAACGGCGGCGCGGTGGGGCTGTCGGGGTACCGGGTGTACCGCAGCGCCGTGAAGGACACGTCGTCGTGGGTGAAAGTCGCGCAAACGGCGTCCGGCGTGATCCGGTGGCAGGACACGGACGCCGGGATCGGGACCCGATACTACTATCGCGTGACGGCGTTCGACACGGCGGCGTTCGAGAACGAGTCGTTCTTTTCGGACAGCCAGCCCTTCGACGCCGCGATGTTTGGCCCTCAGATCAACTGGTACGTGAACGACGGCTCCACCGCCGGCGACAGTTACACGTATGCGGCGGGAACCGACACCGCATCCGGCAAGGGATCCGCTTCGGCGCCGTTCAAGTCTCTCGCCAAAGTCATGCAATTCGTGACCGCCGGCGACACGATCTGGCTGGACGCCGGCACGTTCGGCGGGGACACGTGGGAAATGATTTCCGCGACGGAAACCGCCGCCGTGAATCTGGATACGGACAACCTGACGCTGATTGGGAAGGACTCGGGGGCGACGGTGATTGATCCGGCGGGGGCGAAGACGCAGGTCAACCTCTACGGCGTCTACGCTGACAGCCAGACCGGTCTTCAACTCAAAAACTTCGGCGTAACCGGCGCGTATCAGGGCATACGCCTGCACAACGTCGACTTGTCCACGGTGACATCGGACAGCGTTTCGTCGAACGGGAATATCGGGATCTATCTCTACAACGGCTGCGAAACCAACACGCTGAGCAACAACCTCGTCCGTTCAAACACGAGTGACGGAGTGAACGTCGCCGGCGGACTCGGCAATACCCTGAGCGGCAACACACTGCTGTCCAATTCCGGGTATGGGTTTGTCCTGTCTTCCAGCCACGGCAACGCGATATCCGGCAACGCGTCCACGTCGAACACATCGACCGGTATCTTTCTCTTTTCCGGCTCAAAGCGAAACACGATCAGCAACAATACGACCAACTCAAACTCCGGCGCAGGGATTGCCCTGTCATCCAGTCCGCAGAACACCGTCAGCGGCAACAGCATCGGTTCAAACGTCAGCTATGGGATAAGTCTCTCAAACACGGGAAATGACACGATTTCAGGCAACACCGTGACGTCGAACGGATCGTCCGGAATCTATATGAACAACGACTCGAACGTCACCGTCATGAACAATGCCTCGGTCTCCAATTTCTTCGGAGTGGAACTCATATCCTCCTCCAACAACATTTTTGTTGCGAATGAATTGAGCGCAAACACGGATTATCAAGTCTACATCGACGGCACATCGGGCTCTGACACCTTCTCGAAAAACAACATCCTGCCTTCCTCCGGCAATCCCGACAGCGGCGTCTTCAACTCTACCAACAATTCCGCCGACTTCACCCGCACGTGGTGGGGCACGGCCGATTCCGTCACGATCAACAGAATGATCTACGACACGGCGCCGGCCCAGCTTATCAAATTCCAGCCGTGGCGGCTCGGGCCGGCCGACACCGCCGCCAGCGCCGACACGACCGCGCCGAAAGCGCCGGACACGGTGGCGGTCATCGGCGCGCCGTCGGACACGGCGATCACGCTGGAGTGGTCGGCGGTGAGCGCGCTGGAGGAGTCGAACGGCGGCGCGGTGGGGTTGTCGGGCTACCGGGTGTACCGGAGCGCCGTCAAAGACACGTCGTCGTGGGTGAAGGTGTACGATGCGGGGTCGGGCGTGACGCGATGGCAGGACACGAACGTGGTTACCGGCCAAGTCTACTATTACCGCGTGACGGCGATTGACACGGCGACGCCATTCGAGAACGAGTCGTTCTTTTCGGATTCCCAGCCGTTCGACAGCGCGGTGTACACGACGATCGTCAACTGGTACGTGAACGACGGCTCGACCTCCGGCGACAGCTACACCACGCAGGCCGGTTACGACACGTACGTCAGCGCCGGTGCAGGCAGGAAAGTCCCATTCCGGAGCATCAGCAAAGCGATGCAGTTTGTGACGGCCGGGGACACAGTTTTTGTCGATGCCGGCTTGTTCGCGGAGACGGTCGTGATCAATGTCGACTCGATCAGCCTGATCGGCAAGGACTCCGGCGCGACGGTGATCGATCCGCCCGGATCGAACGCGACCGCCGGTCTCTACGGCATCTTCGCCGACACGCAGACGGGCCTGCTCATCAAGAATCTGGGTGTGACGGGGGCGCTGGAGGGGATCCGGTTCGACAACGTGGACCGTTCCACCATCACGGGCGACAGCCTGTCCTCGAACGGGAACTACGGAATTTATCTTCTAGGCGGATCGGACACGAACACGCTGAGCAACAACATCGCGAACTCCAACAGCGTCGGCAGCGCCCGGGGGATTTACCTCGACGTGAGTTCCGGCAACACGGTGACGAACAACACGGCCAATTCCAACGCGTCCTACGGCATCGTGTCGACCACCGGCGGAGGCAATACGTTCAGCGGCAACACGACCAACTCCAACACCAATTACGGTCTTTCGCTGTCGGGAAGTCCCCGAAACACCGTCACGAACAACACGGCGTCCTCCAACGGCCAGTACGGGATGCTGATCGAGTGGAATTCCGACACGAACACGATCACCGGTAACGCGGTCAGTCAGAACTCGATTTACGGGATCTTTTTCCGGGTGGCATCCAACAACAACCGGGTGGACAGCAACATCGTCACCGGCAACACGCAGCACGGAATTGTGCTTGACGCCTGCACCCAAAACACGCTGACCGGCAACCTGGTGCGCTCGAATTCCCAGCACGGCGTCGTGCTGAAATCGAGCTTCAACACCGTCCTGGCCCAAAACACATTCGATGCGAACGTCCGCTATCAAGTCTACATCCACGGCTCCTCGACGTCCGACACGCTGATCAAGAACAACATCCTGGCGTCGGGGACGAACCCGGACAGCGGCGTGGCGGTCACGTCGACGGTGACGGGAAACACCTTTTACCTGGCGCGCAACTGGTGGAACACGACAGACGCGGGGCGGATCACGAAGTTGGTCACGAGCGAAACCTACACCACGGCGACCGATTCCGTGGTCTACAGCCCGTTCCGGCTGGCACAGGTCGACACGGCGGCGGGCGCGGACACGACGGCGCCGGCGCCGCCAACGGGCGTGACGCTGGACACGAGCGCGGCGGGGCAGGTCACGTTCACGTGGACGATCCCGACGATCAACGAGGAGACCAACGGCGGCTCCGTCGGGTTCAACGGCCTGAACATATTCCGGCTGGTCAACGTGGCCGACACGACGAACTGGGCGAACTCGGTCAATCTCGTCAAGCAGACGGTGTCGACCGACACCACTTGGACCGACACGAACGTGACGGCGGGCAACACGTACTATTACCGGCTCACGTCCAAAGACGCGGCGACGTTCTTCAACGAGTCGTTCTTCATGGACACACGCGCGACCAAGCCGGCGTACGCCGGGCCGGTGTGGTACGTGAACGACACGGTCACGACGGGCGACTCATTCACGTATCAGGTCGGCGGCGACGGGGGCAACGGCGACGCGGGGGCACCATTTTTGACGATCACGAAGGCGTTGTCGAAGGCGAAGGCCGGGGACACGATCCTGATCGACGCGGGGACGTACACGGAAACCGTCGTGATTGACACGAACAACGTCGCGCTCATCGGCAAGGACTCGAACGCGACGGTGATCGATCCGCCGGGGTCGAACGCGACGGCGGGGCTTTACGGTATCTACGCCGATACACAGTCATGGCTTATGATTAAGAACGTGGGCGTCACGGGCGCGTTTGACGGCATCCATTTCTACAATGTGAGTTTCTCAACCATCGAGAACGACAGTGTGAGTTCCTGCGGCGATTTTGGCATTTACCTGCGCGGCAGCTCCAGTGACAATACCGTCAAGAACAATCTGGTTCTGTCAAACAGCAGCTATGGCATACATCTTGATGCGAGCCCGCTCAACACCGTAACAGGCAACCTGTCCAGTTCTAACACGTACGGAATTTTTCTGAACGCGAGTTCAAACAACAGGCTGACGAACAACACGACCAATTCGAATACGTATCACGGCGTCTATCTCAACTCGAGTTCGAACAACAACGTTCTCGCACGCGGCGTACTCAACAACAATGCCCAGGCGGGGGTGAGGATCGAGAGTTCGAACACAAATTATGTCAGTTTGTGTGACGTGTCCGGGAATGACACGGGCGTCTGGGTTTTGGGGACGTCGAGCGGAAATACCGTAAGCAAGTGCAACCTCGTCAACAACACGGCAAAGAATCTGGCGGAGCAAAGCGGCATTGCCCAGGATCTCACTCGCAACTGGTGGGGCACGACGGATGAGGTGGCCATCGGCGCCAAGTTTCTCGATTCGGCGTCCATTCAGACGTTCCGCCCCTACCGTTTCGGCGCCGTCGACACCGCCGCCGGCGCGGACACGACGGCGCCCGGCAAGCCCTTGAACGTGACGGTGGACACGTCCGTGTCGGGCCAGATCACGCTGACGTGGACGATCCCTTCGCTCAATGAGGAGACGAACGGCGGCGCGGTTGGATTTGTCGGCGTCAAAATATACAGGCTTAAAGACGTGGTCGACACCTCCAACTGGGCGAACATCGTCAATCTCGTGCGCATTACCGGCTCGACCGACACCACCTGGATTGACACGACGGCGACGGCCGGCGGGACCTACTATTACCGGCTGGCCTCGTTCGACGGCGCGGCGCCTGTCAACAAGTCGGCCTTGACCGACACGAAATCCGGCGCGTGGAAGAGCGGCGCGACCGTGCGGCTGTACGAGGACGCCGGGTTTGTGGACGAGACCGACACGCTTTTGACGCGGGACGTGGCCTACATCGAGGTGCGGGACAGCGACGAGAACAAGAATTCGGGCGCTGTGGAGACAGTCACCATTACGGTTTTTGTCGGAAACGGCGCATTGGTGGCGTACGACGCGCTGGTCATCGACACCGAGACGATCACGCTGATCGAGTCGGCGGCCGGCTCGGCGATCTTCCGCAGCGCTGCGGTCCACGCGGTCGACACGCTCTTTCCGGCGGTCGGAGACGGCCGGTTGTCGTGGGGTGTGGGCGACTCCCTCCATATCAAATATGCCGACGCCGACGATCCGGCCGACGCCGTGTTCGACACGGCCGTCGCGCTTGAAATCGCATCGGCCAGCTTGACGCGGATATACGAGAACTCCGCCTACACGGACGAAATCGACACGGCCTTCTCGCGCGACGTGCTGTACGTGGAGGTCACCGACACGGACGAGAACCGCAACCCGCAGTTGATGGATACGGTCGTCATCACGATCTTCGTCGGAGACGACGTAGCCGGCCTGGTCATCGACACCGAACAGATCGTGCTGACGGAATACTACGAGACCGCCGGGTTCTTCCGGTCCGGCGCGATCAACACGGTCGACACCGACGCGGCGGCGCTCGTCAACAACGGGCGGCTCGGCGTGGGGCGGTCGGACACGGTGCACGTGTCATACAGCGACGCCAATTCGACAGACGCCACATGGGACACGGTCCTGATTCTGGGCCCGTCCGTCGCGCTGACCGCGCCGGCGGACGCCGTCGAGACGACCGCGGCGACGATCCGGTTCGAGTGGTCGGGGACGAACGTCGACACTTACACGTGGCAGATGTCGCGGTCGACGACGTTCGCGACGATTGTCGACAGCGGAGTCGACACGATCGTGACATCGATGCTCCGGACGATCACCGTGGGCCAGGACACCTATTTCTGGCGCGTGATCGGCCGGCACGCGACCGGCAGCACGGACACGTCGGTTGTGCGCGGCTATATCCTGGACACGGGGGTCGGGCAGGTGGCGTTGTCGCAGCCGACGAGCAATCATGAAACGATGGCAGGCGTTGTTGTGGTGAGCTGGGCGGCGTTGGCGGACAGCGTCGGGATCGACAGTTACGCGGTTGAGGCGTCCAACAGCGCCGGCGTCCTCGTGTTCACGGACACGATCGACGGCGCCTTCGTGAGCGACACCATCCCCGGCCTGTACAACGACACGTACGCGTGGCGCGTCCGCGCGGTGGACGATCTGGGCAATCAGGGCGCGTTCACGGCGCTTCGGAAATTCGTGACGGATACGCTGGTCGACCAGGTCACGCAGTCGCAGCCGGCGAACAATCACGAGACGACGATGACACTGGTGGTAGTGACCTGGAACGTCGTGGCGGACAGCGTGGGCGTCGACAGCTACGTGGTGGAATCCTTCAGCAGCGTCAGCACGCTGATCTTTTCGGACACAATTGACGGAACCCTCGTCAGCGACACGCTGACGGGACTTTATAATGACACGTATAACTGGCGTGTCCGCGCGATCGACGATCTGGGCAACCTTGGGCCGTTCTCCGCCACCCGTGCCGTTCTGGTGGACACCGGGACCGGCCAAGTCGCGCTGTCGACGCCTGCGGACGGGACGCAGACGAACGTCGCGGCGGTCGCGCTGTCGTGGGCGGCACTCCTGGACAGCGCCGGGATCGATTCGTACGTGGTGGAGGCATCGACGACGACCGCGTTCACGGTCACGGTCTTTGTGGACACCATCGATGGGACGAATACGACCGATACGTTCAATGCGGGTGGAAGCGACACATACTTCTGGCGAGTGCGAGCGATCGACGAGTTGGGCAACGTGGGCGCGAACTCGGCCGTGCGCGGGTTCGTGGTGGACACGGCCGCCGGCCAAGTGGTGCTGTCGAGCCCGGCGGACGGCGCGCAGACGACGAATCCGGCGGTGGGCCTCGTGTGGGTTGCGCTGGCGGACAGCATAGGGATCGACAGCTACGTGGTGGAGGTCTCGAAGACAAGCGGATTTTCGTCGACGGTCCTCGCGGACACGGTGGACGGCGTCGCGACCACAGACACGTTTACGGCGGGAAGCAGTGACACCTATTACTGGCGGGTGCGCGCGATCGACCAGCTCGGCAACGCAGGCGCCTACTCGATCACGCGCGGCTTTTTGATCGACTCGGGCGTCTCGCAGGTCAGCGTGAGTGCGCCGGCGGACGGGCACGAGACGACGAACGCGCTCGTGGTGGTGAGCTGGACGGCGGTGCAGGACAGTTCAGGGATCGACAGCTACGTGGTGGAGGCGTCGAAGACTTCGGCGTTCGGCGTGACGGTGTTTGCGGACACGGTGGACGGGGGCCTGACAACAGATACGCTCACGGGTTTGTATAATGACACCTATTTCTGGCGGGTGCGCGCGATCGACTACGCGAAGAACGTCGGTCCGAACTCGACCGTGCGGGGGTTCCTCGTGGACACATCGGTTGCGCAGGTGTCGTTGTGGAGTCCGGCGGACGGTTATCAGACGGCGTCCGGGCTGGTCAGTCTGCAGGTGATCGCGGCATCGGACAGCGCCGGGATCGACAGCTACGTCTTTGAGGTGTCGAAGACGCCGGCGTTCACGACGACGGAATTCGCGGACACAGTGGACGGCTCCGGGACGACATCGGCGTTCTCGCCGGCGACGAACGACACGTATTTCTGGCGCGCCCGCGCCATCGATGATCTGGGTCAGGCCGGCGCGAACTCCGCGTCGCGCGGATTCCTGGTCGACACGTCGATCGGCCAAGTCGCGCTCCTGGCGCCGGCCGACGGCCACGAGACGACGGCGGCGGCGCTATCGCTGACGTGGCAGGCAGTGTCGGACAGCGTGGGAATCGACAGCTACGCGGTTGAGATGTCGAAGAACGCGTCGTTTACCAACTTGGTCCTGACCGACACGCTCGACGGCGTGCAGACGAGCTGCGGTGTGACCGGCCTGTTCAACGACACATACTACTGGCGCGTGCGCGCGATCGACCAGCTTGCGAACAGCGGCGCGTTTTCAGCCGCGCGCGGGTTTCTGATGGACACGATCATCGGCCAGCCGGCGTCGGCCCTGCCCGCGGACGCGCACGAGACGACGAACGCGGCGGTCACCGTAAGCTGGACCGCGCTGGCCGACAGCGTCGGGATCGACAGTTACGCGCTGGACGTTTCAAAGAGCCCGGTGTTCACGGGTTCGGTGTTCGCGGACACCGTCGACGGCACGGTGACGGGCCGCGCCGTGACGGGCCTCTATAACGACACATATTTCTGGCATGTCATGGCGATGGACGATCTGGGCAACGTGGGGCCGTACTCGGCCGCGCGCGGATTTTTGGTCGACACGGCCGTCGCCAAACCGGCGCTGACCGGTCCGGCGAACAACCTGACCACCATCGACTCGATGCCGACCTTCACGTGGTCGGCCGTCACGGACAGCGTCGGGATCGACAGCTACGCGCTGGAGGTATCGTCGAGCCCGGCGTTCGCGTCGGTGGCGCTGGCCGACACGGTAGACGGCTCGGTGACGTCGTCCACGGCGCCGGCGCTGCAGTCGACGACCTATTACTGGCGCGTCCGCGCGATCGACGACCTGGCGAACGTGAGCGCGAATGCGGACTCGTTCGTGTTGACCGTCGACACCGCCGCCGCGACGGTGACGCTGGTGTCGCCGGCCGCGGGGTACCAGACGAAGGCCGGGACCGTCGCGTTTGCATGGTCCGGCACGAATGCCGACACGTACACATGGCAGTTGTCGAAATCAAGCGCGTTCGGAACAATCGTAGACAGCGTGTCGGACACGACGGAGACCTCGGTCACGCGCGCGATACCGGAAAACGACACATACTTCTGGCGCGTGATCGCGCGCAGCAGCAGCGGCCTGACGTGGGACACGTCGCCCGGTCGCGGGATCATGCTCGACACGGCCGTCTCGCAGGTCTCGGCGGCGTCCCCGGCCGACCTGATGGAGACGACGGCGACGACGGTGGTGATGACGTGGTCGGTGATCGCCGACAGCGTGGGGGTTGACTCGTACGTGGTGGAGGCGTCGAACGGGAGCGGGTTTACCAGCCTCGTCTTCGCTGACACGATCGACGCCTCGCAGACCGCCGACACGCGCTCGTCGCTGGCGGTGAATCCGTATTACTGGCGGGTCCGCGCGATCGATAACCTGGGCAACGTCGGGCCGAATTCGGTCACGCGGCTGTTCACGATCAACAGCCCGTACAACGGACCGAAATGGTACGTGAACGACGTTCGCGCGGCAGGCGACTCGTTCACCTACGAAGGCGGCGCCGACACGAACTACGGCGAAGGCTCGCCGCAAAAGCCGTTCCGGACGATCATGAAGGCGCTGTCCCGCGTCAGCACGGGCGACACGATCTACATCGACGCCGGTCTCTACACCGAAACCGTGGTAATTGACTCGAACCAGATCAGCCTGATCGGCGCCGGGTCCGACACCACGGCGATCGACCCGCCGGGGGATTCGGCCGTGGTGGGCCTCTACGGTATTTTTGCCGACGCGCAGACGGGTCTACTGATTCGAAATCTCGGCGTGACCGGCGCGTACGACGGCATCCGTTGGAACAACGTCGACAACTCCGTGATCGATGGCGACAGTATGAGTTTCTGCGGCGAGGCGGGCGTTTCGCTAAGGCAGAATTCCGACAACAACACGGTTACCGGCTGCCAGACGCATTGGAATGCGGGCGACGGTATTGATCTCCGAGAGGCGTCGAACAATAACACGTTGTCCAGCAACACGTCCCGGTTCAGCAGATATTCCGGGATCAACCTGAACGGCAGCTCGAACAACGTCATCTCCGGCAACACGCTGACGTCCAATTTCAGCGACGGCGTGTATCTGTGGCAGAGTTCGAACAACAGGATTGTCGGCAACGTCGCGAATTCCAATGTATACGGGATCTACATCGATTCCAGCTCCGGCAACATCGCCGCGCAAAATATCGCGAATCTCAATTCCAGCTACGGCATCCGATTGAGCAATGTGAGCGCAAACAACTCGGCCGTTCAGAACGACGTCGCGCTCAACACAGCGTATCAGATACTCCTCGACGGCACGTCGATGTCGAACACGGTGCGGAAAAACAACATCCGGCCGTCGACGGCCAACCCGGACAGCGGTGTTTACAACAGTACGAACAACTCATTTGACATGTCCCGCAACTGGTGGGGCACCACGGATGAGACGAAGATCGACCGGATGATCGCCGATACGGCGCCGGCGAAACTGGTCACGGTTCGCCCCTACCGCCTCACCCCCGTCGACACGACTGCCGGCGCCGACACGACCGCGCCGGCCGCGCCGACCGGCGTCGCGCTCGACACGTCCGAGGCCGGGTACATCACGGTGTCGTGGACGAACCCCACATCGAACGAGGAGACGAACGGCGGGACGCTGGGATTCCAAGGCGTGAAAATTTACCGCCTGACCAACGCGCCCGACACGACGCACTGGGGCAACGCGCTGGTCTGGACCGCCGGGGAAACGGCCACGTCCTGGCGCGACAGCACCGTGACAGGGCAGAACACCTACTATTACCGGCTGACCTCGCGCGACGGCGCGGCGTTCGTGAACGAGTCGTTCTTTACGCCCGACACGAAATTCGCGACGCGCATTCCGCCGCAGCCGTCGCCGGCGGATACGATCATGATCGTAAGCGGCAACCACCAGCTCGGCAATCCGGATTCGGCCCTGTCTTTGCGTGTCCGGGTCGTCGACACCGGGGGCGCGGGTTCGAGCGGCGCGCGGGTGATCTTTAAGATCACGTACGGCTCCGGCGCGCATCTGGGCGACACCGGCACGGCCACGACGACCACGGCATTTGCGGACGCGTCCGGGTATCTCTCGGAGACGCTGGTGTTAGGCTCAGCCGCCGGCGTGTACCGGGTGGAGGCGCGCAACGACAGCGCGACGCCGAACCGCGCCGTGGTATTCACCGCCTACGTGGACGGCCGGGACATCGCGGACTCGTCCTGGCGGATGGTGGCGGCGAACAAGGCTCTGATCACGAACGATCCGGCCGGGCTGGTGAATCCGGACCTGGGCGCCGGCACGCTGATGTTCGAGTGGCGGGAGGACTTGGGCGTGAACTCCGGCCTGAACGGCGTGACGACGAAATTCCACCGGCCGCTTTCGATGGAGCGCGGGCGCGGCTACTGGATGAAACCGGCGACGCCCGGCACGCAGAGGTGGGTGATCGACGAAGGGACGCAGGGCGTGTCGGGCTTTGACACGGTCCGGGTGTCGCTGAACGCGACCGGCAACGGCTGGAACCAGATCGGCAGCGGGCAGTATTTCTACATCGACTGGCAGAAATCTGTGAAGATCGACACGGGCATGGCGGGCGACACGTGGGTGGGAACCCTCGACACGATGCTCTCCATCGACTCGGCGCACGCCGCCGGCGTCATCAGCAAGATTCTGTACTGGTACGACGGCTCGCAGTACCAGTGGGGCCCGAACACGCTGACCAGTTCGGCCGGCGCCATCGTGACCGACACGTCGACGGTGAGCGCCGTGCAGATGAAGCCGATGGTCGGGTTCTGGGTGAAGGCATTGCAATCGTGCACGATGTATATATTCCCGAACCCGGCGGAGATCGGCGCCGCGGACACGGGGAATTTGAATCAGGCGCCGAAATACGGTCTGTCGGCGAAAGACAATGCGTGGGCGATACAGATCATCGCGAGTGGAGACGGGAAAACCGACGCGCAGAATTACGTAGGCGTCATGCCGGACGCGCGCGCGGCGGCGCTGGCGGCCGTGTACGAGCCACCGGCAGCGGCGGGCGGGTATGTGGCGGTGGCGGTGAGAAAGGCGGGAATGAGCAACAAAACAGAAACCCCCCACCCAGCCTCCCCCACAAGGGGGGAGGGGGGAGATGGAGACTGGCTGGCCGCGAGTTTTGCCGAGCCGGATCCGAAGGGGCGGACGTGGGACGTGATGGTGGCGTCGGACGTGGAGGGCCCGGTGACGCTGTCGTGGGACAACGTGGTGAATTTGCCGCCGAATTACGAAGCGTATCTGATCGGCGGCCCGGACGGCCCGGTCAGCCTGCGCCAATCCTCATCTCTGGTTTTACAATCCAAAATCCAAAATCCAAAATCCAAAATCCCATTGACTCTGGCCGTCGGCTTGCCCGAATACGTCGCGGCGTTTCTCTCCGCGCCGCTTGCCCCGGACCAGACCTTCGCCTATCCCAACCCGGGGCCGGACGGCGCGGGGAACATGATGTTCAAGTACAATCTGGGCGCCGCCGGTGATGTGACGATCAAGATATACGACCTGGGCGGCCGGCTGATCCGGGAATTGCAACAGGCCGGGCAGCCCGGCTCCAACACCGCCACGTGGGACACGACCAACAGGCATGGCCAGAAAATGGCCAGCGGCGTGTACATCTACATCCTCGAAAGCGGAGGCGCCCGGCTCGTCGACAAGCTCGCGATTGTCCGGTAGGCCGCACTGATTTAACTTCCGCCTTGATTCAGCCGCCAAGTGCTATATAATATATATTGTATATATTGAGCAAAAAGTGTGCCAGGGAGATATATCCATCGGACTTGGGGTCCCTGTTGCGAATCATGTATGGGGGCGAACTGGTTTCGACGTGCTTCTTGTGGGTACGGTGGGCGCGCCGGGTCCTGTCGGGACGACCCGTTAAAAACCTTCCGACACACTCCATAAACGCCAACGATAATCTGGCGCTGGCGGCCTAACTAGGCCCCGGAGCGGGGGAAGGCGGTTTGGGCCTTCAGCGCCTCCCCGCTCCACGGAACTGAAGGTCTCCTGATCCGACAGCCTTCGGTCGGAATCTTGTACCTTGAAGGCTGGGCCTGGCCGGGGCTGCCTGCGGTCAACCGGTAGGCCGAGACACAATCGCGGGATACGCGCGTAGAACATCGTGTCCGGGATTCACGGACGGGGGTTCGATTCCCCCCGCCTCCACCTTAATACTTGTTTCGTCGCTCCAAGGAGGGTTTGTGGTATGGCAATTTTTGTTTGCATTCTTTCGGCCGCATGGCTCTCATTTTCAATGCCCGCCCACGCGTGGACGATTTTCGAGCGCGGCGAGCGGCGGCCGTTGATCTTGCACGGCGCCGGCGATGTGAGCAGCGGGGACATGCCGGACCGGGTGCGGGCGGCGATGCAGGTGGACGCGGTGGGTCGCACCGTCGAGTGGCGCGGCGACCGTGGATGGATTCGCGCCGCCGCAGGGGAGCGGTTGGCGATGAAGAACGGACGTCGGGTAGTGCTGCCGAGGCCCGTGCGGTTTCTGGAATCGGCGGTGGTCTTTCCTGAGGAGTTCCTCAAACAATTTCCGGACATATTCTCGTTCGTCGAGGTGGCGGAGGCGGAGGATGGCGAAGTTCTGAAAGTCGGAGAGCCGGTGGCGGAGCCGGAGCCGGGGCTGCGGGAGGTCCCCCCATCGGAGCCTATCCCCCCACCCCAGCCCTCCCCCACAAGGGGGGAGGGGGAAGGGCGTCCCGTGCGAACCGTGGTGATCGATCCGGGACATGGCGGGAGCGACCCCGGGGCGAAGGGGAAGGCGGGCGCGGTTGAGAAGGACATTGTTCTGGCGATCGGCCTGGAAGTGGCGCGTGAGCTTCGGGCGCGCGAGTCCGGCCTGAAGGTGATCCTGACTCGGTCCCGGGACGAGTTTGTGACGCTGTACGACAGGGCGAAGATCGCGAACGTGAACAAGGGGGACGTGTTTGTGTCGATCCATGCCAACAGCGTCAAGCGCAACACGGACGCAAGCGGGTTTGAGGTGTATCATCTCGACCTCGAAGGCGCCAACGACGACGCGCGGGCGGTTGCGGCGTTCGAGAACGCCGAGCCGGCGACCGGCGCCGGCCAGCCGGCCGCCGGCCGCGGCGCCGACCTCACAAAAATTCTGGGCGATGTCATGCAGCTTCAGTACCTCGACGCGAGTCTGGAGCTTTCCAAGCACATCGCCGACCGGATGGCGGCCGGGCTGGAGGGGGCGACGAAGTTTCGCGGCAGCAAGGGCGCATTTTTTTATGTTCTCAAGGACGTGATGGCGCCGGCGGTTCTCGTCGAGGTGGGGTTTGTGACGAACGAATGGGAGGCGTCGTTTCTGCAGAAGGGCTGGTATCAGCGCAAGATCGCCGAGGGGATTCTCGACGGGATTTTAGATTTCAAGCGCGCCGAGGAGTCGCGTTTTTCCGCGCCCGTTCCCGCCGCCGATTCGCCTTCCCCGGCGGCGCCCCCCGGCGAGCCATGAAGTGGTTCCTGACGCTTCTTGCGGTCGTCATTCTCGCGTTTGTGTTCCTCCTCGTATTGCGCCGTCCGGCGCACAAAGGCGGGGCGCCGATAGACGGCGCCGCGATGGCGCTGGCCTTTCCGCTTCGGGCCGGCGGCTGGACGCGCATCGAGCGCCGCGCCGCCGACTACCCGCGGACGACGGAAGACCGCGCGCGCCGGCTGGTGCGGGAACTTTCGGCGCCGGACGAAAACCCGGCCGTGTTCGCGCCTCTGCCGGAAACATTTCCGTTGCGGTCGATCTATCTGGACGGCGCGCGGCTGTACCTGGACGTGTCGCAGGCCGCGCTGGCGGAGCTGGGCGGCGGGACCGAGGATGAGCGGATCGTTCTCGAAAGCCTTCGCCGCACGCTGGCATGGAACCTGCCGGATCTTGAGCAGCTTCAGATCCTGGTGGACGGCCGCGCGCGCCGGACGCTGGGCGTGGTGGGGGAAGACGCCGGCCATGTGGCCGTCGATTTTCCGATCCCGCTCAAATGAAGCGGTGTTGGGTTGTCACATTGGCGGCGATCCTGCACGCGGGTTGCGCGCAGCCGGCGCCGCCGAAGGATACGCCGGCGCTGGTGGTGGAGGGATTTTCGAGCATGGAGTCGAAAGGCGAGGAGCCGGTGTTTGATTTAAAGGCGTCGCAGGCGTGGCTGCGGCAGTCCGTCGCCGGCCGGATCAGCGCCTCCGGCGCCCCAAGTGCCGGCGTCTCCGACGCCGGCCGGCGCGGCGGCGCACCCCAAGAGGCGATGCACATCCGGGACGTGCGGTTCACGCTGTTTCGCGGCGGCCGGCCCTCGGCCCGGATCCGCGCCGACACCGGGACCTATCACCCCATGGACAAATCCGTTGAACTTATCGGCCGGGTCATTTACAATGCTGTGGATGACAGCCTTTACGTCAGGGCGGAAAAAATGGCCTGGGATCCTGCCAGGTCGATCCTGAGTTGTGAGACTGATGTGGAAGGCGCTTTCAGGCAGTTTCAGTTCACCGGCGACCGGCTTGACATCACGCGCGGCCGCGACGTCCTCCATTTACACAACGCCACCTTCGTGGGGCCGGGGTAAGGCCGTGTCGCTGAGCATGGCGGCGTTGCTGCTCCTGTCAACCCTTGCCGCGGCCGAACCCAAGCCCGCGGATCGCCTGAGGGTGACGTCGGATCTCATGTCGGTGTATCCCGACAAGAATTATTCGGAGTTCATCGGCCACGTGGAAGCCATTTATCAGGGGAGGCTTTTGCGATGCCGCCGGCTGAAGGCATTTTTTTCGAAGGAGGCCAAATCGCTGGACCGGATCGAAGCGGAGGAGGATGTGGTGCTGATCGACAAGGAGATCGAAGCGCGCTGTGCGCGGGCCGTGTATTACAAGGACCGGGACCTGGTGGTGCTGAAGGGCGATCCGCATCTCAAGTCGGGCGACAACATCTTTCGGGGTCAGGTGATCAACGTGAACCTGACGTCGCGGCGCCTCACCATCGAGGGCGGCGTCGAAGCGGACATCGCGCCGGAGAAGAAGGCGGACTGATGGCGGACGCGCAGAACGGCCAGGGGCTGCAGGTCGAGGGGCTGACCAAGCGGTATCAGCGCCGGTATGTGGTGCGGGACGTGGGGCTGGCGGTCCATCCCTCGCAGATCGTCGGCCTTCTGGGCCCCAACGGCGCCGGCAAGACCACGACCTTCAAGATGCTCGTGGGCCTGGTCCGTCCGACGACCGGCCGGGTCCTCTTCGGTGGGGCCGACATTACAAGCTATCCGATGTATCGCCGCGCGAGGTGCGGCATCGGGTATCTGCCGCAGGAGCCGTCGGTGTTCCGGGGCCTGACCGTCGAGGACAATCTCATGGCGATTCTGGAGCTGGGCGGCGGCACGAAAGCCGGCCGGAAGGAGCGGCTGGACCAGATGATCGAGCGGTTTGATCTGAAGCTGGTCCGGAAGACGTTCGGGGAGAATCTGTCCGGCGGCGAGCGCCGGCGGGTCGAGATCGCGCGCGCGCTGATTCCAAACCCCAAGGTGCTGCTCCTGGACGAGCCCTTTGCCGGCATCGACCCGATCGCCGTTTCGACCATCCAGGACATCGTGCTGGAGCTTCGGGAGGAGGGCTACGGCATCCTGATCACGGACCACAACGTCCGGGAGACGCTCTCGATCACGCAGTACGCCTACATCGTCTATGACGGCCGGGTCCTGACCGCCGGCAGTTCCGCCGATCTCATCGAGGACGACCGCGTCCGGGGCGTGTACCTGGGCGAGCGGTTCCGGCTGGATTAGGCACCGATGGCGCCGGAGGTGCGGCTTGACGTAACGGTCAGGCAGGGTCTCTTTCTCTCACCCGAGCAGCGGCAGGCGATCGAGCTCATGGTCAAGCCGGTCATGGACGTGGCCCTGTGGGTGCAGGAGGAGATGAACCAGAACCCGTTTCTTGAGGAGGTCGATGTCCTGGAGGAGCCGGAGAAGGAGCCGGCCGAGCTGCAGGACGAGGACAAGGAGAAGGACCGGAAACTGGAGGAGGACGACGGCTGGATGAAGAACTTCCACGACGGCGCCGACCTCGGCTACGTTTCATCGCGGACCGTCCACGACGGCGACATCCAGTCGATCGAGCACATCAAGATCGAAGTCCCTTCGCTGGCCGAACACCTCTTGTGGCAGTACCGCCTCGTTGCGCCGCCCGTGCTCACGCCGGCCGGCGAGTACATCATCCAGAGCCTGGACGAGCGCGGGTTCTTCACGAGCACGCTCGAGGAGGTTTCCAAGCAGCTCTCGGTGTCTCCCGAGTCGGTCCAGTCCGCCCTGGATCTGGTCCACACGCTGGACCCGCCCGGGGTCGGCGCCCGGAACCTGCAGGAGGCCCTGCTGATCCAGGTGGACCATCTGGAGGAGAGCAGTCTGGATTACGTCCGGCCGATTATTCAGTACCATCTTGACGATCTGGTCCGGAAGAACTACAAAAAAATCAGCGGGAGTTTGAAGATCAAGGTGGAGAAGGTGATGGAGGCGGCGGACCTGATCGGCACGCTGAATCCGCACCCGGCGCGGGATTACGGCGGCACGGAGACCCGGTATGTGGTGCCGGACTTGTTCATTCGCGAGGTGGCCGGGCGGCTGGAAGTCATCGTGAACGAGAACCCGATGCCCCGGCTGGGCGTGAACCCCCGCTATGTGGAGTTTCTCCGCCGGGAGGGGCTGTCCAAGGAGGAAAAAAGTTACTTGAAGGAAAAAATGAACAACGCGCGCTGGATCCTGAATACGCTTCACCAGCGCAATCTGTCGCTCTATCTGGTGGCCCGGTACATCGTCGACGTTCAGCCCGATTTTTTCCGCGGGCAGTTCGACAAGCTGCGGCCGCTCACGCTCAAGCAGGTGGCGGACACGCTGGCCCTGTCGATCTCCACCGTCAGCCGGCTCAGCAACCGGAAATACGCCGACACCCCGGTCGGCCTCTTTCAGCTCAAGTACTTTTTCTCCAACAGCGTCCTGACCGAGTCGGGACAGAGCCTGTCGAGCCGTTCGGTCAAGCAGAAGATCCGGATGATGATCGATTCGGAGGACGCGGCCGTGCCTCTGTCCGATGTCGACATTCTGGACCGGCTCAACACGGAGGGTATCCGGATCCAGCGCCGGACGGTCGCCAAGTACCGCGAATCGATGAGCATTCTGCCCCGGCGGCTCCGCCGCACGGCTGCGGGCCCCGGTCCGCCGGACGCCGCGGAGCCCGTGGAAACCGACGGGGAATCATTCCAAGGAGGAACGCATGCAGCTCAAAGTGACAGGACGTGATTTTCCACTGACGCGATCATTGAAGGACTACGTCGAGCGGCGCCTGGAGCGGGTGGAGCGGCACGTGCCGCGGATCATCCGCGTGGACGCGATTTTACGGATGGAGCGGAACGACCACATCGCGGACATCCGGCTGAGCGCCGCCAAGTTCAAGCTCGCCGTGAGCGGCCGGTCGACGGAGAGCATGTACGCCTCGATCGACGACGCGATCGGCAAGCTCGAGCGCGTGTCGATGCGGCAGAAGGAGCGCAAGATCCAGACGCCGCGCCAGCGCGCCATCCGCGACCACCGGGCGCGGGCCGCCCGGCAGGACCGGGAGGCCGGCGCGGACGACGGGGATGTGGTGAAGGTGACGAAACTCTGGGTGAAGCCGATGAGCGTCGACGAGGCGATGCTGCAGCTCAAGACGCTCGACTATTCATTTTTTGTTTTTCAGGACGCGGAGGACAGTCACGTCAAAGTCATTTACCGGCGAAACGACCTGACGATGGGTCTGATCGAGCCGGATGTTGCGTAAAAACGAAAGCGAGGTCTGCACCGAAGCATGAGACTACTCGATATTTTGCCCCAAACGTGCATCAAGGCGGAGCTCCGTGGAAAGAACCGCCGGGAGGTCGTTCTGGAGCTTGTGGAACTTTTGACGAAATCCGGCGCCGTGAAGGACAAGGCGAAGGTGATCGACGCGGTGATGGAGCGCGAGAAGCTGATGAGCACGGGGATCGGCAACGGCGTTGCGATCCCGCACGCGAAGACCAGCTCCTGCTCGCGTCTCTGCGCCGCCCTGGGCCGCTCGAGCGGCGTTCCCTTCGACGCGCTGGACGAAAAACCCGTCAAGCTTGTTTTCCTGCTGGTCACCCCCGAAGCCGAAACGGGCCCGCACATCAGCGCCCTAGCCCGCATCTCGCGGCTGCTCAAGCACAAAGTTTTCAAGGATTCCCTTCTTGCGGCGAAAGGCGAAGCCGAGATTTACCGCATCATCGAAGAGGAGGAGCGGAAGCGCTAGGCGCCGCGGATGGGACTTCCCGTCAGGGAACTATTCAAAAACGAGCGGAGCCTGCATCTGCAGTTCGTGGCCGGGGATGGCGGCCTGAGCCGGATCATCCGCACCTCGGAGATCGTGCAGCCGGCCGCCGCCTTCGCCTCGGGACTCTGGCCGCCCCGGTACCGGGGCCGGCGCCAGGCCGAGGCGGTGGGCCGGATCAATCGCCGGATCGCGCCGCGGTTCAAGATCGCCAAACCTCTGCAGGGCGCCGTCTGGGTCATCGGGTCCCTCGAGATGGCGGCGCTTTTGTCGGCGCCGGCGGCGCTGCGCACGCGATTCATTGAATTTTTCAAGCGCCTGAACCCCGCCGCCGCCGTCTTCACGGACGGCCTGTCGCCCGCCCGGCTGGACCCGGACCTGGTGCGGCAATCCTCGATCCCGATGTTCACGACGCGGCTGACCTACACCCATTTTCTCGCGGCCTTCTACACGTTTCTGGAAAACCGCCTGGCGCCGAAGACGGACGCCCACGGGACCTTTGTCACGCTCTTCGGCCTCGGCGTGCTCATCATGGGCCCGAGCGGCGTCGGAAAGTCCGAGATCGCGCTGTCGCTCATCGAGCGCGGCCACCGTCTGGTGGCGGACGACATCGTTCAGATCCGCCTGCAGCAGAACCGGGAGCTGATCGGCTCGGCGCCGGAGCTGGGCCGGCACCACATGGAGATCCGGGGTCTTGGGATTCTGAACGTCCGGCAGCTTTTCGGTGTCGCGGCCGTGGTGGACGAACAGCCCATCGACCTCGTGGTCGACCTTCTGCCGCAGACCGCGCGCCGCCGCCACGAGGAGCGGCTGGGGGAGGTCCGGAGCAAAAAGATTCTGGGCGTGCAGGTCCCGCACGTGGTCGTGCAGGTGCGGACGGGCCGGCACATGGCCGTGATCATCGAGGCGGCCGCGCGGAACCACAAACTGCGGTCGATCGGCTACGACACCGCCGAATCCTTCCGGCGCCGCCTGGCGCGGCACCTGCTCGGCAAGTCTTGAGCCTGGACTTCGTCATCATCACCGGCCTGTCGGGGGCCGGCAAGAGCACGGCGCTGCGCACGTTCGAAGACATCGGCTTTTACTGCATGGACAACCTCCCGCCCCAGCTTCTGCCAAAATTCGCCGAGGTGATCTTGAGCTCGAAGGCGTACAGCCGCGTGGCTACCGTCTGCGACGTGCGCTCGCAGAACGTCTCCGACGAACTTCTGGCCGCGCTCGCGGAACTGTCCGGCCATGAGGGGGTCCAGCCGCTTCTGATTTTTCTCGACGCCGGCCTTCCCGTGCTCCTCCGCCGGTTCAGCACGACGCGCCGCAAGCACCCGCTGGGCGCGGCCGAGGGACTGGAGCGGAGCATCGAGCGGGAGCGCGGGCTTTTGCTCGCCCTGCGGGAGAAGGCCGACATTCTGCTGGACACGAGCGACCTGTCGCTGCGGGAATTCCAGGAGAAGCTGATCGATTTTTTTTCGACCGACGAGCGCCCGCGCCTGCTGGTGTATCTCACCTCGTTCGGCTACAAGTTTGGCCTGCCGACCTCGGCCGATATCGTGCTGGACGTGCGGTTTTTGCCCAACCCTTTTTATGATTCCGCCCTCACGCACCAGACCGGCCTTGATCCCGGCGTGCGGGAGTTTGTGCTCAAGACCGATGACGCGCGGATTTTTCTGGAAAAGACGGAGGACTGGTTTTCGTTTCTGATCCCCAAATATGTGGAGGAGGGCAAGTCGCATCTCGGAATTTCCATCGGATGCACCGGCGGCCGCCACCGGTCGGTCGTGGTCGCCGAGCGCCTGAAATCCTTCTTCGAATCCCGATTCGGCCCCGGGCTCCTCTCGGTCAGCGTCCTGCACCGGGACGTCGGCAAATAATCCATGGCGCGCACGCTCTGGCGGCTCTTCATGACGCCCGGCCTGTACATCAAGCGCTGGATGCTCTTGTGCGCGGTCGGAACGTTCATGACCTACTGGGGCCTGCACCGGATCCGGGACGAGATGGCGAAATACGAGATCAAATACAATCTGCAGTTTCTCCTGATCGGATTCGGTCTTGCCTTTGTGCTCTTCGGTCTCTACAAGCTGATCTCCTCGGCGCTCAAGTATGCCGGGTTCACCCGCCGGGCGCTTCTGGCGCGCCTCGTGGACGAATCGTACCTGGCGCTTGGCCCCAAAATCGTCGTGATCGGCGGCGGCACCGGTCTGGCGACGCTTCTGGCCGGGCTCAAGCGCCGCACGTCGAACCTCACCGCCTGCGTGACGGTGACGGACGAAGGCGGCAGTTCCGGCCGGGTGCGGGACGCGTTCGGAATTGTGGCGCCCGGCGACATCCGGAACTGCATCGTGGCCCTTTCCAACGCCCCCGCGCTCCTTTCGGAATTGTTCAATTACCGCTTCGAGGAGGGCGACGGCCTGAAAGGCCACAGCCTCGGCAATCTCTTCATCGCCGCGCTGACGCGGATCACCGGCAGTTTCGAGCGCGCCGTCGAGGAGTCGTGCCGCGTGCTGTCGACGACCGGCCGCGTCTACCCGCTCACGCGCGCGAACATCCGGCTCGTCGCGGAGCTTGCGGACGGCCGGGAGGTTCGTGGGGAGGCGCTGATCGGCAAGTCGGGCGGCGCGATCCGGAATTTGCGGATCGAGCCGGCGGAGTTTGAAGTAACGCCGGAGGTGGTCTCCGCGATCCTGGCCGCGGATCTTGTGCTGATCGGCCCCGGCAGCCTGTACACCAGCATCATGCCGAACCTGATTCCCGGCAAGTGCAGGCAGGCGCTGCTGGAAACCCGCGCGCCGGTGATTTATATTTGCAACATCATGACCCAGTCCTCCGAGACCCTGGGATTCACCGCCTCCGATCACGTGCGCGCGATTTACGGGCACACGCCGGACCTCTTTGACTGGATCGTCGTCAACACGGCGTCGCCGCCGGCGCAGTACCTCGACAAGTACGGCCAGGAGGGCGCGGCGCCGGTCCGCGCCGATCGGGAGGGTCTTGAGAAGCTGGGCCTCCGGGTCATTTCCGGCGATTTTCTAAAAGGCGACGTGCCGGTTCAGACCGCCGAAGGCCCCAAGCACGTGCTGCGGCACGACGCGGAAAAATTGACCGAAAGCATTCTGCGCTTATGCCGACCGACGTAGCGCGCCGGGCCGTTCTGGTGGTCACCCACGGCGGCGTGGGCGGCGAGCTGGTGGCCGTGGCGAGGGAACTGTTGGGCGACATCCCTCACCTGGCGGCCGTTTCCGTGACCGCGCGGGACTCGATGGAGGAAGTGTCGGCGAAGATCGAGAAGTGGGCATTGAAGATTCCTGCCGGCGCCCGGGCCGTGATCCTGACGGATCTCAAGAATTCCAGCGCGACCGTGTCCGCGCTCACGCTTTCAAAAAAATATCCGCTCGATTGTCTCTGCGGCGTCAATCTGCCGCTGCTCCTCAAAGCGCTCTCGCCCTCCGATGCCGGCCTCCCGGACCTGGTGGCGGCGGGCCGGACCGGAATTGACGTCGTAGGGAAATCCAAATGAGCATCGCTCTCATTCGGGTCGACGACCGCCTGGTTCACGCGCAGGTGGTGGTGGGGTGGATCGAGTATCTTCAGTGCAACCGGGTCTTGGTGGCCGACGACGGGGTGGCGGACGATCCTGACCGGGTGGACCTCTTTCGCATGGTGATCCCGCAGGAGGTCCAGTTGGACGCGTTGGATATTCACAGCCTGGCCGGCGACTGGGCGGATCTCGCCGCCTCACCCGATCCGACGCTCCTGTTGTTTGCGAATCCGCTCACGCTGGCGACCGCGGTGGATATGGGCGCGCGCCCGGCCTCGGTAAATCTGGGCGGGATGCACGTGGCGCCGGGCCGCAGGCAGTGGATGCACGGTCTTTATGCATCGGACAGCGAGATCGCCGCGGTCCGAAGGCTGATCGGCCTGGGGATCGATTTCGAAATCCGCCTCATCCCGACAGCCGCGCGCCAGGAAGTCGACGGTGATTTTGAGGCATGACCTTCACCGAAACCCTCCTGTTCTCTCTGGCCGCCGCCCTGCTGTCGCTGGACCAGATGGCCTGTTTTCAGATGCTGTTGTCGAGGCCCATTCTGACGGCCCTGATCCTGGGCGCCCTCTTCGGGAACCTGACGGACGCAGCCTTGGTGGGCGTCTGCCTTGAACTCTTGTTTGTCCGCACGATCTCCGTCAAGGAGCGCGCGTCGGCGGACCCGACCCTGGCGACCGCCGCGGCGCTGGGAGGCATCTGGGGTGTTTCGACCGCCCTGCACCCACTGGCGCTCGCGCCTTTCGCCGCCGCGCTGGGCCTGCTGGCGTCCTTTCTCTCCAAGTGGTTTGACGTGAGGCTTCGGAACGTGAATGTGACGCTTTCCCATGTGTTGCATCATGCGGGCATGATCCAGCTCACAGCGGCGGCCGCGCTTCTCGCCAAGTCATTCGGATTCTATTTCCTCACCATTCTCGCCGTGCAGGGCGCGCTGCCCAAGATCGTGGCCGCCCTTGGCGCGCACGCGCCGGCCGCTGGAGTCTTCGCCTGGCTGGCGCTGGTTCCCGTCTGCCTGGGCCACGCCTCCGCGACGCTGCAGCAGACCGTTCCTCGCGGCGTTTGGCTCTTGGGCTTGGGCGTGGGATTGGCGGGCGTACTGGCGGTGCGACTGTGATCGGTCCGGCGCAGAGGATAGGAATATTTGCGCGCTCGTTTTTTGTCCAGGCCGCGTGGAACGCCGAGCGAATGCAAAACGTGGGATTTCTTTTCGCCCTGCGCCCCGCTCTGAAGCGAATCTGGGAGGGCGACCAAACCGGCTTCGAGGAGTCCTGCGCGCGCGCCTACGCGTTCGTCAACACGCATCCCTACTTCGCGCCCGCCGTGATGGGCGTCGCGCTTCACATCGAGGACAAGATCGCGACCGGCCTGGCACTTCCCGAGCGCGTGGATGAGGCGAAGACCCGGATCACCGGCCCGCTCAACGCGCTCGGCAGCCTGTGGTTCTGGGACCATCTGCGCCTCCTGTCTTTCCTGGCGGCCCTGCCGATCATTCTGTTTTCGTCTCCGGCGGCGGTGGCGGCCGGCGGCTGTCTCTTTTTTCTGATCTTCAATTTTTTCCACCTCCGCACCCGCTGGGTCGGCCTCACGCTCGGCCTCCGGCACGGTGAGGACATGCTGCCGGACCTTCTCAGCCTCTTTCCGCCGAGACTGCTCCAGTCATTCCGGCGGGCCAGCGCGTTTCTCATCGGGCTTTTGACGCCGGTCCTCCTGGTGATTGTCTCGGAGCGCCTGCCGCCGCCGGCGCCGGGCCCGTTTTCCGCCCTCGTCTCCGGACTGGTCATGGCCGTTACCGCGATGCTGGTCATCCACCGGCGCTGGCTCTCCGTCTATCAACTGTTGACCCTGGCCCTGGCGCTGGCAGTCGGAGTCGCGCGGTGGGCGCTGTGACCCGCCCGGCCCGGCCGCGCGCGCGGGGTGTCGTGCGGCAGACGCTCGTGATCCAGAACGTGTCCGGCCTGCACGCCCGCGCCGCCGCAAAACTTGTCCAGCTCTGCGAAAAATACAAATCGTCCATCAAGCTCATCCGTGGCAGGTCCTCGGCGAACGCCAAAAGCATCATGGGCGTGATGATGCTGGAGGCCGCGCGGGGCGCGCGCCTGACCGTGGTGGCCCGCGGCGCCGACGCGTCGCCCTGCGTCAGGGCCATCGCGCGGCTGATCGACGGCAAGTTCGGCGAGGCCAAGTAGCGTGCCGCTCTTGACCTTCCGCGGCCATTCCGCCTCGCCGGGCCTGGCGACGGGCCGGGCCTTCTGGGTGGCGGACGTGCCGGTGGTGTCGGTGCACCGGAAAATTTCCCGGCAGGAAGTCCGCGAGGAGAAGGTGCGTCTGGCGGCCGCATACGTGCGGGCGCACGAGGAGCTAAAGAACATCGAAACGAAATCGCAGTCGCGCCATCCGCAGGGCCTCAAGGACATTTTCTCCGCGCACCGCCTCATGCTCGAAGACCCGATCATCCGGTCGCGGATCGAGGCGTCGGTCCGCCGCCGGCTCATCTGCGCTGAATGGGCCGTCGAAGGGGTGTACGATGAAATTGCCGGCGTGTTTTCCAGCATGAAGAACCGCCATCAGGCCGGCCGGATGTACGATGTCAAGGACGTCATGCGGGTCCTTCTTGACCATCTGGCCGGCGCCGGCGAGACCGCCATCGGAGGAGAACTTGCGAACCTTCCGGACGCGCCCTTTATCGCCATCGCCCACGAACTTTCGCCGGCCCGGACCGCCGCCTTCATCGGAAGCAAAGTGGCCGGCATGGTCACGCGGCTGGGCGGCCGCACGTCCCATGCGGCCATCATCGCGCGGGAAATCGGCATCCCGTTCGTGTTCGGCCTGCCCTCCCGCAGCCTCAATCGCATCAAGCCGGACGACATGCTTCTTGTGAACGGCGGCGAGGGATCGGTCGTCGTCAATCCTCCGGCGGCGATTTCCCGCCGGTTTCGCGGCCGGCAGTCCGAGATCCGGAAGATCCGCAAAACCTATCAACGGATCGCCGCCCGGCCGACGCGCACTCGTGACGGCGTGGACGTGCGGATCTGGGCGAACATCGAAACGGAAAACGAAATACCGGGCGCCAAGAAGTACGGCGCCTGCGGCGTGGGGCTTTTCCGGACGGAATATCTCTATCTTCAGGATCAGATGCCGGACGAGCAGGCGCTGTACGAAGTGTACCGGAAGGTTGCGCGGGCCGTGTCGCCGGGTTCGGTGGTGGTCCGGACGATGGACCTGGGCGGGGACAAATTTCTTTCTCCGATCGAATTTCCGTCCGACATGAATCCGATGCTCGGCATGAGGGCGATCCGCCTGTGTCTGGCCCAGCCGAAACTCCTGATCCCCCAGCTTCGGGCCGCGCTCCGCGCCAACCTTCGACGCAACCTCCGGCTCTGCCTGCCGATGGTGAGCGCCGTCGAGGAAATTCTGGAGGTCCGCAAGTATCTGGACCATGCGGTGGAGGACCTCCGACGGAGCCGGACGCCCTTTTGCGCCCTGCCGCTGGGAATCATGGTGGAGGTCCCGTCGGTCGCCATCCGGATCGAGCGGTTCCTGCCGCACGCCGATTTCTTTTCGATCGGCACGAACGACCTCATCCAGTACACGCTGGCCGTGAGCCGCACGATGGAGCAGGTCGCGTATCTGTACCGCCCGCTGGACCCGAGCGTCCTCTGGCTGATCTCGCGGGTCGTCTCGGTATGCCGGGACAGCGGCAAGGAAGTGTCGCTGTGCGGCGAGGAGGCGAACAATCCGTTGATCGTCCCGTTTTTGCTCGGCGTGGGTCTCCGGGACCTCTCGATGGCGCCGCCGGCGATTCTCGAAATCAAGAGCCTCATCTCCGGCCTCGAAATCCCCCGCTGCCAGGCCATCGCGCGCCGCATGCTTGAATTCTCCACCGCCCGCGAGGTAGAACGGTATCTGCGAAGCGAGGTGTTCCCGATGCTTAAAACGATTATTCCGCACCATTACAGTTATGTGTCCCTCGAGAGCGAGCTCTAGGTGATCCCTCTGATCCCCGGCCGGTTTCACAGGAAAAAGGGCGCCGGCGATGCGCTCGTGTTCCGCCGCAAGGAGGGGACCGCCCTCCGGACCTCGCGGCTGGGCAATCTGCTGGTGTACATCGGTCCTCACCCCGACCATCCCCACCTCGCGCTGTTCAAGAGCGAGGAGAACCCCAACTGGTTTTACTGGGACGCGCCTGAAAACTTCGAGGCGCTCGACGATATCCCGGAGGAGAGCCGGATCGGCGGGTTCAGGGCGACCCGCCCGCCGGAGGCGCTGTGGGGTCGGAAGGAAACATGAAGAAGGGATTTTTCAATTCGATCTACCTGCTCTCCTTCGTCGCGTCCCTCTTCATCGTGCTTCCCCTGTCCTCATGGATCGGCGGCGAGCGGGAAAAAGTGCTGGAGGAGCGGAGCCGGCAGGAGGAGCGGCAGGCTGCGTTTTCCGTTCTGAACCGGCTCTATGCGCACACCGGCCAGAGCACCCTGAAACTGATGGACGAAGTCGCCCGGTCAGTGCGCCAGGCGAATCTGCAGCAGACGGATTTCCGATATGTCAGCTCCGGCCTGTACGATTGTGTCGAGCGGCCGGGCCAGACGGGCGCATTTCAGTTCCGGCTGGCCGAAAAATTTTCCGAAAATATTCTGGATGTCCCACCGGACGCCCTCACCATGAGCCGCGAGGAGTTCGCCGGGCAGGGCCGGGCGGGCGATCCGGTTTCCCACTACTGGATCGCGATCCCGTCGATCGATCAGCCATCGTCGATCGTGACGTTGGCGATCCGCGACCTCAAACACCGCGCGACCCTGGAGGAGAAGCGGATGGCGTTCTGGGGATCGGTGGCGATCGCCTTTTTGATCTTCTTCGCCGCGCTCTCCGCCGCGATGTTCGCCATCGTCCGCCGCCCCATCGGCCGGCTCCGGGAGGCGCTCTTGTCGGAGAAGGGCGAGATCGAGGTTCTGGCGCCCGACGAATTCGGCGAGTTCGGGTATCTGGTGGAGGCCATCCAGACCCACGTGCGCCGGACGCGCTCGTTCGTCGCGACGGCGGAAAACGTTGATCCCATCACGGGCCTCCTTTCGGGTCAGGCGGCGCTGGCCGCGTATCTGGAGGCGCACCAGAACGCGGACGAGGTCTGCGTCGTCTTTTTCAGGGCCAATTCCGCGAAGGAGTACGTCAAGACCTTTGGCCGGCTCTTCCGGGACCGGATTTTGAAAATCACCGGCTCCGTGGTCGCCACAGGCCTGCCCGTGGGCGCGAAACTCTTCGCCGTCCAGGATCATTTCCTGATGACGTTTCTCACGGAGTCGGCGTTTCAACAGTGTTATTCGGTCATCCAGAAGTATTTCTCCCGCGCCATCCAGCCGCTCTTTGAGAAGGGCGAAGCCTCCAAGGTCCCGCTCCTGACGCTGTCGGCCGTCGGCCTGTCCAACAAGAGCGCCGGGTTCGAAACGTTTCATGAAACCCTCCAGAAACTGCACGAGGACTGGGACAAGCTGGTGAACAAGCAGAACAGCGGCTGGGCCATGATGAATTCAGACGATCAGTGGGTGAAGGGCATCCCGGAGGAGATCGAGGGCGGTGAGACGGAGGTGATCCCGGAGGAGCCGGAGGCGTTGAAGGACCCGGTATTTGCGCGCAAGGTCTTCATCGTGAAACTGGCGTTCATGTTCAAGTTCGATCCCCAGAAGGCGTCCAAGCTCTACAAGATGGGCTACACCCGGCTCCCGGCGCTTCTGGACGACGGCATTCTCGAAAAAGTAAAAAAATTCGGCCCGGACGCCGCCGCCGACATCAAGGGCTTGATCGACCGCATCCGGATGGTTCCGAAATCCCGGCTCTATTACAACGAGAGCGATTTCAAACAGGTCTTCGTCACCGACATCCGCATGATCCGGAAAATTCCGAGGGAAATCCTGAGCCGGTGGTTCTCCGCCGGATTCCGATCCCTCGAGGATCTCGCCTATGTCGGCACGGACGATCTCCTCAAGATCGACGGCACCGCCGCGCGCGCGGACGTGCAGGCCGTGATCGATCAGGCGAAGCTTGCTGCGCCCCCGGCCGGCGCCGGCTGACCCCATGCCCGTCACGGAAGAGCAGTTCGAGTCCTGGATCCAGGACGTCGACACCGCCCGGGCCTCGACCGAAGACCGGTGGGAGGAGAATTTCGTCAAGCTGGCGTCGAGGAAACAGCTCGACTCGAAAGTCCTGGAGCTGGGCGACACGCCCCGCCTGATGGCCGACGTCCGGGACCCGGACGGCAACACACTCGTCCGGAAATACGACCAGCTCACCAAACCCGTCTGGCAGCGGCTGCGGTCGCGGGAAGACACCCCGCATGTGTATTTCATCTGCGAAAAACCGATCCGCGTCGTCGAGAGCATCAATCTCGAGTTCTTCAATTACGACGACTATCAGATCCTCGGGGCGTTCCTGGCGGAAAAGGGGAAGCAGAAGTCGGCCGGATACCTTTTTACCGAGGCCCTCAAATGCGAGACGGCGGATGCTTTCATCAACAAGGGCGTCTACCATTACCGGGCCGGCGACACCGGCGTATTCGACAATTATCGTCTGTCCAAGAAACATCTGGACAAGGGACTCGTGATGCTGCGGCGGATGCGCCTGCTCCCGCCTGATGAGTCGTTCCGGCGGAAAACCTGCCAAAAGGCGCTCGACGAAATCGACTTCAAGACCTCGGCCGGCCCCATCCGCTGGATCAAGGCCTTCGTCCGGCTGGTCACGTTTCACTTCGAGCCTGACATTTTCTACGTGGGCGCCGCGGACAGGAAGATTCTGAAGAACGGAGACATCCTGCGGTCCATGTTCGACACCATCGCCAAATACGAACTTCAGATGCTCAAGGACGCCGTCGAAACCTTTGTCTATTCGGTCAAAATCGAAATCCCTTCGGACTTTGAGGACGCCGTCGGGACGCTGGACGCCGCCGTGGCGCGCACGAAGGAGGCGAGGACAGAGGGGGAAGTGGTGGAACTGGCCGGCCCGATCGGAGAAATTTATGCCCGGTCCCAGCAGGTGGCGGCGCGACGGGATCAGGTCCGCACGGAGGCGAAGCGTGCAGCGGAGCTGTCCATCGTGGACCGGCTGACGGGAGAGGAGCTGGCGCAGATCAAGCGTTTGGACATGAGCTACTCCCTGAAATCCCCCCGGGAGCTGACCGATCTGGCCGAGCGCAAGGACCTCGACCGGACCACGATGCTCTGGCTCTACAAGGAGCGTTCTCACATCAAGATGATCATGGAGGCTCTCTATCACAATGCCGCGACGTCGGACGACCTGAAGCAGGAAATGGCGGTGCGGCTCGGTTTGGGCGGCAGACCGCGGTCGTTCTGAGGGGTTTCCGTTTCCTTTACATTTGTCCGGCTCCATCCTACACTTGAGAACTCATGGACACGATGGATTCCACGATTCTCGCGCCGCAGGTGATTGTGGCCGACGACGATGAACTGGCCTTGATGCTGCTGCAGGACGGGCTCAAAGGCATGGGATTTCAGACCGTCGGATGCAAGAACGGCAAGGAGGTGTTGCTTCTGGCGCTCAAGCGCGCGCCGGAGGCCATCCTCCTGGACGACCGCATGCCCGGGCTCGACAGCGTCCGGACCATCAAGCTGGTGCGGATCATGGAGCCGATCCGGGCCGTGCCGGTGATCCTCCTGGCGGAGACGCCGGACAGGGAGACGGTGGTGCGGGCCATCCAGATGGGCGCCAACGACTGCGTGTCGAAGGAGGGATCGATCCACGACATCAACCTCCGGCTTCAGCGCGCCATCAAGGCGCCGGTGAAGCAGCCCGCGCCGCTGTTCGAGCAGCTCAAGTATTTCTTCCATTACGATGACACGTCCCTGACGCTCGACATCGAATCCGAAATCACGACCGAAGCCGGCAAGAACATGGTGGAGTTGGTCCGGTCCCTGACCGGGCTCATGCCCGTCAAGTTCCTCGTGAATCTGGACAAGGTTCCCGCCATCGCCGCAAGCGGGATCGGCTACCTTTCCGACGTCAAGGACACGGTGATCAACTGCGGGGGCACCATTGCGCTGTCCCACGTCGATCTCAACCGCTACCAGCCGAACGTCCGGCGGTTCCTCGAGAAGTATTTCCAGATCGAGGTCCAGGCGGTCGTCGAGAAGAATCCGGGCTGATCCGCCATGGACCAGGCCGCGCCGTCCCAGTCCCAAATCGAATCCTTCATCCACTACCTCGTCGAAAACGAGATCGTCGACGCGGCCGCCGCGCGCCGCGCGCTCGAGGGGATCAGCCGGGTGGACCTGCGGATCGGCCGCGTGGCGCTCCTGGAGGGATTCATCTCGCCGGAGGAGATCAACAAGATCCTCTGGATCCAGCGGGAGGCGAATGACAGGAAGTTCGGCGAGATTGCGGTGGAGCTCAAGATCATGAAACCCGAAGACGTCCGCCGCGCGCTCGAGCTTCAGCAGGATGAGCTGTTCGCCTTCTGCCAGTCCCTCATCATCGACGGCCTGATCTCGCCGGGGACGCTCTACGCGCTCCTCAAGGGATTTCTCGAGCAGGATTTCGACCGGGAGATCGAGCAGCGCCGGAGGGACGTGCACGCGCGGATTTCAAAATCGATCCGGGACGTCCTCAAAAAAATATCCATCGTCGCGCCCATGCCCGACACCGTCGCGCGGCTCCTGTCGATGCTCAACGACCCCGACGTCGACTTGGACGAAGTGGCGCGGGTCATCAGCCTGGATGTGGGTCTGACCGCGATGCTCCTCCGGCTGTCCAATTCAGCGTTCTACGGCCTCAAGTCCCAGGTCACCACGGTGAACAAGGCGGTGACGGTGATCGGCACGAAGAAACTTCGGCAGCTCGTCATCTCCGCCGCCATGATGGACCGGTTCAAGAATCTTCAACGCGACCGGTTTCTCCGGTTCTGGGAGCAGTCGATGCGGGCGGCGCAGTGGTCGAAGGAACTGGCGCAGTTTGCGGGCAAGCCGGAGATCGACGAATTTTTTCTGGCCGGGTTTCTGCACAACATCGGCGAGATCGTCATTCTGCAGCATTTCCCGGACGAGGTGCGGCGGATCGAGGAACTGGCGCGCGGGGGCCGGCCGCCGCTGGAAAGCGAAGTCCAGGTTCTGGGATGCGACCGGGCCGATATGGGATCGTATCTCCTGTCGCTCTGGCAGCTCCCGCCCGCCGTCGTCCAGGCGTCCATGCTCGCGCACCACCCGCGGCTGCACCTCCAGCAAATGTCGGGCATCACGCCCGAGTCCAAGGTCGTCAACATGGCCGTCGCCATCGTCAATTGCGCGCCCAACGTCAACGCCTTCGGCCAGGGCATGCATCTCGGGCAGGTGGTGGAGGACTACAAGACCATCATCGCGATCGATTACCGGAACGTCAAGGAGATGCACGAGCGGGTCGAGAAAATCGTGCTGGAACTGATGAGGTGGTTCAGCGTTTGACGGGGGAGAGAAGGTCCCGGTAGGTTTCGTAGTAATGGATCGCGAATCCCGCGAACGAGGGGATTTTTGAAAGTTCGAACCGCGCCTGTTCCATCGCCAGCTTCAGCCGGTCCGCCGGCATCCCCGCGAACGTGACCTTCGAGGAGGGCACGAAAATCTTTTCCTTCAGCCGCCAGTAGCGCAGAGCGGCAGGGTCGATCCGCCTCGTTTTCGTCCACGCGACAAACGTGTCGAGGCCGCCCTCCGGCACATAATAAAACGCGCCGCTGTCGCCGCTCGCCCGGGCGAACAGGAATGTGCCGGCGGCCAGAACCGGCAGGCCCGCCTGGGCGTCCGTCCGGAAGGACCACTGGGTTTCGTCCGGCAGGCCGAACGTTTCGAGCCCGACGAAAATCGGCTTGCCGGCCTTCGCGGCATACTCGAGTTCTCCGCCGGCGTGCGCGATCACGCCGTCCGCGCCGTACGCGACCGTGCGGTAATCCATGATGCCGACGTTGTCGACGAGGTCGATGAGGTGGTCGCTGACGAGTTTCCGTTGGCCGCCGAATTCCACGATGAATTTCTCGTTCGTGAACTCATCCGGCGAGTCGAACCAGAACGGGACATCGCACCCGTACGGGAGGCCCGCGGCATGCGCGAGGTCACGGGATTTTTTGAGGATCAGAAGGAAATTCTGCAGAATCCAGTCGCGGCGGTACCCGCCGAATCCGGAATTCAAGTAGGGCTCGATGTCATAATGAAACGCGTAAAACCGCTCGATCGTGTCGGACTCGCGGTTGTACCGGATCACGTTGCGCATGGTCGCCAGGACGGTGTCGTGATACTCGGGCAGCGCAAACCGCGTCCAGCCGTCCATCGCATGGACTTTGACGCCCTTGCGGTTCAGCCGTCCGAGGAAGGGGCGCATGCGGCCGGCGTCGACGACCGACGCGCCGCCCGAATCGAGACGATCGGGCTCGTTGGGGATCTGGAGAAACAGGTGATCGATTTTTTCGCGCATCATGAACTGGAGAAGCGCGTTTTGCTCGGCCGGGTTCTTGAGGTACTTCGACGTCTCCCAGACCCATGTGGCCTGTTTCAACCCCTTCCCCCCTTGTGGGGGAAGGCTGGGATGGGGGGCCCGTAGCGGCGGCGGTTTCCCCTGCGCCGTCACAAACGCGAGAGTTTTTAGATAAACGGATCCCTGTTCTTCCCGTGACGCATCCAAGATCAATCCGGCGAGCTGATCCCGGCGGATGCCGTCCGGAAACGCCGTCAGCGGCACCCGCGCGAGCCGCCACTCCGTCGTGATCTCGCCACCCTCCACGAACGCCTCCAGCGGCCCGATCGGAAGCGCGTCTTCCTTCCGGTCCCAGTTCGCGTCTGAGATTTTCAAATAGATATTCTCCCCGCCCTTCTCGCCTCTTACCCAGAACGCCAGCTCTGAAAACGGCTCCGCGTTGAGAAAAACACGGCTGTCCGGTTCATCCCTCAGATTGTAAAAATGGGTCCACAGGCCGCAGAATCCCGTCGCGGCGCGGCTGTAGCGCAGCGCCAGCGCCCGCCGGCCGTCCGGCGTTGCTTCAATACCGCACAGAGCGCTCGAAGGCGCGCGCTGGTAGACGTTATAGTATCCGCCGAGGCTGTTTTGATTGCCCTCGTCGTAATGCGACACGAGAAATACGCCCCGCTCGCCGATCTCGGGCGCCCGGCTCCTGTAGGCGGACGCGGCCGGCCTGACCGGCGGAACTTTGCGGAGCCTGTAAATGTCGAGCCTGTCTTTTTTTTCATGGATCACACCGATCTGCCCGGCGCGGATTTCGGATACATCCTTGAAGCCCCAGTCGGCGAGCAGGATCTCCGTTCCCAGCACAGGATGCGGCACGTGTGATTCCGCGGCCGGCCGGTCGAAGGCCGTGCCGAGAAGGAAAGGAAGCGCGATAAAAATCGGAAGGATAACTCGCAGGGATCGGACGTTCATGGGCTCCAGAACAAATTGCCCGCAAATCCGCCCTCCAGCGCTTTCATCGCCAGGATCGCCCAGGCGGTGCCGATCGCCGACGGCGCCGGAGAAAACTGATGCTCGATTTCCCGGTCCGCGTACCGGATGCCGCCCCGGACGTTCATCTTCGGATCCAGCATATGGATCAGAATGTCCTCCGCCTCGCCGGGCTTGCCCAGCCGCGCGGCCGCGACGGCCACGCCGAGCGTCCCCTCGGACCAGGCCAGCTCAAATTCGTTCCAATCCATGCTCGGCTTGTTCGGGAAAAAATGATGCTGTGAAGGCGTGTCCTCGTAGACAGGCAAATCCAGATATGGCTTGTAGCCCAGAATCCCGTTCGACCGGTTGCGATACCGTCCGGCCGACTCCATGGCCGTCCGGGCGAGATCCCGCTCGCCCGCCGCTTCCAGAAACAGCGCGCCCCAGGACGCGCAGTCCAGTGCCTGGACCGTGTCGGGGCCGTCCGGCCTCATGCCCCTGTGGAACTGCCCGGTGGTTCGATCGAACATCTTGAGGAGGCCCGATCGTATTTTTTCGGCCGCCTCCCGGTACTTCGCCTGCTCGGTGATGTAGCCGAGGTCGCGCAGGAAAAAGAAGGCGTCGATATTATGCTCGGCGCTGCACCATACAACCTCACCCGGACGGTAGACTTCCTGAAGCGTCCCGCCTTCGGACGCGTAGATGTAGACGCCCTTGCCGCCGGTGACCAGCCCGTACCGCGGGTCGCCGGCGGATTGTATCTGCCGGCTCAAGACCGCCGATGCTATTTTTTCGGCGAACTGCAGGTAGTCGGC
Organism: Candidatus Lindowbacteria bacterium RIFCSPLOWO2_12_FULL_62_27; assembly: GCA_001784175.1. GTDB lineage: Bacteria > Lindowbacteria > 2-12-FULL-62-27 > 2-12-FULL-62-27 > 2-12-FULL-62-27 > 2-12-FULL-62-27. The sequence continues at coordinate 203,400 of MFPR01000006.1, forward strand.
AAGGATGCGGTCGTCGTTCAAGGCATTGGGATTTTTCGCGAGCTCCGACAGAATGTAGTAACTGACCGCGTATCCCACCCAGCAGTTTGCGCCTGTGCGGATGATGGCGCCGTCGTTGTCATTTTCGTCCGGCCATGTGTTGTGGGTATTGAGCCCGAACCAGAGATCGCCGTCGGGCCGGGCGCTGCGCATCATGCCGTTGATGATTTTGGCCGCCTCCCGGCCGCGGCCGAGCATGGAGAGCGCGATCACGGACACGGCGTTGTCGTAGATGGACGAGCGGGAAAATGTGTAGCGGTAGCCGTGCGCGGCCGGAGACTGGTTATAGGAAAGAACGAGACCGCGGCGCTGATAAACGGGAAAAGGAATCGTCGGGTTTGGCACCATCTGGCCGATCAGGAACGCCTCGAGATCCGCCGCCTTTTCGGCCACGGCGCCCACGAGCGGTTTGTTTTTGCCGGAGGCGCGATACCGTTCCGTGACCTGCCGTTTGGGAAACAGTCTGGGCGGCGGCTCGGCGTCTCCAAAAACGGCGGTCGTGACGGCCGTCATGAAATCGGTGAAAATCTCGTCCGGCGCGCGGCGATCGGCCGCCCCCTGCCGGATCGAGAGGCGGAACATGAATGCGCCATCGGCCGACGTCTGGCGGGCGGAGTTTTTCCAGAAGAAGAAATAGTAGATGTGGTGAATTTCCCCGCCAAACTCGGCGCGTGTGTATTTGACCTGCAGATCATCCGGCCCGATCCGGATCGTCTTGTATTTCCGCTTCTCCAGGGACCAGCCGTCGTCGATGTAGCAGACCTCGGGGATGTGGAAATCGCTTTCGAATTTGCCGTAGACGACCATGAAATAAAGCTCAGCGCCGGTGGCGGAGTTCCGGTAAAACCGGGAACTCAGATAGGGATCCTCCCTGCCCTCAACCTCCTCGCCTTTCCACGCTCCCGCGGCGTACGGGATGCCGCCGAAGTTCCCGCTGTGAAACAGATGGGTTGCAAACGAAACACGGGATTCGTGACCGGTGTAAAAATACTGGTTGACGTCCGAGACATAGGTGTGAAGCCGCGCCTCTACAGGCGCCTGCGCGATCAGCAGGGCCATGGCATGAAAGACAAACCAGAAAGGCCCCCTTTTCATCGCCGTCGCCTTTTCAAAACCGCTCCGGCCCAGACAAGGCTTCCCAGCGCCATCAGATAGAAGATCCATGCAGAAGGACCGTGCCAGAATTTGACGGCCGTGTCGACTCCCCACGCCTGCCCGACTCCCAGCATGGCGGTCACGCGGAGGACGTTGAAGGCGATCGAGGAGACGATGGAGAAGGCGATCAGCATGAACTTGCGCGCAAAGTTCAGTTCCAACAGATGCGCGAGAAGTGCGGAGATCGCGAAGAGCACGATCAGCGATTGAAACCCGGAACAGGCGGCCGCCACGCGGACCGGGCCGTCCTTGAGATGCACCAGGGATCCTTCATGAGAAAGCGGCGCGCTCATGAGGGCCATAAGACCGAGAGACGCGCGCTGCGCGAACAACTGCAGGATGGAGAGAAACTCCGCATAAAAAGGAAAGGGCATCGTGAAGAGCACGGCGCAGTAGAGGCCGTCGACCCGCCGGGACACGCCGGGCGTCAGAAAACGGAGCAGCAGAATAGAAGTCAGCAGGAAGCTCGCCATTCCCAGATAGGGGCCCTTCCACGTGAGATAACAGCCCCACGCCACCACCGCCAGCGCCGCCCCCCATGCCGGGTGGCCGGCCGGGACCTGCTTCGGGGGCCGGAGTTTCTCGGCGATCCACCAGCCGGCGACGAAAAAAAGCGAGAAATCGTAGTACGGATTATCTACGCAGTTCCGCCCGTACCAGTAAAAGTCGTTTCTGAAAAAAACCGCCAGCCCCAGATGCAGGGCCGCGGCGGTCAGACTTTTTGCTGGCAAGTCCGGCAGCGTCTGGTCAGCAGGTACCCTCCACCGATGGCAGCCGCCCCGAGAATCATCCAGAGGCCTGGAAGTTCAGGGGCGCTGGGCGCTCCTTTTCCCTTGTCGCCACCCTTGTCGTCGCTCTTGCCCTTGTCGACACTCTTTCCTTTATCCGCGTCCTTTTCCGCATACACGATGGGCGCAACCGCAAACAGAACAACCGCGGTCACCAGGACCACACACACGATACGTTTCACATCTTCACCTCCTCTTCGAATATCACCAACTCCGGATAGATCCAGTTCAGGATCGTATCGATCGCGAGTTTATAGTCCATTATCCCGTCAAAATTCCAGGCTTTCAAGTCATATCGGTCCATATCCCAGAGCGGGCCGGTGGAGCCGTCCCAGTCGTCGCCGCCGGACAGGGTCGACCCGTTGAGGAGATTGCCGGTGGCGTTTCCCTTAATGCCATGCCCGCCGCCGACCCGGAGGGAGACCGGAACATGCCCGGGCGATGCCCGCGGGAAGGGGAACACATAGACTTCTCCGGGTACCGGCGTTGACAACCCGGAAAAAATGCGGATCCTTTTCCGCGGCGCGGCGTTCTTCCGATACACGACGATCATCGTCGCCGCAGCGGTCGAATACTTGAACTTGCCCGTCGGGTTGACCACGTCTGAAAGGATCCTGCCGACGACGACCTCCGTTTCGCCGGCGGGATCGAACGCGAAAATCTCGTGATAGAGCGTTTCCAGCATGCGCCTCTGATATCCGGCGGCGCGCCGGACGGGAACGGAAAAAACGGCGACTGAATCCACCCCCAGCCTGGCCGACTCGCCGGTTACGCAGATAAACCCGGCCACCGCTCCCTTTTGGACTTCCGGCGGAATCCGGAACGCACGCGTCGGATACAGCCGGTCGCCCGCCGGATGAATGAGCGACTCGCTCCCCACATGCACGGCGCAGCCGGGGAGCTCCGTGTCGTAGAGAACGTCAAAGGACAGCACGCCGTCGGCGCAGGCCGGGAGGGCGGCAAACAGAAGACAGACAACCGCCGTAATCAGTATTTGAATGTGAGGTATCCGGTCGCGAACCATGACACATCCCCGCTGAAATAGTCGGTGTACCGAAGCTCCGCCGTGTAGTCTGCGGAGTTTCCGATCGGCCCTGAGTAGACGAGATCGCCCTCGTGATAGGAATCATGCAGCGCGTTTTCATGTTCGTGCTTGTAATGCGCGTACGTGTAGATTTTCGTTTCCGGATCGTATCGGGACCAGAACAGCCGTCCGGCGTAGACGGCCGCCATCGGCGATGTCACGTGTTTGTAGGTCGCCTCAATCCCGAGTCCGGCCGGGCTGGAGAGCTTGCGGGTGAGTTTTGCCTGCGTGGTCTCCCGGGTGATCCGGCTCACGCTGAAATGCTCCGCCGTGAACTCCTCAAACAGCGTCCAGCCCGGCGCGATCTCATCCTGGTGCGAGACGTCGTAGGTGGTGAGGTCCCCGATTTTCAAATTGCCTGTGGTCTGGTCGGCGAAATAGTCGTCCTCCGAATAGAGGAGGGTCGTCCGCCGGCCCCGGCTTTTGTGCTCGAGGATCCCGTAGATGTCGCCCCGCCGGCGCTTGTTTCTGAGCGGGCTGAACGACGGCAGGTCCTGCTTGTACTCGTGCATGGCGCCATAGAGGACGGAATTGAGCGACGCGGACCATTGCTTCGCCCATCGCGCGGAAATGGACTCGCGGACGAGATCATAATTCCTGTCGCCGGCCCGCTGATCTTTTTCGATCAGATGCGCCTGGCTGCTTTTGACGAGAACGTTGTTGTCGGGCGAAAAATGATGCTGGTAATCCACGATGCGTTCCTCGGTGTACGTCTTATAGCGGACGGCCAGGTTCGGCGGGTCGGCGTCGTCGTAGCGGGTAAGCGAATACTTGACCCGGGCCTGCGGCGCGGTCATTTCGCGGATGACACGCATGCCCTCCTGCGCCTCCGCCGATTCCGGATCGATGGACAACGCCTTCTGATAATACTCCATGGCGCGCCCGCCCATGCCCGCGAACCGCCAGGTGTTGCCGAGGCCCACCAGCGCGGACACGTTGTCGGGCTCGCGATCGAGAAGCGTCTGGTACCATTGGACCGCCTCGTCCGTCTTGTCCTGCCACGAATAGAGCTTGCCAAGCGACAAATAATTGTTTTTGTTGTTGGCGTCGAGCTGGATGGACTTGCGAAGCTCGTTGGCGGCGTCCGCGAACCGGCGGGCGGAAGCGTACTGGTTGGCGAGTTCGCCGCGGGCCTGCGGCGCCTCCGGATTTTTTTCGAGAAACTGCTCGAGGAGTTGCACGGCTTCTCCGGATTTTCCTCTCTGGCCCAGAAGCCTCGCATGGGCCGTCACGATCTCCTCGTCCGATGGGAACGATGCCAGAAGCTCCGCCGAAAGCCTGAATGCGTCATCCATTTTGCCCTGCCAGCGCAGGACGTCCCTAAGACCCCTTTTGGCGTCTCCGTCCGCCGGCTGAATCTCGAGAATCCGCCGGTATGCATCCTCCGCCTCGCGCAGCCGCCCCGTCCAGGACAGGACGCGAGCCCGGACGTTGAGCGCGTCGGTGTTCCGGGGGTTCTTTTCAAGAATGGCCCCGATGACTTTCAAGGATTCGTCGTACTTTCCGTTCCAGCCCAAGGCGCGCGCAAGGTTGAAGCGGATGTCGTCGTTGGCCGGATCCAGTTCAAGCGCCCGGGCGTACAAGCGCTCCGCGTCCGGCAGCCGTTTCTCGGCCACGGCCTTTTCAGCCTCCCGGAGCGTCTTCGAAACGGCCGGGGACGCCTGGGCGCGGATCACCGCGAGGGCCTGCCGGTTTTTCGGATCATCCTTCAGGAGCGCCTTTGCAAGGTCGACGGCCGCCGCCGTGTACTCGTCCGGATGGTCCATGAGTTCCAGCCGCAATTCGGCCGCGAGAACTTCCACGCGCGTATACGCGGTCTTCTTGAATCTGGCCCCGTGATCGGCCAGAAACCGCCGAAGCTTGTCGTATCGCTCGATCCATATATAATTCTTGATGATCCCGATGGCGGCGTCGCCGTAGTCCGGCGCAAGTTCGAGCACGCGCGAGAAAAGCGCCTCGGATTTATCGTACTTCTTGCTCCAGAGCATTCCCAACCCGTAGACGACCATGACGTCGACATCGTTGGGATTTTCCGCCAGAAATTTTTCGGCCAGTTCCGCGACGCCCGCATAATCGCCCTTGTTCAATTTTTCGCGCACCCGCTCAAACGGCTCCTGCGCGCCGGCGGGTCCGGGCCAGAGGAAGAGGCCGGCCAGCAACAGGAGGATACCCCTGCTCATGACGTCGCCGGCGCCGGCTTGGCCCCGCCGAATCCCTTCCGCGTCATCACGCCCCACTCGTGGCCGCCGCCGCGGATCTTGTCGATGATGGCCCAGAACCGCCACCAGACGTTGAGCTGGCGGTAGCCGAAGTTTTCGATGACCGCATAGAAGATCAGCCGCGCGAGATGCGATATTTTCGGGTAGGTCCGAAATCCGATTTCCTCCAGGAGCAGCACCATGATGGACTGAATGATTCCGAGGACGACCGAGGCGAACGAAAAGAGCAGATAGAATTTCATGTTGAGATGTCCCGTGAGGATGCAGGCGGCGAAGATGAGGTACCCGAGGATTTCAAAGGGCGCGCTCAGCGTTTCGACGAAGAGATAGTACGGAAATCCGAGCATCCCGGCCGCGCCGTATTTCGGGTTGAACAGGATGCGCCGGAACTTGATCATGGCGTCGATCGTCCCCTTCTGCCAGCGCAGGCGCTGCCGGCGGAGCACTTTCAGATCCTCAGGAACTTCTGTCCAGCATACCGGATCAGGCGTAAAAACGATCCGGTAGGGCTCCCGGCGCTGCCGCATGAGATCGTGCATCGAAACCACCAGTTCCATGTCCTCGCCGAGGCTGCCCTTCCGGAATCCGCCGCAGTCGATCATCACATCCCGGCGGAACGCGCCGAACGCGCCGGAGATCACGAGGAGGCTGTTGATCGCCGACCAGCCCATCCGGCCGAAGAGAAAGGCCCGGAGGTACTCGACCATCTGGAATCGCGCAAGCATGGACTGCGGCATGTCGACCCCGACGACCCGGCCGAGCTTGACGTCGCAGCCGTTGACGATGCGGATCATCCCGCCGACCGCAATGACCCGGGAATCCTCGATGAACGGCCGGACCATTTTGAGAATGCTGTCCTCCTCGAGAATGCTGTCCGCGTCGATGGCTAGTACGTAGGGATTGCGGGCCGCGTTGATCCCGACGTTGTTCGCGTCCGCCTTCCCGCCGTTCTCCTTGTCGATCACCATGAGCTGCGGGTAGGCCGGACTGCGGTAGACGCGCCGGACCGCTTTGGTCGGAATGAGCCCCGGAACCTCCTCCGGGACGCTTCGGAGATCAAACGTGTCCCTCAAAACCGAAAGCGTCCGGTCGGGCGAACCGTCGCTGACGACGACGACCTCGAAATTGGGATAGCGCAGATTGAGGAGGTTCTTGACGCTCTCCGCGATCGTCAGCTCCTCGCGGTAGGCCGGCACGATGATGCTGACGGGTAGGTTCAGCTCGCTGTGAAAGAGCTGGCCGAGTTCGACGCTCGACTGGTGACGTTTCTGCCGGCGGTGGTGAATGAACGACGCGGAGATGATGAGGATCGTGATCGCGTTGATGATCAGAAAATACACGATGGTGATCCAGCCGAGAACCTCCAGAAAGCGCTCGAAGGCCTCCACCAGACTCAGGCCGCCACCCAGGACGCCCGCTGAAGAGCCCAGACGGCCGCGTCGCGGGAAGCGCTCGCCTGACCGGGACGCGCGGCGGCGTCCCATAAGAGGCGCTCGCCTTTCTTGCCGAACGCCATGAGCGCGCCCGCCGCGGCCTGTCGGACCGCAACGTCTCTGTCGCTGAGCAACTCGACGAGGTCCGGCGCCGCGCCGGTCGCCATGCACATCCCCAGCGCCTCGGCGGCGCCCTGCCGGATTTTTGGCGTCGGAGAAATCAGACACGTCCGGAGGACCCAGTCCGACGCCGGCAGGCCGATGCGCCCGAGCGCGCGGATGGCCGCGAATTTGAGCGTGTCGTCGTCGCCGCGCGCGACCGCCTCCAGGGCCGGCCGGGCCTCGACGACCCTGAAGTGTCCCATGATTTCGATCATGGGCTGGAGCCAGTTCGGCGCCACGCGGCCGGACAAGAACTGCCGGAGCGTCTCCATGGCGACGCCGGGGCCGAACTCGAGAAGCAGTTCAATGATTTTTGCCCGACTCCAACCCTTCTGCCGGCAGACGACCGCGACCACTTCACGGATGACCTCCGGATCGCCGAGCATCCCGATCGACCGGGCCGAGTCGTAGGCGACAAGGGGATCCTTGTCTTTCAGAAGGCCGAGCAGGGTCGGGATCGATTCGGCCAGCCCGGCGTAGCCGCACAGAAGCGCGGCCCGGGCGCGCGTCCAGCCGCCGGCGGATTTCAGGTCCTTCAGGAAAACGGCGCTGAGACCGGTCTCGTCGCAGAATTTTTTCAACCGCGCGCGCTGGCTCACCGGAATGCGAACCGAGAAATGACAGATCAATTGCACAAGATGTTCGCGATCGGCCTTTTTCAGCGCAGGGTAATCCGTCTTGTGGTCGCCGTCCGTCCCTGTCAGGAGACGCACCAGGATCGGCCGCCACACGGTCTCGATCCGCGCCTGCCGCCGGCGCTTCGAAAGAGACCGCAGTCTCAAGAAAAACAGATACATCACCAACGACGCGGCGACAAACAGCCCCATCCCCAGCGCAAACCCCGCCCACACCGTCTCGGCGCCGCCGCGCTGATAGGCCCAGCCGGTGAACGCGTCCAGGAGGCGATCGGCGCCCCCGCCTACTCCGGCCATTGGCCGTATTCGAGCCGGTCCAGAAACTCGATCGCGCTTTCATCTGCTTTCAACACGCCCGTGACGACGTCCACCGACTTGGGATTGCCCAAGGACTGCCCGAGCTGGCGCCGCCAAGTGGGAATGATCTTGCCTGAATCCTTGGAATCGGTGGCCGGCATCAAAACCGCGAACATCACCGGCTCGATGCGGGCGCACAGGTCGGTGGGCCGGGCCATGTCCAGGAGCTGTCTGGCCAGACCCGGCAGGCCCTGGTCGCTGACCGCGCCGCCGGTCATGGTCCTGAACCTCAGCAGGCCGAGGGAAAGCGGCATGTCCATCCGCCGGGCCACGGCCACCTGATGGTGCAGGCGCTCGATGAAGTGCCCGCGGTTGGTCAGTCCCGTGAGCTCGTCCACCACGGTGGTCGCGGCGAGCTTGGCGTTGCTTCGCACCAGCGTGGAATTAATGTGCGTCAGCTCCTTGATCTGCGCCCGGGCGCGGCGGAGGTCGTCGCGGATCTGCAGCGTGGTTTTCATCCGGGCCAGGAGTTCCTGCGCGTCGACGGGTTTTCGCAGAAAGTCCGCCGCCCCGAGGTCGAGCGCCCGGACGACGCTTTCGGTGTCGGCTTTCTCCGACACCATCAGGATCGGAAACGGATTCTCGCTGAATTGCATTCGCATCTGCCGGCAGACCTCGTACCCGTCCATGCCGGGCATCAGCATGTCAACGACGGCGATGTCCGGCCGGCCGGAGGTCACGGACTGGAGGAGTCCCAGCGCCTCCGGGCCGTTCGACGCGGTCCGGCACACAAAGCCGGCGCCCTCCAGCCGGACCCTCAGGATCTCAACGATGTCGGGGTCGTCATCCACCAGGAGCACGGTTTTTTTCCCGTCCTCCTGTTTCTCCGCGGGCGCCATGAGGTCGGCCTCGGAAAAGGAGAGGTCGATGTCGGCCTGGATCACCGAAGAGGCGAGGTCGCCGGCCGCGCCGGCCGCGGCGCCTGCATTGAGCGGCGCCTGCGACCCCGCCGCCGGCAGAAGGTCGGCTTCGGTGAAGAGGAGTTCGAGTTCCGACGAAGGTTCCGGCGGGGTCACTTTGACTCGCCGCTCTTGGGCGTCTCTCCCGCCGCCGCCTTTTTCTTCGCAAACTCGGCATCGTAAGCCTTCTTCAGGATCTCTTCCACCTTTTTTTTCTGAAACGGCTTGGCCAGAAAAAAGAAACTGCCCATGCCCGCCTGCGAGATCTGGTCGGCCGTGAAGCGTGCGCTGGTGATGATGAAGACCGTATCGGGATTGGTCGCGGCGATGATCTGGATCGGCTTTGCGCCGCCGCCGTCCGTCTGGTCGATGTCCACCGCCGCAAAACGGACCTTCGACTCTGTCAGGATCGACCGGGCTTCCACCGCCGATCCGACGACGCCCACGACCTTGTAGCCAGACTCCTCGATCTGGCTCTTGAGGATGTTCCGGTGAAATGCGGAGGCATCGACGAGGACGATCTGCTTCAGGTCGACGTCCTCCTCGATTTCCTCCTCGTCGTCTTCCTCCCAGTCATCCGGAAACTCGTAGAAATCCTCGCTGCCGTCGTCCAGCATGAAGAATTTCGGCTGTTCCTGCGGATCCATGTCGATCCCTCCTTCCTAAGCCGTCTTGCCCGCCGGCCCTGCCGGCGGCTTGGCCTTCGCGGCGGCCTCCTTTTCGGCGGCCTGTTTCTCAACGACCGCCTGAACATCGGCGATCGCCTTCCGGATGTAGGCGAGGAGCGGATTCTGTTTGCCCAGACCCTTGCCGAGAATCTCCAGCGCCTTCTGGAGGGCATGATCCGCTTCCTTCAACCGGTCGATGTTCTTGTAGAATAATCCCAGGTCCTTCCACAGCTCGCCGACCTTGATATGATCCTCGCCCAGCACCTTCGACCGCACCTTGAGCGTGCGTTTGAGGAGCGCCTCGGCCTGCTCGTTCATGCCGAGGATCCGGCAGACGCCCGACAGTTCCTGGTAGGCGGAGAGGAGCCGGGGGTGGTCCGGGCGGAGTTTCTTGTGCCAGATGTTGAGGGAATTCTCGTAGGACTCGCGGGATTCCGGGTAGCGGGACCGGATGCGGTAAAAGGCGCCGAGATTGTACTTGATCTCCCCCACCAAAGGATGCTCCGGCCCGACCTCCGCCTCGGCTTTGCGGCTGTATTGATTGAAATGGAGTTCGATCTCGAAAAATTTGTCCAGCTTCAGATACGCCTCCGCCAGAAGGCCAAGCGTCAGCGGGATCTGGGGATGGTCCGCCTTGAGCTGGCCGCGGTGGATTTCCAGCGCCCGCTCCAGAACGGGAATGGAGTCGCGCCATTTCGACATCGACAGATACAGGGACCCGAGCCGGGTCAGGAGCGCGCCGGTTTCGGGATGGTTCGGCCCGAAGGCCGCGTCTTTTTCCTTTTCCGCAATCTTTTTCTTCAGATCCTCCTCGTAGGCCTTGGCGTTGGCCCGGAGGTTCGAAGTTTTATTCATCGTCCTGTGAAGGTGGCCATGAGGTTGGCCATGTTGGCGTCCACCCGTTCGGCCATTTTATCCGGATTGAAATTCTCGCCCAGCTTGAGCGGCCCCCGGTACCGCTTGCCGAGCTGATCGAGCTGCTCGGAATAGGCGAACGCGTCCAGCTTCGGGTCCAGCTCGCTGATCGTCGAGGCCATATGCACGATGTAGACTTCGTCGGCGAGGTTGGGCGTGTTGAGGAGCAGTTGGAAATCGTGATGGTGGAGCATGGTGCTCTGGATCGTGGATTTCGGCAGTTGCCACAGATTGAACAAAAATCCGCCGAGGTCGGCGTGGTTCCCGCCCAGCACCGCCTTCTCGGCGTCGATCGGCTTCTTGCCGGCGGCCAGCAGTTCCTCGATTTTGGTCTGCATCGGCCGGAAGTATTGATACATGAGAAGGTATCCGATGTCGTGCAGCAAGCCGCACACGAACAGCTCGTCCGCTTCCGCCAAACGCTTGTGCTCGCCGACCTCCTTGCTCCACTGCGCCGTCCGGATGGCGTTTTCCCAGAATCTTTGCGCAAACTGCGGCGGCACCGCCTGGAACTTCTGCATGACCGCCGCCGCGATCACCAGTTGCCGGAGCTTCTTGATGCCGAGCACGACGAGGGCCTTGGTCACGCTGGTGATTTTGTCGCGAAGCCCGTAGAAGGCCGAGTTGACGACGCGGAGCATCGTCGAGGTGAGGCCGGGATCGAGCGAGAGAATTTCGCCGACCTTGTCGAGATTGACCTCCGGGTCGTCCAGCATGACCACGGCGCGCTGGGCGGTGGCGGGCAGGGGCGAAATTTCCTCGATGTTTTTCAGTACCGTGCGGACCTGCCGGTCAAGCCCGATTTTTTCCTCGGTCGGCGGCGGATCGGGTTCCTTGGCGAGCTCGGGGTTGGTTCCAAGGAAGGTCTTGATATGGCCGATGATTTTGTCGGTGGTCGTGAGCTTCTGGGTGACGGCGGCCTGGGCAAAGAGGAAGAGGTCGTCTTTCTGGAGTTTCAGGAGCAGGCCGATCTGCTGCGCGTTCATGAGATTCAGCCGGCCCGCGCACTCGCCGAACATCCCGCCTCCGCGCGACTGCTCGAGCAGGATGGAGTTGATCTGGTCGGGCTGAATGAATCCGCGAAACGCGCCCAGTTGACCGATCCGCCGGTCGAAGGCGCTCATCTGCCGCACCGCACGCAACACGTCATCCTGGGCCATGATGTTGGTGGCCCGAAGATACTGGATGAACTTCTGTAATTTGGCCAGACTCATACAGAATGTATATAGCCTTTCTTCATGACACGGGCAAGGGGTCTTGAACTTCAACGGCGTTCGTCCCGGCGGCCTTCAGGTCCCCCCAGCGCAGCCGGGCGCAAGGGATGCCCCGGGGCGCCGGGGCGGTCAGGGCCAGCAGCGCGCCGTGGAACCGGATCGATCGATCCGTCGCCGCCGGCGACCATGTGTGGATGAGCCGAATGCGCCGGCCGCGGAGGGTCGTCGTGTAGACCATCGAGGGGGCCTGACCCATGGTCGCCGGCAGGCGCGGTATCGGCTGAATCTCGATGCCTTCGTAAGTAACTTTCAGCCCGACGATCTCCTCGACGAGGAGCCTCGAAAAAATGGCTGCGGAATTGGTGTGAAAATCGTTCATGCTCGCGCCGTCGTTTTTGGGGCCGATCCCCCATGAATTCGGAATATAATTGATCCCGCGGTTCTGCCGCGCATGGAGGGCGCGGTTGATGGGAAGCGTCTTGTCGACAAACTCGTTGGCCTGCTCCCATCGGCCGATTTTGTAGAGCGCGTCGCACAGAAACATCCCGGCATGGACATAGGGGCTGGCGTTTTCGGCGCCGTCGAGATTGCCGATCCGGCCGATCCGCAGTTCCTTCGAAAACCGGTTGAAGGGGACGCTGAAGGTTTTGAATCCATAGGGCGAATCGAGCGCGCGCGCGTCCCGGCCGATCGCTTGCTCGAGACGGTCCGCATGCCCGCCGGTGGACCGGTGCCTCAGAATTCCGCTCAACACCGCAAACGCCAGCGGCGTGGCGCTCACGCGATTCGCCAGAAACAATCGCCGGGCGGACTCGGGCAGCCGCCGTAGTCTCCGGCAGGCCGGGTCGATCCAGCGCCGGTGCAGCTTGTAAAGCGTGCGGCCCTCGGCATCCCGAAACGGCGACGCGATCTCCGTCTTCACGCGGCCGCCCAGCGCCCGGGCGAGTTCCCGTTCCGTCACCACGCCGTCCGAATCCCAGAATCCCCCGACCGTCCGGCCCTCCGGCGTGTAGCCGTGGATGATCCGAACGCAACCGTCCGGAGACATCTGAACGAGGCGCCGGATAAACGCGCGATGCAAATCGTTCTGGAGGCGGCGGTAGGATGCGGTTTTTTTCGAGAGGCGTTTCCCCACCGAGGTTCTGCGAACAGCATCAGGAAGATGCCGGTGGAGTTCCTCCATCGCGCCGAGCGCCTGATAGAGCTGTTCGAGGACCATCGTGCTGTTTTGAATGAGCCCGATGGCGTCGTTCCAGTCACCGTCGCGGATGTTCACGAGCCCGCTTCGGGGATCACGGTTCGACACGACGTGGTCGACGTTTTCGATCAGGTGGTCGAGGACCGTGCTGTTCCTGGGAGAATCCTCGACGCGGCCCGTCCGGCGCGCCGGGTCCCAGTCGCGCAGCCTCTTGTATCCGGCGCGTTCCGTCAGAACGTCAAAATCTCCCGTGCATTTCAAATAATGAGGGATCAACATCGTCGACAGCCACAGGCCCGAATCCATGAAGTATCTCAGATCGTACGCGCCGTCGAATGAATACTGCCGCGGAAACCGGCCGTCCTCGAACTGTTGGCCCGAAAGCTCCAAAATCATGCGCCGGCCGGTGGCGGCATCAAAATCGACCGCGGCCGCCCCCGCCTGCGCCTTGTCCCGGACGCCCAGGAGATAATTCCAAAATAGGCGAAACCGGCTTCTGATCCTCGCGCAACCGCTCACCTGCTGTTTAAGCCACGCGTGGGAGCAACTGAAGGCGCGGCTCGGCGCATCCAGCCTGGCGCCGCCGTACAATCGCCCCGCGCGGCGTTCCGATTTGGCGATGTTTCGATCGACTTCGCCCGCCGTCAGCCCCCGGTTGAGATGGCGTTGTGCGCCCGCCGGCGACGGAAACGCCCGCACGGCGTAATGCAGATCGGCCGATCGGCCCGGCCCAAGAACCATCTGGTCCTCCGTGTGCGCGCAGGCCGGCGCAACGAATCCGGAATGGGCCTGCCGCACGATTTCCCCCGGCCCGACGGCCGCCGGATGCGCGGCGCTCCGGTCCATGCCGCCGTAATAGGCGAGGGTCGACGTATTGTCGCAGTGCCGGCTGCCTCGAGGGAAACAATACCGGATGGCGCAGGCAATTCCCTCTTCCGTCGACCGGATCAGAATTCCCTTTCCGGGGACAGCCCATCCTTCGTGCCACCAGGGACTTTCGGCGTTGAACGAGAACCCGCGAGTAAGCAGGGGAAGGAAGAAAGAAATCAGGCTCACGCGGATCGGCCGCCCGGAAATATTCTGCGCGCCGGCCGACAGCAGGAGTTCCTCGCCATGAAGTCCGAACCGCAGACCGACCCGGACCGCGGGCTTGCCGGCGAATCCGAGTTCCCGCGCGTGCCAGGCAAGACCGGTTGGCGTAAACACGGAAATGTTTCTGAGCGTCGCGCGGTCCATCTGCGCCGTTCGAGGATAAAGGATCGGACCGGACAGGAGGCCGCGCGGCGTTCGGCCGGCGGACTCGATCCGAACGTGAAAATTGACCGGCGGATCCTCGCGGACCTGCGTGTCCCAGGGCGACGTCTCCTGAAAGACCGTCACGCCGTCCAGTGTATTGAACCGAACGCGCTCGCCGGTGAAAATCACGTAACTGGGAGTTTGGGGATCGTAATGAACGACGCGGCTGTCCGCAAGCGGCGCGCCCGAAGACCGGTCCACGATCAGCTCGCCGGTCGGCCCGAAATGGTGATGGCTGTCCACGCGCGCACAGTTCTTGAGCGCGAGGTAATCGCCAATGGTTTCCCAGAATGCAGTTCTCACTTCCTCCCCCCTTGTGGGGGAGGATCGAGGTGGGGGGTTACAGGGGTTACTGTGGTTACTGTATTGAAAATCATCTCCATCACCGCCTCTGTTTCCCGCATGACCTGATCATTCCAGACGCGGATTACCCGAAACCCCTGCGATTCGAGCCATCGGTCTCTGGCCTCGTCGTATTCGGTCTGCTCTGCGTGCTGTCCGCCATCCAGTTCGACGATCAGCCTTTTTTCAAAACAAACGAAGTCCACGATGTAATTCCCGATCGGCGCCTGTCTCCGGAATTTTTGGCCTTCGATCTGCTTCAGACGCAGGCGGCGCCACAGCAATTTCTCGGCGTCTGTCAGGGTCTGGCGCAGTTCTCTGGCTCTGAAAACATTCTTCTTCAAAACACCGACCCCCCATCCCAGCCTTCCCCCACAAGGGGGGAAGGGGGGAGAACACAGTGAAAAGAGAGCGCTACCGCGTCCAATCGATTCGATTCACGTTTTTCAGAAGAATCGCGCCGGTGCCCAGGGAGGCGGTGAAGGCCAGGAGGCCTCCCGCATACCGGCCGATGCACAGCCAGCCGACGCCGAAGAGCGCGAGGTACACGGTGACTACGCCGAGCGCCCAGCTCCAGATCCGGAGGCGGTCGATGCCGCTGCCCTGAATGTCCGGGCATAATCGCCGGATCGGACCCCAGGCGCCGCCCGGGCGGACGCGGCGGTAGAACTCGACCATGTGCTCCTGCGGCACCGGTTTCGTGGCGAACGTGACGATAACCCAGACCACGGTGGAGACGCCCATGATGATCATGAAGCGCGCCGGATACAGGTGATCGCCGTCCATGAAGCCGGTCAGCCGGAACGTATTGGACAGGATGAGAGACGTTGCGAGGGCCGAGATTTCCGACCAGGCGTTGATCCGCCACCAGTACCATCGCAGGACGCCCAGAACGGCCGCGCCCGATGCGATTTCGCTCAGATACAGCCACGCGCCCACGATCGAGTCCATCTGCCACGCCATCACGCCGCCCAAGACCGTCATCGCCACCACGAAAAACTGCGACACGATCACGTAGTGCCGGTCGGTCGCGGCCGTTTTGATGAATCGCCGGTAGACATCGTTCATCAGGTACGACGCGCCCCAGTTCAGGTGCGTGGTGATGGTCGACATGAAGGCCGCGAGGAGCGACGCGACCATGATGCCGATCATGCCGACCGGGAGAAACTTGATCATCATCTTGGGATACGCCAGCTCCGGGTCGGGCAGGTCGGCGAAATAGACGATGGAGGCGAGCCCCACGACGATCCAGGGCCACGTTCGGACCACGAAATGCGCGATCGTGAACCACAAGAGCGCCAGCACGGCATGCCGCTCGTTCGCGGTGGCGAACAGCCTCTGCGCCAGAAAGCCGCCGCCCTGGCCGCCCCCCCACCACTGGATGAGGATGAAAAACAAAAACGTGTAGAGCGCCATATCGCCGGTCGCGAAGTTCGGCAGGAAATTGAACACTTGATCCGCCGGCGCCAGGGGCGACGAAAGAACGGCGCCGGCGTTCGACGACAGCGCCGCCTGAACCTTCCCGGCCAGCGCCGCGGGGCCGCCGGCGTCGGCCAACACGAAAATCATGAGTGAGATCGAACCGAACATGGCGAGCGCGAACTGGAAGAAATCGGTGACGACCACGCCCCAGAGGCCGGACATGACCGTGTAGATGAAACTGACGCCGACCAGGAGTGGGATCGCGACGGCCTTGCTCCAGCCGAACGTCTCGACCGAAATCTTCTGCATGCCGAGGATGACCCAGCCCATCGTGATGCCGTTGGCCAGGATCGACAGGTACAGCGCCTGAAACAGGCGCAAAATCGCCGCCGGCCGGCCCGCGTATCTCAGCTCGATGAACTCCACGTCCGTCATCAGGCGCGACCGCTGCCACAGCGGCGCGAAGAAAAACATGCAGAGCATGAATCCCATCACGCCGCACCACCAGTACCAGTTGCCCTGAAATCCCTGGGTCCGGACGATCCGCGCGATCGCCAGGGGCGTGTCGGCCGCGAAGGAGGTCGCGACGATCGATGTGCCGGCCAGCCACCAGGTGAGCTTGCGGCCGGCCACGAAATACTCGACGACGTTGGCGGTGCCGCGCCGGGCGAAGTACAGGCCGAGGCCAAGCGTGATCACCATGTAAAAGGCGATGATCGACCAGTCGATCCAGCCGAGGATCATGGACTGGGCCTCATGCGATCAACGACGCCACGATGTCGTCCGCCTTGGTCAACTCGGCGTCGACATTGTCGAACACCGTGTTGATGTCCGATTGGACGATGTTCAGAATCTTCATGGCGTTCAGAGACAATTTCGGCGTCCCGGCCTCGCCCGACGCGCCGAACCGGATCTTGCGGGCCACGTGATCCCCCACGTGGACCAGGGCGGCGAGGGTCTGGTTCAGCTCGGCCAGTTGCGGGTGGGGATAGTACCGGATGCTTTCTTCAAGATGAAGCGGCAATTTCCATTTTCGGGCCAGGAGCGCCCCGGCCTCGCAGTGGTCCAGCCCGAGAACGGCCCGCTCGGTCTCCGCCAGCGTCTTTTTTTCCTTCTTCGCCTTCTGGATGGCCTGGACAAACCGGTCGTGCAGGTACTGGTCGAACACGAGCTTGCCGATCCCGTGCAGAATGCCGGCCACGAGGCACTCCTCCGGCAGCGGATACTTGATCCGCGTGCCGACCATGTTGGCGATCACGCCCGTGCCGATCGAATGCTTCCAGAACTCGATCAGGTCGAATTCCTTTTCCTTCCCGCCCTCCAGGCCGAAGAGCCGGACGACCGAAGCCGACAGCGCCAGGCTTTTGACGGCGTTGAACCCGAGGATCACGACGCCCTGGCTCACGGTCGAGATCTGCCGGGGGAATCCGTAGTAGGAGGAATTGACGATCTTGAGGATGCGGGCGGTCAGCGACTGGTCCAGGCTGATCTGGCGGGTCAGCTCCTGCACGTTGCTCTTCGGATTCTCCATGACTTCGAGAATCCGCGCAATCACCGCGGGGAGCGTCGGGACTTTTTCTATGCACTGAATGATTTGCGTGACCGCCTCCGGCGCTCCGCCGCTGGTCCCTTCGGTTGTCGCTGCCGAATCAGCCATAGACCGGTGACGCTATATTAATATGGAGGAGAAGTAAACCTGTTTTTTATGACCTTGGGGTAAGGTACACTCTCGCCGACATGAACCTCAACGTTCTTGTGGTGGACGACGAAGCGGATGTGTGCGAGGTCCTGAAAGACGGCCTGAAGGTGCACGGGATCGGCGTCACGATCGCCCGCGACGGCAAGGAGGCCGTTCTTCAGGCGCTCGTCAAGGCGCCGGACGCCGTGCTCATGGACATCCTTATGCCCGGGCTGGCCGGACTCGACGCGCTCGGCCTGTTCAAAATCATCGAGCCGATCCGGACCGTGCCGGTGATCATGCTGACGGCGTTGAAGAGCAAGGAAGACATTCTGAACGCCATGCGGGCCGGTGCGGCGGATTACATCGGAAAGCCGTTCGACATCGCCGACACGGTGACCCGCCTCCGGCGGGTCGTGGCCCGGCCCGCGCCCATGACATTTCCCGTGTTCCGATATCTGTCGTATCGCGCGGGATCGGACGGCCGGGGCCTGCGGCTGGAACTCGAAGGGGATTTCTCAGAAGACGCGGCGGAGGATCTGGAGGTCCTGATCCGGGCGCTGTTGCCGCTGCAGCCGGTCCGGATCGACCTCGATTTCGAGAAAGTTCCGAACATCGGCGACCGGCTGGTTCCGAATCTCGTCGCGGTCCGGGACATGGCGGCGGCCCGGGGCGGTAAAGTTCTGGTCGCGAATCTCGATCCCAAAAAATACCGCGCCGCGGCCGTGTCCCCCATCCGAAACATCTTTCCGGCCGTCCCGGCGCCGCCGGAAGAACCTGTGCGGTCCACACGGGCCTCGAAAAAAGTGGACGCCGTCGCAAAAGACATCGACGAACAGATGTCCCAGGTCCTTTCGCGCCTCCCCGGACTCCGCTTCGATTTCAAGCTGCGGAACGAACTGTCCGTGCTCGAGCTTCAGGGACAACTGACCGGGGACACCAGGAGCGAAGTCGAGAAGGCGTTCCAGGCCGTCACGGAGGCCCACGCGCACGTGATGGTCGTCATCGAGAAGGCTTCCCAGTTCGACGCGCGCGGCATGCTGCACTTGGTGGAAAAAATCACGGACACGAAAAACCGGGAGGGACTGAAAGTCTACGTCGTTTGCCGCAATCAGGAGCTGCAGGTGGCCTACCGGAACGCCCGTGGGCATCTGGTGGCCGGCATCTACGACGATCGCGACAAGGCGCTGTCGTCGTTCCGGGCGTCCGGGTGATCCCATGATCCTTGATACGGGAATTTGACACCCGGCCAATCTTCGTTTACTATTGAGCCATGAGTAAATCCGTCAACGTCCTTGTGGTGGATGACGACCGGGCCGTCTGCGACGTGATCCGCCGGACGCTCGAGGCGTCGTTCAAGCCGGTGTCGGTCAAGGTGGTCTATGACGGGGTGAGCGCGGTGGAGTCCCTGGACGAATCGCTCGATCTCATTGTCCTCGACCTCGGATTGCCCCAGCTTCGAGGGGAGGGCGTTTCGCTCGCGAACGAATTGAAAGGCGCGAACGCTCCCATCCTGATCATCACCGGCGAGCCGAATCCGGACCTTGAGTTCATGGGCGACATCAACGTCATGGGCATTCTGAAAAAACCGTTCGACCTGAACGACCTCGTCAAAGCCTCAAAGACCATCCTGTCCGGCCGGGAATATTCCGGGAACTGACGCCGCTTGGGGATGGGCATGGAATCCGATACGATCGCCCAGGGCGAGGAACGATTTCAGAATCTCCTTCAGGCGATCCCCGACATCATCTACAAGATCGATCCGGCCGGCCGCTTCGTGTTCGTCAACGACTCCATCCGGAGGCTCGGCTATGAGCCGGCGGACCTGATCGGAAAACATTTCAGCGAGATCCTCCACCCCGACGACGTGGCCCGGGTCAGCCGGGAGAACGTGCTGCCGAAACTTTCCGGGAAGCTGACGGGCGACGACCAGGCGCCGAGACTCTTTGACGAGCGCCGGACGAGAATGCGCATGACGAAAAATCTGGAGGTCCGCCTGCGCCCGAAAAACCGGGCCGACGTCAAGTTCGGCGAGGTCTTCGCGTATGGCGAGATCATCTCCACCGGACAGTTCGACCGCGACATCCGGAACCACAACAAGACGTTTCTGGGTACCGTCGGCATCATCCGCGACGTCACGGACCGAAAAACCATGGAGGAAAAGCAGAAACGCCTGCAGGAACAGCTCATCCAGTCCGAGAAACTGCGGGCCCTCGGCGAAGTCCTCTCCAGCGTCGCGCACGAACTCAACAACCCTCTCACCGCCATCATCGGCTACGCCCAGCTCATGCAGTCCGCCGAAAACATCGAGTCGTGCCGCTCGGACCTCGACGCGATCCGGCAGGAGGCCAAACGCTGCGCCGACATTGTCCAGAACCTGGTCGCGTTCGCCCGGAAAAAGGGATTCCGGCGCGAGCCCTGCCGGATCAACCAGCTCATCGCCAATACGCTGAAGTTCCGGTCCTATCAAATGACGGTCGACAGCGTCCGCGTGTCCGTTTCGATGGATGACCGGATCCCCCAGACGATGGCGGATCCGAACCAGCTCCAGCAGGTCTTTCTGAACATCGTCAACAACGCGCTGGACGCGATGAAAAAGTCGCAGGTCCGGAGGCTGGAGGTGACCAGTCACCTGGTCGGAGAGATCATCCGGGTTTCGTTTGCGGACAGCGGCTGCGGGATTTCGACGGAGCATCTGGGCCGGATCTTCGAGCCGTTCTTCACGACCAAAACCGCCTCCGGCGGCACCGGACTCGGCCTCAGCGTCTGCTACGGCATCGTCACCGACCATGGCGGAAGGATCCGGGCCGAAAGCGAGCCCGAGAAGGGCGCCACGTTTGTCGTGGAACTGCCGGTGGTGGCGCCGCCCCTGTCCTACGAATTCTCGCCGCAGGACGCGGAGGAACCGCGGAAAGCTCCGCAGGCGGCGGCGGTCCTCGTGGTGGATGATGAACGTTCGTGCCTGGATGTCTTCGAGCGCTATCTCCGGCAGGTGGGCTGGTCGGTCCAAACGGCCGACACCGTGGGCAAGGCCATCGATCTCCTGGACCGGACGAAATTCTCCTTGATTGTCTCGGACCACAAAATGCCCGGGCGGGGCGGGGAGGAACTCTATGAGCACGTCGCCCGCCGGCACCCGCGCCTCCTGGACCGGTTCATTCTGGTCTCGGGCGACGTCATCAATCCCGCGTCGCGGCTGTTCATTGAAAAAAGCCGCGTGCGGGTACTCGAAAAACCGTTCGCGATGGAAAAACTCTCGGACCTGATGTCGGAGGTGCTGGAGGCCTGAATTCCGTCACTCGAACTTGAACATCTTTTTCATCTCTTCCGTCTTGTCCCGCACCGTCACCGCGATGTCCTCCACCACCAGATTCTGAAGCCCGAGCCGGGCGCGGTAGGGATCGGCCAGGGACCCGATCTTCGCCATGTACTCGTAGGGGTCGATGTCGGAATCGAGGCCCGTGAGCGTTGCCGCGAGATGCACGATCATGGCCTCCGGCTTGATCGACTTCATCTGCTCGATCTGGCCGATGGGATAATGGTGGATCATGGCGCCCTGGATGACCACGGGCGGGAACTGCCAGATTTCGAACAGAAACGACCCGATGTCCGCATGGCATCCTCCCAGAACCTGCCGCTCGGCCACCAGCGGATCTGTTCCGGAAGATTTCAGTTTCACGATCTCCTCATGTTCCGCAGGGAAATGCTGGTAGATCGCGAGTTCCCCCACGTTGTGGATGAAGCCATTGATGAACAGCATGTCGACGTCCGGTATTTTCAGAAACGTCCCGACTTCCTTGCACCACTGGGCCGCGGCAATGGCGCGGTCCCAGAATCGCGCCGCCTCCTCGGGCGGGATGTCCTTGAATTTCTGCATGACGCCCGCCACCAGCACCAGTTCCTTCACCTTCTTGGTGCCCAGCACCACCAGCGCCTGGGTGACCGTCTTGGCCTGTGACCGCAGTCCGTAAAAAGCCGAATTGACGATGCGGAGCAAGGTCGTGACGAGTCCCGGATCGATCGTGATGACCTTGCCGACCGCTTCCATGGAGGTCTTCGGATCGTCGAGCATCTGCGACACTTTCGTGACGACGCCGGGCAGCGGCGCGATGCCCTTGATCTTCTGCAGATTCTTCCGGATGTCGCCCTTCAGGCCGGCGGGCTTGCCGTCGCCCGGTCCCGCGCCCGCCGGCGCGGCGGCCTGCGCCGGCAGCGCCGCCATGAACGGCTTCAAAAGCCCCACCATCTCCGGCAGAGTCGCGACGCCGGCCGAGACGGCGGCCTGCGCGAACGAAAACAGTTCGTCCCGCTGCAGCCTCAGAATCTCGTCGCCCTTCGTGTTGTCGATGTATCCCATCTCGACCGCCAGCTCGATGAATTTCTTGTTCACCTGCGTCTGGGACAGCATGACCTTGCTGACCTGCTCGGGCGTCAAAAACCCGCGCAGCATCGCAAGCTGGCCGATCCGCCGGTCCAGTTGCTGCATGGCCTTCACCGCGCGGATGATCTTCTCCTGTTCCATCAGCTTGTTGGTGCGAAGGTGGGCGATAAAGGTCTGGAGCGTCTGGATGTTCATCGCCGTTCATATAATTCTGTTCCAATCCCAAAGTCAATATGATACGAGGGGGGCCGATGATCGCGGAAGAGGAAAACTTGGACCATGCTCCAGCCGTGGAAAGCGCCGCGGCGCCAACCCGCGTCCTGGTTTTGGAGGACAACGACGACGGCCGGGAACTTTTGGTGGAGGGCCTGCAGAGTTCCGGCTGCGCGGCGCAGGGCGTAAAACGCGGCCGGGAGGCGGTATTGTCCGCCCTGCGGGACGCGCCGGATGTCCTGCTGGTCAATCCGGCGGCCTGCCAGATGGATCCCGTGCGGCTCCTGAAAATGATCAAACTGCTTGAGCCGCTCCGCCGCCGTCTCGTGTTTGTCATGCTGGACCTGGCGGACAAAGACGAGGTTCTGCGGCTGGTCCAGGCGGGCGCGGACGGGTGCGTGTCCAAGGACCTGTCGGTTCATGCGATCTACCTGAAACTCGCGCAGAGCCTCAAGCAACCGCGCGCGCCGGCGCCGACGCCGTTTGAACATCTTCGTTTCTCCGTACAGGCCGAGGGAGACACCGTCACGATCAGCGTCGAATCGGAACTGTCGGGCCCCTGCGCCAAGGAACTCGTGGCACTGGTCCGAACGCTCATCCCCGTCCAGCCATTCGCGCTTGTTCTGTCCCTGGAAAAAACGCCGGCCATCGCCACGAGCGCCATCGGTTACCTGTCCGAAGTCAAGGACACGGCGAAAGACTGCGGGGGGACATTCGTGCTGGCGCGCTTCGACGCCTCGAAATATCTTCCAAACATCCAGCGGGTGATCAAAACGAATTTCCAGATCACCCCGAATTGAAAATGGCCATGATGTTGCCGACCGCCGCGGAGATCTGGTCATGGGCCGTGCCGGCGTCCAGCGTGGAGAGGCCCTGCAGCGGCAGGCCCCGGTAGCGACCGACGGTTTTGTCCAAAAGTTCGTGGAATTGAAAATCATCGAACGTTGACTCGATCCCCGACAGCGCCCCCGCGAGGTGCACCACCAGAACCTGGGACTTGACGTTCGGCATCGCCGACACCACGCTGAGATCGTGGTGATGCAGCATGGTGGACTGGATGATTTCGGCCGGCAGCTGCCAGAGCCCGAACAGATAGCCGCCGAGGTCCGCGTGCGTCCCTCCGAGATGCTCGCGCTCGGCTTCGAGGCGGTCGGCGCCGCCCGCCGCCTGCGCGTCGACGGCCGCCGCCTCCGCCCGGAAATACTGCTGGACGAGCAGCTCGCCGACATTGTGGAGCAGGCCCGCCACGAACAGCTCATCGGCCTCGGCGAACCGGCACTGATGCCCGATCGTCTTGGCCCACTCGCCCGCCCAGACCGACCGTTCCCAGAACCGGGCGGAGAAGTCGGGTGGCACGTTCCGGAACTTGTCCATGACCGCCGCCGCGAGGATGAGCTGGCGCAGTTTGGTGAGACCGAGCACCACGAGGGCGTTTTTGACGTTGCCGATGCGCGACCGCAGACCGTAGAATGCGGAGTTGACCATCTTGAGCAGGAGGCTGACAAAGGAAGGATCGAGGGACAGCACCTGGCCGAGCTTGCCGAGGTCGACGTCCGGATCGTTGAGCATGGACATCGCCTTGGCGGCGGTCGGCGGCAGGGGCGCGATGGCGTTGATGCTCTTGAGCACTTTCTTGACGCGCACGATCGTCGCCTTCTGCGCCTCTTCGCTCGGATAGTCCGCCGGCGCGGTGAGGCCGCGGTCTTTCTGAAACTCATCCAGGCATTTGAGCATCCGGTCCATGGTGGAGAGCTTGAGAAGCACCGCCGCCTGGGAAAACAGGAAGAGATCGTCGTTCTGAATACGCAGCACCCGCTCGACCTGCTCGGATTTCATCGCCTGAACCTCGACCGCGCATTCTCCGAACCGCCGGCCAGAATCGCGGCTCTGGGCCTCCAGGATCTGCGCGATCTGCTCAGGTTTCAGAAACCCGTAGAGCGCCGCAAGCTGGCCGAGGCGCCGGTCCAGCCGGCCGTACTGTTTCAGCACCCGCTGAACGTCGGCCGGCCCCATCAGGTTCTGGCCGCGCAGGTATCCCATGAAGGCCTGGCATCGCGCGAGGCTCATGTCACTTCCACTCGGTGAAGGACGTGAGCAGGTTCCCGAAATGCGTGTCGACCTGCTCGGCCAGCCGGTCGACGGCCATGTCCGGGCGGAACTTCAGCGGCGCCTGATAACGCTTGCTGATCTTTTCGAGCTCCTCCATGTACCCGAGCGCGTCCAGCTTCGGATCGAGATCGCAGATGTCGGCGGCCATGTGGACCACGAAGACCGCCGGCGACAGGTTGGGGCTGTTCACGAGAAGCTGGAGGTCATGGTGGTGGAACATCGCGCTCTGGATCGTGTCCTTGGGCATCTGCCACAGGTTGAACAAAAACCCGCCGACGTCCGCGTGCGACCCGCCGAGGACCGACTTTTCGGCGTCCACCATCCGTTTTCCTCCCCTCACCATCTCGTCGATCTCGTTTTGCTGCGGGCGGAAATACTGCATGGTCACGAGGTGGCCGGTGTTGTGCAATAGCCCGCAGACGAACAGCTCGTCCGATTCCTCCATCCTCAGCGCCTCGCCCAGCTCCTTGCTCCACTGCGCGCACCGCAGGGAATCCTCCCAGAATTTCTGTGCGAAGGCCGGCGGGATCGACTGGAACTTCTGCATGACCGCGGCCGCGATGATCAGTTGCCGGATCTTCTTCAGCCCCAGCACCACCAGGGCCTTCGTGACGCCCGTGACCTTTTCGCGCAGGCCGTAGAAGGCGGAGTTGACCACGCGAAGGAGCGTCGCGGTGAGACCGGGATCGAGGATCAGCACGCCGCCGACTTTGTCCAAATCGACGTCCGGATCCTCCAGCATGCTGACTGCGCGCTGGGCGGTCGCAGGCAGCGGAGAAATTTTTTCGATCCCCTGAAGAATCGACCGGACCTGGCGGTCGATCCCGATCTTCTCGATGCTCGGCGGCGCCTCCGCCTCCCGGGCCATGTCGGGGTTGGCGCCGAGGAAGGACCTGATGTGGGACACGATCTTGTCGGTCGTGGTGAGTTTCTGGGTCACGGCGGCCTGCGCGAAGAGGAAGAGGTCGTCTTTTTGAAGTTTGATCAGCATGTCGATTTGCTGGGGGTTCATCAGTTTCAACCGCACGGCGCATTCCCCGAACCGGTCGCCGCTGCGGGCCTGCTCGAGGAGAATGGTGTTGATGTCCTCCGGCTGGATGAATCCGCGAAACGCGCCGAGGTGTCCAAGCCGCCGGTCAAACACGCTCATCTGCTTGACCGCCCTCAGCACGTCCTCCTGCTTCATCACGTCCTGCCCCCGCAGGTACTGGATGAACCGCTGCAATTTCGCGAGGCTCATCGGGGACCCCGAGGGAGTGCCGCTCTTGACTTTTTGATTTGTTGGCGAAAAGTCAAAAAGTCAAGAGCGGCCCCGAATGGGAATGGGCTGAATTGGAATTCTATAAAACCATGTTCGGTGACGGCGCCCATCAGCGCGGCGTCCTTTTTCGTTCGCGGAATCCGCCGCGCGAGCTGGCAGTCGAAGAGAACGCCGGCGCGGATGCCCCTCGGATGATCGGCAAGCCACCGGTCGTAAAACCCGCCGCCGTGGCCCAGCCGGACGCCGCTCGCCCGGTCCAGCCCGAGGCACGGCACGAGCACCAGATCCGACCGGCCCGGCGGCCCGCATCTTCGGCCGCGCGACGGCTCAAAAATTCCGAACGCGCCGCGTTTCAGCGCCGCAAACGATGGCACCTGATAAAACACCATGCGCTTCCCCCTCACTTTCGGAAATGCCGGCCGCAGGCCGAGCCGGAGGACCCGGCGGTAGAAGGCCCATAGGTCAGGTTCGGGAAAGGACGGCGCAAACGCATAGAGGCGCCTCGGGCGGCAGGCGGCGACCAGCGCCCCAAGGTGCGCGCAGATCCGCCGGCTTCCCGCCCTGCGTTTCGACAAGGTCATGCGGCCAAGCCGCGCTCTAAAAATCGCCCTCCATCTCTTTTTGGTCGCCATCGGCTCCGCTCAATTTTTCGTTCCCTCTCTTGACAACGGCCCTCCAAAACGGTAGACAAGGCCAACAACACACATCGATCTTGAGGAGGCAAATGAATGGCCTACATTGTGACTGAAGCCTGCATCAACTGCAAGTATACTGACTGCGCCGTGGTGTGCCCGGTCGACTGTTTCCACGAGGGGCCGAATTTCCTCGCCATCGACCCCGACGAATGCATCAGTTGCGGCCTGTGCGAGCCGGAGTGCCCGACCAAGGCCATCTATTCGGAGGACAATCTGCCGGAGGACCAGAAGGAGTACGTCGAGGTGAACGCGCGGCTCGCCAAGGGCTGGCCGGTCATCAAGGAGAAGAAAGAGGCGCTCCCGACGGCGGAGGAGTTCAAGGAGAAGAAGGGCAAGCGGGCGCTGTTGACGGAAGCCTGACCGGTTTCACATTTTTCGCTTGACAAAACCAAAACTCGAATTACACTTCCCGCGACATCAGCAAAGTAAAACAAAAAACGCCTGATTGCCGCGGTTTTTGTTTCTTTGCAGGAGAATTGGCCATGAAGGAAAAAGCAGGGAAGACGGAGGATTTCACACGGGGGGATCTTTTGAAGGTCGTCCGGCTCACGCCCCGGCAGATCCAGTACTGGGATGAGTCGAACCTGATCCGCCCCACGCGCAAAACGAGACGCCGCCGCTATTATGATTTTGCCGGCGTGGTCGAGCTCCGGGTGGTCCAGGCGCTCCGCGAGGAGGGCTTTTCCACCCAGAAAATCAGGAAGTTCCTTGTCACGCTCAGGCGCATGATGCCCCGCGCACAGAATCTTCTGGCGCGGCTTCGGATTCATACCGATGGCAGAACCTTGATCTTTCAGGAAAAAGGCGCCTTCTTCGAAATGAACGGACAGGGACTCCTCAAACTCGACCTCGAACGGCTTTACCATCAGGTCCGTCCCGCTTCCAGGGCTTTTTCCGGGCCAATGGGCACCCGTGAGAGGGGAAGCCAGAACGTCCATCGGATGAAGGGTGGGGATCAGCGGCTGAAACGGGCCGTCTGAGCCGGCGCGGCGGCATATGGGGCCGCAGTGCCGGTTTTTCCCTCGATGGACGAGGGGGAGAATATGGGGATCGAAGAGACGGGAGCGCTGATGGGCGTCCTCCGCCGGTTTGACACCGGGGTGACGGAGGGACATCTGCACACGCTCCTGTATGTGGGGCAGAAACTGCGGCTGATCGAGCCGCGGTATGTTTTTGATTTTCACGGCCTGATGCCGTACAGCGACGCCTTGGACCTCGAGATCGCGATGTCGATCTGGAACAGCGTGATTCGCATCCGGGACAACCGCATCCATGCGGCGACACGGGAGCGGATTAAGGTCGGGTCTGCGTCTCTTGACAAACTGATTGCGCTTTCCTACGATACCCTGAAGTTTCTGGCGGCCAGTCTGCGTCTGGAGGAGGACCTTCAGAAGAGCCGGCAGGAGATGAAAGAGGAGTGCCATGCCAGCGGAGATTTTGAAGTTGAAGGACAAGGACAAGGAAGCGATCAATCTGAGCGCGTTCCAGCAGGAGGAAAAGCACCGGAGGCGCATCCAGATCCGCCAGCGCCGCGTCCGGCGCGATGCGCGCCAGGTCGAGGTCTACATCCGGCTCCATGAGTTCAATCGCTACAACCGCGTCTACCAGATGCTGGCGTTCGACAAGATCATCAAGGACATCGCGCTGTCCGGGTCGGTCGGCAACGTCGCATTTGAACTTCTGGACCGGCCGGGCGCCGAGAAGGCCGTGAAGATGATCATCGACCATCCGGAGATGAACGCGCTGGGGATTCAGGAGAAGATCGAGATGGAATCCAAGATCGAGACGCACGAGTTCACCCTCTACAAGGCCATGGCGATGATGGACGAGGTCAAAATTTCCTCCGGCAAGCACGGGGGGATCCAGCTCGAAGTCACCAAGAATCTGCGCAGCCGCTGAGCCGGGGTCGGGGCGATGGAAATCACCGAAGTTCGAATCAAACGGTTTGAGGACCCGCAGGGCAAGCTCATGGGGTTCGCGTCGGTCACGTTCGACGGTTGTTTCGTCGTCCACAATCTGAGAATCGTCTCCGGCGAAAAGGGCGTCTTCGTCGCCATGCCGTCCCGCCAATTGCCGAACAATAAATTTGTCGATGTGGCCCATCCCGTCACCAACGAGATGCGCGCAAAAATCCAGCAGGCGGTTCTCCGCCAGTTTGAACAAACCAAGTCTGACCCTCCCAAAGAGACACCCCCGCCGGCGGAACCGTCCCATTGACGCACAGGGATGGCGACGGCGCCTTCGATGGGCCGCCGCCGTCGCGGTCCTCTGGGCCTGCGCCGGCCCCGTTGCGCAGCCGGCGGCGGTCGCGCTGGAGACCGGGTCCGAAGAATTCCGCGTCATCCTGATTGAAGACAGTTTCATTTACATGAACGCGGGCCGGGACCGCGGCGTTCAGGTCGGCGACCTCTTCGTCGTCGAGCGGCCCGGCAAGGCCGTCGTCGATCCCGAAACCGGCGACACGCTCGGCCACGAGCCCGTCGCCATCGCGAAACTGCGCGTCCAGTACGCCGCGCCCCATTACGCGCGCACCTACGCAATGGAAGTGCTGGAGGGCGTCCCGGTCCAGATCAAGGACCGCGTGGCCCGGTGGTCCGGGGAAGCCGTGGGACGGGTGCCGGCGCCGGCCGTGATGGGCATCGAAGTTGAGGAGCCGCGGCGGGCCGCCGGCGAGGGCGACAAGATTTTCACGGAGGAGAAACGCCGGAAGGGCGACATCGTCGGGGACTTTGAGGTCGAGGGCGAGGTCATCGATTACGATTTCGGCGACGTCGACGGCGACGGCATGCCGGAACTCGTCGCGCTCGAGGAACGCCGCATCGCGGTCTACCGGATATCGGCCGGCGCCCCGGAGGAGATATGGCA
This sequence comes from Candidatus Lindowbacteria bacterium RIFCSPLOWO2_12_FULL_62_27, assembly GCA_001784175.1. Classification (GTDB taxonomy): domain Bacteria; phylum Lindowbacteria; class 2-12-FULL-62-27; order 2-12-FULL-62-27; family 2-12-FULL-62-27; genus 2-12-FULL-62-27. Next base: position 232,428 of record MFPR01000006.1, read on the forward strand.
GGAAAAGCTGCGCGGGTATCAGTTCGTCGCGCTCGAGCTGTATGACGCCGATGCCGACGGCAAGGCGGAGATCTACGTGGGCCAGAAGCACGGGAACACCGGCCGGACCGACGTCTACCGGCATCAGGACGGCCACGTGGTCAAGCGCGGCGAGATCAAGGGCGTGTTCGTTCGGCAAAACGGCGGCGCCCTGTATGCCCAGCGCTACGGATTCGGCAAGCCATTTGCCGGCCCCATCATGGAGATCAAGTACGACATCGCGGCCAATGTCGTCACGAAAATCCGGGACCTCAAGGACGGCCCTTACAATGTCCTCGGGATGGGGATCGGCGCCTCCCGGATGGCCTATCTCGATCACAACGACCGCCTCACCATCACCGACCGGACCGGCCAGATGATCTGGCGGGGCACCAACCCGCTCGGCGGATCGACACAGGACCTCGTGTCGGGAAACGGCCGGGAGAAGGTCAAACTGCAGAAGAAAATCATGTTCGAGGATTTTGACGGCAGCGGCGGCGAGGATCTGCTCGTCGTGAAAAACGAACTCAATCCCTTCTGGGGATTCGTCGGGCCTTTCGGCGGAAACAAATACAAGAACGGCAAATTCGTGATCTACACCGACCGGCCCGGCGGCTGGGACGTGCTGAAGGAGACGCGGGAATTCGAGGGATACGTGTCGGACTACGAATACGCCCGGGTCGGCGGCCCGAACAAGCAACTCAGCGTGTGCCTGGTGACCCCGGCCGGCCGGGAAAAATTCAAGAGCCGGATCATCGTGGTGAGGGAACTGTGAGCCGAAAGCGCGCGAAGTACGTCTTCGTGACCGGCGGAGTTTTGTCGTCGATCGGCAAGGGCATCACGACCGCCGCGATCGGGACGCTGCTCAAGTCGCACGGGCTTTCGGTCACCGCGCTGAAGCTCGATCCGTATCTGAACGTGGATGCCGGCACCATGAGCCCGTTTCAGCACGGGGAGGTCTTCGTGACGGACGACGGGGCCGAGACCGACCTCGACCTCGGCCATTACGAGCGGTTCCTCGGCGTGCGGATGGGCGCGAAGAACAACGTGACCGCCGGCAAGGTCTACGCCGCGGTGATCGCCAAGGAGCGCCGGGGTGATTTTCTGGGCGCGACGGTGCAGATCGTGCCGCACGTGATCGAGGAGATCAAATCGCAGATCGCCGCGCTGGAAAACGGCATCGACGTCATTTTGGTCGAAGTCGGCGGGACCGTGGGCGACATCGAGAGCCAGCCGTTCCTGGAGGCGATCCGGCAGATGGCGCTCGAGCGGCGCGGCGACGCCGTCTTTGTGCACCTTACCCTTGTGCCGTATCTCTCGACCGTGCAGGAACTCAAGACCAAACCGACCCAGCACAGCGTTCAGGAACTGCGCCGGATCGGCATCCAGCCCGACTTCATTTTCGCGCGCTCGCCGGTCCCCCTCTCCGACTCGGCGCGCGCCAAGGTCGCGCTCTTCTCGAACGTCGACGCCGCATCGGTCATCTCCCTGCCCGACGTCAAGTCCATCTACCAGATTCCTCCCCTCCTCGCAGCCGGGGGCGTCGACCGGCAGCTCCTCGAGCGGCTCCGGCCGGAGAAGGCGGAGAAGACGCCGAAGCCGCCGGCCAAATCAGCGGCGCCGCTCATGGAGCGCTGGGAGCGGCTCGCGAAGACGGTTCTTTTGGCCAAGGATGCGGTGACGATCGCCATGGTCGGCAAATACATTGATCTTCAGGACGCCTACAAAAGCATTCTGGAGGCCCTGACCCACGCGGCCGCCGCGCACGACCGGAGGCTCGACCTCCGATGGGTCGACGCCGAGGAGCTGCAGGACCGCACGCTGGGCGAAACCTTCAAGGGCGTCGGCGGGATTCTGGTGCCGGGCGGATTCGGCGAGCGGGGGATCGAGGGCAAGGTCCGCGCCGTGAGTTACGCGCGCCTGAAATCCGTCCCGTATCTGGGCCTGTGCTTGGGCCTGCAGATCGCCGTCATCGAATACGCGCGCAACGTTCTCGGCCTCGATGGCGCCACCAGCACCGAATTTTCGCCGCGGCCCCGGCATCCCGTGATCGACCTCATGGAGGAGCAGAAGAAGAAAAAAAATCTCGGCGGCACCATGCGCCTCGGCGCGTGCACCTGCAACATCCGCAAGGGAACGCTCGCGCACCGCATCTACGGCCAGCCCAAAATCCGCGAGCGGCACCGGCACCGGTACGAAGTCAACGCCGCCTACGTCCAGCGCCTCGCCAAGGCCGGACTCGTCGCGGCCGGCACGGACGAACGCACCGGCCTCGTCGAAATCGTCGAATGCCCTTCCCATCCGTTCTTCATCGGCGTCCAGTTCCATCCGGAGTTTCTCTCCGCCCCTCTGGCGCCGCATCCGCTCTTCAAGGCTTTTGTCGGCGCGGCGCTTCGGTGATCCCGCGCACCCGCCGCGTCCGCATCCGCCCCGGCCTCGAGCTGGGCGGAGGCGGACCGATCGTCTTCATCGGCGGGCCGTGCGTCATCGAGAGCGAAAAGACGCTCCTGGAAACGTGCGGCCGCCTGGCGGAAATCTGCGGCGAGCTTGGAATTGGGTTTGTGTTCAAGACGTCGTATGACAAGGCGAACCGGACCAGCGTGCGGTCCTACCGCGGGCCAGGACTGCGCGCGGGACTGCGCGCGGTCGAGAAAGTGAAGAAAAAATTCGGCGTGCCGGCGCTTTTGGACGTCCACAAGGAATCGGAGTGCGGCCCGGCGGCCGAAGTCGCCGAGATTCTGCAGATCCCGGCCTTCCTGTGCCGCCAGACCGATTTGATTCAAGCCGCGGCGCGGACCCGGCGCGTGGTGAACATCAAGAAGGGGCAGTTTTTGTCGCCGTCGGACGCGCGGTATGCCGCCGAAAAAGTAACCTCGGCCGGCAATCCCAACGTCACGCTGACCGAGCGCGGCGCCAGTTTCGGTTACGGGAATCTCGTGGTGGACATGCGGTCGCTGCAGATCATCCGGGAGTTCGGCATCCCCGCGATTTTCGACGCGACCCACAGCGTCCAGATGCCGGGCGCCGGCGGCAAAACCGCGGGCGACCGCCGCTTCGTCCCGGCGCTGTCGAGAGCCGCCGTCGCCGCCGGCATCGACGGCCTATTCATGGAAGTCCACCCCAACCCGGCCCGGGCCAAATCAGACGCGGCAAATCAAATGCCGCTCGCGTCCGTCCGCGGGCTTCTCCGAGACCTGATCGAAATCGACCGGGTGGTCAAGTCAAAATGAAGCCACGAATTCTGGTCCGTGAGGCCCGCCGCGTCCTGCGCGTCGAGGCCGACGCGATCCGCGCGATCCTGCCGCGGATCGGCCGGCCGTTTGTAGCCGCCGTCGAAACGCTCCACGCCTGCCGCGGCCGCGTCGTGGTCACGGGCGTCGGCAAGTCCGGCGCCGTCGGCCGGAAAATCATGGCGACCCTCGCGTCGACCGGGACACCGGCCCTTTTCCTGCACGCGGTCGAGGCCCTGCACGGTGATTTGGGGATGGCGACCAAGGACGACGTGGTCCTGGTCGTTTCGTACAGCGGTGAGACCGCGGAACTCACGACGCTCCTGCCCGCCTTCCGGCGGCTCGGCTGTCCCCTCATCGCCATCACGGGGAACCTCCGGTCGACCCTCGCGAAATTTTCCGACATCGTCCTCAACGTCCACGTGAAGCAGGAGGCCTGCCCCATGAACCTCGCGCCCACCGCCAGCACCACCGCCACGCTCGCGCTGGGCGACGCGCTCGCCGTCGCGCTCCTCAAGCTCCGCGGATTTACGCCGCGCGATTTCGCGCAGGTCCATCCGAGCGGCGCCCTCGGCCGGCGGCTCCTCACCCGGGTGTCGGACCTCATGCACACCGGCCCGGCGATGCCGAAGGTCGACCGCCGCGCCACGATGCGCGAAGCGATCGTGGAGATGACCGCCAAGCGGCTGGGATTCACGTCGGTCCTCGACGGCGCCGGCCGGGCCCTCGGCGTCATCACGGACGGCGACCTCCGCCGCCATCTTCAGCGCGGCGGCGATTTCCTGGACCTCCCGGCCGAACGCCTCTGCACGCGGTCGCCCAAATCGATTTCAAAAGACGCGCTGGCCGCGCAGGCCCTCGCGATCATGGAAAAAAATTCGATCACGTCCCTCCTCATCCTCGACGACCGCAAACGCGTCTTCGGATGCATTCACATCCACGACATCCTGAAAGCAGGCGTGGCGTGATGGGCGCCGGCGCAGTGCCTTACGAAAAACTGAAAAAAATCCGCGCGTGTCTGTTCGACGTCGACGGCGTTCTCACCGACGGCCGGATTCTCCTCGGCGAAGGGCCCGAGGGCGCGCTCCACGAGCACAAAGCCTTTCACGCGCGGGACGGCCAGGGCCTCATCCTCGCGAGCGACGCGGGCCTGGAGGTGGGCCTGGTGACGAGCCGGGCGTCGGCCATCGTCGAGCGGCGCGCACGGGAGCTTCGGATCGGCCATGTGTTTCAGAACGTGAAAGACAAACTGCAGTGCGTGCGGGGCTTTCTCTCCGGCCGGGGCCTGCGGTTCGAGCAGCTTCTGTACATGGGCGACGATCTCCCCGACCTGCCGGTGCTGGACCGCGCCGGGTTTTCGGCGACGGTCCCGGAGGCGCCACGGGAAATCCGCGCCGGCGCCGATTACGTCACGGACCTTCCGGGCGGCTCGGGCGCGGTGCGCGAGGTGCTGGACCTTCTGTTTCGAACGCAGGGCCGGTGGCCGAAAATTCTAAAAAAATACCGCAAATAATTGACAACGGAGCGGCGCGCGGTATATTTACTGTAGTGAACTGAGGGGAGTACAAATCAAGGGGGTGAGGAAGAGTGACCAATGGCAAGACATTGAGGCATCTGGTGGCGCCGGCATTTCGCGACCATACCTCAACGGGTGCGATGGCCGCTGATTTTTTTGCCGACTTCAAGGAGGCCACGGTCGAGCTGCAGCAGATGGTGAAGGGGAAACCGCTTTCAGCAAGGCTGGTTTCCGAGCATGCGGTGAGACGGCTTCGGGAAAAAATACGAGTCTAGCGATCCGCGCGGAAATTCAATGCTTTCTCCCTATCTGCCCATACTGTTTCAACTGATCCTGGCCGCGGGCTTTGCCTGCGCGCTCCTGGTTCTCACGCACGTGTTTGGCCCGAGGCGGAGCACCGACGTGAAACTTTCGCCCTTCGAGTGCGGCGTCGACCTTTTGGACTGCGCGCACCACCGGTTCAGCGTGAAGTTTTATCTCGTCGCGATGCTGTTCATTTTGTTTGACATCGAAGCGATCTTTTTCTACCCGTGGGCCGTGATCTTCCGCGAGGAGATTTCGCAGGGGTTGCTTTTGCTGTCGGAAATGGGTACGTTTGTGGCGGTGCTTCTGGTCGGATTCATCTTCATCTGGAGGAAAGGGGTTCTGGAATGGGCGTAGAGTTGATCCGCGGCGACAACTTTGTCACGACGTCTCTGGCCTCGGTCGTGAACTGGGCCCGCAAGTCCTCCCTGTGGCCGTTTCCGTTCGGCACCGCGTGCTGCGGCATCGAGATGATGGCGGCCCTGGCCTCGAAATTCGACATGGCCCGCTTCGGCGCCGAGGCCGTCCGGTTCTCGCCCCGGCAGGCCGACCTTCTGATCGTGGCCGGCACCATCTGCAACAAGATGGCGCCGGTCCTCAAGCGCGTGTACGACCAGATGTCGGACCCGAAATGGGTCATCGCCATGGGCGCCTGCGCCTCCTGCGGCGGGATTTTCGACAACTACACCGTCGTCCAGGGCATCGACGAGATCATCCCCGTCGACATGTACGTCCCCGGCTGTCCGCCGTCGCCCCAGGCGCTCATGTACTCATTTACCCGGATTCAGGATATGGTCCAGCACGGGCGCGGCGCGTCCCTTGCGCCCATGTCCGAGTCCGTGGTCCCGCTTCCCGTCTGATCTCATCGAGTTTGTCCGAAATGGATCCGCACGATATCCCCGCCAAACTTGCGGCGCTCCTGCCCGGCCTCGACTGCGCGCTCGTCGAGTGCGCCGGCCAGTCGACGCTGGAGGTTCCGGCGGCCCGCGTCAAGGACGTGCTGCGAATCCTGCGGGACGATTCGGCCCTGCGCTTTGACCAGCTTCTGGATCTCACCGCCGTCGATTATCCGGGGCGTGAGTTGCGGTTTGACGTCGTCTACATCCTGGTGTCGACCGCGTACTCGCGCCGGCTCCGCGTGAAAACGCGCATCGCGGACGGCGGCCCGGCCGGGCCGGCGCTGCCGACGGTGTCGGACCTGTGGCCGTCGGCGAACTGGGGCGAGCGCGAGTGTTTCGACATGTTCGGGATCCGGTTCGAGGGCCATCCGAACCTCAAGCGCATTCTGAACCCGGACAATTTTTACGGATATCCGCTTCGCAAGACCTACCCGCTGCGGGGCGAGCGGGACCCGGCCTTTCTCGAGTACAAGGAAACAGAGCCGGCCTGATGGAAATCACGGACGACACGCTTGAAGACACGCAGATTCTGACGATCAATTTCGGGCCCTCGCACCCCGCCACCCACGGGACGCTGCACCTGATCGCCAAACTGGACGGCGAGCGGATCGCCGAAGCCGAACCGATCATCGGGTACCTGCACCGCGGCAAGGAAAAGATGGGAGAACACCTCAAATACAACCAGTACCTCACCATGACCGACCGCATGAACTACCTGTCACCGGCCTTGAACAACATCGGCTGGTGCCTCGCGGTCGAAAAACTCATGGGGGTCGACCCGCCGCCGCGCGCGAAGTGGGTCGAAACGATCGCGTGCGAACTTGCGCGGATCATGGACCACATGGTCTGCAACGGCATCAACGCTTTCGATATCGGCGCCGGCACCGTCTTCTTCTACATGTTCCAGCAGCGCGAGGTCATCACGGCCATTTTCGAGCGCATGACCGGCGCCCGCCTGACCATCACATGGCCAAGAGTCGGCGGCCTGCCCTACGACGTGCCGCCCGACTTCAAGGACCAGGTGCGGGCGTTCCTGAATGGATTTTATCCGGCGCTGGCCGATTGCGATAATCTCCTCAAGAACAACCGCATTTTCATGGACCGCACCATCGGCGTCTCGCCGATCACGGCCGACCGCGCGATCAGCCACGGATTCACGGGCCCGTGCCTGCGTGCCACCGGCTTTGAATATGATTTGCGCAAGCGCGAGCCGTATCTGTGCTACGACCAGGTCGACTTTGACGTCGCGGTCGGCACGAACGGCGACGTCTACGACCGGTTCTTCGTCCGGATGGAGGAATGCCGCCAGAGCGTGCGGATCATCGAGCAGTGTCTGGCCAAACTGCCGGACGAGGGGCCGTTCGCCGTCGACGACTACCGCGTGGTGTTGCCGCCCAAGGAAAAAGTCTACACCGAAATGGAGGCCATGATCTTTCATTTCAAACTCGTGATCGACGGCTTGAAGCCCCCGGCCGGCGAAATCTACCGGGGCATCGAAGCGGCGAACGGCGAGCTCGGCTTTTTCATCGTCAGCGACGGCAGCGGCAAGCCGTACCGGGTGAAAGTCCGCTCGCCCTGTTTTTACATCTACTCGGCCTATCCGGAACTCATCCGGGGCCTGATGATTTCGGACACCGTCGCCGTCCTCGGCAGCCTCAACGTCATCGCGGGGGAGCTGGACAGGTGATCATTATTCACCTCCTCTCCCCCCGAAGGGGGGAGAGGATTGAGGTGAGGGGGGAGGAGACGGCGCTGACCGCAGCCTGCCACCCTCACCCCAACCCTCTCCCGCCAGAGGCGGGAGAGGGGGAATGCCTTCCATGAAAAAACATCTCGTCGCTCCACACGGACTTCCGGAGACCCCCTACCGACCGACCGCTGAAACCGAAAAACGAATCTCGACGCACCTCGCCAATTACCCTACCAAAATGGCCGCGACCTTGCCCGTACTCCACGAGCTGCAGGAAGAGATCGGGTACCTCACGCCCGACGCGATCGCCTACGCCGCGCGCGTGACCGAAACGAGCGTCACGCACATGTATTCGGTCGCCACCTTTTACACGATGTTCCGGCTGAAACCTGTCGGGAAGTTCGACCTGCAAATCTGCACCAACACGTCCTGCGGCCTCACCGGCGCCGGCGACCTCGTGCGGCACTGCGAAAAAACATACGGCGTGAAGCCCGGCCAGACGACCGCGGACGGCCGCCTGACGCTCCACGAGACCGAGTGCATCGGCTCCTGCGGGTCCGGGCCCTGCGTGCAGATCAACAAGGACTACTACGAGTGGATGACGCCGGAAAAACTGGACGACGTTCTGAACGGCCTCTTCCAGGGCCGGGCCGTCGGCCGGCCCCTGCCGACCGTCCACATCGAGCCGACGCCCGACCGGGTCGTCTACAAGGACATCGAAAAAAATCTCGTGTCGATCGACCGGTACATCGAACACGGCGGATATGAAACGCTCAAGAGGGCGCTGGCCATGAAGCCCGAGGACATCGTGAACGAGGTCGACGCCTCGGGCTTGCGGGGCCTGGGCGGCGCGAATTTCCCGACCGGCAAAAAATGGAAATTCCTGCCGAAAAATTACACCGGCCCGATTTACTTCTGCATCAACGCCGACGAGAGCGAACCCGGCACGTTCAAGGACCGGGAGATTCTGCGCCGGCTCCCGCACCGCCTGATCGAGGGCGCCGTGATCGCCGGCCACGCGTTTCGCGCGACCGACGCCTACGTCTACATGCGCGGCGAGTTTTACGAGCCGTACCGCGTGTTCCAGCAGGCGCTGGACGAGGCGTACGCGCGGGGATTTCTCGGAAAAAATATCGCCGGCAGCGGATTTTCCCTGGACCTCAAGCTGCACCGGGGCGCCGGCGCCTACATCTGCGGCGAGGAAACGGCCCTGCTCGAGTCGCTGGAGGGCAAGCGCGGCGAGCCGCGGGTCAAGCCCCCCTTTCCGGCCGTCCAGGGACTCTTCGGATGCCCGACGATCATCAACAACGTCGAGACGATCTCGCAGGTCCCCGCGATCGTCGCGAACGGCGCCCAGTGGTTCCGGGCCCGCGGCACGGAAAAATTCCCGGGCACGCGGGTCTTCTGCGTGAGCGGCCACGTCAACAAGCCCGGCCTCTACGAACTGCCGAACGGCACGCCGCTTCGCGAGCTGATCTTCGACTGGTGCGGCGGCATCCCGGCCGGCCGCGCGCTCAAGGCCGTCATCCCCGGCGGCTCTTCGATGCCGGTCCTGACGGCGGACCTTGCGATGAAGGTCAACCTCGACAACGATTCGATGTTTTCCGTCGGCGGGTCCTTCACCGGATCCGGCGGCGTGATCGTGATGGACGATCAGACCTGCATGGTCGGGTTTCTCGCGCGGCTCATCAAATTCTACGAGCACGAATCCTGCGGCCAGTGCACGCCGTGCCGCGAGGGATCGGCCTGGGCCCGCAAGATCCTGTACCGGATCGACGCCGGCGGCGGCCGGCCGGAGGACATCGACACGCTCAAGGCGATCGCGAAAGGCATCGACGGAAACACGATCTGCGCGCTCGGGGAAGCGACCGCGTGGCCTCTGGCGAGTTTCGTCAGGCATTTCGAATCCGAATTCGCCGAGCACATCGAGCGGCGCGGCTGCCCGCTCAAAGCGGAGCCGGCGGGAGTCGTCTGATGACTGAGAACAAGACGATCACGTTCTTCGTCGACGGCAAGCCCGTGACCGCGCCGGCGGGCGCGATGGTCATCCGCGCGGCGCTCGACGCGGGGGCCGTGATTCCGTACTTCTGTTACCATCCCGCCCTCAAACCCGCCGGCCTCTGCCGCATGTGCCTCGTCGAAATCGAGGGCTTCCCGAAACTCCAGGCCTCCTGCACGACCCCCGTGACGGAGGGGATGAAAGTCCACACCGACACCGCGCGCGTCGAGCAGGCGCGCAAGGACGTCCTCGAGTTTTACCTGCTGAATCATCCGCTCGATTGTCCCATCTGCGACAAGGCCGGGGAGTGCCAGCTTCAGAATTACACCTTCGCCTACGCCCGGCAGAATTCCCGGTACCGCGAGGGCGAAAAGCGCCGGTACAACTACGAGGACCTCGGGCCCAAACTCTTCCGCGACATGGACCGGTGCGTGCACTGCCTGCGGTGCGTGCGGTTCTGCGAGGAGATCGTGGGGGACGACAACCTGAGCGTCTTCAAGCGCGGCAACGAAACGGACATCTCGATCTTCGGCAGCGCGGTGGTCAACGAATACGCGCTCAACATCGCCGAACTCTGCCCCGTCGGCGCACTGGTCTCGAAGGACTTTCTCTACAAGGCGCGCGTGTGGCACCTGAAAAAGACCGAGACGGTCTGCGCCTCATGCGCCACGGGCTGCAATATATATATGGAGAGCAAGGACCAGGTTGTCCAGCGCATCACGCCGAGGGTCAACCCGGAGGTCAACGACCACTGGATCTGCGATTTCGGCCGGCTGAACTTCAAGCACATCAACAGTTCCCAGCGCATCCACGAGTCGACCCGGCTGGAGGACGGCGTGCCGCAGGTGCTGGAAATGGACGACGCCGTCCGGCGGCTGGCCGGCATCCTCGCGGGCGCCCCGGCCGACCGGCTGGGTCTTCTGATCACGCCGGAGGCGACCAACGAGGAGATTTTCGAGTTTCGGCGCCTGGCCGAGCAGGTCCTCAAATGTCCGCATCATGCGTACGGTCTGGTTCCGCCCGAGGAAGGCAAACTCGATTTCTTGCGCAGCCGAGACAAATTCCCCAACTCAGCCGGCGCCCGGCGGCTCGGCGGCCTCTCCGGGCTGGGCTTTGACGGACTCAGGATTCTGGAAATGGCCGAGAAGGGCGAACTTGAAGTTTTGTTGATGATCTACCCGCACAGCGTGTCAAAGCATCCGGGCGGCGAGGCCTTCTTGGGGCGGCTGGCCGCCGCGCTCGCGCAGGTTCAGACCTCGGTCGTGATCGATTATCTGCAGAGCAAGGTGTCCGGCGCCGCCACCATGATCATCCCGGGCCTGACGCACGCCGAAAAAAACGGCACGATGGACAATTCAAAAGGGATCACCCAGAAACTTCGCCGCGCCATTTTCCCGTCGCCGGACCAACTCAGCGAGCAGGAGATGCTGATCCGCGTCTCGACAGCGCTCGTCGAAAAAAGAGCGGGGGTTACTTTGTCTGCGTCTGACCCGCGCTGAGCCGTTCCTGCATTTTTTTCTGAAAGCTCGCCTTGAAATCCGGCAGGTTGGCCGCCAGCGCGCCGAATTCCTGTTTGCGCAGGCACAGAAGGTCCATCGACTCGGCGCACCGGACCGTCGCCCGGCGGGTCGTCTGGCCGAGGATGGCCATCTCGCCGAAATACTCGCCGGGTCCCAGGGCCGCGAGAATTTTTTCCCCGCCGCCGTCCGGCAGGACCACTTCGGCCTTCCCTGAGAGCACGATGTAGATCTGGTCGCCGATATCGCCCTGGCGGAACACCTCTTCGCCGGGCTCGTAGTGTTCCTGCTTGATCGCGCCCGCGCCGAACACCTTGAGCTGGACGAGATCGGGCGGGAAGAAGAAGTCGAGGAACCAGGCCATGGCCACTTTGACCTTGCGGTCCAGACCCGGCAGTTTGGAAAGATAGATGACGCGCCAGAAGAGCCATGCGAGGATTCCCGAAAACCGGAAATTCACAATCTCCGCCACGCCGCTCTGATGGCCGAGAGAACACATTTTTCCCAGACCCGTGAACGCAAATTGCTTTTTCTCCCCCTCGGACCGGATGGCCCGGACGATGTTGTGGGCCGCAACAACCGCCTGCCTCATCCCGAACTGCGCCGTCGGCGGGCAGAAGCCCTTGCCGCTCGGATGCGGCACGACGGCGCAATCCCCGAGCGCCCAGACGTGGTCGGACCCCTCGACCTGCAGGTCCAGTCCGGCCTTGATGTGGCCCCGGTCTTTGGGCAGGTCCAGCTTCTCGACGATGGGGTTGGGCGAGGCCGGCACGGTTGAGATGAGGGTCCGGGTGGGAATGCGCTCTCCGGACTGCAGGATCGCCTCGGTTTTGGTGGCGGCCACGAGCCGGGTATTCATCCGGAACTCCACGCCGCGCTTCTCCATCACTCGCTGGGCAAACCGCCCGAGTTTCTCCTCCACCTCCGGCAGGATTCGGTCCTGGGAGTGCAGGAGGATCACGCGGATGTCGGACGGCGCCACGGCATCATAGTGTTTGTCCGCGATGAGTTTCACAAAATCGTTGAGGTCCGCCGCGCACTCGACGCCCGAAAACCCGCCGCCGGCGATCACGAAGGTCAGAAGTTCCTGTCGGAGTTTCGGGTCCTCCTCGATGTCGGCCTCCTCGACGGCGCGGATGGCGTGGTTGCGGATGTAGAGGGCGTCCCCGAGGTTTTTAAACGGGATCGCGTGTTCGGGCATCCCGGCCATGCCTTTGAAGTGCGTGACCTTCCCGAGCGCGACGACCAGGTAGTCATAGGGCACGATATGCGGCCGGGGAACGAACCCGGGGGACGTGCGAATGGTCTTGTTTTTGAGGTCAACCTCCTCGACGTCGCGGATGTGGAGCTTGGTTTTTTTCAGAAGGCGGACCAGGGGCGTCACCGCATCCATGATCCCGATGCTGCCGGAGATGACCTCGGCCAGCATCGGCTGGAAGACAAAATAGTTCTCGTGGTTGATGAGATGGATTTCAAAATCGTCCTTGTAGCGGAGGGCCTTCTCCAGAGTCATGGCTGCGTACACGCCGCCGAAGCCCCCGCCCAGAATCGCAACTCGCTTTCGTCCGCCCATTGGCGGGAAGCATACCTAAAAAAGTCAAAAAAACAACTTGCTTTGCAACAATCTTGTTGCTAACGTCGCCCCCTATGGGACGGGCCGTGGACGGTTGTGTCTGCGAGTACGGGGGGAGGTCGTGAGCGGCGGCATCTGGATTCCGGAAACGCCGCCGATTCCTCTGCCAATCTGGCCGGCGTTTCTTCTGGTCATCGGCCTCGTCACGCTTGCCGTGCATTTCATGCTGATCCAATCCACGCTCGCCAGTGTCCTCGTCGCGGGCCTGTCGCGCGACCATGCGCAGGTGGTTCTGGCGCGCGCGCCGATCCTGGTGGCGTTCTTGATCAATTTCGGTATCCCGCCGCTCCTCGTGGTTCAGGCGCTCTACGGTTCCTTTTTCTATTCCGGCTCGATCCTCATCGCGGGCCCGTGGCTGGCGGTGGTGTTTCTGCTCATGGGGTCCTACGCGCTCGTGTATTTCGCGCGATACACCAGCCGGCTCGATTATTCGCGCTGGGCGAGCCTTCTCTCCGCGGCCGGCATCCTGACGATCGCCTTCATTTACTCCAACGTCATGTCCTGGATGATCCATCCGGGCGCATGGGGCGAAGCCTATCAGTCGGCCGGATCGCACTGGTATCCCCGGACGGCCGAGGCGACCCTGCGCTGGGCGTGGATTCTGGGGCCGGCGCTCTGCTGGATGGGCTATTTCTGGCCGGCGCGATTCCGGCCGTTGTTTTTCACGGGTCTCATCGTGAGCGGCGTGGCGTTTGCGGGTCTGCTCTCCGTCGCGCAGTATCCGTTGACGGGCGGTCAGAAATTATATCAGTGGGCGGCCCTGGGCATTCTGGCGGTGGTCGGCGTGGCGGGCGTCGACGCCGGCGGGAAGCTTCGGTGTCAAGTGATGCCGATCGTCGCGCTGGCGCTGGACGCCGCGTCGAAGGTCCTGACGCGGCACTGGATCCGGGAATCGCAGATCCGCGACCTGCACAACATCTGGACGCTGCCGGTGCAGATCCAGCCGTCGGTCGTGGCCGTCACGATCGGGTCTCTCGTGTTGTTTGTGGGCTTGGGCCTCTGGATGTGGAACGTCGTCCGGAAGGAAGGCGTGGCGCTCTAGGTATGGATGGCCGAGCTATAACTACTCACCTCCTCTCCCCCCGGAGGGGGGAGAGGATTGAGGTGAGGGGGGCGGGGGGCCGCGCCGGAAGTCTGCCACCCTCACCCCAACCCTCTCCCGCCAGAGGCGGGAGAGGGGGGGGCGGGGAGGAACATGGACCGCCGAAAATGGATCGACTGGGCGATCAAGGGCATCACCGGACTCTACGGCATGGCCATCGCCTATCCGCTCGTGCGGTTCCTCCACAGCGGCGAGGGCGAAGCGGAGGAGAAGGTCACGCAGATCAAGCTGGAGAAAAACGTGGTGCCGGAGCCCGGCACGTCCAAGATTTTCAAATTCGGATCCAAACCCGCCATCATCATCAAACGCCCGGACGGCGCCGTCCACGCGCTCTTGGCGACCTGCAGCCACCTCGGCTGCACGGTCGATTACGACAAGAAGGAAGACAAAATCGCCTGCGCCTGTCACGGCGGCCGCTACGACGCCTCCACCGGCGCCAACATCTCCGGCCCCCCGCCCGCGCCGCTCAAGCCGCTGAAGCTGGAAGAAAAGGACGACGGTTATTACGTCGGGGTGGTGTGAGACGGGATGAACATAGCCACATTCGTTGCGTTGAAGTGGCGATTCCCTGTGGTCTTGCCACAGGGTCTCCTTGGATCGGCCATCTGGCGTATTCTGGGGCTGTCGGTTTCCTTGATTATATTTCTTATCGCAGTACCTCTCACGTGGGCGGCACATCGGATTGTCGGAGGCGCACCAGTGGGCCTCATTGAACACAATTGTGACCTCTCCATCAAAACGGGCGATGTCGATACCGCAGCGGCCGATGAAATATCGTCCTATCTTATTGCCGGCGATTGGACATTCTCGTTTGTCCGTACAGGGGAACTCCTCAAGCGGATATCAAAAACAATCAATCCGGGGCTAAACCCCTATACATTCGATTGGACGCCGACCCCGCCTGCGACATTTCCGGAGGCGTGTGCGTTTAAGGGGGCGATCGTTGGGATCCAAATTGGCGACCGGTTTAGGTTTGGCGGGCCGTGTGTGGTGGATGCGAATGTGCTTGAAGAATATCCGCTCTATTTGATCATGCCGACGGCCAGCGGAGACGTCGTTGAGGAGTTTCCGCTATTTGGTGAAATTTTGTCCAACGGAAGCGAACTCTATGTCAGAAAAGAATCCGCGCCGGGAGTCTTTACGCCGCATCGGTTCAACATTGGAGGTGACGCGCTCATTACAACCGGAGCATTTGGGCACGGGTTGAGCGGACCCGGCGAATTCGACGATCCTAGCCAGTTCAATCCTGTTGCCTTGATGTTTTTGGATCCGGGATTGTACGAGGTCGAACTCGTCTGGTATATGCCGAAGCCTCCTACGTTCGTGGGCAAAGAGAAAATCAGCAGCGAAATCAAGCTGATCGACGTTCAAGTAAACCGCACGCCTTTGCAGGTGGTCCCTGAAGAAGCCAGAGAAGTAACGTACACCATCAACCCCAAAATCGATGCGCATCTAAACAGGCTGGCTTTTTTGGTCGAGCGCCGGAAGGGAAGCGGGGGACATGATCGCGAGCACCACACGCCGTCGTTGCCGGAAACACCGGAATGGGAAGTGATGGATGGAACACAGGACAACACGAACACACATCCCACAGGCACGGTGGAAAGCCCGCTTATCGTTTCACGGCAGAGCACAGGTACGAAGAAATATCAAGCAAGCAAATTTGGGGGTCTGGAGCGGGCCAGAATTTTTGGAGTGCCGCCCAGTTTCCCATCCGTGTCTACTCAAAAGGACCTAAAGGACGAACTCGACCGTCAGAAAGGTCAAGTCTGCCAATTGGGATCCGTCGAGATCGAGGTTAAGGTGCCGGACCTCGAATTACTGCCGGATGCGCCGGACCCGGATGATTACGAAAAGATTGGTGGTACTCCCGAACACCTTGGCCCACCATCATCGACAACGGACAATAACCACTGGGGGAAGCCCAGTGTAATTCAGGCTTTAAAGGACATAGCTGCCGCTTACGATCTGATCCCCTTCTTGGGACCAATTAAATATAATGACATTAGCCTGCCGTGGGGTGGTGGTTTCGATGTGGACGGAAATTGGGGAGCAGATTTGGCGGCAAGCAATCACAGCGGCCATCGCATAGGGAAGGCCGCCGATGTACGATCCGACCCACCCAATTCTGATGGAATTTCATTGAGTGGACCGTTGGCATGGTCGCTCAAGGGTATCGTGAGTTACTACGGCGGAGAAGCAAAAGATCATGGCAATCACTGGCATCTGAAATTCTAATGAACACCTTAAAAATTAATCTCGGTGTGTTTGTTGTAGGACTTTTTTTAATTTCACCCTCCTATGGCGATCACCTCGGCCCCGTTGATTTAAGCAGGATGCGCGTAGTCCACAGCGATGCTACCGATTCGTTCAAATTCTTCTTAGACCCTGTCAGTGGAAACTATTTCGTTGAATATTTCGAGTTGGGTTCATCGGGGCAACTTGCCCGGGAAATCGCTCTCGTCGAACCGACAAACAAAGTCTCGCCCAAAACGAAAGTGGATATTACGCGAATGAATGCCGGATCATTCTCATATGAGTATACGGTGGAGAATGGACAGGACGCCAAACAACGTATCATCATGTTTAAGTTGTCATTCTCTAGAGATGTAACACTAAAAAACAGCGAAGGTCCCCTTGCTTGGCTGTCTCTACCTCAGAAAAAAGATGATGACCTCAACAACCGCGTCGGTTGGGTAAATATCAATCTTGTCGAAAGTTTTTTTGGTTTGGCCCCCGGCGAATCAAAACGCGGATTTAGAGTAGAAGCTGATTATTTACCTGGCATCATCAATGCTTCATATTCCGGCGCGGGTGTAGAAAAAAATGCCGAAGGAAGAGCCCTGAGTAATTGGTTTCCACACGAAATTTCCGAAAATCTTGAAGGGAAGATTGACGCTCTGTTAAATAATGACACCAATAAATTCACCGTCCGCAAAACGGTTGGGCCAATGAAACCAATTCCAACTGATGCCGGTTTCATCTGCGACACGTTCATCCTCGACCTGATCGGCCAAGTACGCGAAGCGGTCACGGCGGGCTGGATCAAGCACGACCTGCGGAAAGACCGGGACGAGGATGACGACGACGGCGACGAATCCGACCTATCCAATCCGGACAAGCAGTTGCCCGGCGTGGCAAAGTCGATCATCCGGAAGCTGACGAAGGTGCGGCGCGAGTGCATGCGCGGAAAATTCGGCAACGCGCGGGAGAAACTGCGGACGCTGATCCGTCAGGTGAACGCGCAGCGCGGGAAGCATTTGACCGAGGAATCCTACGCGCTGATCAAATTCAACACTGAGTTTTTGCTGGAGAAGCTTTGATGAACGTCAAGGAATGGCTCAACCGGTTCCTCGAAGAGCGTCTGCCCGTGAAGGAAATGAAGGACCTGTCGGCCCACAAGCTGGTGCCGGAGCACAAGCAGGCGGTGTGGTACTATTTCGGCGGCATCTCCCTGTTCTTTTTCATCATTCTCGTCTTCACCGGCATGGTCCTGCTGTTTCAGTATCAGCCCGGTCTCGAGAGCAGTCACGCGTCGGTGTTGCGGATCGTCACCAAAGTCGATTTTGGCTGGCTGATCCGGTCGGTCCACTCGTGGGCGGCGAACCTCATGCTGGTGGCGGTGTTCATTCACATGTTTTCGGTCTATTTCATGAAGGCCTACCAGAAACCGCGGGAGCTGACGTGGTTCACGGGCCTTGGCCTTCTGGGGCTGGGCCTCGGATTTGGATTCACCGGCTACTGTCTCGTGTGGGACGACATGGCGTTTTTCGCGACGAAGATCGGCATCGACATCGTGGAGGGCATTCCGGGCGGCTCCTACGTCGCGCACATCCTGCGCGGCGGCCCCGACATGGGCGGGCTGACGATCCAGCGGATGTTCGCGCTGCACGTGGTGATCATCCCGTGGATTTTCATCGGCCTTCTTTCGGCGCATCTCTTTTTCCTGCAGATCCACGGCAACAAGATACCGGAAGAGATCGAAAAATCCGGCCAGTACCACAAGATTCCGTTCTTCCCGAATTTTCTTTTGAGCGACCTCTACGTCTGGCTGATCATGCTGAACCTCCTCGCGGTCCTGGCCGCGCTCTTCCCTTGGCACCTGGGCGCCGAGGCCGACGCGCTGGCGCCGGCGCCGAAGGGCGTGAAACCCGAATGGTATTTCATGGCGATGTTCCAGCTCCTGAAACTGATGCCGTCCCAGGTGGCCGGCATCAGCGGCGAATTGTTCGGAAACATGGTGTTCGGTGTTGCCGGCCTCTTCTGGGCGCTGGTGCCGGTCTGGAACCCCGCGACCGCCTCCGGCCGGCGCGCGAAGCTGGCCACCTATGTCGGCTTGTTCGGCATCGTGTGGCTGATCGGTTTCACCATCTGGGGCTATATGGCCCACCCGGTATAATCGGATGAACTATCCCCAGTGGGTCATTGAAGGTATCGGCGGGCCGTGGGTCATTGGCCTGATCGCCATCAGTCACGTCTTTATCTCGCAGTTCGCCGTCGGCGGCGGGTTTTTCCTGCCCATTACCGAATACATCGCCCGGAAAAACGGCAACATGGAAATGCTCGAGTACGTCCACAAGCACACCCGGTTCTTCACGATCCTCACCTCCGTCGTCGGCGCCATGTTCGGCGTCGGCATCTGGTTCGCGATCGGGCTGGTCAATCCGGACGCGACCGCGTTTTTGATCCGGAATTTCGTCCTCGCCTGGACGATCGAGTGGGTCTGGTTTTTCCTCGAAATCGCGTCCCTCGTCGTCTATTACTACGGCTGGAAGACGCTCTCGCCGCGCACGCACCAGATCGTCGGCTGGGTCTATCTCTTCACCGCGGTCATGACGCTCTTCACCATCAACGGCATCCTCACCTTCATGCTGACGCCCGGTGACTGGGTGGAGAACCGCAACTTGTGGTCGGCCTGGTTCAACCCGACCTTCTGGCCGTCCTTCACGATCCGGCTCCTTGTCTGTCTGGGACTGGCCGGCCTCTACGGCCTCATCACGGCCTCCCGGATGCCCAAAGAGGGCGGCCTTCGCACGCAGATGCTACGGTATTCCGCGATGTGGTTCATTCCGACCTTCGTCGGCATGCTCTTCGCCATGGGATGGTACTTTTTCGCGCTCCCGGAGGAAGTCCGGACGATGCTGTACAGCGGCGTGTCGGGGTTTGCGAGAGGCAATCTCGCCGTTCTGACGCGCGTGTCGATGCTGACGATCCTCTTCACGTGCACCATGGGCATGATGATCTATTTCGGCGCCTACGCCAACCCGGACGAATTCAAGGGCGGCAAGATCGCGTTCCTCATGCTGTCCGCGCTTTTCGTGACGGGCGCCGGCGAGTGGACGAGGGAAGTCCTGCGCAAGCCCTACGTGATCCGGTACGTCATGTACTCGAACGGGGTCCTCGCGGCGAACGCGAAGACGCTGGAGGATTCGGAGCAGACATTCCTTGACAACATCAAGTGGCGTCGCACGGGCGAGAGCGACGGCGAAGCGATGTTCCGCGCGCAGTGCCGGAGCTGCCACACGATGGACGGCTACCGCCCGCTCCGGGAGTTTCTGGCGGGCCGGGACGAAAACTCCATCAACAGCCTCTTGAAAATCATGCGCCCGGGCGACAAGAACCCCTACCAGAACATCATGCCGCCGGTGATGGGCACGGACACCGAACTGGCGTCGCTGGCGCACTATCTGGCCGAGGAAGCCGCGAAGGCAGACGCGCCGCATCACTAAAGATTGAGATCAGTATTCGATGAATTCTTTGGGGTAGCGGGAGAGGTCGAGTCGTTCTTCTTGGGGAATGGGGACGATTCCCCAGTTTTGCATTTCAATGGCGCCAAAGAGGACATCGATCGTCCGGCCGGTTTCGTCCGTTCCAAGTTCATCCACGACGAATGCCTGCAGCGTGACGGGTTTGCCCGAAAGTTGCCCAAAGAAGTGACAGGTTTCGGTGCATGTGCGATGTTTTCCGCCAAGGCCGACTCGAAAGGCCGTTGGCAGGTGGACATGCGCGGGATTTTCTCAATTATTCTTGACTTTTACCCCCTTGGCGGGTACATTCAGTAATTATACATCACTCGGGCAGCGGCAGGTCCGGTGTTACGCAGGGACTTATGCCTATAGTACATAATGAAGGAGCCGCCGGTACACGATGCCGCCCGATCTGGCCCGCCGTCTGAAATTCATCCAAACAGCCGGAAGAGAGAGACTACGCAAAGCCATCCAGAGTGTGATCCAGATCACAACTATATATATACAGTATTTGTATAGCGGCCTCTTGGACCCCGTTCCTCCCATGCGGGGAAAAACAAAACGGCCCCGATTTCTCGGAGCCGTTTGTGTCAACCTGTGGGAAGGTCCGATCGAACCATCCGAACCGTCCAATGGCTTGACCAAACTATATGGCAGAAATACTCGGATGTCAAGTGAACGTGGATCCGGAGGGAATCGAACCCTCGGCCGACAGGTTGACAACCATTGGACGGCGACCCGCCCGGCCCCACGCCCCAAACATAGCATAAAATCGCGACGGAATAACTTAACAACTTACGGTCTGGCGCCATCGAACAGGCGCCATCGAACACGGGGAAGTTCTGGGTGTATCCCGGTTCGGGTGACACCATCTTCATCAATAGATATGATGAAAAACACGAGCGAGGAAGGTGAGTGAAATGAAATTTGATCGGATTACGGTCAATCCCAAGCAGATGGGTGGGGCGCCGTGCATTCGGGGGATTCGTATCCCGGTCGCCTCGGTTGTGGGGATGGTGGCGGACGGAATGAAAGAGGAAGAGATTTTGAAGGCGTATCCCGATCTCGAATTGGAGGACATTCGAGAGGCGCTTCAGTATGCGGCCGAGGCCGTGCGGGAACGTGAAATCCCGCTGATCGCCGAACGGTGAAATTTCTGGTGGACAACGCACTCTCGCCGGCTCTTTCGGCCATCTTGCGGTCGGCGGGTCACGATGCCGTGCATGTGCGGGACTACGGCATGCAGGCTTCGGACGATGATGACATTTTTCGGCGAGCGGCGGTTGAGGAGCGAATACTGATTTCAGCGGATACCGATTTCGGGACGATCCTGGCGAAGCGGCAGGAGGTCAAGCCTTCGGTCATTCTCTTCCGACGACTGTCCCCACGCCGCCCGGACGCTCAAACCGCTTTTTTGATTGCCCGGTTGCCCGATGTGGCCGAATCCTTGCAACAGGGAAGTATCGTTGTCTTGGAAGAAACGCGAATCCGGATCCGCCCCCTGCCCATCGGCGGACCGGAGCGGAGGAACGATTAAACCATGATGAAAATCAATCCGTCGGGTCTACAATGTTGATAATTCGACGATCGAGAGCGACAGCGCAAGTTCAAACGGCGCTGATGGTATCCGACTGAACACGAATTCTTCCGACAACGCGCTGGGCGGCAATACGGTCCATTCGAATGGATTTTGGGGTATTTCCGTGCGGAGCGCTTCGAATGGAAATGTGATAACAACCAACACCCCAAAGTCCAACACGCGGGGTGGAATCGAGATTATCGATGCCGATTCGAACGCGGTAGTTCAGAATGAAGCGGCCAACAACGACACCGGGGTCTGGATTTATGGAACAGCTTCCGGCAATACCGTCTCAAAAAACACACCACTAAAACTCGGAGGCTTTCATGATGCGGTATGGCAGCGGCTTGGATAGAGCGAGGAAATCGCGGTTTTCGGAGATGAGAAAATCGGCGTTCACCCATTCCGCGTACGCCCCGATCTGGGCGTCGGCGGGCTTGAGGCCGCGGACCAGATACGACGCGAACAATGCCTTGGGGACATTGTCGTCATCGTCGATACGGCAAGCCATGTCCAGCCAAAAGCGGTGGCAGAGCTTGAACGCCGTCCGTTTGAGATTCCGCCGGGTTTCGTCGGCAATCGATCGTGATACAGACAGCGAGTTTTTTTCGGCTTTCTCGATCAAGCGGCCGATCAGCCGCTCACAGGCGGGCTTCCGTTCCGCGCCGAAGGCGTATATGTACTCGTTGCTATCGAGAACGATGCGGGGCAAAGCGCTCCTCAAAAAGCTCGTATCGAGTTTTTTTAATGCGGGCAAGGATCTGGGCTGCGGTGAGACCATCGAACAACGTTCCGTGCCGGCGTTTGTAGTCCAGAGCCGCTTCAAACGCCCGGCGAGCCGCCACCGGGTCTGGCTTCCCTCCGTTTCGTCTATGGAGCCTATCCCTCATCGTCCTTTGTTTCATGTCGATACTGTCCTAAATCCCGTCGGGCATGTCAAGCGCGGGGACTTGGAGACGTGGGGACGTAGAGACTGGGAAAATTTTTCCTTGACTTTCGCTCATCCTGCGGATATGTTCAAGGGGTTGGCTCGGGGTGGCAAGTCCTGCAGGATCAGGACTCATGAATAGGTTCCATGCGCAGGAAACTGCCCCGGTTGATGACGATACGTCCGTTGCGCGACTCCCGAATCTGGCCTATGTCGGTACACCCTTCGTACGTAATTCCGTCCGCAGTGTGATCTGGATCACAAAGTATATTTGTATATATACAGGGGGTATTCTGTCCAAACTTAAAGACTTATTGCGGAGAGCGGAAATAGTTGACACCTCGTTGAGGAAACAACAACAACATCAACTACGAAAAGACGCAAAATTTCGCGAAAACGCGAAAAACCTCTCTATGAAATTTTTTCGAGATCATTCGCCGCTTCAAAACTTAAATAACTTAATGCCTGACCCTGTTCTCGCTGATGTTGTCCCGCCTCATCACTCGAATCGGGGAACTCCGCAAATGATCCGCCGCCCTCTCTCTGTTCTTTTGTTTTGCCTTGTCCTGTTTTCTTCTCTAATCCCTATTCCCTATTCCCCATTCCCTGCCCTTCCCCTAATCCCTAATCCCTATTCCCTAATCCCTGCCCTTGCCGCCCCCAACACCTGGTCCACCCTCGCCGCCGCCCCGGCCGCCGTGGCTGATGGCGGCGCGTTGGTGTATCCCGGTTCGGGTGACACGATTTATGCTTCTGGAGGCTCGAATGGCCGTGGCGGCCTATGTGATCAAGATCACAGAGATATTTCCGGCATGAACGGGTACTCCTTGATACAATACGGGTTGGGGGTGAAGAATTTATGAACGAATATAAAGTTGCGTTTGTAAAAAGCGGAAAATGGTATGCGGCCTTTGTGCCAGACCTGCCGGGCGCTCACTCCCAGGGCAGGACTCTGGCGGAAGCCCGCCGGAACATCCGGGAGGCGATTGCGCTGGTGCTCGAATCCAATCACAAGCGATTCCGCTTCAATTCCCCGCCATCGTGAAATCAACACGTTCACGGCTCGCGGCATCTGTAAAGACCTGGGTGTCGAACCTCCGAGCGGCAAATGAAACCTGCGGCGTGAATAACTTAACAACTTACGGTCTGACCCCGTTGACCAGTTGCCGGTTACGGCTGGTTAACTCTGCTTGTGGCGGGGACGTTCGATGAAGACTTCCATGAACACGATGGCCAGAATCGGCAATATCAGACTGGCCCATTCGGCAATACTCACAGTCGATCCTCCTTCCATACGTAATATACCAGACAACAGATGCCGGCCGCCAACGCGCCGACCGGAAACGACGGATGCAGGTCCTGCCGAAAAATCGTCGCGGCCAGCCCGCCGATCATCAGCGCACGGCCCATTTCAAAGATCACCTTCTCAAGTCTCGACTCAGGCCTTCTCTCCATCACATCCGGATCATACCGTCAAACCTACTCTTGTGCAAGCTCGTGGGAAGGATTTGAATAACTTAACAACTTACGGTCTGAGCCTTCTCTCAAAAACCTCTATATGAAATTTTTTCGCGATCATTCGCCGCTTCAAAACTTAAATAACTTAATGCCTGACCCTGTTCTCGGTTCGGGCGACACGATTTATGCTTTCGGAACCTTGAAACATCCTCCGGTTGCGGGTATATTCGAAGATGGGCGCAGGGGTAAAAAGGGGAGTCGAGCGGCGTGAGCAAACCCATTCGGGACGTGGACATTGAAACGGCCAACGGTAAAAAAACATGCGTTTCGGCTGTCCTCGACAGCGGGTCGTTCTATACGATCATTCGTCAGGATTGTTTGCCGCGCGGGGCCGTGGTCGAAACGTTGAAGGTCAAACAAAAATTTGGAACGGCAAAACGGCGCGGCGGCAAACTTGTTGTGACCGCGGTTGTGTATTTAAAAATGCGCGTTGAAGGCCGCTGGATCAGTGACGAGGCGAAGGTCGCCCCCGACTTGGGGTCGGAGATGTTGATCGGCGCCAAAACCATGCAAGCCTGGGACATCACCATCAAAAACAAAAATGGCCGCACAACCATCCATGTCGGGCATGACATGAACGACCCCGACATCCAGACGGTGCTGTGATGGCAAAGTCAATACGTCAAGGAATGGCACCGTCAGCGGAAAACTTAATAACTAAATGCCTGACACTGTTCTCCTGGTTTTGGAAACTGCCCCGGTTGATGACGATACGTCCGTTGCGCGACTCCCGAATCGATCCTATGTCGGTACACCCTTCGTGCGGATTTCCGTTCGCAGTGTGATCTGGATCACAATATATATGTGTAGTTATATAGGAGATATTCTGTCTAAACTTATAGACTTACTACGGAGAGCGGAAATAGTTGACATCTCGTTGAGAAACCCCATCAACTACGAAAAGACGCAAATTTTCGCGAAAACGCGCAAAAAACTCAAAAACTCAATACCTGGTACTGTCTTCTCCGCAGCCGGAAATAACTTCAATAACTTAATGCTTGACACCGTTCGTCTGCCTCCCCCGCAAGGGGGGAGGAACAACTGCGGCCATGCGAAATTGAACAAAATCTACCACGCCAGTAGCGGTCTGCCGTCTATATGCGGAATCGCTGGACCGGCCAATTCTCCCTTGACTTTCGCTCTTCCTGCGGATATATTCAAGGGGTTGGGTCGGGGTGGCAAGTCCTGCAGGATCAGGACTCATGAATAGGTTCCATGCGCAGGAAACTGCCCCGGTTGATGACGATACGTCTGTTGTGCGACTCCCGAATCTGGCCTATGTCTGTACACCCTTCGTACGTAATTCCGGCCGCCGTGTGATCTGGGTCACACAACATATTTGTATATATACAGGGGGTATTCTGTCCAAACTTAAAGACTTATTGCGGAGGGCGGAAATAGTTGACACCTCGTCCAGGAAACAACATCAACTACGAAAAGACGCAAATTTTCGCGAAAACGCGCAAAAACTCTCTATGAAATCTTTCCGCGATCATTCGCCGATTCAAAACTTTAATAACTTAATGCCTGACCCCAGTCTTCTACCCCAGTCTTCCCTGTTTTTCGCCGATTCGCCGTTTCTCCGTCTCGCCGTTTCGATCTTTATAGCCCTCTTCCCACTTTTCAATCCCGAAGCACACGCCGCACCCAACGACACCACCGCCGACGCCGTGTGGGGCCAGCCGAATTTTGGCGATTCGACCGTAAATAACGGCGGCATCTCGGCAAACAGCCTGCTATATCCGCGCGGCGGCGCATTTGATGCCCAAGGGCGTCTGTACGGCGCCGATCAGGGTAACAGCCGCATCCTGATCTACAACGGTCCGGCATCGGGTGACACGACGGCCGACACCGTCTTGGGCCAGCCGGGATTCACAACGAACACCCAAAATAACGGCGGCGTCTCGGCAAACAGCCTGGCCAATCCAGATGGCGTCGCATTCGATGCCCAAGGGCGTCTATACGTCGGCGATAGGATCAACAACCGCGTCCTGATCTACGACGATCCGGCATCGGGTGACACGACGGCCGACACCGTCTTGGGCCAGCCGGGATTTGCAACGAACACATTCAATATCGGCGGCATATCGGCAAACACCCTGTACGAACCGTATAATGTCGAAGTCGATGCCCAAGGGCGTCTCTACGTCGCCGATTTGAGTAACCATCGCGTCCTGATCTACGACAATCCGGCGTCGGGCGACACGACGGCCGACACCGTATTGGGCCAGCCGGGATTCGCAACGAACACCGCCAATAACGGCGGCATATCGCCAAACAGCCTGAACAGTCCGTATGGCGTCGAAGTCGATGCCCAAGGGCGTCTGTACGGCGCCGATCAGGGTAACAGCCGCATCCTGATCTACAACGGTCCGGCATCGGGTGACACGACGGCCGACACCGTATTGGGCCAGCCGGGATTCACAACGAACACATTCGATATCGGCGGCATATCGGCAAACGGCATGTACAATCCGACTGGCGTCGAAGTCGATGCCCAAGGGCGTCTCTACGTCGCCGATTACTCCAACCATCGCATCCTGCGCTTCGACACAGCCCCGCCGCCCCCTCCCTACGCCGGCCCGAAATGGTACGTGAATGACACGTCGACCAGCGGCGACTCGTACACGTACGCGGTCGGCAGTGACGCCAACGAGGGGAGCGCATCATTGCCGTTCCGCACGATCATCCGCGCGATCAACGCCGCCTCATCCGGCGACACCATCTACATCGACGCCGGACTCTATGACTCGTATGTCGTCATCAGCGCCACCGAGACGGCGGGCGTCAACATCACCAAGGACTCGATCGCGCTCATCGGCAAGGACTCGGCGTCCACCATCATCGATCCCCCGGGGGCGAAGACGCTGACGGGACTCTACGGCATCTACGCCGACACGCAGACGGGACTCACGATCAAAAACCTCGGCGTGACGGGGGCGTATGACGGGATTCGCTTCGATAACGTCGATCGGTCCACAGTTTCCGGTGACAGTTGCAGTTCGAACGGCGAATACGGCGTCTATCTGTTCAACGGATCGGAAACGAACACCCTCAGCAACAACATCGCCAATTCCAATTCGTCCATCGGGTTTCTCGTTTCCGGATCCAACCACAACACCGTCAACAACAACATCGCCAATTCCAACTCCAATGCCGGAATCAATTTCTCGTCCAGTTCCTACGACACCGCAAGCAACAACACCGCCAACCTGAACGGATTTGCCGGGATCGATCTGAACGGCGGGTCCTATTACACCGTCACCGGCAACACTTCGGACACCAATTCTTCCCACGGCATCTATCTCGAAGGCGGGACCAATAACAACACCGTTTCCAATAACACCGCCCGCGGCAACTCGACCACCGGCATCTACCTCAACGCGGCCGATACCAACACCCTTTCCGGCAACACCGCCGGCGTCAACGGCGACGGGATCAAGCTCTTGAACAGTCAGGCCAACACGCTGAGCTCCAATACGGCCAACTCGGACTCGTGGAACGGCATTGTTCTTTCGGGATCGAACCGCAATACCCTTGAAACCAACACCTGTCACTCCAACCTCGGCCCCGGCATTCTGCTCGTGGATACGTCGAAGTTCAATACGCTCCGCAACAACACGGCCGAAACGAACACCGGCGCCGGAATCAAAGTCCTGAACAGCTCATCCGACACCCTGAGCGGCAACACGAGCCGGTCGAACACCCTGTACGGCATTCACTTGGACGGGGCGGCGAATAACACCCTGACCAACAACACGGCCAATTTGAACGTGTCCATCGGGATTTATCTTTCCGGCGCTTCGGACACGAACACGGTGGACAGCAACGCGGCCAATTCGTGCGGCGACGGAATCAAAGTCTTGAACAGCCACGGCAACACGCTGAAGTCGAACACGGCCCAATCGGACACCTACAACGGCATCGTCATCTCGGCGTCGAACGACAACACCGTGGAGAGCAACACGTGCAATCTGAACGCTCAGATCGGAATTCTGTTGGCGGACACCTCGAAACGCAATACCGTGCGGAACAATTCGGCCGACACCAACACGCAGGCGGGGATCAAGCTGACCGGCGCTTCGTCGGACGACACCGTCAGCGGCAACACGTGCCGGTCTAATCTCCAGCAGGGGATTCTTCTCGACATGGCCGACACCCACACGATTTCATCCAACACGGCCAATTCCAACGGGGACGGCATTAAACTCCTGAACAGCCACGGCAACACCGTCAGTTCCAACACGGCCCAATCGGATACCAACGGCATCGTGCTGTCGGGCGCGAACAACAATACGCTGGAGACCAACACCTGTTTCTCCAACCTGCAAATCGGGATTTTGCTGGCGGACACGTCGAAGTTCAACACGGTGCGGAACAACACAACCGAAACGAACACGTATGACGGCATCAAAGTCTCGGGCGCATCAAGCGACACGGTGGAGGGGAACACGACGCGGTGGAACACGCAGTACGGCATCTGGCTGGACGACACGTCGACGAACAACGTGGTGAAGAACAACACGGTGACGCTGAACGCGAACATCGGGATTTACCTGTCGGACGGGTCGGACACGAACACGGTGGACAGCAACGCGGCCAATTCCAATTCGGACGGCATCAAATTGTCGGACGCTCACGCAAATACGGTGGTGAACAACACGGCCAAATCGGATTCGTACAACGGCATCGCGCTCTCGGGCGCGAACCGAAACACGATCGAGACGAACACATGTCAGTCCAATCTGCAGATCGGCATCCTGCTGGCGGACGGGTCGAGATACAACGTCATTTCGAACAACACGACGGACACGAACGCGCAATACGGGATCAAAGTGCTGGGGAGTTACTACGACACGGTGACGGACAACACGGCGCGCGAAAATCCGGTGCAGGGGATTCTGCTGGACGGGTCGGAGACGAACTGGGTCGTGAGCAACACGGCGGTTTCGAACGGGGACGGGATCAAATTGCTGAACAGCCACGGCAATACGGTGCGTTCGAACACGGCGCGGTCGGACACGTACAACGGGATTGTGCTCTCGGGCGCGAACGGCAACACGATCGAGACCAACACCTGCAACTCGAATCTGCAGGTTGGGATTCTGCTGGCGGACACGTCGCGGTTCAACACGGTGTCGGGCAATGTGTCGGAGACGAACGCGTGGGACGGGATCAAGGTGTTTGGCAGTACGTTCGACACGTTGAGCGGGAACAGGGCGCGGTGGAACACGAACTACGGCATCTGGCTGGCCGACACGTCGACGAACCACGTGATCAGGAACAACACGGCGGCGCTGAATGCAGGCATCGGCATCTACCTCTCGGAAGGCGCGGACACGAACGCGGTGGACAGCAACACGGCGAACTCGAACGGGGACGGGATCAAGGTCCTGCGCAGCCACGGCAATACGCTGAAGTCGAACACGGCCCAGTCGGACACCTACAACGGCATTGTGTTGTCGGGCGCCAACAACAATGTCTTGGAGACCAACATCTGTTTCTCGAACTTGCAAGTCGGAATTCTGCTGGCGGACACGTCGAAATACAATGTGGTGAGGAACAACACGACCGACACGAACACGCAATACGGGATTCGGCTGTTGAACAGTTCATACGACACGGTGACGGGCAACACGGCGCGGTCCAACCCGCTGGTGGGCATCCATCTGGACGGGTCGGACACGAACGTGGTGAAGAGCAACACGGCCAATTCCAACGGCGACGGGATCAAGCTGTTGAACAGCCACGGCAACACCGTCAGTTCCAACACGGCCCAATCGGACACCTACAACGGCATCGTGCTGTCGGGCGCGAACAACAATACGCTGGAGACCAACACCTGTTTCTCCAACCTGCAAATCGGGATTTTGCTGGCGGACACGTCCAAGTTCAATACCGTGCGGAATAACACGACCGAAACGAACACGTATGACGGCATCAAAGTCTCGGGCTCATCAAGCGACACGGTGGAGGGGAACACGACGCGGTGGAACACGCAGTACGGCATCTGGCTGGCCGACACGTCGACGCTGAATGTGGTGAAGAACAACACGGTGACGCTGAACGCGAACATCGGGATTTACCTGTCGGACGGGTCGGACACGAACACGGTGGACAGCAACACGGCCAATTCCAATTCGGACGGTATCAAAGTCCAGCGCAGCCATGGCAACACGCTGAAGTCGAACACGGCCCAATCGGACACCTACAACGGCATCATCCTATCTGTCGCGAACAACACCCGTGTGGAAAGCAATACGATCAAATCCAACCTGCAAGTCGGCCTCCAGATCGCGGATATCTCCAATAATAATTTCTTCCGGAATAACACCGTTTCTTCCAATACCCAAATGGGCGTCAAGCTGTACAGTTCGGACTCGAACACCCTCACACAGAACGATATCAGCGGCAACGACACCGGCGTACGGATCGAAGGGACCTCTGCCGGCAACCTCATTACCAAAAACAACATCACCGGCAACAATGTAAACGGGGTTTATAACCAGGCCGGCCTCGCCCAGACGCTGACCCGTAACTGGTTCGGTTCCGCCGACTCGGTGACGGTCAAGAACAAGATCAGCGACACGGCGTCGGATTGGGATCCGTGGCGACTCGCCGCGGTCGACACGGCTGCCGGCGCCGACACGACCGCGCCGAAAGCGCCGGACACGGTGGCGGTGGTGAGCGCGGCGGGCGACTCGTCGGTGGGTTTGGAGTGGGCGGCGGTGACGGCGCTGGAGGAGTCGAACGGCGGCGCCGTGGGGTTGTCGGGGTATCGGGTGTACCGCAGTCTGACCAAAGACACGTCGTCGTGGATCAAAATCGGCCAGACGGGGTCGGGGCAGATCCGGTTTCAGGATACGGATGCCGGGCTCAAGACATACTACTACCGCGTGACTGCGTTCGACGCGGCGGCGTTTGAGAACGAGTCGTTCTTCTCTGACTCCCAGCCGTCGGGCCAGGCGTGGTTTGGCCGGACCGCGTTTTACGTGAACGACGGCTCCACATCGGGCGACAGTTTCACGTATGCGGCGGGTTCGGACACGACGGGCGAAGGCACGTCGGGCAAGCCGTTCGGCTCGCCGGCGAAGGCGATGCAGTACGTGACCGCCGGCGACACGATCTGGCTGGACGCCGGCACGTACGGCGGCGACACGTGGGAGATGATTTCGGCGACAGAAACCGGCGCCGTGAATCTGGATACGGACAACTTGACGCTGATCGGCAAGGATTCGGGGGCGACGGTGATTGATCCGCCGGGACTGGCGACCGGAATCTTCGGCATCTACGCCGACTCGCAGGCTGGCCTGATGATCAAAAATCTCGGCGTGACGGGCGCCTATGACGGGATTCATTTCCTGACGGTGACGTCGTCCCGGATCGAGAACGACAGCTCCGGGGCGTGCTTGAATGACGGTTTCTACTTGGAATCTTCGGACTCTAACACGCTGTCGAACAACATCTCCAATTTGAATTCGGCCAACGGGATCACGCTCTCGTACTGCACCGGCAACACCGTGAGCGGCAACACGGCCAACTCGAACGCGTCGAACGGCATCAACCTGGCCGCTTCCCTGAGCAACACGCTGACCGGCAACACGGCCGACGGCAATTCGAGCCGGGGCATTATTCTGTCAACCGGATCGACCGGAAACCGCGTGACCGGAAACCGCGTGTTCTCGAACGCCTATGGCGTCAGTCTCGGGATCAACTCGACCGGCAATCTCGTCGCGCGAAACGCCGCCAATTCGAATACGACCAACGGCATTTACATCCAGAGCGCGAACAACGTCGTGACGCAAAACGACGTCCGGCTCAACACCCAGTATCAGATCTATCTCACGTCGGCGGCGACCGGCGCCGTCGTCGAGAAAAACAATATCCAGCCGTCGGGCGGCACCGACAGCGGAGCGTATGTTCAGGCGCCGACGACGGGACTCCAGACTTTCACCCGCAACTGGTGGGGATCTCTGGATTCGGTAACAATAAAGAAGAGTGTCGTCCAGACAGCCAACGCCGATTCGGTCATCTGGCAGCCATTCCGGCTGGCGCAGGTCGACACCGCCGCCGGCGCCGACACGACCGCGCCGAAAGCGCCGGACACGGTGGCCGTGATCGGCGCGCCGTCGGACACGTCGATTATCGTCGAGTGGTCGGCGGTGAGCGCGCTGGAAGAGACGAACGGCGGCGCGACGGGGCTGTCGGGGTATCGGGTGTACCGGAGCGCCGTCAAAGACACGTCGTCCTGGGTGAAAGTGGCGCAGACGGCGTCGGGCGTGATCCGGTGGCAGGACACGGATGCCGGGATCGGGACCCGGTACTATTACCGCGTGACGGCATTCGACACCGCGACGCCGTTCGAGAACGAGTCGTTCTTCTCGGACAGCCAGCCCTTCGACGCCGCGATGTTTGGCCCTCAGATCAACTGGTACGTGAACGACGGCTCCACCGCCGGCGACAGTTACACGTATGCGGCGGAACCGACACCGCGTCCGGCAAGGGGTCCGCTTCGGCGCCGTTCAAGTCTCTCGCCAAAGTCATGCAATTCGTGACCGCCGGCGACACGATCTGGCTGGACGCCGGCACATTCGGCGGCGACACATGGGAGATGATTTCGGCGACCGAAACCGCCGCCGTGAATCTGGATACGGACAACCTGGCGCTGATCGGCGTGGACTCGGGCGCGACGGTCATCGATCCGGCGGGGGTGAAGACGCTGGCCAATCTCTACGGCATCTACGCTGACACGCAAGTCGGCCTTGCGATCAAAAACATCGGCGTGACGGGGGCGTACGACGGGATTCATTTCTACAACGTGGACAATTCGACGATTGAAAACGACAGCGCAAGTTCAAACGGCAACTACGGCATTTACCTTCGCGTCAATTCAGACACCAACACGATGACCACCAACACGGCCGGGTCGAATTTCTATGGCATCTATCTGACATCAAGTTCGAACAACAACACGTTGACGAGCAACACGGCCAGTTCGAATACAGATGGCATCTATCTGTCTTCGAGTTCGAACAACACGTTGACGAGCAACACGGCCAGTTCGAATACGGGCAACGGTATCCGTCTGGCCGTGAGTTCGAACAACAACACGTTGACGAGCAACACGGCCAGTTCGAATACGGACGGCATCTATCTGGATGCAAGTTCGAACAACACGTTGACGGGCAATACGGCCAGTTCGAATTCGAGCCTCGGCATCTATCTGTACTCGAGCTCAAACAACACGGTGACGAGGAACACGGCCAGCTCGAATACGGGCTACGGCATCCGTCTGTATGCGAGTTCGAACAGCACAGTCCTTCAGAACGAGGTCAGGAACAACACCCAATATCAGTTCTATATCGAAGCGGCTTCCTCCTCCGACACCATCCAGAAAAACAACATCGTGACCTCCGGGACGAATCCCGACAGCGGGGTCTACAACGCCTCGACCACCGCAACCAACAAATTCACCTTCACCCGCAACTGGTGGAACTCGACCGATACGGGCCGGATCAAGCAGATGATCTATCAGGCGTCGAACGGCGATTCCGTGATCTGGCAACCGTTCCGGCTGGGGCAGGTCGACACGGCGTCGGGCGCCGACACGACCGCGCCGAAAGCGCCGGACACGGTGGCGGTGGTGGGCGCGCCGTCGGACACGTCGATCATCCTCGAGTGGTCGGCGGTGAGCGCGAACGAGGAGACGGTGTCGGGCGGCGTAGGGCTGTCGGGCTACCGGGTCTACCGGAGCAAGACGAAGGATACGAGTTCCTGGACCCGCGTCGCGCAACGAGCGTCCGGCGTCATCCGGTATCAGGACACGGACGTGTCGCTGGGTGTGAACTATTACTACCGCGTGACGGCCTTCGACACGGCGGCGCCATTTGAGAACGAGTCATTCTTCTCGGACTCGCAACCCTTCGATTCCGCGCAGGCGCAGTCGCGAGTGAACTGGTACGTGAACGATATCTACTCCGGCGACTCGTTCACCTACGTCGGCGGGTCGGACACGTCGGGTGACGGCACAGCGCAAAAGCCGTTCAAGTCTATCCCGAAGGCGATGTCGCTGGCGACATCGGGCGATACAATCTGGATCGACGCGGGGCTTTACGACTC
>MFPR01000007.1 GCA_001784175.1 Candidatus Lindowbacteria bacterium RIFCSPLOWO2_12_FULL_62_27
ACCCCCGCGAACGGCGTGGCCGCCTTCGTGTCCCACGTTCCACTTGATATGGAATACGTGAACATGCGGTTCGTCGCATTGTTGATCATGACGTAGAGCGTGTCGCCCGATCCGGTATACACCATCGCGCCGCCCTCGTCGACGGCGTACGGGGTGCTCGCCATCGCCGTCCATGAGTTGCCGCTCATGGAATAGGCGTAGAACCAGGGGCTGGAATTGCCGGCAACCGCATAGATGGTGTCGCCCGATCCCGGATACGCGAGCGATCCGCCGTTGGCCACGGTGACGGGAAGGCCGGCCCGAGTCGTCCACGTATCTGTCGCGGCCCAGGCCGGAGCCGGGAAAGTGAGAACGCAGTAATGCAACAATGCGGCAATACCGGCCAATCGCAACATCCTGTTGCGACCGGGACGGAAACCCCCACCCGAACAAAGATTCAGGATCCTGTTGACCATCGACATCTTTGAATTCCCTCCACCAACCCTGCCGCCCCCGGGGACCCTCCCCGCACAGGCCAATTGTCGCCCGCGGCCGGAGAAAATCAATCCAAGAAAAATACGTATTTTCGGAGTTAAACTCGCCTTTTAAGGCGAGTTTGGGGGTCTTCATCGGAATCCATCGGTCGGCCTCGGTGTCAGGTTGACACATTTACACATTCGTCCCGGATTTGGCCGGTCGAAACAGCGCCGGCCCCGTCGTCCCGATGCCGACGTTGCCGGATTTGGATGTCGACTATACGGCGGGTAGACTGGGGAGTGCAACTAACTTTCGGTTTACAGGATCGACCATCAGCCCGAAAGCTTCCAGGGCATGAGCGCCGAGAAGAACCGGGGAATCCTCGTCACCGAAAACGGCGATGCAGTGCCGATATTCACCGTTAATGTGAATCAGGACGTCGCAACAATCGCGTTCGATCACCTCGCCCGTCGCAATCTTGAAGGGACGGTGAAATTCCGCTTTGACGCCCTCGGCCTTCAAGAGCGAGGCGGGAATCCAGGAATAAAACGCGCCCGTATCCACGAGCGCGTCGAGCCGCCGTTTCTTGGCCGGCGTTTGAGGATTGGCAAACCAGATTTCAGATGTGAATGCTCCCATGCCGACATTCTATCGAAGGTTGTCTCCTTGGTCAACGGTTGCGCCATGCCCGGTCGGCGGCGGAGTCCCATTTGAAAATGCACGCATCTCAGGATACACTCTGGAATATAGATCATGCCTACAGTCTTGTTTGTTCATGGGTGGAGATTTTACTTTTACGCAAATGAGAGAAACGAGCCGATCCATGTCCATTGCCGGAAGGGGGACAAAGAGTGCAAATACTGGCTGTTGACGGATGTGTTCGGTATTGCGGAGGCGTATTCGTACAATTTGTCACCGGCCGACAAACGTCAGGTGAGAAAAATCATCTTCGCGCATTTTGAATACATTGAAAGCGAATGGAATAATTTTAAAGGAGGCAGGCGATGACAAAATACCATGACGTGGAAGCGGTTCGATTCAAAGGTGACACGATGCTCTTGAGGGTCGACGGCAAAAACTACAAAATAGATTTAAGGAAACATTCCGCGCGTCTGACAGGCGCGGACCCGCGCGTCAAAAAAAATTATGCCGTTTCTCCGTCCGGTTATGGCATTCATTGGCCCGACGTTGATGAAGATCTTTCGATCGACGCCTTGATTGGTATAAACCATAAAATCCCTCAATCCACTTTCTAATTTCCGCCGCGCTCCTCCGCGGTGAAATGATCCGCTGACCCGCCGCCGACTTTGGACGCGCCGCCGTTGACCGAGGGCCTCGGTGGCCTCGGTGTCAGGTTGACACATTTACACATTCGTCCCGGATTTGGCCGGTCGAAACGGCGCCGTACATACGGAGGCGCGGTAGACCGTTCAACCATTTACATCCAACCTCCGCGCCGGCCCCGTCGTCCCGATGCCGACGTTGCCGGTCGGCCGTAACGACTTGTTATGTGCGCTTCTTCCAATGTGTAGGGGATCTACTGCCATGCTGAGTCACAACCTGCGTCGAATGTCGGCCACAGCGGATGCGGCCGGCCGGCCGGGAGTCTTGTCAATCTCGTAGGCATCCAGCCGCCGGTCTATCTCCGCCTTCTGCTCGTCTGTCATGGGTAACGCGCGCGCTGATCGGCCGCGATGCTGTCCCACAGATCCTCAACGAGATGAACCCGCTCGTCAATCGGAAGCTCTTTAAGTTTGGAATTCATGGCGCCACCTCCCACAGATGTGAGCATATTCTATCACGATGGGAGCGGCCGAGCAAGGCGAACCGTTCCTCGTACGTGAATAATCGACACATTCGCCTTATATGACGAGTTTTCGGGCCTTCGATTGAATCTTCCGTATCTACGACGCGACCGGCACGCATATCTCCGTCTTCAGATTCTCGGGCTTCGTGCGTTTCGGATTGTTCAAGTAGATTTCGTAGCCTGGCACGTCCCGAAGTTTGGCGCCGCTTGAAGGCAGCCACTGCGAGAAAATGGCGTTGTAGGTTTCGCCCAGCTTCTCGTAGGGTCCAGCATGCAGAAAGACGGCGTACTTGCCGCCCGCGATGGCCTGCACGCCGGCGTCGCCTTTGGGCTTGACGGCCTTGTGCAGATCAACGCAGGCGTCGTAGCGGAGATTCTCCTCGGGCGTGACGTTCGGGTTGTCGTGCGGGATGCCGATGCATTCGACGCGGCGATTGAACAGAAACTTCGACCACACCGCCTTCATGAGCGCCTCCCACGCGGCCCCAGCCGCTTTGGAATACTCTCCGGTCTTTCTTACATACAACACCTGTCGTTCGGGCATGTCTCGAAATTCAGGGTTCATCGGAATGACCTCCTTGAGGATTGCAGCGAGCACCAGCCGCTGCGGCCGCGGCGCGTTCCAGACGGGCGCGCCGGACATGTTGTTGGCCTCGATGTAAGCCAGCACTCGGTTCAATCGTTCCACATGGTCCTTGACGGTAACTTCCCGCGACATGCCGAATGTTTATCTCCCTCCCATCGGCCCCGCTATTCCGATCTTGCTATCTTTTTTACGATCGTGTGGTCTTCCCCGAATTTGCACATGGCGTCGCAATCCCGTCTTGACGCTGTCCACCGCGTCCCGTGATTCATCATGCCCGGGGCCGGCCCATGGGCCGGACGATATACGTCGTAATGCCCTCCGCCACTCCCTTCACCTTCAGGCCCTCGCGCCGCTCGACGCTTGCGGGATCCGGCGGCGGATTCACGCGGCGAAACGACTCCTGCCCGAGCTGGATCGCATCCACGGGGCAGGTCGATTCGAGCCGCTGGGCCACGTTGACGGC
This sequence comes from Candidatus Lindowbacteria bacterium RIFCSPLOWO2_12_FULL_62_27, assembly GCA_001784175.1. Taxonomy (GTDB): domain Bacteria; phylum Lindowbacteria; class 2-12-FULL-62-27; order 2-12-FULL-62-27; family 2-12-FULL-62-27; genus 2-12-FULL-62-27. The sequence continues at coordinate 3,313 of MFPR01000007.1, forward strand.
CGAACCGACGCAGGTGAAGTCGCGCCGGGAGGACATGGCCCCGATGTCGCCCTGAATCACGGGGCCGGTGTTGATCCCGATGCGGATGTGAAACGCATCGGGATCGTTCTCGCGCAAGGCCGTCAACCGCGCCTGCATCCCGCATGCGGCCGCGAAGGCGGCGGTCGCGCCACAATCCTCTTCCCCTTCGAAAACGGTCATGATCGCGTCCCCGATGAACTTGTCAATCATGCCGCCGTTGCGGGTCACGATCGGCGCCATCTCCTCCAGATACCGGTTGAGCCGCCGGACGATCTCGGCCGCGGGCGTCGTCTCGGTGAGCGGCGTGAATCCGGCCACGTCCGAGAAGAGGATCGTCATCTCCCGGCTTCGGGCGGCGCCCTCGTCGCTCCCGGTCGCCCGCCGATGCGCCGCCTCCCAGGCCGACTTCGGGACGTAGTGAAGGAGTTCGCGCTTCGCCCGCATGCCTTCGACGAGACGATTGAAGATGGCGGCGAGATCGCCGACCTCGTCCTTTGTTCGAAGTTCGACCCGCACGTCGAGATCGTCGGACTCGAGACGTTTCATGCCGAACGCGAGCGTCGCGAGCGGCACGGTGATGCCCCGCGCGACGAGAATCGAGAAGAAGACGGCGACCAGAATCGCGACCGCCCCGAGCGTGACCGCGCGGCCGATGAGACTGCGGCGCGCGGCGTGCAGGCGCGTGGCGTCGAAGGCGACCTCGATCCGGCCGATCTCGCGGGGAGTCTCCCCGGGGGACGAAACCGTGATGGGGCGGACGACGCGGTGGGCGTCGGGCGGAACGGTCCCCCACTCGCTTCCCAGATCGAGCGTTTGCCCGTCGTCGCCCAGGACCGAAATCGATCGAAGGTCCCCGTACACCCGGCCGATCTCGCGCAGGACTTCGCGCGTGTTGTCCGGATCGATCACCTCGTTGGCGAGGAGCGTCTCGAGGAGCACGGGAGAGAGCGTGGTCGCGAGCGCCTCCGCGGATTCCCGGTACCGCGTCTCGATCGCGGCGCGTTCTCTTTGATAGTTCACGAAAAGCGTGAGCGCAGTCCCCTCAAGAATTCCGACCACGAGGATGGCCGCGATCTTGTGCCAGAGCCTGATTCTCATTCCGGAAGCCGCCCGTGTCCCGAGAGCGTGGCCGCGACCCGGCGTACCGTTACGAACTGCGTGTCCGAGACCGCGCCGAAAGGATGCGGCGACCCGGTGCGCGCGTCCGGGGCGAGGAGCGCGGCGCGGATGCGCTCCGCGAGGGCGGGATCGCGCGCGAGGAAGGAGCGGGAGAAGGCGACGCACCAGTTCGGAAGGAGGGGCGTTTCGGCGATGATGCGCACGCGCGCGCGTTCCGCCTCCGGGACGTGGCCGGCATACGCATGCGGGTAGGTGAACCCGGCGTCGTACCGCCCCTCCTTCAGGTGGATCAGGACGTTGGCGTGCGACCCGACGCCCGTGAATGAGGCGAAGTCATGGAACGGATCGATGCCGGCATCGAGGCACATCGCAAGCGGATAGAGGTATCCGGAGGCGGAGTGGAGGTCCACATACGCCACACGCCGCCCGCGAAGGTCCGCAAGCGTTCGGATATCGGGAGCGGCGGCGACGACGAGACCGCAGTACGACGTCGAATCATCCTGAATCGGCCCCGCGACCGGCTCGACCCCGGCCTCCTGCCGCGCGCGGACGTAGTCGAAGGGCGCGAGGTCGACGATGTCGTACGCATTCTCGCGCACACGCGCATGGAAAACCTGAGGATCCCCCAGAACCCGGATTCGGACGCGGACCCCGATCCGCTCTTCGAGATAGTCGGCCCGCACCGCGAGGCTTCGCGCCATGCCGCGCAGGTCGAGACTGCTCGAGGCCATGACCACCACGGGAGCGGTTTCGGCGGTGTCGCGCGATGCGCCCCCGGTCGGATTCGGCGCGATCGGGCCGGGCGACGGCCCACAGCCGATGCAGGCGGCGGCGAGGACGCAGAGGAAGAATGTTTTAGTCATGGCACGTCACCCAACAACACCGGGCGATTGTCCCCCGTGGCCGGCTGAAATCAATCCCGGAAAAAGACGTATTTTCAGAGATAAATTCGTCTTACATGGCGAGTTTGGGGCCTTCGCCGGGACTATCGAAACCGTTCGAAAAGAGATAGGGTGGAACCTGCCATGAAAGGCGACGGCGGTTCGGTTACGGCACGGGAGTTGAAACATCTCGGCGGGCGGCTTCGCGGCCTGCGCAAAGACATGGGCGTGACCCAGGCGGACCTCGCGCGGCGGGCCGGGATCGATCCGCGGTACTACTCCCGCATCGAGCGGGGGCAGGTGAACGCGACGTTTCAGACGCTGATGAGGCTCACGCGGACCCTGCGCGTCTGCCCCGGTATTCTATTTTTTCCGGCGTCGCGCATGGACGGGTCGATGGCCGCCGCCTGCGCGTGCCTCTCGCAGATGAAATCGGCCGGCCGCCGCCGGCAACTGGATCAAGTCGTCTCCTTCGCCCGGCATGTCCTGGGCGTGAGGCCCCGATTGAGAGGCGCCCGGCGTATTCCATAAAGAAGCTCGCGGGAGATCTCTTCCATCTCGACCCTGCGGGTCACGATCGGCTCCATCTCCTCCAGATACTAATCAGTTCATCTTCGCTGCATATTTTTTATTCAACAATTCAACGCCTGGCGCCATGACCCATGAAGACCTGAATCAAAACTGGACTTTGTATCGAGAGCGTTTTTTAATGGAGGTGGCAAGGCATGCCGAATAAAACGAAGACGGCATCGGGCGGCAAGGAGGGAGCGTTGTGGGAATTGCAGCGCGTCCTTTCCACGGAATTCAGCAAATATGTTCTGGCTCATCCGGAATTGGATGTACAAATACCGGACGGCGCGCAAATCGTATTTCATATGGAAGATAATCCGGAATTCAACAGGTGGGCCCGGAAAGTTGCCCATTCACAGATGGCGAAAAATCAGCCCATGATCGTGATAAAAGTAGCCGGGCTTTCTCCCGTACCTCCCTCGCGGTTGATCAACCCGCAGGTTGACTTAAGTCCCGCGACTTGAAAAATTATCTGTTCATGGGTGGGTCTTGAAGCCGCTCTTTCCGCGTCGAATTCCCTAGAACATGTTTCTGTTGCGAAACAACTTAACAACTTACGGTCTGGCCCCTGAAGCCCAGTTTCCCCCCCGGAGCCGTGCTCCCGATGCCGACGTTGCCGGCTTTCTTTAGCAGACCCGGAGGGTGGATAAGGAAGACGATCTGGAGCGTTGTTTGGGATTAGTTTTTCGGCGGATCGGAAAGATACATCACAACGCCGAATAACCCAAATGCGCCGGCGCCAAGATACAGAGCCAACAGAACCACTGATGTCGCATCCATGATTAAACTTTACCCCCGTTTAATTTCTTTGTCAACCAGACGGCCGCAACCATAAGCGCCAATCCAAGCGCGACACCTGCCAAGTCGAAAGATATTCTGGCTTGGTCCTTTACAAGGATTGCATCCGCGACGCCGCCCGTCAGAGCGGCCAGTCCCAAGGTATTGATGTTTTCAATGGTACGCTCCCATTGTCTCGTCGTCAGTCTCATCGCCTCTATATATTTCGGCAGGTCGTCGATTTGGCGTGAATCCTCCAACGCCGCAGGCCGCCACTCAGTTGCGCCGTGACCTCCGCAAGTTCCGACGAGAGGGGACGTATCGATGAATCACTCTTTCCTCTGCGTCCTCCGCGGTGAAAAATGTTTGTCTCGATTATCTCGCGCCTTCTATCGCCCCCACTTTCTTCGTGAGTGCGTCGATCTGCGCCTGTTGTTCCTGAACCACCGTTTGCAATTTGTCGTTTGCCGCCTTCTGCTCCTTGACGGCGTTCAGCATAGCCCAGATGATGGGATCGTTGTCGAGCATCAGGTAGCCCTTGTTGCTGGACGAGATCGCGGCGGGAATCGCCTCCTGGACCTCCTGGGCCACAAGGCCGATATGTTCGGCGCGGTCGCGGATGCCGGCGCCGTTTTCCTTTTTGTACCGGTATCGCACGGGATTCAGTTTCATGACCGCGTCCGTCCCGGGCGTATAAGCGCCTTCCACGTCCTTGAGCCGCCCGTCCGAAAACGTCGCCCACGATCCGCCGCCGACCTTGGACGCGCCGCCGTTGACCGTCAAGGTCGTATCCGGCGACACCGTGCCGATTCCGACGTTGCCGGAAGCCAAGATATTAACGCCATTATTCTCGTTGGGAACACCGGTGCCTGTCCCGACGACTAAGATAAGCCTGGTGTCGTTGAAGCGGATGTCAGCACGGTTGGAGGCGGAGCCGAATCCGCCGCCAAAGATGAACCCGGAGTTGCCGTGGGGTTCGTAATCCGGATGTCCCCGCCCGTCCCACCGGTGGCGAAGTCGGCAGAACCGTTCACTGATAGGAGACTCGCGGGCGAGTCTGTCCCGACTCCGACCTTGCCGCTCTTTAATACAACCAATCGCGTATCTCCCACCGCAAGCGAATCCGAAACCAGGACACTGCCTACGACATCCAGTTTCCCCCCCGGCGCCGTGGTCCCGATGCCGAAGTTCCCCGAGAGGGCTAAGGCCAATCGTCTCCGGTCTTATACCGGGAGAAATCCGAATCGATAAAAGTTTCCATGAACTTGGGTACGAAAATATCGGCCGTGTCTTGCTGGAGAGCCACGCGCAGAACCTTGACGGCCGTGGAAGATGACAATTTCATTAGCCGCACAGAACGCGCAAAGCCGGCGTCTTTGGTGAAGAAAATATCGTAGGCGTGGGCTACTTCCCGATAGAGCGTCCCGTTTTTTGTGCCCTTTAAACGAAGCCGGTTGATGGATGTTGCCTCGTGTCCCGCCCGACGCAATTCGGGAACGAGAGACTCGGGAAGGTTTTCGTCGAGAAGAATTTTCACACGGAAGCCAGAGCGCGGGAACCTGCCAGCTCACGCAGAACGCCGCGAATCGACTTTGCGGTCAGGCTCGGATACTCCTTCGTGATTTTCTCGATTGACATCCCGCAGGCGATCAACTCCAGGAGAAGCGAAATCGAGATGCGCGTGTCCCTGACCCTCGGCTCCCCGCCCAAATGATCCTTGTCCGACACGATCCATTTGGCTTTTCTCATATCCCAAGACTACCCCATAGCCTCCCGCCAGTCAAACGACAGCGGCCCGCCACTGAATTCTGAACCGAAACCGGAAAGGTTCAATTTTTTTTCAACACATGAAATATCCGGGCTATATGCAATGTTATTCCTTAGAACATGTTTTTGTTGCGGAACAACTTAACAACTTACGGTCTGGCGCCGGAAATCCCCGAGGCCGTCCAGCGTTGCCGCTGATCGCTGTTCTTCCAGCTTGCCACGCGGCCAGTGTATTGTCCGATCTGGCTGTTGAGCGACTCGATGCAG
>MFPR01000008.1 GCA_001784175.1 Candidatus Lindowbacteria bacterium RIFCSPLOWO2_12_FULL_62_27
TCAGGGCGTCGACGTGTGGCTCAACAATCCCCGCCGGCCCCTCGAGGCCTCCGGAACGAGCGGCATGAAGGCCGCGATCAACATGACGATGAACCTGAGCTTCCTCGACGGCTGGTGGGACGAGGCCTACACGCCGGACGCCGGCTGGGCGATCGGCGAGGCGGCCGAAACGGAAGGCGAGGCCGAACGGGACAGGATCGAGGCGCAGGCGATTTACAATCTGATCGAACGGGAAATCGCGCCGAAATTTTATGACCGCGACGACATGGGACTGCCCCGCAAATGGATCGCCATGATGAAGTCGGCCCTGAAGAAACTCGCGCCCGTGTTCAATACCCACCGCATGGTGGCGGAATACACGGAACGCATGTACCTCCCGGCCCACCGCGCCGGGGCGCGGCTCTCCGCCAGGGGCGCGGCGCCGGCCAGGTCGCTGGCGGCCTGGCGCGGCCGGATCGCGCGAGACTGGCACGCCGTGCGGATTTGCGTGGAGGCGATGGGCGCGGACAAGGAGGTCAAGGCCGGCGACCGCGTTCCCGTCTCGGCGCGGGTTCACCTCGGGGATCTGAAGCCATCCGACGTTTCAGTCGAGCTGTACCACGGAGAACTCGACGGCGCGGCGGGGACCCTGACCGGGGCGGCCGTCGAGATGACCACCGACCACGCGCACGGCCCGGAATTCGTCTACCGCGCCGGCATGGTCTGCCCGCGCAGCGGCCAGCACGGCTGGACCGTCCGCGTCCTCCCGCGCCACCCCGATCTCGTCCACCCGCACACCCCGCCCTTTCTGACCTGGGCCGACTGACCCGGGCCCCTCTTTCTCAAGCGCAGTCCGAGTAGGCCGCCTCAAGGTCCAGGACGAACTGGCGGACGTGCTTCTCAAAAAACCGCTTGACCGTCTCCCACTTCACGCCCTCGCCGATGTAGACCGGGTCGGGCGAATCTTCGGCCTCGGCAAAAAAAACCAACGCCTTGCCGATGGTCAGAGTTGAAATCGCCGTTCCGTATCTGGTCGTCAAGGCCGCGGCCGCCTTCTGAAAGGGCATGTCTTGCAGGATGTAATACAGATCCACAAAATCACGCTTGACCCCCCTTTGCGTGATGGCGGCGATTTTCATGGAGACGATGTCCAGGGCGCTCGCCACTTTCACACCCTCAAAAGAATCTGTCTCCAGGAAGGGATATGGATATTGAAACAGAGAAAACTTGGATTCCGGGAAGATGGCGATGAACGTTCTCCTGTCCGCCTGACGAACGTCCGGCGACAGCCCCATGCGCCTGAATTTGGCCGTGAGGCCGTGTGAGTCGAACGCCTTCGGCGTAAAGAAGTCGAAATCGGTCGATATCCGATGCGACAACCGCAGAGCCAGCCCCGTCCCACCCGCGAGGACGGCGCCGTAGGAGTTCATCGCCGGGGCGATCTTGCGCAGGAGCGCCCGGGCATCCTTAGTCAAACAGCGGGCATTCAAACCAACGCCTCCAGAAATTTCTTGACACCTCCGATATTTGCCTGCTGGTTTCGTTGACTTCTTGAATGACACGGGTCGGATAAACCATCTGGAGCCACTGAACGTCGGTCAGTCTTCCAATATCCAGGATGCGCGCGATGACGTATTTTTTGTGCCGCCTTAGATCAATGTTGTCCAAAGACGTATCCCAAAACAGCCGACGGAGTTGGCCCGGCACGGTTTTGACGGCGCGCAGCCGGCGGATTTTCTCCGACACGCCCGGATCGTCCGCGCGTCCCAGATAACGATGCCGCACCCGCCCGCCCTCGCGGTCGACCCGGTACGCGTATGCCCGCCGGCCCACCTTGCGAATGAGTATGCTCATCTGGGGGTATTATACACTACAATGTTGTGTAAATCAACGCCGCCGCCTGCTACTTTTTCAGGCCCCGGCCGAGAACGTCCTGGAGGAACTCGAGGAGGTCCGCCGACGTCACGATCCCGATGAGACGCGAGGTTTCGGGATCCACGATCGGAACGCTGTTGAACCGTTTGGCGCGCAACAGGCCCGCGCATTCGCGGATGCCGCTGTCCGGCGGAAGGGTGAAAACCTCCTTCGTCATGAAGGACTGCACCCGCAGGTTCGCGGTCTGCCGGTCCCGGGCCGTCTCGATCTTGGAGCCCACAAACGCGCTGATCACCCGCTGAAGATCCCCCTTCGCCACCATCCCCACCAGCCGGTCGGGACCACCGGGCCGCTTCTCGGTCACCGGCAAATGGTGGAACCCGCGCCGCTCCATGATCCGCATCGCCTCTCCGGCGGTTGTCCCCGGCGTGATCGTCACCGGATCGGGCGTCATGATCCGATGGAGGGAATAATTCGAATACTTCTTCCTGTCCGGTTCCACGGCGCCACGGTACATGCCTTCGCAGAAAAAAACACGGCCTCCGCTTGACAAAGGCCGCCCCGTAAGTTTTATATGTCAAACTTAACTTGGCTAGTACAAGTTAGTTTATCTTACAACGTAAAGAGGGAGGTATTGAAATGAAGTACGCAGCATCTAATTTTTGGCGGGCCGGGGCGGTCCTCCTGCTCCTCGGCGGGGTGGCCGGCGCGGTCCGGGCGGCGGGCACGGACGAGCTCGAGCGGCGAATCGACGTGCTGAGCCGCGAGATCGAGGAGCTCAAGACGATGGGACGCGGCGCGAGCGGGACCGAGTACGGCGCTGTTCAGAAAACCCGCGTGGGGGGATACATGGAACTCCACTACCTCTCCACGCAAAAGGGCGACGGGGAGAATTTCGATTTTCACCGCTACGTCCTCTACGTGGGACACCGGTTCAGCGACTGGATCCAGTTTCATTCGGAATTGGAGTTCGAGCACGGGTTCATCAACGACCGGCAGGGCGAGTTCGAGCTCGAACAGGCCTATATCGACTTCAAGCCGAAGGAGGACTTCGGGATCCGCGCCGGGGTGATCGTCGCGCCGATGGGCGTCATCAACCAGTTCCACGAGCCGCCCACGTTTCACGGCGTGGAGCGGCCGGACGTAGACAACAAGATCATTCCGTCGACGTGGTTTGCGGCGGGCGCCGGCGTCTACGGGAGCCTCACGCCGAATCTCAAGTATCAGATCTACGGCATCAACGCCCTCCAGTTCGTCAGCGGCGGCCGGGACGGCACCAAGGCCACCGGGCTGGGCGCGCAACTCGGCACCGACGGCATCCGCAACCTCCGGCAGAAGCAATTCGGCGGCGAGCAAAACGGGGATGTGCTCGACATCGGCATCGCCGCGCGGCTTGACTACGCCGTCGAACGCTATCCGCTGAATCTCGGCTTCTCTTATTATGGAGGCGCGGCCGACGACAAAGTCCTGGACACCGCCGGCAATCCTGAACTCACCGGCTTGGTCTTCGACGCGCGCTACAGGCAGGACCGGCTGGATTTCGCCGGCGAGTGGGCGCAATTCGATGTCGACGACGCCGACAAACTCAAGTCGGCCTACGGCGCCGACCAGGCCGCCCGGCTCGAGGGATGGTACGCCCAGGGCGCCTACTGGCTCCTGCAGCCGGGCGATCGAAACGGCCTTCTGGCCGACGCGGGACTGGCCGGGTTTGTCCGATACGAAAAGTTCGACACCGCCAAGAAAATGCCGGCGAATGCGACGGACCGCGCGCAGAACAACCGCGACCGCACGCAGTGGGTGTACGGCATCACCTTCAAGCCGGTGGCCAATCTCGCGGTCAAACTCGACTACACGAGCTTCAACGACGCCGACGGGACAACCTTCGACAGCGACAAACTCAACGCCGGCATCGGCTGGCAGTTCTGATCGTTTCGCGCTTGTTGCCCCAATGCGGGGCAGAGTTGACAATCAGGGGGGAAGGGGTCAAGCATGAAGTTATTGAAGTTATTATCCATCCATAACTTCAAAAACTTAATGCCTGACCCCCGTTTCCGATAAACTTTCGCCCCCGGATCCTTTTTGGACCGGATGTCGTGCGATCCGTGGCAGTCGGAGCACCGCGCCGCCTCCGTGTCGCCGCGCTCCCATGCTTTTCCGTGGATGCTCGCCGCATAGACGTCCTGCACGTCCGAATGGCACGCGGAACAGTCGACGGCCGGGGGAAGGCCGGGCGATGAGGCGTTTGCCTCGCCCGAATGGCAGTCGGCGCAGTCGAGGGAGGCGTGAACACTCGGTTTCAGAAGGTCGAGGACGCCCTCCCGATTTTGGTCCGCCCAGTCTGCCGCGGCCGCCGATGTCATCAGCCCCCAAACGCCGGCGACAAGAGCGATTCCGATTCGATCCTTAATCTTATAACTCTGCGCCGCCTTTGTGGCATTCATGGCAGTTGGTCTCCTTCCACATGTCCCCCACATCTCCGGGATGGTCATACTCCTCGGCCGACGTGTACCGCTGGGCGAGCGTGCCTTTTTGGTCGACCAGCTTCGTCAGGGAAGGGGTCTAGCATGAAGTTATTGAAGTTATTATCCATCCATAACTTCAAAAAACTTATCTATGCCTGACCCCCGTTTCGAGGAGAACGATTCTGACAAGCATGGAGATCACCCGCCTCCAAGCATCCCTGTATAAAATGGGGGCCGCGCGGGCGGCCCCCTCATTCCTCTTTCCGGCCTCTGAATCGGCTCTCGGACCTTACCGGCAAAGGGGGTTCAGCGAGATCGACGGGCCGTGATCGTGGAATTCCATATAAGAAACCGAATTCAAACGTTTCCGTCACTCGAATCGCGCGCGCCTCGCCTCCTTTGACAGGCGCCCGGTTGCCGGCATCAATCGGTAGAGCGCCGTCCGGCGCTTGCCAGCGTCCACGACCGCAACCACCACCCGCCCGGCGACCAGTGCCATCGCGGGGATGGATCCCTCCACCGTCGGCGTGCCGCCGATGACTTTCAATATCTCTTGACCGCCCTCCCGGGCCGCCGCCAGAACGGCAATCCGGCTTCGGTGTTCGCCGGCTTTGAAAAACCCGCCGCCCTCCAGGTCGGGGTCGTTCACGGCGATCACGATCTCGTCGCCTTTCATTCCGTCCACGTCCGTTACCAGCGGCGGCACGCGCCAGCTCCCGGTAGCCTTGGCAACGCCTTCCGGAAGATCCAGCGGGGGCCGGCCCACGGCCAGATCAAGACGGAACGCCGGCTGCATCTTCGACCAGAGGACAACCGCCTCGTCGGACTCGATTCGAACCAGCTCCTCATCCTCGACTTCGCCGAGGCGCGCAAACTCGAAGAGGCCCGTGCCGTCCGGCAGCGCCAGTTTGCCGATGGATCGCGGAAGCGCGCCCGGCACGCCCATCTCGACCACCACGGGCCGCGGGCCATCGCCGGCCGCTTTTTGCGAAAACAGCACCGGACCGTCCCGCCGGTAGAACCGGCCCGCCGTCTGACTCTCCATGCGGGTCTTGCCCTTCACCGAGACATAAAATGTCGACTGGACCCGCCCGTCGGGATGGACGGACGAAACGAAGAAACGGACCGCGTCTTTCGCGCCCAACCGTTCCTTGTCCGGCGCCTCGATAAAACCGCCCGACACCGCCCGTCCGGCCGGCATGACCACGTCGATCGTCTTCCAAATCCGCCGGCTTGGCTGCAGAAGAAAAACGGATTTGCCGGCCACCGCCAGACACAGAGGCTTGCGGTCCGGGCCGGCCACATCAAACGCGACCACTTCGGCCTCGATCGGCGCCTGCCACGGTTCCAATATATACGGCGCCGCTTCGTCGAGATCGGCCCCGGCCCGCGCGGGCGCGAGGGGCAGGACGGCGCCGAACGCGAGTATGAGGGCGGCTGTGATGAGACTCCGTGCGCTCATGACGATTGGCATCCTCTCTTCATTCGTAAACGGCGCCCCCCGCTCTCCTCCATGGAGAGCGGGGGACAGGGAGTATAAATTGAGACGCTCAAATCATCAAATGCTCACCACAGGTACTGCAGTTCCACCACGGTGGCGTTCTGGTCCACCACCGTCGACGACGTCTGGTCCCTCTTGCCGGTCCACTCGATGACCACATGGCCGTACTCGAACGGCTCGATCTGAAGTCCCGCGACGTTCTGCCGGACGATGTCCGACGCCCGGTTGTCCTTGTTGTAGTCGATGAACTCGTGCCGAACGTACGCGGACAACGGCCAGGACATCTTGGCGTACTTCTCAAGATCGTAGGCCTCAATCTGCCCATAATACAACTTGAGCTTGGGTTTCGTGCCGCCGTCCAAAAACCGCCGTTCGCCCCAGGCCCAAAATCCTGTCAGCTTGTAGTTGTCCAGGATGTAGTTGCCCATCACGGCGTGCCGCTTGAACTTGCTTGGAACCGCCCCCGCGGTGCCCGCCCATGAAGGCTTGGACACATTCCCGTCGTAGAAGTAGTACCCGACCATCGAACCGTTGTCGTCGTAGGTGTAATCGGCGGTGGCGTACCAGTCCCGATGGTTGTCCGTGTCGGTCGAGTTAAACACGCTGGCCTTGCCTTTGCCGCCGTTGACCAGCCCCGCGGCGAAAAAGACGTCGTCATGCTTGCGGGAATATTCGATGCCGTAGTCCCGGCTGAAAAAGGCGTAACCGGCCTGGCGGTTGGCCGTGGCCGTGTCCTCGGTTGTGAGGACCAGCGGTCGCGCGTAACTCAGGCGGGAGCCGCCGCCGAACCGGTGGATCAGCGACGGCATGATCTGCCCGACCCGGACCGAATTGTACTGCGGCCCGTCGGAGGACGTCCACTGGAGAAAGCCCTCGGCCAGTTTCGTCCGACCGCCGTCGTCGCTTTCCGGCTGCGTATTGGTCGCAGGCTTGCCTGCGTTCTCATGCAGGTAGATTTCCGTGAAATACGAGAATTGCTCCGTCAGCGCGCCGCCGGTGTAGATGGCGAAGGCGTGATGCTCGAAGGTAGACCGTGGATCGCTTGTCTCAGAGTACTTGACACGGAATTTCGTGCTGAAACTCAAATGCTCATTCACGTTCGGCCCGGCCTTCTCCTGCTCATACCGGTGGCCTCGCCGCAGGAATTCCTGACCGTCCTTGTTCAAATCCCACTGCCCCCGGTGACACGCGCTGCAGGACACGCTGTACTTGCGCCCCCACGCCGCAATCGCGTCCGCCGGCTGGGCTTGAGCCAGGATAAACCCCACGAGAAGCGTCAGGCTTAAGACGCCGTAGAAAAATTTTGACTTCATCTTCAAAACCCCCTTTGCTGTTGAGTTCGTAGTTCACTTCGTAGTTCAACCGTTTGTAAAACGGATTAGATCATATATGCAAATGACATTCCAGAGAGAATTACTGGTAGAAAAACTGGTTAACCGATTGTAAATACTAGTGTAGTTAAGATGCCCGATTAAGGCCGGTTTCGGTCTGTTTTGTAGCCGATACTTACATTTGTCGTATATCATTACAGCAACAGGACACTGGCGGGCGCTTGTCAATACAGTTCCGCGCCGCCTTTGTGGCATTCATGACAGTTGGTTTCCTTCCACATGTCCCCGACATCGCCCGGGTGGTCGTACTCATCTGCCGAGGTGTAGCGCTGTGCAACGGCAACGCCGCCTTCGCCGACGAGTTTCAGAAACGAGTGGCAGGTGTTGCAGTCCCGCGTCATTTTCTTTCCGTGGTTGCCGGTGGATACAAGATCATCGTTGTGGCAGCGGAAACATCCCGGGGAATTCAGGTGGCCGATATGGTCCGGATACGATTTCCAGGACGCGCGCATTTCCGGGAACTGGCTCTTCTTGTACAACTCCTGCACGGCCAGGATGGCGGCCGTGACCCGTTTCGGATCGCCCCTGGCCAGGTCCGGATACGACTCGGCATAGAAATCGCGCAGGTGGGCCGCGATGCCTGACATCGCCTGCGGCGCGGCCGCATACTCCCGATCCAGCGACTTCACCGCCTCGCGCTTGATGTAGGGCAGGCCGCGGTCGAGGGCGCCGGCTTCGAGCGCGTCGTTCACGGCGGCTTGCGGCGAGGCGAACTTGTGCGCCGGCCGGTTGTGGCAGTCCATGCAGTCCATGCGGCGAACGCGCGCGAGGGCGAGGTCGGAGTCGGACGGCGGCGCGGAGGCGGACCGAAATTCCTTGACCTCGCCCGTGACCCGGTCCGTCGACCGCACCCAGACGATCTCCTCCCGGGACTCGTCCTTCGGAATGTACTCGATCAGATGATTGATGTTCATGTGAAGGTGGATGCCGGTCTGGCTCTTGCCGACAATGCCGCCGCCGACGTTGACGATCACGCGGGTCGGCGCCGGCGTATTTTTCTCGTCGGATTTGAAATGCGGGTAGGTCCGCTCCTTGGGCGAGTAGAACTGCTGGGGCCAGTGGCACTGCTCGCAGGTTTCCTGCGCGGGCCGGAGGTTCTTGATGGGCGTCGGGATGGGTCTGGGATATTTGCCCATGAGCACGGCGTAGACCTGGTAGGACCCGGAAATTTTGGATTTGGCGAACCATCCGGCGCCCGATCCGATGTGGCAGGAAGCGCATTTGACGCGCGCGTGCGCCGAAGTCTGATAGACGGTGAATTCCGGCTTCATGACCTGATGACAGACTTCCCCGCAGAAGGAAACCGACTCGGTGTAGTGATAGGTGTGGTAGAGGCCGGCGCTGGACAGCACCAGAAAAATGACGATGCCGGCCAGAAAGGCCATCGTGGTGTTGCGGTGGACGGGATTGGAGAAATCGATGCGGAGCGACTTGAGAACGGTCGCGTCAGGATTTCGGAGGATCTGCCGCCGCGTCCACCATGCCCCGGCCGGAATCAGGATGACGCCGAAGACGAGGACGGGAGGCAGGATCATCCACATGATCATCCCGAAATAGGGGGAATCGATCTTCAGGGCATGGTCGGTCACCCAGAGAACCGCCTCCACGAGGAGAACCAGAAAGACGATCAGAATCCCCGCCATCGTGATGGGATTGTAGAAATATTCCGAGTACTTGTGGCCGGCCGCCGGCTGCTCCCCGCTCATAACCCCGCCTCCCCGCTGTCTGGTCCCTCCTTCTGCCATGGCGGGAACAGTTTGACAAGAACCGCGAGAATCACAAACGGAAGCACCATGATGATCGCGGCGCTCAAGAGTCCCTCGCGGCCGGCGATGCCCAGTTTGTAGGTGGTCAGTCCCCGGAAACTTTTCGAGACGAACTGGCCGCCGATCACGACGTTCCACCGCATCGCAAGCACCCCCAGCAAAATCAGGAGGCTGCTGATGGCATAGACCGCCTTTCTCACCCGCTCGTGCACGCGGGCGATCCGGGCGAATCCCAAAAGCAGCATGGGCACGATCGATCCCAGAAAAACCTGCACGACGAGCATGCTGAGATACAGCATGCCTTCTAGCATCACCACCGTGATGTCGTAGTGCTCCTCGGCCTCGTAGGATTTCTGGATCATCTCAAGCGCTTCGAGGCTGAAGGAGACGACGAGGGCGACGAGGAGGTACCGGGCGATGGTGTCGACGCAGTCCATCCGTTTTCCCACGACCTGCTCGCCGCGCAGCCAGCATGAGAACATGTAGATCACCATGACGGCGGCGATGCCGGACACCATCGCTGAAAAAAGAAAGATGATCGGCATGAGCGCGGTCGACCACCAGGGGATGGCCTTGATGGAGCCGAAGATGAACCCGACGTATCCGTGCAGGAGGACGGCCGACGGGATGCCGACGACGGTGATGGCGCGGCCGATTTTGTCGTCGAGTTCGAGGGCCCGGGGCGAGAGGTTGTCGACACCGAGCGTCAGGATTTTGTAAAACCAGCGAAGCGGCGCGGGTTTGGTTTTCGACAGGGTCACGATGTCCTTGCGATAGTCAAACCAAAGTTCCAGCAAAAGGACGATGGTGAGATACCAGAGATAGACGAACCCGAACATGGCCATGGCCGAGGTGGGATTCGGCGTGACCAGGATTTCGTAGGCCCGTTCCGGCCGGCCCAGGTGCGCGTTGAGCGGCATGGGCGCGACGAGCAGAAACGCCAGCGAGGTCAGGAGCGACAGCCGGTAGGCGGGCGCCATCGCCCGCACGTTGAAGACGCGCACGAGGGACGCCAGAATGAACGCGCCGGCCACGAGGCCCGTGATGTACGGATAGAGGACGATCAGGACGCTCCACTGAAGCTCCACTTCGTTCGGATAAATAAACCCGGACACCCGCTCGAGCGCCTCGTAGAATTCCTCGATCAGATGCGGATCCATTTCATCTCACCTCCTTGTCCAGACCCTTGTAGACCAGTTTGGGCTGGGTGCCCAGATGAGGTTTCAGGACGTTGACGCGGTTTTCCTGCGAGAAT
>MFPR01000009.1 GCA_001784175.1 Candidatus Lindowbacteria bacterium RIFCSPLOWO2_12_FULL_62_27
GTCTCCGTCGTTGTCGGCTCGGACGGGGGGATGTAGGCCTTCTTGTCCTCGCGCAGTCCCGTGAATTTGAGCGTCTCCGTCGTCGTCGGCTAGCTCGGCGGGATGTACGCTTTCTTGTCCTCGCGCAGTCCCGTGAACTTGAGCGTCTCCGTCGTCGTCGGCTCGCTCGGCGGGATGTACGGCTTCTTGTCCTCCTTGGGTTCCACTGGCGGCGCTTCTTCCTTCACCGGCTTCTTTCGATTCACCGCCGTCACTTCGCAGGTGATCTTCCTGCCGGCGTGTTCCGGCATTGGGGTGTATTCCCACTCCGTGGCGTTCGGAATCACTTTGCCGTCCACCAGCCACCGCACGGTCAACTTCGCGTCCGGGTCGTTCCACTTTCCGGGGTCGCAAATCAGCGGTTCATTGACTTTGGGCTCCTTGTGTCCCTTCGGCCCCTTCGGGTCTTTCGGTCCCTTCGGCTCGACTGTCGGCGGTTCCAGGTTCTTCAGGACCGCCACCACCTCCACATTTGCCTCCAAGAATCGGCCGGTGGCGTCGGTAATCCGCACGATGTCAGTGACGCCGAATTTCTTGCCCGCCGTGTAAATGCCGTCGCCTGAGATTTTCGCGCCGGACTTGTTCGTGGAGACCGTATATATATATGGAGGGATGCCGCCGGAAATGGCCATGTTGACTTTCGCGCCCGTGAAGACCCAGCTCGAAAGCTTCGGTTTTAGGTCAGGCTTGAGAACGGCCAGCATCAGCGTGTAGCCGCTCCAGACTTTATAGTCCGAAAGACGCCGGCCGCCTTCAAGCACTTTGCCGCCAAAGACCAGGCTCTGATTTGAGGCCGGTATCCCGGTTTTCTCATAAATCTTCGCCTTGACCTTCTCGATGGTATCGTCCGGCGCCACATCAAGGGTGACGGTGACCTGCTTTTGGGTCTTGACGAAAATCTCCATCGCGTCGGCCACGCCGGCGTGGAATCCCGTGAGGAGACACACGACCGCCGCCAATCGTAGGAACCACGATCGGTACACTTCCTCCTTCAACTTCACGATCACGGCCACTGCATCAGCCTCACTGGGATCAACAGACCCGCGTGGCTATTTGAAACTGCCATCGACTTGCGCCACCAATTTGGCATTTGGATCGGCTCCCATAGTCTTGTCGTTGATGACAGCAGAAGCGAGGTTGCCGTACGTTGCCTTCCCTTTAGTGAAACTAAGTTCACAACTATACGTGGCCTTTATCTTATCCTTCTCGGAGTCAGTCACTGTCGGCCAAACGGTCGACATATAGGGTTGCCACTCCCCGGATAGTTCCAGT
This sequence comes from Candidatus Lindowbacteria bacterium RIFCSPLOWO2_12_FULL_62_27, assembly GCA_001784175.1. GTDB lineage: Bacteria > Lindowbacteria > 2-12-FULL-62-27 > 2-12-FULL-62-27 > 2-12-FULL-62-27 > 2-12-FULL-62-27. The sequence goes on from MFPR01000009.1 coordinate 1,312, forward strand.
GTGCCCGCGTACGCGCCGTCCTTAAGCGGAACTTCCTTTGCAGAACTTCCAGTCAGTTGACCCGCAGTGACGTTACAGTTGACGCTCACTTTCACTCCCTCCACGACCTTCGAGATTTCGACGGGCACCTTGAGCGTGAACTTTTTCGTCTCGGCCGCCGACCCCGCCACAGCGGTCGCCGCCAAGCCGGCAATCATCGCTGCGACACCGACGGCGACCAACCCGAACATTTTCGTCTTCATCATCAACCTCCGACATCCAACATTTTCAGCCGCGTCTGATGACCGGCCAAGTCTGACGCATTAAAATCCGAAATCCGAATATCGAAATCCGAAACAAATTCGTAGTTGAAGATTTCCCATGCCGGGATCAACACCCCGGCGCGTGCACGACTATTTTGATAAATTGCCTTTGACTACCGCCACCAGTGTGGCTTTTGGATCGGGTTTCACCATAGTGGAAGTCGCTTTTGCTATGTCGTCGCCGGCAGCATACGAATTACTCCCACCATTGAGAATAAGCTTACAACTATACCCGGGAACTATCTTAGCCTTCTCGGATTCAGTCACACTTGGCCAAACGGTCGACGAGGATTTCCACTGCCCGGAAATCACCACATCGCCCTTGTACGCGCCGTCCTTAAGGGTAACTTCCGTTTTAGAATTTCCAGTCAGATAATCACCCGCTGTGACGTCACATTGGACGCTCGCTACCACTCCCGCCACGACCTTCGAGAGTTCGACGGGCACAGTGATCTTGAAGTTATACGCATCCCCCGCCTGCGCCACCACAGCGGTCGCCGCCAAGCCGGCAATCACCGCTGCGACACCGACGGCGGCCAACCCGAACATCTTCGTCTTCATCATCCACCTCCGACATCCAACATTTTCAGCCGCGTCTGATGACCGGCCTATTGAGAACCACGAATGAACATCTATAAAAAGACCTGTAAAGGGGAACAGACTTCCCCCGTCGCCCATGGAAGGGCGAAGTGCGCTTGATGTGGACCGGGCGTCGACGGTGGACATTGTCGAATCGCCGAGAGAGCTCCCCGAAGGGAGGGTTACAGCGGTCATGAGTCTTGACTCCATCTCGAACAGGTTTCCTGTGTTTGCCAGTCATCTATACGTGACTCGTCCCGATCTGGAAGATCAAGACGGCCGATGGAAACAAATGGGCCTGACAGGCCGGGGCCGATCCACGAATAGAGGCTGTGAGCCGATACATTCGTCGGGACTCTCCGGCCGGCCTTTCGGAGATGGAGCGGGGATTCGTCAGGAAACGAATTGCCCCGTCCGACTTCGACCGAAAGAGTTGTCAGACCTTGTTCGGATTGAATTCCTCCCCTGTGTTCCAAAGATGAAGCAAGATCGAGAGGATCTTGCGTTGCGTCGTCAATCGAGCCACATGTTCTTTCAGCCCCGCTTCGCGGCGCCGCCGATAATAATGGGCGATGGGATTGTCGCCCTGAGCCGTGCGAAGCGCGCCCAGAAACGCATGGCGAGACATCGTCTTGAGAGCCTTGACCCCGCCGGTCGTCAGATGCGGTCGACCGATGGATTTGCCGGCCGATTCCTTGGAGACGACCTTCAATCCCGCGTAACTCCACAGATCGTGTTTGTCGGGAAATCGTTTGGGAATCTGGACAAACGCGAAAAAGGTGCAGGCGCCGATCGTCCCAACTCCGGGCACGGCAGTAAAACGGGTCACCTCCGGAAAGCGCCGTCCCTGTTCGATCATCTGCCGTTCCGCCTCTTTCTCCTGCTGTTCGAGTTGGTCCAGCCGATCGTAGGCATGGCGAAGGCGTGCCTGCGCCGACTCCGGCAGTTGCTTCATGATCACCTCGCGTGGCCCGGAATTGTAGACCAAATACCCCTTGGGAACCACTCCGTACTCTCTGAATTTGGCTTTGATCCAGTTCTTCAGTCGTGTGCCTTGCCGAACCAGATGCTCTCGATACTGGACGGCCCGTTTGAATTCGACCAGACCGTGATCCAGGCTGTGGTGGACGCGGCGAAGCGTTCCGAGCCGATACATCGTGGCCAGCTTGTAGGCGTCCAGCCGGTCCGACTTCATCCCGGACGTGATCCACTTGTTCTGTTTCGGCTCGCTCACAAACACGTCGGCGGAATGGGGACTGAGCGTCTCCACAAACCACTGCGCCATCGTCGATTCTTCCAGGACAAAAACCGCCTCTGGAAATCGGTGGGCGAGCTTGATAAGGTTGTAGGCAGTTGTTTGAAAGCTGACCGGCTCGATCACGACGCCGGTCAAATCCGTGACGCACGCCTCGCAGATGCGAGAGTGCGCGTCCAATCCAATGATCCTTTTGATCGATCTCTGCATAGTGATCGACCTCCTTTGTGTGTAGTGTCATGAACACTGCCACAAAGCGAGGTCTTTTTTTATTACCACGAATGGGACGAATGGTACGAATAACCCCATTTTTTTATTCGTGTAATTCGTTTCATTCGTGCAATTCGTGTTCAAAAGATTTGACACAGACCGTGTGACAAATAGACATGCATCGCCTTACTCCTCATCTTCCGTGCTCGCCGACGACGATCCTGACGTGACCTCGCCCATCTCGGCCTCCGGCGTGATCGTCAGCGTCAGCGGCGCGAGCGCTTCCGCCGGCGGCGGGGGCGGCGTGTTGACCTGAACGGTTGCGTCCGCCTTGTTGCCGTCTTCATCGGTCACGCGCGCCACATCAGTGACGCCGCCTGTGACTCCCGCGGTGTACGCGCCCGTTGCGGCGTTGATGGCCGCGCCGGACTTGTTGTCCGCGATCGAAAACTTCAGCGTCCCCACGCCGCCCGTGGCGGTGAAGGATACCGGCTCTTGGATCATGATGCTCGATGTCTTCGGCGCGATCTCCAGAGCCGGCACGACATTGACGGCGGCTTCCAGGAAATGTCCGCCGGCGTCCGTGACGCGAACGACGTCGGTCACGTTGGCTCTTGTCCCGGCCGTATACAGTCCCGTCGCGGCGTCGATCTTCGCGCCGGACTGGTTGTCCGGCACTGAGAACACGTAACTCCCAAGGCCGCCCGTGGCGGTGAATTGGACCGCCGCGTTCACCATCACGACCTTGGCCTCAGGCGAGAGCGTCAGCGGCGGAAGGATTTTGACTTTTCCGCTCGCGCTGTTTCCGGCCTCATCGTATACCGCCACAACATCTTCAACCCCGTATTTCTTCCCCGCGCGATACAATCCGGTCACGGCATCGATCGTCGCGCCTGACTTGTTGGCGACAATGGCATACCGGTAGTGTCCGCCGCCGCCGACCCCGACAAACGTAACGGCGTCGCCGGACAGAACTTCGGAGTATTTGGGCGCGATGTCCAGACCTCCCGGCGCGACCACGAGAATGATCGGGATGCGCGGGTCGAACTCGGAGTAGAGTTTCGGAGGATACTCGACGATCAATCCAGCATCGACATCCCGCGCGATGAGACTCCACCGGTATTTTCCCGGCTCGGCCGGCGCCGCCATGTCGAACCGGGCGGTCACCGTATCCAGCGCGTTCACATTGATCGTGCGCGAAACCGTAGCGGCGTCGCGGCCCTCTTTGGAGATGCTCAATTCCAGTTTGATCCGGCGTTTCCGCGGTTCGAGGCTTGCGACCTGAAACTCGGCGGAAAATGCCGCATTGGGCGCAAGCGTGCGGCGGTCGACAAAGGGGCCCTTGATCACGATATCGCGTTTTGCGATCCGAATCGCGCATTCGCGAATCGATGTCACATCCGCATCGATCGTGACGGACTTGAGGCCCGGATCGACGCGAACCGTCGCGTCCGAGACTTGGTCCTGCTCATCCCGGACGCGGACGACGTCCACAACCGGAGCGGCGGCGTTTCCCGCGACATACCGGCCGGTCTTGGGATCGATCCGGCCGTTCGAGCGGTTTTCCACGAAATCATATCGATGAACATTGCCGCCGCCCAGGGTATGAAACTCGACCACGCCGCCGGGCGGCGCCATCACGGTCGCGGGCGCCATGACCAAAGGGCCGATGATCGTCGTCAGATGCCGGCGGCCGGACTCCGGATACGTCAACGACGCGCCGGATTTTTTGTCGGCCACCGTCAGGCGAAAGTCATACCCGCCTTCGAGGAACGGCGCAGCGATGTGAAAGACCATCGAGCCGGACTGGCCGGCGCCGAGTTTGAGGGTCTGCGCGTCGCCGCGCGCCGTGATTTCGGCGCCCGCACCCAAAATGACGAGTCCTCCGACGAACTCGCCGGGTTTGTCTCCCTTGTTCGTCACGCCGAACGTGATTTCGAACTTTGAATTCGACATCACGTTCTTCGACACCGCGCTCGGCCCGGACACGGCGATGGTCGCCGCGCCTTTCTTCGTCTGGGATTCCGCCGCCCGCGCTTGCGGCTGCTGCGTCAAAACCGGATAGACCGCGCAAAAAACAAATAACAACAACAAGGAAACCAGCATTCGCCGTCTGAAGCAGATGCTCAAGCTGCACCGTCCCTTCACGGCGGCGACCGTATCACGGCGGCCGGGTTATGCCAAGCCACTTATGGACAATTTTATCTATAATGTTGGGCCGATACTGGAAATGGGCCGGTCAACGCCGGTTGAGAAGACTCCATATTCGTTTGTTGACTTGTTTCGATTCCGACGATATTCTTAACTATAAAGAGGTTGTAACTGGAATTGGAGGAGCGGAAGATGAACAGACCCATTCACCGTGTATCGGATGAATCTGAATTAAGTATACGGGCCAAATCCGGCTTGTCGGCGGCCGAGTTTACGGGTACGTTCCAAACGCTGGAACAAAAAGGATTGGTTCAACGACATTCCGACGGAAAACTTTCGGCGGCGCCGACCGGATTGCGGCATCAAAATTTGTCCATCCCTGAATATCGGCTCCTCTATGCCATTCTCGGATTGGATATGATTGATCCGAACCATCCGGCCATTGCCGCCATACCGGACATCTTGAACAGCCGACCCCATCTGGCCGGCACCCGAATCGCGGTTGAGGACATTTCCAATTTGTACGAGGCCGGCTATGGCGCGGAACAAATTCTCCATGTATTCCCCCATTTAACCCGCGTTGACGTTGATTCCGCCTTGAGGTTTTATTTCGCCCAGTTGACGCCATCCAAGAAGACTTGATGCTCAAGCTCTTCCTGGATGAAAACATCACCCGGGCCCCCGATGTCGAAGAGGAACTCAATCGGCTGGGATTTGATGTTCTTTCCACGCAAACCGCGGGTCGGGCAAATCAAAGACTCAGTGATGAGGACCAGGTGCGATTTGCGGCAGAGCATGGTCGCGTGCTCGTCACCTTTAACATCCGGGACTACGTGAGCTTTTCGACGCACGCCGGGATTTTACTCGGAGAACAAAAGAATTTTTTGCATATCGGAATCCTTATCCGAACGCTCATCAACGCCTGTAATCGGCTCGAGGCCGGGGACATTGTCAACCATGTCCTGCGATTGGAACAGCACCGTTGAAAAGATACCGAAAGATGAGGCGCTGAGGAGCACGAAATCATGTCTTTCAGCATTTGCTCTAAAAGCTGTGAGTATGCGTTGCAGATTCTTGCCGCGATACCGCCCAAAGATTGGGAAAAACGATTCTCGCCGGCGGTGATCTGCAAGGCCACGGCGGTCAAGGAATCCTTTGCCCGCAAGGGCCTTCAGGCCCTGTCCAGAGCGGGGATACTCGAAGCGGAAACCGGCCCCCGCGGCGGCTACAGGCTGTCGAGGCGGCCGGACCGCATTTCGCTGATCGACGTCATTTGCGCCATAGACGGGGAAGACACCTACAAACGTTGCATGTTGGGATTGCCGGCATGCGGAAGTGGCGATCCATGCCCATTTCATCATACGTGGAAAGCATTAAGAGGAACACTTCTCAAGACACTAAAGCGAAAAACAGTGAATGACCTCATGAAAAAATACAAAAAGGAATGCCGGGAGCGCGGCGGCGCGCCGTGAGAAGCCGGTAGACCTTGCGGGTGAGAATCCCGCCGCATTACCCGTTTTCTCTCTTCAACCTTGCCAAATCTTCCGGCTGGAAGTATGACGACCCACCGATGGAAACGAAACTCACGGTCATCCGCGAGACGGCGATGGAGCAGGCGCCCATCGAGAAATTGCGCGAGTGTCTCACCAACGGCGACATCGTGTGGCTGGATGTGCTCGGCAAAGACCAGATTGAGTTTTCCACTCTGGCTGAGCCCTTCGGATTTCACCCGCTGTCGCTCGAAGACGCCATGGAGGCGGTGCTGCGGCCGAAGGTCGAGACGTTTCTGAACTACGTGTTCGTGGCGGTCCGCGCCATCAATCATGAAGCGGGGGCCCGGCCCCATGACACCATCGGGCTCAAACTATTTCTCGGCGAACGGTTCCTCGTCTCCGTCCATCGCCGGCCGCTCGCCAGCATTTCGACCGTCCACGAAAAACTCCCGCACCTCCTGCGCCGCAGCAACCACCCGTCCATCGTCCTGGCCGGTCTCTGCTCGGACGTCATCGACTACTTCGACCCGGTGGTCCGGGAACTCGAGGACCGGATCGAGGACCTCGAGGAGGCGTCCTTTCAGAATCCGAGCGTATCCGCCGGCGAAAAATTGCTGGCCGCCCAGCGCGAGGTGCTCCTTCTTCGCCGGGCCGCCGTGCCCGTCCGGGATCTTCTCCATACCATTCTGGAACGCGCCGACCCCCTGATCACGGCGGAGGCCCGCGTGCACCTGCGCGACGCCCTCGACGAGATCACGCGCATCACCGACTGGCTGAACGTCCTGCGCGAGCTGTCGACCGGCGCCCTCACCATGTACCAGGCGGCGCTCGACAATCAGACCAACGCGATCATGAAATTTCTCTCTATCGCGGCCACCCTGGCCCTGCCGATGAACGTCATCGTCGGATTCTACGGCATGAACGTCGCCCTGCCCGCGCAACAAAAAGCCTGGGCGGTCTTCATGGTCGTCGGTGTCATGCTGAGCGTGCTGGTCATTCTCCTTACGGTGTTCAAACGCAAGCGCTGGATCTGAGCTGTCAGGAATTTTTCACACGCGGCCCAGCAGGCGCAGAAGACCGAGAGACAGAATCGGCACGTACGTAATCAGCAGCACGCCGGCGCCGCGGATGATCAGAAAGACCCAGACGTGGCGGTAGAGGCTGGTCAGGGGGCGGTTGAATCGCGAGGAGGCCAGCAGAAGATTCAGGCCGACGGGCGGGAAAATAAAGCCGAGCTCCAAATTCGCGAGAAAAATGATTCCGAGATGAACCGGATCGATGCCGTAGGCCGCGCCGAGGGGCGCCAGAAGCGGCGTCAGGATCACGATACCGGAATATATTTCGAGGACACTGCCGAGAATCAAGAGAAGCGCATTGAGGACCAGCAGAAACACCAGCGGCGACGCGATCCGCGTCTGAACTTCCGCCAACAGCCGGTCCGGAATCTGCGCGTCCACCAGCCAGCTCGTCAAGCCCATGGCGGTGGACAGCAGAATCAGGACGGCGCCGACGAGCGCGCCTGATTTGAGAAGGACGGCGGGCAGGTCGCGGACAAAATGGATGTCGCGAAGGACAAAACACTCGATCAGGATCGAATAGGCGCAGGCGGCCGCGGCGGCTTCCACCATGGAGGCCTGCCCGCTCACAAAAAGAACGATCACCAGGGCCGGAACCGACAATTCCCACTTGGCCTCCCAAAACGCCGCCCGCGCCTCTTTCGCCGAAAACGCCGCCCGACCGCTTTGCGCGCGCCTCCCCACCCACGAGCTGTAGACCGCGACGATCAGCACGAGCATTAATCCGGGAACCAATCCCGCCAGATACAACAGGTCCGCCGGAACGCCCGCGACCACGCTGTAGAGAATCACGGGAAGACTCGGCGGAAACAGCAGGCCCAGACTTCCGGCAGCGACGACGAGCCCGATCGAAAAACCCTCCGGATACTTGTCCCGAAGAAGAATCGGATAGACGAGGCCGCCGAGGGCGATGATGGTCACGCCCGATCCGCCCGTGAACGTCGTGAAGAGCACGCACACCGACAAGACGAGCAGCGCCACGCCGCCCGGCATCCAGCCGAAGACCGCGCGGAAAAATCGGACGAGCCGGTCGGCGGCTTTCGATTCGGCCAGAATATATCCGGCCGCCGTGAGGAGCGGAATGGCGGGCAGGGTGGGCGAAGCGATCAGACGGTAGATTTCGGCCGGAACCGCGGACACCGGCGTGCCGTCCTTGAAAAACAGAATCAACGCAAGACCGCTCATCGCGACAAACACCGGCGATCCCAGAAGCGTGGCGGCGAGGACCACGCCCAGGACCGGCATCGACCAGGATCCGGCCGATTCCTGAAGCGCGCCCAGTCCGAAGGCCGCCGCGACGAGCGCCGCCGCCGCCAGTTTCCCCGCGAGGCGGTCGGACGACTTGAAGACGTATCGAATGGCCATCAGGCCGAGGGCCAGCGGCATCACACATTCGCTGATCCATTCGGGCATTCCGACCGGCAGGACATTTCCCTGCTCGCGGTCCGCCATGACGACGCCGAAACTCGCGTACCCGAGAATCCCGCAAACCGCGCCCGCGACGGAAAAGGAGATCCAGCGCGCCGCGCGGCGCAGGCGCCCAACGCCGAGCATCGCGGCCGTCGAAAGCGTCAGGTGCGCGTCGCGGCCGGCCGCCAGCAAGCCTCCGAGAAACGTCAACCAGAGGGTGAGGTGCTGCAGATAGGAGGCCGATCCGGGGATGTGAAATCCGCCGAAGTGCCGGCCGACGGCGTCGATCAGGGGCAGGACCGTAAAAAGCAACAGCGCGGCGACCATCGCGCCTTTTTCGATTTTCTCCGTCAGAAGGTTGAGGTTCAACGCGCGGGAGGAGCGGAGCCGCCTTTGCGGTATTCGTTCCGGTATTTCATGGCTTCATCAAAGGCCCGGGCCGGAGCGATGGAACCCCGAATCTTCGAATAGATCGCCTCCGTCGCCGCGCGCCACGCGGCCACTTCCTCCGGGTTCAATCGGACGACCGTCAGGCCCCGCTTCGTCATGGCCTCGATCTCCTTCGGTCCGGACTGCCGGATCTCCCGGCGCATTTTGGCGCCGGCTTCCCGCGCGGCTTCCAGGAGGGCTGGCCGCACCGCCGCCGGGATTTTTTCCCACGCCGGCTTTGAAATCACCACCGCTCCGAGAAGCGCGGTCCATTGGAGGTCCGTCATGTGTTTGGCGTGCGTGTACCACTGGAAAATCACGGCGGCCTTGAGCGTCGTCGAGAGGGCGTTGACGAGCCCGGTCTTGAGCGCGGTCGAAATTTCCGTCGACGGCAGAGGCACCGGCTGAAACCCGGCGGCTTTCCAGATCTCGATCGCCTCGTTGTCGCCGGCCCATGCGAAGAGTTTGAGGGGTTTCATATCGTCGGGTGTGCGGACGGGGGTTTTGGTGAAAAAATGGATCCAGCCGCCGTCGGCCCAGGTCAGGATCACAAAGCCTCTCGACTCATATTCCTTTTTCAAATTCGGCGACTGGCGTTCGAGAACATAATCCAATTCTTCGTAGGACTCGTACATCATCGGGACCTGGAGGGAATAAATCGACCGGTCGATGTTGGCCATGCCGACGCTGGTGAGGAGCGCGGCGTTGAGCGTGCCGAGCCGCATTTTTCGGACGACATCGGCGTCGTCTCCGGCCACCATGCCCGGATAGATCGTGAGGGTCACGGACCCTCCGGACGCCGCTTTCCATTTCTCGCCCATTTCCAGCAGGATCAAATGCCAGGCCGATCCCTTGGGCGCCAGCGTCGCCATCTTCACGACCACGTTCGCCGCGCCCGACGGACTTGCCGGGGTCAGGATGAAAAGGGCCATCAGCGCCTGATACCCCGCGGCACGCATGCTCACGATCTGTCTCTATTCCACAAACAATTCGTTCATCCGGCCCAGGAGCCACCGGCCGCGTTTCTGCGCGATCAGGTTCGCCAAGCGATGGTCCGGATTCGCGTTGATGTCGACGGTCAAGGCCTCTTGAAGAATCCTTTCGAATTCCGACCGGTTCTGCTCGGCCAGGAGAACCGTTTCGGCAAAGGCAATCAACGGCGCCGCGCGCTGACCCCGGCCAAGCTCCTGCGCGCGGGCGAAGTGATGCCGGGCACGCTGCGCCGAGCCGCCCGCGGCCGCCGGCAGGCCGCCTTCGTACGCGATAAAAAAGTCATGGATGGATCCCGCGGAAAATCCCTCGTCCAGCTCCAGGGCCCGGCGCATGATCGCCGCGACCAAGGGCAAGTCCGCCATGGCGTCGGCGTCCGTCGTGGAAAGGGAGATCAACGCGCCCCAGGCGTTCCCCGTCCAGAAGAGAAAGGGGACGTCGGCCTTGCGCATCGGCGCCAGCGACGAATCCGCGTTCGTCCGAAGCTTTTCCCCAAATCCCGGTTGCCGGGATTCAATCCCCCGAAGACCGTACCCCATCGCGCGCCGGTAGAGCGCCCGCGCCCGCGCCCGAAGCTCGGTGGCCCGCGCCAGGTCCTGAGATTCCACATAGTCCGCCTCACACTGGACGTAGGCAAAGGCATACTGCGTAAACCCGCTCGTGGCCGTCAGCAAGAGGCCGGGATGTTTCGGCGATTCGTCGATGAGGGCTTCAATGGTTTTCAGCGCCGCCGGCCCGGCTTCCTTGATCAGCTCGGGATCGTCATCCCGCGAGTAGGTGGTGCCCCCCTTGGAGATGGCATCGCCCAGCGCGGTCCCGAGATTCTCGATGGCGATTTTCCGCGGGGAGCAGCCCGAAATCAAAGAAACGGCCGTCAGGATCAGGATGCGTCGCATGGTCAAATCCATTCAGCCGTTCGGTATGTTCAGTTCCTTCATCAGGCGCGACAGATAAGTGCGCTGGATGTCGAGGAGTTTCGCCGCCGTGGTCTGATTGCCGGCGGTCTGCGCCAGGGTCTTGATGATGTAATCCCGTTTGAAGCGGTGCTGCGCGTCCTTGAAGCAAACGATCCGGTCGTCGGACAGTTCCTTCATCTGCGTCAAACTTAAATGCTTGTACTCGATCTTGTCCGTCGTGCATAGCACCACGGCGCGCTCCACCGCGTTTTCCAGTTCCCGGATGTTGCCGGGCCAGGGATAGTCGGTCAGAAGTTTCACCGCGCGCTCTGAAAAGCCGGCGATTTTCTTCTGCATCGTCTTCGTGAATTTCTTGAGAAAATGTTCCGCCAGGGGAGGAATATCGCCCCTGCGCGTCCTGAGCGGCGGGATATGCAGCGGGACCACGTTCAGGCGGTAGAAGAGATCCTCCCGGAAACGCTTTTCCCGGATCTCGTCCTCCAGACGCTTGTTCGTCGCCGCAATCACCCGCACGTCCGCCTCGATCGGCTCCGTCCCGCCCAGCCGTTCGATCACCCGCTCCTGCAGGACCCGCAGGAGTTTCACCTGCAGCGCCATCGGCAGCTCGCCGACTTCGTCCAAAAACAGCGTCCCGCCGTCCGCCAGCTCCACTTTTCCCAGCTTGCGGAAATTCGCGCCCGTGAACGCGCCTTTCTCGTAGCCGAACAGCTCCGCCTCCAGGAGGTTTTCGGGGATCGCGCCGCAGTTGATCGCGAGAAACGGCCCGTCCGCGCGCGGGCTCTCGTTGTGGATCGCCTGCGCCAGAAGCTCCTTGCCGGTGCCGCTCTCGCCGGTGATCAGGACCGTCGAGTTCGTCTTGGCCACCATCCGGCCCGTCTCGATGATCTGGTCCATCATCGGGTCCTTGGTCAGAATGTCCGAAAAGGAAAATTTGGCCGAGAGCGCCGACTTGAGGTTCCGGTTCTGCTCCTTCAACCGCTCGTACAACTTCGCCTTCTCGATCGCCAGCGCGGCCTGATGCGCGAACGCCTCCAGTATCTCAGTGTCCTCCCTGCCGAACTGCACCTCCGCTGAGGAGTGAATCACCTCCATCACGCCGACCGTCCGGCCCTTGACCTTGAGTGGAACCGCCGCCATCGACTCGTGCTGCTCCTCCAGATCGTCCGCGATCTTTTTGTAAAACCTCGGGTCCTTCGACGTGTCCGGCACCACCAGCGTCTCGCCCGCCTGCGCCACCCAACCGGCGATCCCTTTCCCGACCGGCAGCGTGTATTTCTTCACCTCGGTCGCGGCCGGACCGGTCGCCGACACGAACTTCAAATTTTTCCCGCTCCCGTCGATCAACAGAATCGCGCTCGCCTCCGCGTTCACCATGTCCGCCGCCGATGTCAGCACTCGATCCAATACTTCCGTGAGACCCGTTTCGCTGTTAACCAGCGCGACTGTCTCATAAAGTTTTTTAAGTTTGTCCTGTTCCATACATGAACAAATTAGGATACAGTCCGGCGTTATGCAAGCCTCACAAAAATATTCAGGTCGCACGCTCAGGATATATTTTGTCAGACACGGACAGACGTCTTTGATACGCGACAACCTTTTCTGCGGCACAAGCAACCCTGAACTCACCCCAGCGGGACAACGGATGGCCGAATCTCTGGCCCGGGTTTACGGGCGCCTGAAATGGAAGGCCATTTACTCAAGTCCCCAAAGAAGAGCGATCCAGACAGCGCGTCCCATCGCCGAGAAAATCGGCCGAAGGATTCTGATCGAAGCGGGCCTGCGAGAAATTGATTACGGCCGATGGGAAGGATTGAGCGACGCGCAAGTCCGCCGGCGCTGGAAACGCGATTTTCTCCGGTGGACCGCCGACCCCGGATCGAACGCCCCAACCGGCGGCGAAACCGCCCGAGAGGTCGCGGCGCGGGCCGGCAAAGTATGCGACCGGATCCGAAAACGGCACCGGTCCGGCAACGTGATGGTCATTTCCCACAAGGCCACCATCCGGATTTTGATCTGCCATTTGCTCGGAATCGAAGTCGGCCGCTACCGCTACCGCCTCAGCGCCCCGCTCGCAGGCGTCAGCATCGTCAACTTCGCCGCGCACGGACCCATGCTGAAGTCCCTGGGCGACACGGCTCACCTGCCGGGGGAAATTCGGAAACTTTCGGGAGGGTAGTCGTTAAAGCGGCATGCGCCGCATCGTGACGGCCCGGATGTACTCCCGCAGCTGCTTCTTCGCGGTGTCCGTAAGCCGGACGAACTGCAGGCCCATGATGGTGGCGTCCCGCCATCGGACGATGCCGGCGACATTGATCAGTTTGCCGTCCAGCCGGAATTTCGCGCGGACATTCGCCATTTCCTCCACCTGCGTCAGGTTCTCGTGCGCAAAGGCGCAGCCTGTCGTGCTGATGTTGACGATGTATCCGACGTATATCTTTTTCTTGTAATGAACCTCCGTGCGGAAAAACGCGATCGCCCGGGTGTCCCGCCGACGCTCTTTCATCTCGGTTCCCCTTTCTCTCTCAAGTTGGCCGTCACACTAGCGTAAAAAGGATTCAAGGTCAATTGCCAAACATCCGCTCGAGGGTCCACGGTTCGTACCCCCGGACGGACCAGACCGCCGGGTCGGCCCCGCGGCGCATGAACGTGAAATCGCCGTCCTCCGAACGCTTGCCCACCCAGAACTTTTGTGTCTCCGCCCCCTCGAGGACGACGCTGAGCGCCGCCGTTTCCTCCAGATCAAACAGCGCGTACTTCGACGGGGAATCGGTGACGACGTCGACCCCGCGAAGTCCCTTGAACGCGCCGAGCGCGCGATCGAGTTCTCCGGTGTCGATGGGCGCCGATCCCGTGTCCCAGACCTTTTTCCATAGCCCCGCCTCCCGCGCAAATCGCGCGACCGTCGGCGGCGGGCCGCCGGGCCGCCGAAACTCGATTCGCTCGATGGCGCTCTTCTCGAATGATATCCATACAGGAAGCTCGGGCGCCTTCACGGGGCGGTTGCTCAGAAAGTAGACCGCAAGCAGCCCGGCCACCACCGCTGTCCAGATGGAAAGAGATCTTGGACTCATGACAGACCCGCCTCCCAGCGGCGCCTCCGGATTCGGCGCACCTGCCAACGCACGCCGCCGATCAGCGTCACCAGAAGCGGCATGAGAAACAGATTCGATGCCTTGATGAGATTTCGCTTCTGGTCGCTCACCTTCTCCAGCGGACGGAACGTCTGGCCTTTCGAACGAATCGCGATCAGATCCTCGCTGGCCGCCAGCCAGTCCACCAGGTTCGCGGCAAACGCCAGGTTCGAGCCGCCACTGCCGCGGCTTTCATCCAAGAAGCCCGCGTTCGTGAACACCACCAGCCGGATTGGGCCCTCCGTCGGGGCGGGCCGCACGGCGCGCACCGACACCCCAAGCGCCGGCGTGTCCGCAAACGCGCTCCGCCGCCGGCCCTGGATCGCCATCCCGACCGCGAACGGGCCGTGCTCGGCGCCCTCGATGTCAATGCGCATCGTCGGGTTCACGATGAAAGGCCGCGCGATCCGGTAGCTTTCCTCCGTGCTGCTCGCCAGGACCGTCACGCCGGTCGTGTCGCGGACGTCCAGCGCGGCGACAAAGGGCAGCGCGATTTCCTGGAGCGTCCGCGTGACGGGATGGTCCTTTGAGAGATTCGTGATGCGCGGGATGAAGGGAAAATTGACGATGGTTTGAAACGAAAAGAATCCCTGCTGGGTCTGAATCTGCACCGGCACGTTCTGCGCGTCGGCCACCATTCCTTCACGGATCTGAACGCCGTACCCCTCCAGCAGCCGGTCCAGGCGCGTCTCCACCTTCCGCGCGAAAAAATTGCCCATCTGAACGTCGTAGAGGTCGAGGAGCAATGCGGTCGGAACGCCGTTCAGGATCGCCTCGTCGACCGCCCGAAGTCCCGTGTCGCTGAACGGCGACTTGGGACCGGCCACCATCAGGGCCGACAGGCCCGCGTACTCGGAAGATCCGTCCCGCCAGCCGTGGGTGTTCAGGTGATTGATCCGGCGCAGCTCGAAATTCTGCGAGAGGTACTGTTCGAGCGGTTCCGGTGGAGACTGCTCGCTGTTTCCGGTCGTCCATCCGACCACCGGGCGGATTTTCCGCGTGAGCTTGATGATCCGGCCGGCCAGCTCGTATTCGAGGTTCGACACCTGCGTGAGGGCCGGGATCACCTCTTTTTTGTCCTCATAATACATCGCGAGACCCATCATCCCTTCCTGGACCTCGAACTTGTCCTTTCGCACGGCCGTGAACCTCAGGTTCGCGATCCCCGCGCGCTCGGCCTCCTGCCGGCTCTCCGGCGTTTTCATGTCCGCGAACTCGACCTTCAGCCGGCCGCCGCCGGCCGTTTTCATTTCCTGCAGGAGTTCCTGGAGGTACCGGCGCTGATGCAGATATTCCGGCGGGAGATTTTCCTCGAAAAAAATCCGGATGCGAAGCGGATCGGGCAGGCTCCGCAGGATCTTGTGCGTCGCGTCGGACAGCGAATAAATGCTGTATTCGGTGCAGTCGATCCGGAAAAAGTATCGGAACGAAACGAGATTGAGCAGCACGCAGACGGCGGCGATCACGGCGCACCCGCCGGTCGAGTACAGGCCGAGTGTCCTCTTCGATCCTAGCGCCATCGCCGGCTCCCCAGGCTGTAGGTGGTCAGGTGGAGAAAAAAGGCGGTCAGCGTCAGAAAGTACACGAGGTCCCGGCTGTCCAGAACGCCCCGCGCGATGTTGTCGAGATGGCTGTCAATCCCGATGAAGTCGACCCAGCGCGCGGCGGCCTCGGGAAGAAACTGCGTGAATTTGCCGGCGAGAAAAAACACCATCATGAAGAGAAACCCGACGATGAACGCCAGAATCTCTCGCTTCGTCACGCTCGACGCAAACGCGCCCATCGCCAGATATGACAGCCCCAGCAAAAACACGCCGACATAGGACGCGAACGTCTGCCCGCCGTCCAGATCGCCGGCGATCGAAAGACTCACCGGAAACACCAGCGTCGCGGCCAGCGCGGACAAAAGCAGAACGGTGGCCGATACGAATTTCCCCAGCACGATCTCGCCGTCCCGCACCGGCAGGGTCGCCAGAATCTCGAAGGTGCCGCGGCCCAGCTCCTCCGAAAAGAGGCGCATGGTCACGGCGGGGATGAAAAACAAAAAGAGCAGCGGCGCGACCTGAATGAACGGCGCAATCGTCGCCTCGCCGCGCAAAAACAGGCCCGAAGAAAACAGCCAGCCGGCCACCAGGAGAAACACGCTGAGAAACACGTAGGCGACCGGGGAATTGAAATAGGTCTGGATTTCCTTGCGCGCAATGACCCAGACGTGCCTCATGACACGCCGCCCGTCAATTTCAGGAATATCTCCTCCAAGCTCGGCGCCGTCTGCGAAAGCTCGAGCATCGTCCAGCCTTCCGACACGGCCAGACGGAAAACACGTTCCCGCAGGTCCTCGGCGGCGTCGACCTCGGCGCGCACGAGGCCGTCTTCGAGACGGGTGCGAACGGCCGACACGCCCGGAACTTCGGTGATCTTCCGCCGGACGGCCGATTCGTCGGCTTTGACGGTCACCTTCAGCCCGCCCGGCCCGGCATGGCGCCGGCGCAGGTCCTCCATCGTGCCGTCCGCCACGATCCGGCCGGACGAAATGATGATGACGCGGGAACTCACCGCCTGCACCTCGGACAGAATGTGCGTCGAGAGGATGACCGTCTTTTCCTTTCCCAGCGCCGACACGAGCGCCCGGACCTCCACGACCTGCGACGGGTCGAGCCCGCTCGTGGGCTCGTCCAGAATCAGCAGGTCCGGATCATGCACGATGGCCTGCGCAATCCCGACCCTCTGCCGGAAACCCTTCGAGAGCTCCCCGATGTCCTTTCCCAGCACGCGCCCAAGATCGCACGATTCGATGGCGCGCTCCACACCGGCCCGGAGCGACTGGCCGGACAGACCCCTCAGGCTTCCAATGAAATTCAAATATTCCAAAACGGACATATCCGGATACAGAGGCGTGCTCTCGGGCAGATACCCCACGCGCTTGCGGACCTCGAGACTGCCGGACACGACATCGTGCCCGGCCACGGTCGCCGCGCCGGCCGTCGGCGGGAGATATCCGGTCAGCATCCGCATCGTCGTGGTTTTGCCGGCGCCGTTGGGGCCCAGAAATCCGACGATCTCGCCGCGCTGGATCGAAAACGTCACGCCGTCGACGGCGGGTTCCGCGCCGTATACCTTTGTGAGCGCCGTTGCCTCAATCATGGTTCCGGAAGTTCCACCGGTTTCTCTGGGGAGAGAGGATTAGAGCGCGTCCAGCTCGCGCTCGGACAGCGTGGCCCACCGCGTCCTCGGGGCCAGCTTGATCGAGTCAATAAAATGGAAGAAGGCTTTGTCCTTGTCGGCCAGCGCCTGGTAGACCTTGCCGATGTGAAAATGCACCGCCGCGCGCGCCGGAAGGTCCTCCACCGGGATGCGCCGGTGCGCTTCGTGCAGCGCGTCCAGCGCGGCCGCGTAGGCGGTCCGCACGAAGTGGATCCAGCCCAGCGTGTCGAGATAGTAGCCCCGGCCCTGCGGGTCGATGGCGATGGCCCGCTCCACCAGCTTTTCGGCGTCGTCCAGATTCTTTTTTTCCTCGGCGTACAGATACGCGAGTCCGTTCATCGCGTCGGCGTTGTCCGGATACACGTTCAGCGCCTCCTTGTAGGCCATCTCGGCCTCGCCCGGTTTGCCGGCGCGCCGAAGGTCCTTGGCGCGGTCCAGCGCCTGCCGGGCGGCCTCGGCGCTGACTTTCGTCTGCTTGTCGGCGATGGCGTCCCGTTGAATGGAGGCGGTTTTCTTCATGAGATCAGCGTAGTCCCGCTTGAGCTCGTTCAGGCTCTCATCCTTTTTCCGCGTTTCCTCCCGCAGACGCGCCAGCTCCTTCGTCGTCGTGTCGAGGCGCCAGGTATATTCGTCCCGCGCTTTCACGAGTTCCGAATCGTAATAGATTTTGACCAGCGCGATCTGCGCGTCGAACGCGTCGCGCATTTTCTGGAGCGTTTCGGACAGCGCGGCGTTCTGCTTTTCCAGCGTCTCCATCTTTTGCTTGTGCGCCCACAGTTGCGCGTCCAGCTCCGCGGCCCGTGCCTGCATCGCTTTCGAACGCTCGGCCGCGTCGGTCAGGCCCTCGAGCTGCGAGAGCATGGAGAGATTCTTGTCCTTGATTTCTTTCAGCCGCGTGGTCTGCTCGATCAGCTCTTGCTTGAGACGCGCGTTCTGCTGCTTCTCCGCTTCGAGCTGTGCCTTCAAAATCTCGAGTTGCTTTTCGATCACCTTCTGCGCGCGAACGTCCCGCTGAAGCTCCAGAAGCCTGGTCTGGAGCGCGTCGTAGCCTTCGGACCGCTCGTCGACCCATTTCTGGATCGAGCCCACCGCCTGCTCCATCGCGTCCGACGGCAGCGGCTGCCAGCCCGGCGATTCGGGCGGCGCGGCGGGAGGAGAAGGCGGGGCGGGCGCGGACGGAGGAAGCCGTGTTTTCGGAGGCGCGGCGTGCGCCCATTCGGATGCCGGCGGGGGCGCTGTCGGAAGCTCTGACTTGGATTTCCTTCCGGGAATCCGCACTTTCTGGCCGACGTCCAAAGTATAGGGAGGCGGAATCTTGTTGTATTTCGCCAGCTCCTTGTACCGGTCCGTGGAACCCAGGAGCGCCTTGGCGATCTTCGAGAGGCTGTCGCCCTTCTTGACGACGTAGACCGCCTCTTCCGGCTCGCCCGTGACCGACGGCGCCGCCGGGATGGCGACGGGCTCGTGGGACACGGGCGACTCCGGCGGCCGGTGGTCCGGCTCATGTTTCTCCGCTTTCGACGGCGCCGGTGTTGCGATTGCGCGCTCCGCCGCCACCGGGAGCGTTGGCGAGGCCGGCGCCTCCACGCCCGGCAGACGCTGCTGCGCAATCTTGGCGGCGATGCTGCCCTTGTGGTTTTCGATCAGGTAGCTCCAGACTTTCCGCGCCTCGGCGCCGTCGCCCATTTCGGTGAGAACCGATCCGAGCTGCAACAGCGCGTCCGGAACGGCGGACGCGGCCGGATAGCGACGCGCCAGCTCTTCATACCCCCCACGCGCCGCCGCCAGATCCCCCATCTTGTGATGGGCGCTCGCGATCGAAAACATCGCCTCCGACGCCAGCACGTGTTCGGGATGATTTTCGGATACCAGTTGGAATACGCTGATGGCGCTGGCATACGCGCCCCGGCGGAAATACTCGTTCCCCTTCTCGTACAACGCCGACACCGGATCGAACGGCTCCCCCCGGGCCGCCGCCATGCCCGCACCCGGCGCCAGGAGCGCGATGGCCGCAACCAGAGCGGCGACACGGATTATCCGAAGCGGGACATCAACAGAGTTCGACATCGTTGGCATACGGATTTTATAATTACGTTAGACGTTTTTGGTTGTCAACAGGCGAGGGTGCTTGCAAATCCATGTTCGCTCAACTAGCGTTCAAACGGACGGTGGAGGGACAAACACAGGAGGGTGTCTGCGATGAACCAACTCTCAAGAGGTGAATATCAGATTTCACTCAGTTCACTGATGGCGCTGTTTTTTGTCTTTGTTTCCGCAGCTCACCCCGGACCCGTCCATGCCGTTTCAGGGTTCCAAGGAGTGGCTTATGAGCGGAAGGCGGACGGAAGCATCGGCCCCACGATCGCCGGCGTGGCGATCAAGTTCGTCAGCGAGAACGGACAGGTGACGAAGACCGCGACGACGAACAGCACGGGATTCTACCGCGTGGATCTTGATGTGGCCCGATATGGGGTGACGGCGGCACATCCGGATTATGAGAGCTATTCGTCCGCGCCGGGATTTTTTGTGGTCACGGCCGGGTCCTATCAAACGGGAAACATCTTTCTGAAAAAGGCCGCGTCGACGTCCGCCGGTTTGAAAATCACCGGCGGCGCCCAACTGATCGGGCATACGGACCTCATCAACTCGGTCGCCTTTTCTCCCGACGGGCGGCTCCTGGCCAGCGGGAGCATGGACCGGACCGTGAAACTCTGGGACGTTCAAACCAACGCCTGCCTTCGCACGCTGACTTTGCACACAAGCTGGGTAAGGTCGGTCGCGTTTTCCCCGGACGGAAAGCTCCTGGCCAGCGCGAGCGACGACAAGACCGTCCGGCTCTGGGACCCGCAGACGGGCGCGCCGGTGCGCGTTCTGTCCGGGCACTACAGCGGCGTCTTAGCCGTCGCGTTTTCGCCGGATGGCCGCACGCTGGTCAGCCTTAGTCCGGTCAACAGGGGCGAACTCATCGTGTGGGACGTTCAGAGCGGCGCCCTCGTCAAGAGGATCGCCGTCAACCACACGAGCATGGTCCGCACGCTGGCCTTCTCGCCGGACGGCAAGACCGTGGTGACGGCCGGCGGCAGTCCCAACGGGCCCGGCGAAAACAAGGTCTGGGACATTCAAACGGGAACGTCGAGCAAGACCCTCACAGACACCGCCGGGTTTGACGAGGCCGTCGCGTTCTCGCCCGACGCCGCCCTCCTGGCCGGCGCCGGCGGCATCTATGACAATGCGCTGACCGTCTGGGACGCCAAGACCTACCAGGCGCCGCCGGTCATGGTTCTGCCTCAAGTGGACCCGAGCGGAACGAAGAACGGACTGAAATCGGTGGCGTTTTCCGGCGACGGCAAACTCGTCGGTGTCGGAGGCGCCGTCGTTCGATTGTATGAGCGGGCGACCTGGAAGTCCGCATTGTACTTGTATCCCGAACACGGCGTCACGCACACGCTGGCGTTTTGCCCGACGCGCCTCATGGTGGCGACGGCCGGCGCCAAGAAACTTCCGCTGGACAAGTACGCGATTCAGTTGTGGGTGCTCTCCTCCGGCGACGCGCCTCCCCCGCCGCCACCCGGATTGACGCTCGTTTCCAAGCATTTCTTCGGAGGCATGGGCGACCAGGCGGGGACCGGCATCTCCGCGCTGGGTGGCGCCGTTTATCTCTCCGGATACGACAATGCGGCCTACAACGGCCAGTCGATGGCCGTCGCCTTTGCGAATCCTCCGGCGGCCAATCCCCTTTGGAGCGCGCGCTGGCCGAACCAGAGCGGGTCTCCGCGGCCGGGCATGGAAAATTTTTCGGGCGTGTCGGCGTCGGACGCGGGCGCTTTTTTTGCGGGCATGAGCTGGACGCAGACGACAGATCGCGTCGGCGACAAGGAGAGCAAGAGCGTTCTGGTGAAGTTCCCGCTGAACGGCCCGACCGGCCGGGAGGTCGGCGGGGCCGACTGGGTCGCCAAGCCGGCGTTTTTTCCGAATTATTGGGGCTGGGAGTCGTTGAACGCGTCGCTGGTTTCGAAGGAAGGCAACAGCACGTTCATTTATGTCACCGGCGCGGCGCAGACCAACGGCGCGAACAACACGGCGGTGCTGGCCAAGTATGACGCCGCCGGCAAACACGTATGGCGGCTGGATCTGGGAGATCATGGTCCTTACAAGAACAGCCGGGGGTACAGTCTCGCGATCGCAAACGGCCGGGTCTATATCGGCGGGATGAGTCACTATCCGTACACGGACCCAGCGACGGTTCGGGCGGGTCTCTGGACCTGCGACTTTTCCGGCGGCGGGAAACTCGCCTATGGCCTGTCGCGGTCGATGGGAAGCGAGCGGCCGGTTGCGGTGGCGGCGTCCGGCAGCAGCGTTTATCTGGCGATGGGGATCGACAACGGCCCCAATGGCGGGGTGGACGCGGTGGTCCAGAAGTACGATTTCAGCAAGACCAATTATCTGGGATGGAACAAAACTTATGGCGGCCCGGGCGACGACATTCCGTACGGGCTGGCCGCGGACGACAAGCGGGTGTACGGCGTCGGCGAGACGAAGGACAACCTGACGCAGGGCCGGGCTTCCGTGCTGGTCGAGATCGACGCCGCCGACGGAACGCGTTTGACGACGACGCGCTACGATGGAGACCGGGACGACGTCGCCAGAGGCGTGGCGGTCGCCGAATCCGACATCTATGTGGTCGGCGAGTCGAGAAGTTCCGGCGGGGCGGCGGGAAATGCGTCGGGACAGAGCGATCTCATGCTCCTGCGCTACAAGGCCGGCGCGGCGCCGCCGAAGATTCTCCCGCCGGTCGCGGACGCCGGCCCGGACCAGACGGTGGAGTGTGACAGTTACATCGGCACGCGCGTCCAGCTCGACGGCTCGATGTCCCGGGACCCGCAGGGCCGGACTCTGACCTACGCGTGGAAGTGGCCGCTGGGCAGCGCAACGGGCGTGAGGCCTTCGGTGCGCCTGCCGATGGGCCGGCATGTGATTGTCCTGACGGTCAATAACGGCGCTCTCTCCGCGGCGGACAGCGTGGTCATTCTCATCCGGGACTCGACGCCGCCCGTATTTCGCAGGCTCTCTGTCAATCCCAGCGAGTTGTGGCCGCCCAATAACAAGCCTGTCCTGGTCCGCGCAGACGCCATCGATGTCTTCGACAGTTGCACGCCCCGGCCGAGAATCGCGCTGGTCTCGATCAAAACCGGCCCGCCGCACCCGGGCGCCAAAGGGCCGTACGTTTCGGAGGCCCTCTACGGCACGGACGACCGGGCCTTCAAACTTCTGGCGGCCAAGAACACGACCGGCGATTCGAGAACCTACACGATCGTCTACCGGGCGACGGACAACGCGCGCAATTCCTCCTACGATACGGCGCTTGTGGTGGTGCCGCATTCGAAGGGCAAGAGCGACAAGCCGGACGCGGGAGGTTCTGTTGGGGGAGGATCAAAAAAGAAGTAGTTAAAGTCCGGGCGCAATGGAAAAGGCCGTCCTGACGAATTCAATTTCCTTTCCATCCCTGTTCGATCAAGCGTTGCGGAGACGAAAAGATCTTTTCGAAAGCCTCCACGCGGAGGGAACCAACGCCTATCGGCTGTTTCACGGCATCGCCGAAGGCCTGCCGGGCCTGACGATCGACCGGTATGGATCATTGATTTTATTGCAAACGTTTCGCGAGGAACTTTCACCCGCGGAATGGGATGCGATTGAAACCACACTGCGTGAAAACATTCCCGGCCCCGTCGTAATCGCGTACAACCACCGCGGCCGGCCGAAAGCCGCCGCAGCCCGGTCTTTTGAAGGGCGGCATCGACCCCGGCCGGAATCGTCGGCCGATCTCAGGTGCCGGGAGTTCGGGCTGGAATATCTGATCCGCGCGCGGCATCGGGGGATGGACCCCTGGCTTTTTCTCGATCTGCGCGCCGGCCGCAGATACATTCGAAAAACCGTCAGGGGCCTCAGCGTTCTGAACTTGTTTGCGTACACGTGCGCGGCCGGGATCTCTGCGGCGTCCGGCGGCGCAACCGATGTTTGGAATGTCGACTTTGCGTCGTCCAGTCTCAAGATCGGCCGGCAAAACGCGGTTCTCAATGATATCGGGGACGACCAATTTCGAATCATCGAGGAGGATTGTCTGCCGGTCATGCGCCAACTGGCCGGATTGCCGCCCGGCGTTCGCCGGAGCCTGAAGAGGAAATTCCGGAAATTCAAACCCCGCCTGTTTGATCTGGTCGTTCTCGATCCGCCGGCGTGGTCCAAGGGCCCGTTCGGAGCGGTGGACGTCGCCCGGGACTATCCGAGTTTGTTCAAACCGGCGGTTCTGGCCGCCAAGCCTGCCGGAGGACGTATCATGGCGACCCACCATCTGCCCTCGATCAAAATCGATTCCTGGATAGACATGCTCAAGCGCTGCGCGGCCAAGGCGGGAAGACCGATTCGGTCCGTCGAGCCGATTGCGCCGGAGAGCGACTTTCCTTCGTTTGACGGTCATCACCCATTAAAGATTGTGGTTTTCGAAGTTTAAATTCGAGAGGGGATTTTATTTTGTGGTGACTTCCCCGTTCCCATTGGTTTCCACAATGTCTTCCGAATGCAAAGGCATGAACCATTTCTGGGCGATGAAGGTCGGGATGACCGCGCTGGCGACGACCACGCCGACCAGGACGGAATATTGAACTTGATCGATGTATCCCGATGTCAGGCCGAAGACGCTGGAAATCGTGCCGAAGGTCAGGCCCGTGCTCATGAGGAGGGTCGAATACATGCTCCCGTTGGGAATGTACTTTTTCGCCAGAAAATACACGCCGACAAATTTGCCAGCGATTTTAACGGCGAAGAGAGCGGCAAAAAGTCCAAGGGACGAATAAATCACCGCGACGGAGATTTTCATTCCGCCGACGATGAAAAAGACAGGCGTGACGATGGCGTAGGCGACGGTTCTCATCCGGTCGCGCACAACTTTGGTTTTTCGGTGCTCCCTGAAATGTTTGGACATCAAGAGTCCGAGCACGAATGCGGGCAGAACGGCGTGACCTTCGCCGAGCTTGGCGAAATAGATGAAAACGAGAAGGATCAGAAAAAAATATTTGATCTCCGGCTCGATGACCTTGTTGGCCAGCCTGGGATTCCGCAGGATGTAGAGTGAGAATTTGTCCACCAGAAAAATCACCGCCGCGGATACCGCGATGAAGACCAGCGTATAGAGCGTGGGTTTGACGAACAGGACGGACAGCGCCAGGGCCGTGCCCATGTCGGTCACGAACGTCGCGGCCATGAGGAGCTTGCCGATTTCCGTCGAGGTCAGACCCGTTTCCACCAGCACCGAATAGACGACAGCCAGGGATGTGGTGGAAAGAGCCGTGCCGGCAATCAATGACGCGCGGTAACTCCAGCCGGCGACGTAATACGCGTAAAGCGCGGTCGCCAGGAACGGCACGAGGAATGAAAACGTGCCGATCAGCATGCTCGCTTTGAATTTTTCTTTCATCAGGATCGTGTCGATTTCCGCGCCGGCCAGGAAGGTCAAAATAATGCCGCCAAATCCCGCAAGATACAGCATCCATTCCTGGACCCCAAGGCCAAAATTCCCGGCCATCGTGCCAAGCAGGATTTCGACGATTGCCACCGATACGCCAAACCGAAGGGAAATCAAACTGGCCAGAAAAATCATCGCCCCGATGACGAGGGGAACAATGTCAGCTTGCACGGTAACCTCCTGATCTCTAAAAGTCATTGCATGTGGTAGGAGTCATCAGCCGGTAGGGGCGGTTAAGGCGAACTCCATCGCCTGCACATCTGACAGCACGTATCTTATCCGCTTTGCTTCCCCGGCGCAAGAAAATTTTTGCAGCGGCCCCTCCTACAATTTGATTTGCATTCCGATCTCAAACACGCGAACAGCCGGGATGCCGAAATATTTTGTGGCGCTCCGCGCATTACGCGTGATCAACACAAAAAGAACCTTCCGCCAGTATGCCATGCCGTTTTTCGAAGAAGGCATGAGAGTCTCGCGGCCCAGGTAATAGGTGGTTTTGGATGAATCAACGGGAACGTGGAAGTGGAGAGCCGCGTCCCGAACGACGGACGGAACGTGAGGAGTCTGCATAAATCCGTAACGCGCCTCGATTCTGAAGAATCCGAACCCGAGATCCGACACCCGGATGCGTTCGGTCCGGGGGATTTTGGGAACAGGCTCCGAGTGAACGCTCAAGAGAATGACGGTTTCGTGGAGCGTTTGGTTGTGTTTGAAATGATGGACCAGGGCGTTGGGCGCCGCCGTTGGATTTGACGCCATGAAGATCGCCGTTCCGCCCACACGCAGCGGTTGTTCGCGCGCCGCATCGGCCAGAAACGTTTCCAGGGGAGGCGTTGCGCCGCTCAGACGCGCGGCGAGAAGTTCCCGGCCGTTTTTCCAGGTCATCATGATCGTGAACAGCGCCAGAGCCAGCAGGATCGGCACATATCCGCCGTGGACGAATTTCAAAGCTGTTGAGGCCAGGAAGGGCACGTCAAAAGATAAAAACAATACTACCAGCGCGGCGGCCTTCCATACCGGCCAGCCGCGCGCCTTGACGAGCACGGCGCCATAAACCAGGGACGTGATGAGCATCGTGCCGGTGACGGCGATCCCGTACGCGGCGGCCAATCGCGTTGATTCCTTGAAAAAAATGACCAGCCCGACGGTTCCGGCGGCGAGCGCCCAATTGATTTCTGGAATGTAAATCTGGCCTTCAGTTTCTCCGGACGTGTGGACGACGGTCACCCGGGGAAAGAATCCGAGCTGCACCGCCTGCCGGGTCAGGGAATAGGCGCCCGATATCATCGCTTGAGATGCGATAATCGTCGCAGCTGTTGCCAACACGATCAAGAGATACATCCCCCATCCGGCCGGGACCAGCGAGTAAAAGACATTCGACGCCGCGTTGGGGTGGCCCAAGAGATACGCGCCCTGACCGAAGTAATTCAGCAAGAGCGCGGGCATGACAAATCCGTACCATGCGATCCGGATCGGCCTGAGTCCGAAATGTCCCATGTCCGCGTAGAGCGCCTCGCCGCCCGTGACGACCAGAAAGACGGATCCCAGCACCCGCAGGGCCTGAAATTGATGTTCGATGAAGAACCGGATGGCATACATCGGATTGACAGCCAGAAGGATCGAAGGCTGTCGGGAAATGTGGATCACGCCGAGGATCGCCAGCGTCGAAAACCAAATCACCATGACCGGCCCGAACACCCGGCCGACGCCGGCCGTGCCCCGCCTTTGAAACCAGAAAAGCCCAAGCAGGATGCAGATCGTCAGCGGAATCACAAGCGGCTTGAGGTTCGGCGCGGCAATTTCCAGACCTTCAACGGCGCTCAAAACCGACAGGGCCGGCGTGATGATGCCGTCGCCGTAAAGGAGCGCCGCGCCGAAAATCACCAGGGACGTCACCCATTTGCCATAGCGCCCCGCTCCGCCCGCGTCGGGCGGGATCAGCGCGAGGAGAGCGAGAATTCCACCCTCTCCCCGGTTGTCCGCGCGCATGATGAAGGTCAGGTACTTGACCGCCACGACCATCGTCAGCGACCAGAACATGAGCGAGAGAATTCCAAAAAGATTTTGCGGCGTCGGCGGCACCGAATGCGCGCCGTAGACACATTCTTTCACCGCATAAAGCGGGCTTGTGCCGATGTCTCCAAAGATCACTCCAAGCACGGCCAAAACAACGGCCGTGTGCTTCAGACGCGAATCCGAAGCGGACTCCGAGGATTCCATGCCCCGTCTCCTTCCGTCCGCGCGCGGACGGACCCTGTCCGTGAACGCGCGAACGCACGATATTCTTTCGCGGGAGAAAACTTCGGAACTGTTTCCCGGCGAACGCCTGCGAGGTTAGCTGTCGGGTTAGGGCGTCCGTATCGCCCTTGTCAGATCAAGACCTGACATTCACCCCAAACACCTGGGTCCCCCGTCCCTTCCAAGCGGAAGGGTTCGGCGATTGATCGAGCGGGATTATATACCTGCGAAACGTGAAGTCAAGGAAAAACTTCGTGACCGAACGTTTTTATGCGGCTTTCAGGACCTCCGTCACTATGGCGCGGACGCAGGTTGACGCGCCGCGCAGACCGCGTCGCCTTGCTTCGCGGTCGAGTTGTCGTTTGAGACTTTTGGGCAGGCGGACTTGAAGCATTGTATCTCCCTTTTCCTCAAAATCAATTTCGACGATGTCAGACTCGTCGAAATAATCCGTCATATCATGCGCATCGAACCACTCGACAATTTCGGGGTCGGTCATTTTTGAAAAATCGGGCAATTTCTTCTTCATAGTCTCTCATCCCTTCTTGTTCTTTTTCTCTTTCGGTAAAATCTCTTTTCCTTTGGCGTCGTGGGTCTGGCCGCCTTCAGTTCAAATCCCCCACGCGTTTTCGAAAGGAAGATCGCCAAAAAGCGCCCGGCATTCGTTTTGGCAAACATCATATAAGCATTTTTGCCTCTAGTCACAATCAATCGACCCGGGTCTCGCGCCGCCTGATCTATCTCTCCGGGATTTACAAGGTGTTTCAAAATATGAATACCGGCGTTTCTTGAAATAAGTATCCTCACGCGGGGAGTATCCCGGATAATCTTTACAAAGTCAATACAACCCCCCGGTCCCGCCGGGCCGCCGACAAAAAGGGCAGTGGCGTCATTCTCGCCGGTTGACCAATTTTGTAAGTGATTGATTGTGTTATCGGCCCCGGGCGGAGTCGAACCGCCGACCTTGTCCTTAGGAGTGACCGGCACTTCCCGTTTTGAAAATCTCGGCGAGCGCCGGAAACTTTTTGTGATTCAAACTGTTAGCGCGTGTTTCGTCAACACGCGTGCGAACGCGTCTAGTGCCCGAAAGTGCCCTTTTTCGGGGGGAAAAGGGCAGTAAAGGGGCAGTGAATTCGGCGCGGAAAAAAGTTGTAAGTCAGTTTGAAATTCGAGAGGGGAAAATGGGCAAGAGGGGATGCCCGAAGGGGAGAAAGGGGTTCGCCCCTTCGGATAGGTCAGGGGCGCGTCCCTGTCACTTGAAGGGATGGTGGGCCTTTGGCTCAACCCACAAGTACAGGGTGGGCAGAACCAAGAGCGTCAGAAGCGTTGACGAAAAAATTCCACCGATGACGACGGTGGCGAGCGGACGCTGGACTTCCGCGCCGATGCCGGTGTTTAGGGCCATCGGGAGGAAACCGACGCCGGCGACGAGAGCCGTCATCAATACCGGGCGAAGACGCAATTCGGCGCCGGTTGTCACGGCTTCTTCGAGCGACTTACCGGCCTGGCGGAGTTGATTGAAAAACGTGACCAGCACCATCGCGTTCAAAATCGCAATGCCCGTCAGGGCGATGAACCCGACCGCCGCGGAAACGCTGAATGGAATGTCCCGCAGATAGAGCGAAAAGACGCCGCCGGTCATGGCGAACGGAATGCTCAAATAAATGAGAAGGGCCTGGCGCAGGCGGCCGAACTGGCTGAGAAGCGCAATAAAAATAACCACGAGCGTCAGGGGGACGATCACGCCGAGTCTGGCACGAGCGCGTTCCAGATTTTTGAACTGCCCGCCCCACGACAGCCGGTAGCCAGGAGGCATCTCGAGTTTTTTTGCCAGCGTCTCTTTCGCCTCCCGCACAAAACTTTCGATGTCCCGATCCGCCGAGAGATTGATGGCGACGGCGGCGTAACGCTCGTTGCGGTCGTGGGCGATGGTCGTCACCTGATCCCTCTCGTTGATGTCGGCCAGCGCGGACAGCGGCACCACGCCGCCTTCCGGCAGGCCTACCGGCAGCCGCGCGATCTCTTTCGGATTTTCCCGGAACTTTTCGTCAAGACGCACGACGATGGGGAACCGCCACTGCTGTTCGTAGAAACTGCCGACGCGACGGCCACCCATCGCGGTTTCGAGCAGCCAGTTGACCTGTCCGAGATCCACGCCGTATTGAGCCATGCGTTTATCGTCGGGGCGGACGTCAAGTGTCGGACTTTTTCGAAGCGCCGTGAGGGGATCAAGCTCCACCTCGGCCGCGCCGCGCACGGATTCCATCGTCTGCCTTGCCGTCTCCAGCATTTCCGTGAGCTTGTCGAGGTCGGGTCCGTAAATGCGTAGTGACACGTCGGCGCGGGTTCCTTCGAGGATTTCACCGAATCGCATTTCAATCGGCTGACTGGCCATGATCTCTTGAGAGCTCGATATTTCCTTCGTGACGGATTCCTGAATCGCCTCGAACAATTCCTCTTTACTGCGCCGACGGCCGTTTGCCTGGACCGGCCACTTTTGCTTGTCCTTGTTCAAAATCACAAACACGTCCGCCAGATGGACTCCCATCGGGTCGGTGGCCGATTCGGGCGTTCCGAGACGCGCGAAGACGTTTTCGACTTCGTCAAACCGTTTGATGACTCTCTCCGACGCCTTCTGGACTCTGACCGATTCGTCAAGGGCGATACTGCTGTCCCGAATGAAATTGACGACCAAATCACCCTCGTCGAGCGGCGGCATGAAATCGGCGCCGAGCCGCAAATAGACAAGCGCCGACCATGCGGCCAGTCCCGCGACGACGATCACGACGGGCCAGCGATAGTTCAAGGAAAATTTGAGCACGGGCCGGTAGGCCTTTTGAAACAGTCCAAAAATCAGAGGCTCTCTGTGTTCCTGCCGGGGCGCGCGAAGGGTCAGATACGCCAGAACCGGCATGAGCACGAGCGCCGCCGCGAAGGACGTGGTCAACGCAAGGAGCACCATCTCCACCATCGGGCGGAAGAGTTTTCCTTCGATGCCTTCAAGCGCGAAGATCGGAAGATACACGGCCATGACGAGGATGCGGCCAAGAGTCACGGGGGCGATAACCTCTTTCACCGCGCCAAGCACGATCTCCAGCCGTTCCCGCGATGAGACGGTCCCGTCACGGCGTTTTTCGGCGAGATGCCGGACGACATTTTCGACGATGACGACGGCCGCGTCGACGAGAAGGCCGAAATCAATGGCGCCGAGGCTCATGAGATTGGCGGAGATGCCGAAATACTTCATGCCGACGGCCGCGTACATCATCGCCAGCGGAATGGTGAGCGAGATGATGAGCGCCGCGCGGATGTTGCCGAGAATCAAGAGCAGGATGATGACGACCAGCGCAGCGCCTTCTGCGAGATTCGTGGCGACGGTATGGATCGTCGCCTCAACCAGAAACCGGCGCGAGTATAAAATTTTAACCTCAACGTCGTCGGGAAGAGGAATTTCCGAAAGGACGCGTTCGGCGTCGCGGGCGACTTGCCGCGAATTTGCGCCGATGCGCATGAGCACGGTGCCGAGCACCGTTTCCTCGCCGCCGTAGGTTGCCGCGCCCTGGCGCTGTACAAAATCTTCCCGCACCGCGGCCACTTCGCGGAGCAACACGGGCCGGCCGCGCACGTCGAGCTTGAGGGCAATCTGCCGCAGACGATCCAGATTGAGCGCGCCCGTCGTGCGCACAATCACCTGCCTGCCCTCATGCTGGATGTATCCGCCGCCGAAACTCTCGCCGACCGTCTCCAGTTTTCGGACGATATCCTCGATGGAGAGGCCCATGTCGTTGAGCCGCGCCGGATCGACGTCGATGTGAATTTCTTTTTTGAATCCGCCATTGGCGTCGACTTCGGCCACGTTCGCCACCGTCGATTTGAGATGACGGCGAATGATGAAATCCTGGACCGTGCGAAGATACAAAAGACGCGAGACCTCGTCCTTTTGCGCCAGCGGCGTTCCCGGTTTGGGCAGCACGACATACATCAGCACTTCGCCAAGGCCCGTCGTGATCGGCGCCAGTTCCGGCGAGAGTCCCTCCGGCAAACTTTCCTTGACGCTCTGCATGCGTTCCGACACCTGCTGGCGCGCCCAGTAGATATCCGTGCCGTCCTCGAAGATAACGACGACCTGCGACAGGCCATTTTTTGAGAGCGATCGAACCCCTTCGACGTTTGCGATGCCGCCCATTTCGGATTCGATGGGCGTGCTGACGGTTTTTTCGATCTGTTCGGGGTCTATCCCGCCGGTGAGAGTGTTGACGACGACCTGGACGGGCGTGATGTCGGGCACGGCGTCGATGGGAATTTGCGGCACGATCAGGAGGCTGAGCGCGGCGAGCGCGCCGAAGGCGAGGATGACCCAGAGCCGCCGGTTCAAACTTTTTTCGATGATGGAGTTGAGCATGACGGCCTCCTAAAACGACTCGATCCGCGGGAGAAATTCCGGATCGGCGGTCAGCGCGAAAATTTCCGAGGCGCTTTCGACCAGGTCGAGCTGGGCCTCAATCGCGTGCTCGACTGTTTCGGCGAATTCCTGGTCCAATTCCAAAAAGACCAGCAGTTCCACGCGGCCTTTTTCAAATTCCTCCTCGGCATCCTCAACCTGCCGGTGCATCGCCGTGAGAAGCGTCTCGGGATAACGCGCGACGATCTGCCGCGCGGCGTCGTATTCAGCGAGGCTCTGACGGAGCTCGCCTTCGACGCGCCGACGCTGAAACGCCAGCGCCGATTCCTCCGCGGATATGCGCTGTTTGGCCGCGGCGATGCCGTGACGATTGCGGTTGAAAATGGGAATAGAAAGGCCAATGCCCATGCCGCGGCTCCGCTCCGTCTCGACAGCCCGCTCGCGCTGAGTGAAGGCCGAGACGGAAAAATCGGGCATGAGTTCGATCGCGGCAAGGTCGGCCTCCTTGCGCGCGCCGGCGGCTTCGAGTCCCTGCTCCGCCAACTCAAGATTGTTCGCCTGGGATTTGGCAATCATCGCTTTTTCGTCTAGTGGCGTGCGGCCGTTGAACCATACCAGCCGGACGACGGGATACGAGTCCGTCCCAAGACGCGCCAGCAGGTTCAGTTTCTCAAACGTGGCGCGATACGCGGCCTGCGCCTCCAAGCCGAGCGTGGTGAGGTTGCGCAGACGGTTTTCGACGATCTGGCTCTCGGCCTTTTTTTGCGGCGCGGCGAAGATGCGCCCGGAGAGATAGGTTTGAATGATCTTGAAGTGTTCCTGTCGTTCGGCAAACAGCGCAGCCTTGCGGCGCGCAAGGCCGTATTCGTAGGCCAGCCGCGTCACGTCGAGCGCGACGGCCAGTTCGGTCTGCCGAAGTCTCACGCGCTCCTTGTCGGCCTCGACAAGGATGACCGCCGACCGGAGCGCCTGTTTGCCGGGATACAAAATCGGCTGGGACACGGACAGCTCGTGTACCGGCCCTTTCGACGGCGAAACTTTCTTTCGGCCTTTGGCGTATTCAATCTCCGGGTTGGGCGTCGCTTTCGCCTGTCCGGCCTCCAGGCGTTTTTGTTCCGCGCGGGCCTTGAAGGCCGCGATCTGTTCGTTTTGTTCGAGCGCGCGGCGAACGATATCCGGCAAAGAATAGGATTCCTCCGCCCGGGCCGGAACCACGGACGCGAATATCAGGCATATAAAACAGGCAAAACGCATATGTCCCTCCTTTGGACAGGAATGAATTAAAATTAAGTGATACGCTTGTTTGACTCTAAGGGATTCTCAAACCAGTTCAGGCAGGAAATTTCGGCGGGCGGAAAACTCCTTTGATGGAAAGTAAATCGGGTTGGATGCTTTCGTGGTTGGAAATAAAACTTGAAACCGTCAAGGAATTCTGAACCAACGGCGCGGAGGTCAAGCCTGTGCCGTGATTCTGGCAGAGGCACGAATGACAGCCTGCGTCCGTCGCGGATTCCATGCAATCGAGATCAACGCCATCGGCCAGGATGTCAAATGCGAACAACACCAAAAGCAATATCGCGACCTTTTTCATGCGAAGAAGAGTATAAATCAAATCAAAACAGTTGTAAACGAAGTCGTCGAGCCGCCGCGCGTGAATGTATTTGAACCCGTGCGCCTATGACCGGTCATAGACGCACTACGTCGGCGCTTCCCGCAACGCGTGGGATGGGTCGCGGGCGCGGGAGCGCTCGCGCTCCCGGCGCGCGGCAATGAGTCGGAGACCTGGTCCGGGCCGCGCTCACCCGCGACAAAACAGGGCCATCCGTGAGCGACTGGCGCTCGGACTTCCCTGTCCTCGCGATGGAGCGAGAGGCCCCTCCTCTCGCGCTCTCCACCCATATTTCCCCGCACTCGAAAAAATTCTCCGCGCGGACAGGATGTCCGCGCCCAAGCTGCCATGGAAGGCCCGACAGCTTCTGTCGCCCCCTCGGACACATCCCACGAGCGCGCCATAGGCCTGCGTCCGTGTGAGCGGAGCGAATGCGAAGCGCCGGCAACGCTTCGATTTGACGCCCTCCGATCCCAAGGCGTCAAATCGCAGCGTTGCCGCACGTAAGGACGCAGGCCGATACCGGGGCGGAGCGCGGGCGCCGTCGCCTCCGATGTCAGCGACGGCGCAGGGAGCGCGACGACCCTACCGACAGCTTCCGCGCTCGCGGGATGTGTCCGAGGGGGCGACTTCAATATGCTTTTTCTTTTATTTTTCAGCGAGCTTTGACCGGCCGGCGTTGTTTTTGAATCTCGTCCATCGCTTCGGGGTCGAAAAATATCGCCTTGCAGGATTTGCATTTCAGGTAGGTCAGTTCCTCGACGACAAATCCGTCGCCAAGTTTGCACGGGCCTGTCACATACTCCATGTGGACCTTCCCGCATTCAAAACAGGCGGCCGGCGTTTTCAATAGCTCGGCACAACGCCTATCTAAGACGCTTCGACGAGACGAGGACATAGAAATACAACTCCTTTCCGCGTTGTTCGATCTTGCCTTTAGTGTACACGCCAATACCCTCCAGCGTCAAACCGTGAATCACGTACAACTCTTCACGTTTCCCCGTCTTTGGATTCTTTGATTGTTTCGTTTGGGTGATGCCGGGCGCACCCCATATCGATTCATAAACCTCTTCCTGCAAAAGATCGTCCCTTTTCATTTCGGCCTCGGCCTTGAATGTAAAATATGCATGCCGCGCCATCACCAAGCGCTTGATCGTCGGAAATGGATCCATTGTCATTTCATTCACGCCGCCTTCTGTCCATCTCCATTCCCATGCCGCGCCACCAAACTTTCCAAATGTTCGATCACGGATCGTTGCTTCATCGGCGGGAGCGTCAAAATTTTCCGGACGCGATTCAAAACACGAGCATCCCGCAACGACACCCGCTCCTTGACCGGCTCCAATCCCAACAACCTATCCACCGACACCCGCAGAGCCTTGGCGATCTTCGGCAACAGCACCGCCGGCGGACGCTCCGACTCGCGCTCGTAGTACGTGATCATCCGCTGTGTCGTGCCGACTTTCTTCGCCAGTTCGACCTGCGTGATCCCGCAACCGCGCCGAAGATCGGCCAGTCTTCGACCGAAATCGACGCTCGCATCCAGTTTCTTTTTCATCAGCGCCAACTTTCCGACGCTGCCATTGTCCGTGTCATCACCGCCTATCATAACCCCGGTTTCCGACACCGACGGATACAAAATGGTTATTTCCGTTGACACGATATACATAAATTGTGTATTTTCTGTTCGCCTCTGTCAAGCCGCCAACCGCCGGCAAAAAGCATGGATGCGGCTTGACAGATTTCGGGAAAGGACACGGGAACATGGGAACTCGCGCGATCCGGCGAGACACAAACGGACAATACCGCGTCAACTACTACTTCCGGGACCAGCACGGCCAAAAGCGCCGGGGCCGAAAGTGGTTTCGGACTCTTCACCTCGCGGAGACGTTCTTCGCGGACCGGCTCCGTGAGTTTGAGGCCGGACAAAAGATCGGCACGCGCGAGCGCGAGACCCTCACCGTCAAACAATTCCTGGACGGCCACTATTTCCCATGGGCCACGAAGGCGCGGCGAGGATGGGAACGGGAAATGCGATTCCTCCGCCTAGTCGAACGGCGTTGGGGTTCGCGGCGGCTTTGCGACATTTCATACTTCGACATAGAAAAGTGGCGGCTGGAATTCAAGGAGACGGCCTGCGCAGCCAGCATTCGAAAATATCTTGCGTGGCTTCGCGCCATGTTCCGGTTCGCCCACACCGGCACGAAGGACGAGGACGGCCACATTGTCGGCGGCGGATTCATCGGCGACGACCCCATGAGTAAAATCAAAAGCCCGTCCGTCAAATTCCCGACCCGGCCGCCGACCATACTCGCGCCGGAAGAAATCGCGCAGATCAAACCGGACGGCACACGCGGCACCGACATCGCGCTCTTTGCGCTCTACTCCGGCATGAGGAAAGGCGAAATCCTGCGGGTTCGATATTCCGACATCGACCTCGTAGCCGGAGTTGTTCGCATCCCGATCAGCAAAAACAACGAGCCGCGAATCGTGCCGCTCACGCCGGAGCTTTCGGCAATTATCGACCGACAACCGCGCGATGGATCGGATTATGTTTTCTCGTGGAAAGGCAAGCCCATTAAAAATTGCCGCACGTCATTTCGTCTCGCGCTCAAGCGCGCCGGAATCACGCGCCGCGTCCGGCTTCACGACTTCCGCCACACGTTCGGCTCCTACCTCGCCATGAACGGCGTGGACATCGACGAGCGCATGACGCTCATGGGACACAAAACTTATGAGGCCGCGCGCATCTACACCCACTACTACACCAAAAAACTTTCCGAGACGATGACCCTACTTACGAAAGCGTACGATGGGGTCAAGCGGAAAACAAAAGGGCAGTTTAAGGGCAGTGGCGTCATTCTCGCCGGTTGACCAATTTTGTAAGTGATTGATTGTGTTATCGGCCCCGGGCGGAGTCGAACCGCCGACCTTGTCCTTAGGAGGAACCTGCTCTATCCAGCTGAGCTACGGGGCCAAGGTCAAAATTGTGCCCTTCGAGGAGGGATGTTGCAAGTCCGGGATCATCGCCCGGAGGTTATTGCTCCAACTTGCTCAATTTCTTTTCCGCGCGCCGGATGTACTCTTTGGCGAGAATGTGTTCTGGATCGGCGGCGAGGACGCGGTTCCAGTCGGCGATGGCTTCGCGGTACCGGCCGCTCGTGTAGTGGGACATGCCCGAGTAGAGATATTTTTTGTAGTCGGCGGACTTTGATTCGTTCCAGATTTTTCTCCACGCCCCGGCCTTCGATTCGGCTTCTCTCAACGACTGCCGGATGCCCGTGTTTTCCGGATCTTGCTTGCGCGCCTTTTGGTATAGATCCATCGCCTTCTGAATGCGGCCGAGGGCCAGATCGTAGCGGGATTGCAGCGCCGCCTGGTCGGCGGATTGCGCGTGCTGGGTCGCGGACGCAACCAGCCGCTCGACGGACTCGCGATCCCTGCCCCGGAGGGCCTGGCGGCATTTTTCGATAAAGTCCCGCACCGACGCGTCGTCGGGACGCAAGACAGCGACAGATTGGAATTTGGCCATGGCCGTCTTGTAGTCAGCGCTCTGAAACGCCTGGAGCGCTTCGCGGTATACCTCATCGACCTGAACGTACCGGCTCAGTTCCCGGATCAACCTTTGAATCTCCGGCTGGTCGGGCTGCAGCTCCCGCGCCGCTTCGAGGTGCTCAAGCGCCTCGCGATGGGCGCCGGCCCGATAGGATTCAATGGCCATGCCGGTCAATTCTTCCGCGCGCGCGACATCCTCGAGCCGGTCCGCCGCATTCCGGCGTTCTTCCACCACGCGGTCCATTCCGGCGGCGGCGTCCGGATTTTGCGGATCGACGAGGAGGACCGACCGGAACGCGGCCTGGGCATCGTCCCAGCGCTGCGCCTCCGCGTGCGATTGCCCCTCGGCGATCCAAAGCGGAATCTGGCTGTTGAGCGATTCTTTCACCAGACGAATCCGGCCCTGCACTTCCGGGTGGTCGGGCGCGAGCGATTCCGCGCGCGCGTAGTTTTCGAGCGCGTCCACCAGCCGGCCGGCCTGATAGTGCCCATCGCCGGCGCGCAGGTATTCCGCCAGAAGTTCCGCCGACTCCGCCCATTCGGCCTCGCGGACGGCGATATCGATCTGCTCGCGGGCTTTCTCAACGAACCGTTGAAGTTCCGGCGAGGGATCGGAACCGAATTCCGTGACAAGACTCTGCCAGGCCGCCACCGCGTCGTTGAACCGGCGCGTGTCGAAGAACTCCTGGCCCTGCCGCCCCAGACCGGCGGCGCGCCCGAGTTTCGCCTGCGCCTGCGCCTTCTCGTCAGCCTTTGATTTCAATTCGAGCGCCGGCTGGGAGGCCGGGTCGAGCGCAAGCAATTCAGAGAGCGCCTCCGCCGACTTGTCGTAGGCGCCGGCCTGGTAGAAATATTCGGCGCGCGCGAGAGACTCTCGGAGGAGCGACGACAGCCGGGCCCGGGCGTCGCTCTGGCCTTGCGCGGCGACCGGATTGAACGGATCGACCGTCAAGATCCGGTTGTAGGACAGGATCGATTCCTTGTAGGCGCCCTGTTCCGCCAGTTTGGCGGCCAGCCGGGTTTGAGATTCGATGAAGTCGACAATTTTATCCCAGTGTTTTTCAATCCGCGTTCTGGCTTCGGTGTTCTCCGGATCGAGGTCGATCGCCTTATGCCAGCGTTCAACCGCCGCGTCCACGCGGCCCTGCGTCATCTCTTCGTCTCCTTCACTGAGAAGCGCCCGCAGTGACTGGTTCTGTTGGGCGAGAATGTGGTTCAGCAGGTCATGTGCTTCGGCATGGGCCGGAAGAAGCGCCAGGCTGTGGGAGACCATCCGTTCCGCGCGCCCCCACCGCTCGTTGAGGAAATCGGCCGCGGCCGTGCGGAAATACCGTTCGGCCTCCACGCGGCGCTCGTCCGCGTCGAATCGCGCCTTCTGGAAGGCCAGAATCTGTTCGACGACCTCTCCGGCCGCCGGATGCGCGGGGACATGGGAGAGAACTTTCTGGAAATGATCGAGGGCCGCGGCCCAGTCTCCGGCGCGATATCGCGAGAGACCCTGCAAGTGCCACTCACGGACCCTGCGGTCGCGCGAAACGGTTTCGTTTCGTCTTTTCGAGCTTTCCAGATACTGCCGGGCCGGTTCGATGTCCGGGCGGAAATAGACGACCGCCGTCATGGCCTCTTCCGCTGCCTGATAATCCGCCTGCAAAAATTTGAGGCGGCCCCGCGCGAACGTGGATTCCACATACTGGGGCACGCCGGCATCCAGCCGCGTCTTCGCGTCCCGGGCCGGCGCGAACTGCGGATCGTACTCGAGGATCGACGCGAGGGCCTGGTGGGCTTCCATCCACCGGCCGGCCTCCATCTGCCGGCCGACGCTGTCCCACGGGTCCGTCACCCGGCGGCGGTATTCCTCGTTGGAGGATTCGATGTAGGACCGGGCCACGGGATTTTGCGGCTGCAATTTCATCGCGCTTTCCCATTCGCCCACCGCCTGCCGGTGTTCCTTTTCGGACTTCATGAGAAGCCCGCGCTGGATTTTGGCCGAGACGATATCGCCGTGAGACCGGCCGAATTCGTAGGACAGGCCGATCCGCTGGAAATTGTTGTCGAGATCGTCGGACGGCTCGAAGGCGTAATCGAATTTCATGTCCTGGAACCGGAAGCCGAATCCGATCGTAGGTTCGTCGCCGTCGAGACCCGCGCGAACGGCCAGCCAAGTGAGCGGCCGCCATTCGACGCCGAAGTGCATCCGTTGCGGGCCTTTCGACGGGACGTCGGCGTCCAGCGCGAGGAGGAGCCACTCGACTGGCTGAAACGCCGCGCCGAATTTGAAATTGGACGGAATGCGGTCGGATGCGCGGTCGAGCTTGATCGAGGGCTGCAGGAGATTCTGCGCGTTCAAGCCGAGGCTCAGTCGGTCGTTCAGCACGTTGGACTGCCGCGCGCGGCGGATGACCGTTTCAAAGAACGGGATCGCGTCTTTCAGCTTGCCCGCATCGTACAGCCGGACGCCCTCACGGAACCAGTCGTCGAGGGTGGACGCGCCGGTTTTCCGTTTCATGAACTCCGCAACGGCGGTCTGGCCATTGGCGGGAGACCACGATTTCAACCGGGCGTCCAGCGAGCGGTCGCGATCCGCCGTTCGCGCCAGCATCACGCGGGCCCGGGCATGGCGGGGATCGGTTTCGAGCGTCTTCTGGAAATTCTCAAACGCCTCCGTGAATTTGCCCGTCTCGAACGCGCGCGCGCCGCGTTCGAAGTAACGGTCGGCGTCCAGCCGGAGTTCCTCCTGCGCGAGGCGCAGATAGGCGCGGCTGTATTCCAGATGCGCGTGCGTGAACCGGTACAGCACGCCGGCGTCGAGGCCGACGCCGGTGCCCGAAAAGCCGCCTCCCTGATGTCGGACCAGATGGAGGCTTGAGCCGAGATAGAGTCCCTGCGTCATCTGCTTGCCGTAGCCGAACATCAGGTTCATCTTGCCGACGTCGAACGTTCCCAGATTGGTGCCGAACTCATCCCGGCGCACGAGGTCGTCGGCGCCCTCGAGGATCAGCCCGCCGCCGATCGTGCCGAACCGGCCGACCGGGTGTTTGTACGCGAGCATGTTGTAGAACGTGTTGTCAAAGAACGGCTGAGAATACTGCCCGAACATCTCTTTGCGGCGGTCGCGGTCCAGGGCGGACGGATTCCAGAACACGGCGGTCGCGTCGCTTCCCGCGGCCACAAAGGCGTTGCCCATGCCGCTGGGCCGCGCGCCGAATCCGAGGATCGTGCTGGGATCGACAACGCCGCCAGATTGGGACTTGGCGGAAACAGCAATCGGACAGAGGAGGGACAGCGCCAGGCTCGTGAGGAGACCGAAGATCTTGCGCCGGCCGTTCATTTGACCACCATGATCCGGTCGGCCGCGACTTCGGACGACCCGTCGGTGTACTCGATCACAGCGCGGACGAAGTAGACGCCGTTCAGGACCGTCTGGCCCCGGCCATTTTTTCCGTCCCACGTCCGCTTCGTCAGCGTCGCCGCGTCGCCGAAAAGGTTTCCGGCCGCATAGGCGGTCGGCCCGATTTCGCGGACGAGCTGGCCGGCGAAATCGTAGATGCGGATGGTGACGGCGCCGGCCTTCGGCATGTTCCACGCGAACTGGAATCCCTGCCAGGAACCTGACGTGCCGGTGTACGTGACGGCGGGGTTGGCCGGATTCGGGAACGACCGGAACGATTCGGTCACCGTGCCGGAGGCAAAGGCGAAGACGACCGCAAAGACGGAGAAGCTGGTCGTCGGCGCGCGAATCGTCACCGTGCTTCCGTAATCGTCGAGCTGTGCGGTCAGAATTTCCCAGACCCCGGCGTCCTCCTTGAAATGCGCCATCCTCAGCATGCTGGCGTTCAGCACCGCGCCTTTGGCCTCCAGAAACTCGGTCGGCTTGATGATGGAAATGGCCACGTCCACCGGATTGAGGAAATCGGTCTGGCCGAGCGCGATCAGCGACGCGGAATCCGCCGGGTTCAATTTCTTCAGCGAGAAGTCATACATGGATTTTCCGAGACCGGCCGGAATCGGCTGGTACTGCGGATGCGCGGAGAGAACGTTCCGCGCGGTTTGCAGAACAGGATTGGTGTCGTCCGGGACAAAGACCTGCGGCCAGACCGATTTCACCTCGGGCACAATGTCCCCGCTGTCGATCTTCATCGTGGCCTTGCCGTCCTGCGAGGCCGTGACCAGTTCGCCCTGCGACGTCTGGAGAATCTGGAAGACCGACACGAACTCCGCCTGGAGCGAATCCGGCGGCGCGTCGCGGTCCTTGAT
This sequence comes from Candidatus Lindowbacteria bacterium RIFCSPLOWO2_12_FULL_62_27, assembly GCA_001784175.1. Classification (GTDB taxonomy): domain Bacteria; phylum Lindowbacteria; class 2-12-FULL-62-27; order 2-12-FULL-62-27; family 2-12-FULL-62-27; genus 2-12-FULL-62-27. The sequence goes on from MFPR01000009.1 coordinate 42,036, forward strand.
CGACGTGCTCACCCGGATCTGGAAGGATTTACCGGCCGGCCATTCGGTGTCGGCGTAGATCGCGACGATTTCGATGGTGCGACTGTCCGGCAGGCGGACGGATTTCGTCCGGCTGGTTCCGTTTTCATCGACGATGCGGACACCGGTTTCGTCGGCCGAACCGGAGTCGATGGGAACATTGAAGACGATGCGAATCGGCAGAAGCGCGGTATCGAAGGGCGGCGGGAGGACGTAGGCGCCATTGGACGGATTGACGGATGTGACGGCCGGGTACCGCGAGCGCACGGTGACGGTCCTGGAGGTCAGCGGCAGGCCGGAAATATCCGGCGTGCGGTTCGAAATTCCGCCGGTGGCCGTCAGGTCGGAAACGGACTGAATTTGCACATGGAAGGTGTCGCCATCGTTCAGAGACGCCGCTGTCTGATAGACCACAAGGATCGAAACCGTGTCGTTCGTCCGGAGGACGATGGTGTCGCCCTGTAGATCGGCGGCGCCGCCGGACAGGGTCCCCGCGGCGAAGAGGGTGTCGGCGGCGTCCAGCATTCCGGGCGTTCCGGCGTCCCGGTAGAGTGCGACGGCCGTGACGCCGGACGCGCTCATGGAACCGCCGTGCGACACGCGGATTCTGCGGATGCCGACCGACTCTTTCTCATCGGCGCTGAGATCGAACCGCGCGACGGCCTGGGTGTCGCGTTCCTGAATGGACAGGTCCGCAGGCTGCGTGTCGGACAGCGTCAAACGCAGGTTCCCGCGGAACGCTTCCACGATAACGAGTTTGGTGTCCGCGCCGCCTTCGGGGTCCTGATACACCGCCAAGATCCGGCTGTCAGGCCCCACGGAGAGAATACCGTCTTCGGCGGCGAGGGCGGTCGTTTCGAGGAGGGCGATACCCAGGCTCCTGAATATCCCGGACGTTTCGCCGGTTTCGGTCAGGACCAGCGTCTGCGTGTCGAGGCCGGACGCGCCGGTCGAGGCGACGGTCAAAACCACGCGGACCGTGTCGGCGGCCTGCGGATTGCGATTTTCGTCCGCGTCGGCGACTTCGACGAAAATGCTGTCGCCCACCTGGAACGTGTCGGCCGGCGCTGCAAACTGCGTGTCCCTGAAGAGGCGGATCTGCCCGGCTACCGGAGAATCGACGACGAGCGCGGTGTCCGAGGCGGCGTCCGATCCCGTGTTGGGATCCTGGTAAGCGGCATGCAGCGTATCGCCGAGGCCGGCGGCGAGCCGCCCGTCTCCTGAGATGAGCGGGAACTGCGTATCGACAACGGCGATCGGCGAGCTTCTAAACGCGCCGGTCGTCTCGCCCGATTCGGTCAGGACGAGCGATTCCGTGTCGAGGAGGATCCCGATACCTCCGCCGGCGGTCGAACCGTTGCCGACGTACACGGTGACGGCAACGGTTTCCTTCCGGGTTGGGTCCCGATTCTCGTCCGTGTCGAGCACTTCGACGTAGAGCGCGTCGTTTCGGGCGAGTACCGTGTCTACGCCGTCGGTGAACACGGCATTCTCGTAGAATTGAATGGAGGCCGTTGTCGGTATTTCGATCGCCAGCGCCGTGTCTGAACGGGACTCGGACGTTCCCGACACGTCTTGATATGCGACGTGAATCGTGTCTTTTGATCCCCAGCCCAGCCGGCCGTCTCCGGCGGCCGGTACTACCTGATCGGTGAGCGCGATCGCGCCGCTCAAGAAGGTTCCGGACGTTTCGGTCGACTCGGTCAACACGAGCGTTTCGGTGTCGAGAAGCGTGCCGCTCGCGTCGTCGCCGACGGTCACGGTGACGGAAACGGTGTCCTTCACTTGAGGATTGCGATTCTCGTCCGTGTCCTGGATCAGGACGTACAAGGCATCACGCGTGAGGTACGTGTCGACGTCGTCGGTGAACGCCGCGTTTTCGAACAGTTGCAGGGCGGCGGACGACGCGATCTCGATGGCAAGGGCCGTGTCGGATACTTGATCGGACGAATCGTTTTCGTCGACATAGGCCGCGTGAAGCGTGTCGCCGGCGCCCCAGCTCAGGATTCCGTCGTTCGGCCGGGGCGCGACCGTATCGACGATCGAGACCGCCGCCAGCCGGAAAATAGCGGACGCGTCGCCGGTTTCCGTCAGAACGAACGTTTCCGTATCGACGACCTCTCCGCTCTTGTGATCGCCCACGTAGAGGGTGACGGTCAGCGTGTCCGGTTTCGCCGTATCAAGATTCTCATCGCTGTCCCGGACTTCGAGGTAGATCGCGTCCCGGGACAGGAAGGTGTCGACCTCGTCGCCGTAGGCCGCGTCCTCGTAGAGTTTGACGACCGACGTTGTTTTGACCACGAACCGGCGGGTGTCGGACGCCGGACCGATATTCTTGATCCGGTCGATGGCGCGAACACGCCAATAGTACGTGCCGTAGATCGACAAGGCCGAAAGGGTGTCCTGCGTGCGGCTTCCACTTACGGTGTCCGTCAGCGCAAGCGTTTCAAAGCTGATCAGGCGCGAGACTTCGACGATATAGGAATCGATGCCCACACTGTCCGCCACGGAAACCCAGGACACGACCGGCGTCAGGTTCGATGTCTCATGCGCGTCGGCCGGAAGGCTCAACGTCACCTGAAATACCTGCGAGTCATGTGTCCACCGGCGGGAGGCTGAGTGGGGTCCGACGTTGCCGAGCTTGTCGATCGCCCGCGCGCGCCAGTAGAACGTGTCGTTGTACAATCCGGTGACGGTATCGGCGGAGAGCGCGGCGTCGACGGTATCGAGAAATACCGGGCTCGTGTACGTCGTGTCCCGTGCGACTTCGACCGCGATGCTGTCGAGGCCGGCGCTGTCCGCGGGCGCCTGCCAGCTCAGCACAACACGCGCGTTGGATGTCTCGTGAGCGTCGGCCGGCAGAACCAGGGTGACCTGGCCGGCGGAAGAATCGAGCAGGAATCCGCGGATGGGCGTGGTGTCGAAATTGGCGCCCGCCGTATCGCGCGCGATGACGCGCCAGAAGTAGGTGTCCTCATGGCTCAGAGTCCGGACCACCGCCGTGGAGCGCGTGTCGACCACGCTGTCGGCGAGGGCGGCGAAACTTGCGACCTTGGAAAGCTGCCAGACGTAGGTTTCGCCGCCGGTGGAGGCCCATTCAAATCGCAGGGTGGGTGCCGTGGTTTCATGTCCATCTGCCGGTTGGACGGCTGTGACCGTGACGGCGACGCCGATGACGATGCGGGACGAATCGGGGACAGTCGCACGCGCGTTGCCCAGATCGTCCACGGCCCGGATGCGCCAATAATAGGTCCCGGAGGCCAGGAGGGTTGTCGTGTCGCTGGTGCGCGCGGCGTCGACGGTGTCGACAAAGGCCATCGCGGAGAAACTGCTGGTTGGGGAAACTTCCACAACGTAACTGTCGATCCCCACGCTGTCCGACAGGGCCTGCCAGGAAAAAACCACGTTGGCGTTCGTGGTTTCATGCCCGTTCGCCGGCGCGATCGTCTGGACCCGTCCCACGTCTGTGTCAGACAGCAGGCCGCGCGCCGCCGAGTATTGTCCGGCGTTCCCCAGATCGTCGATGGCGCGCGCACGCCAGAAGTATGTGTCGTTGTACAGCCCGGTGACGGTGTCCGAGGTTCCGGCGCCGTCGATCGTGTCCGAGAACGTGAGGTTGGCAAATGCGGTCGTCTTTGACACTTCGACGGCATACGAATCGATGCCCACACTGTCGGGCATAGCGCCCCATGCGAGGTTGATCGTCACGGCGGTCGTTTCGTGACCGTCCGGCGGCGCGGCAAGGGACACCTGGCCGGCGGCGGTGTCGACGACGAACCCCCGCGCGGAGGACGGCGCGCCCACATTTCCCAGATCGTCGATCGCGCGCACACGCCAATAGTACGTGTCGTTGTACAGACCCGTAACGGTATCCGTCGTATTTGTCCCGTCCGTCGTATCCGCAAACACGATCGTTGTAAACGCACTCGTCTTTGACGCCTCGATCGCGTACGAGTCGATTCCCATGCTGTCCGCGGCCAAATTCCATGCGACACTCAGTGACGCGGCGCTGGTTTCATGACCGTCCGGCGGCGCGGCCGGGCTGACTTGGATGACGAAGGTATCCACCAGGAACCCGCGGGCGGAACTCGTGTCGAAATTTCCCAGGCTGTTGCGGGCGACGACGCGCCAGAAGTACGTGTCGTTTTGTGACACGGTTCGGAAGAGGGCGGTCGCGGTTGTGTCCGCCACGCCATCGGCCAGGGAGTCGAAGGTCGACGTTTTGGAAAGCTGCCACGTGTAGGTCTCGGCGTTGGTTCCGAGCCACACAAACTGAAGGGTGGCCGCGGTGGTCTCATGGCCGTCGGACGGACTCGCCAAGGACACAGACGGCAGGGACGTGTCGATGCGGAAACTGAGAGAATCGGAGTTCGATCCGACATTGCCCAGATCGTCGATCGCACGCACGCGCCAGAAGTACGTGTCGGCTGTGAGGCCCGGCGAGACGGTGTGGCCGGTCAGAGTTCCGTCCACGGTATCGGCATAGGCGTGGGTCGTGAAGCCCGAGCTTCTGGAGATGTCGACGGCGAAGCTGTCGACGCCGGCGCTGTCGGACAAGGCCGCCCAGCTCAAGGTCGGCGTGGTGTCGCCGGTCAAAGAACCGTTTGAAGGCCCGGTCAGGGCGACCTTGGCGACGGACGTGTCGACAAGGAATCCGCGTGGGGTGGAGTTCGGCCCCACGTTCCCGAGATCGTCGACGGCCCGGACACGCCAGAAATATGTGTCGTTGTACAGCCCCGTCAGCGTGTCGCTCGTCATGCTGCCGTCCACGGTGTCCGTGAAGACCGCTGCTGTGAACGCCGTGGACTTCGATGCCTCCACCGCATAGGAATCAATCCCGGCGCTGTCGGCCACCGCGGTCCATGCGATCTGGACCGTCCCTGCGGCGGTTTCATGTCCGTCGGCCGGCGACGACACGGACACGCGTTCGACCGATGTGTCCAAGAGAAACCGGCGCGCGGCGGATGTATCATAATTGCCGAACGTGTCGCGCGCGATGACGCGCCAGAAATAGGTGTCCTCGTGCGTCAGAACGCGGATCAGGGACGTCGCGGTCGTGTCGACCACGCTGTCGGAGATGGTTGAAAACGTGGATGACTTGGAGAGCTGCAGACTATAGGTTTCGGCGGTCGCCGACGCCCACTCGAACCGCATGGCCGGCGATTGCGTCTCTGTCCCGGCGGCCGGATTCGTCAGGCTCACGGTGACAGGGACGGAGAGAGTGAATCGGAACGAATCCGATACGGTGGACCGGAAATTGCCCAGATCGTCGATCGCGCGCACGCGCCAGTAATAGGTTCCCGTCGTCAACTGGCTCGACGTGTCGTTCGTGACGCCGGCCGGGCCGGCGTCCACTGTGTCCACAAACGACAGAGGCGCGAAGGATGGACTGGCGGAAACCTCAAGCAGATAGCTGTCGATTCCCACGCTGTCGGAAACCGCATTCCATGTGAATGTCGGAGTTGAATCGGCCGTCGCTCCGTCATTGGCCGGACTGACCAGTGTGACCGTCTCGACCGCCGTGTCTGTCACAAACCCTCGCGCCGCGGAATACGCGCCGCCGTTGCCCAGATCGTCGATCGCCCGCACGCGCCAATAATACGTGTCGTTGTACAGCCCCGTGATCGTATCGGCCGTGTTCTGCCCGTCCGTCGTGTCCGCAAACACGACCGAGACAAACGCCGTGGACTTCGACACCTCCACCGCGTAGGAATCTATCCCCACGCTGTCGGTCACGCCGCTCCAGGTCACCACGATATTGATCGCCGTCGTCTCGTGACCGCTCCCCGGCTGCGACAGGCTCGGCTGCGACACGATCGTGTCCGTGACGAATCCCCGCGACGCCGAATACGCGCCGCCGTTGCCCAGGTCGTCGACCGCGCGAACGCGCCAAAAGTACGTGTCGTTGTACAATCCCGTCACCGTATCGCTCGCGAGCGCGCCGTCGATCGTGTCGGTAAACGCGATGTTCGTGTAGGCCGTGTTTCTCGACACCTCCACCGCGTAGGAATCAACGCCCACGCTGTCCGATACCGCGCTCCAGCCCACGACGACATTGTTCGCCGTCGTCTCGTGACCGTCCGCCGGCGGCGACTGGCTCGGCTGCGATACGAGCGTGTCCGTGACGAATCCCCGCGTCACGGAATACGTTCCGCCGTTCCCCAGATCGTCGATCGCTCGAACGCGCCAATAGTACGTGTCGTTGTACAGACCCGTGATCGTATCGCTCGTGAACACGCCCCGCACCGTGTCCACAAACACGACCGAGGCAAACGCCGTGCTCTTCGATATCTCCACCGTGTAGCTGTCCACCCCAACGCTGTCCGCCGGCGCGCTCCAGATCACTTGGAAATTGATCGCCGTCGTCTCATGCCCGTCCGCAGGCTGCGACAGGCTCACCTGGCCGATCAGGGTGTCTGTCACAAAACCCCGCGCCACCGAATACTCGCCGCCATTGCCCAGATCATCGACCGCGCGCACGCGCCAATAGTATGTATCGTTGTACAGCCCCGTGATCGTATCCGCCGTGTTCGCCCCTTCTGTCGTATCCGCAAACACGACTG
>MFPR01000010.1:0-1132 GCA_001784175.1 Candidatus Lindowbacteria bacterium RIFCSPLOWO2_12_FULL_62_27
ACGGCACGTCGCCGTTGACGGTGTCGACGTCGGACTCGATCGCGCCGGTGGTGTCGGATTCGGATCAGAACCTGAACGGGGATGCGGTGGAGACGGTGACGGTGACGATCACGAACGGCGTGACGGGGGAGACGGAGGTGCTGACGCTGACGGAGACTGGAAAAAATACGGGCGTGTTCGACATTGCGGGACTGACGCTGTCGATTCTGCCGGGCGATTCGACGAGCGTCAGCGGCAAGCTGTACGTGAAGCCGGGCGACACGGTGACGGCGAAATACACGGATCCGACGGACGGGAGGGATTCATTCACGACGCCGTCGATCAGCGTCGTGCCGGATACATCCAACAGCTACGGCACGTCGCCGTTGACGGTGTCGACGTCGGATTCGATTGCGCCGGTGGTGTCGGACTCGGATCAGAACCTGAACGGCGCCGCGGTGGAGACGATCACAGTCACGATCACCAACGGCGTGACGGGCGAGACGGAGACGCTGACGCTGACGGAGACGGGGAAGAACACGGGCGTGTTCGACATTGTAGGGCTCACGCTGTCGATTCTGCCAGGCGATTCGACGAGTGTCAGCGGCAAGCTGTACGTGAAGCCGGGGGACACGGTGACCGCAAAATATACGGACCCGACGGACGGGAGGGACTCGTTCACGACGCCGTCGATCGGCATCGTGTCGGACACATCCAACAGCTACGGCACGTCGCCGTTGACGGTGTCGACGTCGGACTCGATCGCGCCAGTGGTGTCGGATTCGGATCAGAACCTGAACGGGGATGCGGTGGAAACGATCACGATCACGATCACCAACGGCGTGACGGGGGAGACGGAAGTGCTGACGCTGACGGAGACTGGAAAAAACACGGGCATCTTCGACATCGGGGGACTGACGCTGTCGATCCTGCCGGGCGATTCGACGAGCGTCAGCGGCAAGCTGTACGTGAAGCCGGGCGACACGGTGACGGCGAAATATACGGACCCGACGGACGGGAGGGACTCGTTCACGACGCCGTCGATTGGCGTCGTGCCGGACACGGCCAACTCGTCGAGTACGGCGTCCTCGCCGGTCAACACGGGCGATTCGGTGTACGTGACGGTGACGGACAGCGACCAGAACCTGGACGG
>MFPR01000010.1:1144-31112 GCA_001784175.1 Candidatus Lindowbacteria bacterium RIFCSPLOWO2_12_FULL_62_27
AGCGACCAGAACCTGGACGGGAGCGCGGTGGAGACGGTGACAGTGACGGTGACGAACTGGACGACGGGGGAGACGGAGGTCGTGACGCTGACGGAGACGGGCAAGAACACGGGAATCTTCGGCCTGGCGGGACTTCCGACGAGCACGAACGCGTCCGATTCCACGGGCAACACAGGGAAGCTGTATGTGCGGTCCGCGGACACGTTCAGCGCGAAGTATGTCGATCCGACGGACGCGAGGGACTCCGCCACGACCTCGACGGGGCAATTCCAGTTGACATCGACCGTATCTTCCGGCGTATTCCCAACTGTTCTCAAGATCGGGGACTCTGTTGCGCCGGCCATCACGGACACGGACCAGAACCTGAACGGCACGGTGACCGAGACGGTGACGGTCACGATCACGAATCAGACGACGGGCGAGACGGAGACGCTGACGCTGACGGAGATCGGAACGAACGGCAGTATCTTCGATATCGCGGGCCTTCTGACGAGCGTGACCTCCGCCGATTCCACAAACAATTCCGGGAAGCTGTACGTTCGGTCGGGGGATACGCTGACGATCAAATACACGGACCCGACGGACGGTACGGACAGCGTGACGTCGGGGACTATCACGATGATTCCGGACACGGCGACGAGTTACGGCACGTCGCCGTTGACGGTGTCGACGTCGGACTCGATCGCGCCGGTGGTGTCGGACTCGGATCAGAATTTGAACGGCGACGCGGTGGAGACGGTGACGGTGACGATCACGAACTGGATGACGGGCGAGACGGAGATTCTGACGCTGACGGAGACGGGGAAGAATACGGGGGTATTTGACATCGGAGGACTGACGCTGTCGATCCTGCCGGGCGATTCGACAACCGGAAGCGGGAGGATGTACGTGAAGCCGGGCGACACGGTGACGGCGAAATACACGGACCCGACGGACGGGAGGGACTCGTTCACGACGCCGTCGATCAGCGTCGTGCCGGACACGGCGAAGTCCGCGATATCGGCGACCTCGTCCCCCGCCATTGGCGATTCGGTCTACGTGATGGTGACGGACAGCGATCAGAACCTGAATGGTGCCGCGACGGAAACGATCACCGCGACGGTGACCAACTGGACGACGGGGGAGACGGAGGTCGTGACGCTGACGGAGACGGGCAAGAACACGGGAATCTTCGGCCTGGCGGGACTTGTGACAAGCACGAGCGCGTCCGATTCCACAAGCAGCACGGGAAAGCTGTACGTGCGGTCCGCGGACACGTTCAGCGCGAAATACATCGACCCGACGGACGCGAAAGACTCCGCCACGACTTCGACGGGGCAGTTCCAGCCGTCGCCGACGGCGTCGTCGGGGATATTCCCGACGGTGCTGATTCTTGGCGATTCGGTGTCGGCGACGATCACGGACACGGACCAGAACCTGAACGGCACGGTGACCGAGACGGTGACGGTGACGATCACGAACCAGACGACGGGCGAGACGGAGACGCTGACGCTGACGGAGATCGGAACGAACGGTAGCCTCTTTGACATCGCGGGCCTTGCGACGAGCGTGAATCCCGCCGATTCCACGAACAATTCCGGAAAACTGTACGTTCGCGCGGCGGACACGCTGACGATCAAATACATCGACCCGACGGACGGCACGGATAGCGTGACGTCCGGGACGATCACGATGATCCCGGACACGACGACGAGTTACGGCACGTCGCCGGTGTCTGTGTCGACGGCGGACTCGATTGCGCCGATCGTGTCGGACTCGGATCAGAACCTGAACGGGGACGCTGTGGAGACGATCACGGTGACGATCACGAACGGCGTGACGGGGGAGACGGAGGTGCTGACGCTGACGGAGACTGGAAAAAATACGGGCGTGTTCGACATTGCGGGCCTGACGCTGTCGATTCTATCGGGCGATTCGACGAGCGTCAGCGGCAAGCTGTACGTGAAGCCGGGTGACACGGTGACCGCAAAATATACGGATCCGACGGACGGGCGGGACTCGTTCACGACGCCGTCGATCGGGATCGTGCCGGACACTTCGAAGTCCTCGATCTCGGCGACCCCGTTGCCCGCAATCGGCGATTCGGTCTACGTGACGGTGGCGGACAGCGATCAGAACCTGAATGGCGGCGCGACGGAAACAATCACCGTGACTGTAACCAACTGGACGACGGCCGAGACGGAGGTCGTGACGCTGACGGAGACGGGGAAAAACACGGGAATATTCGGACAGGCAGGCCTTCCGACCAGCGCGAACGCATCCGATTCCACGAGCGGCACGGGCAGGTTGTACGCCCGCGCGGCGGACACGTTCAGTGCGAAATACATCGATCCGACGGACGCCAAAGACTTCGCCACGACCTCGACGGGACAGTTTCAACCGACATCGTCGATATCTTCCGGTGTGTTCTCGACGACCTTGATTGCGGGGGAAACGCTTGCGCCGGTGATCACGGACACGGACCAGAACCTGAATGCGACAGTCATCGAAACGGTAAGCGTCATTGTGACAAATATCCGCACGGGCGAAACGGAGACGCTGGTATTGACGGAGACGTCAAACAACAGCGGCGTGTTCGACTTGGCGGGGTTGAACACAAGCTCGAAGGCGTCAGATTCAATATCCTCAACGAACAGGTTGTACGTAAGACCCGGGGACACGCTGACGGCAAAATATACGGACCCGACGGATGGGACAGACAGCGTGACGTCTCCGGTCATCACGACGATACCGGATACGACAACGAGTTCCGGCACGTCGCCGGTGCGGGTAGCGACCTCGGAGTCCATCTCGATAACAGTGACGGACAGCGATCAAAACCGGGATGCGGATGCGGTCGAGACAATTGCGGTGATCGTGACGAATCAGACCACGGGCGAGACGGAAATCCTGATTTTGACGGAGACGGGCAAAAACACCGGCATCTTCGACATCGCAAGCCTGACGTTGAGCTTGAATGCGTCGGATTCGGGATCGCCCTCGGGCAAATTGTACGTGAAGCCGGGCGATACCGTGACGGCGAAGTACACAGACCCGAGAGATCCGAAAGACAGTTTCACCACCGCCGCCATCAGCGTGGCGCCGCCGCCGACCTCTGTCGCTTCGGATACCACGGTCACAGTCCTTCCGTCCGCCGCGGTCACCGCATCTGATTCGATCGCCCCGATGATCTCCGACCCCGACCAGAACCTCAACGGCGATGTGGTTGAAACCATCGCGGTCGTCATCACCAATAGTCTGACGGGCGAGACGGAAATCCTGATTTTGACGGAGACGGGTAAAAACACAGGTATCTTCGATATCGCGGGCCTGCCGCTTTCGACCCTTGCGTCGGACTCCGGCACCGGATCCGGCAAACTCTACATCAAATCCGGCGACACGGTGACGGTCAAATACACGGATCCGAACGATCCCTCCGACTCGTTCACTTCGGCCGCGATCACGATCAACGCCGACACTTCAACCTCATCGCTGACGACGGTCACCTCCATCGCCGCGGGCGATTCTCTGACCGCGACCGTCTCGGACAGCGACCAGAATATGAACGGAAACGCGATCGAGACGGTGACGGTCACGATCACCAACCAGACCACGGGCGAGACGGAAACGCTGACGCTCACCGAGACGGCGGAGAACGCCGGCATTTTCGGCATCGCCGGACTGCCGACCACGTCGAACGCAACCGCGGCCGCAAGCGGATCGGGGACCCTGTACGTCCGCGCGCTCGACACGCTGACCGTCAAATACGTAGACCCGACAGACTCGACGGACAGCCGGACGTCCGGAGCAATCGCCGTGACCGGCGAAACACTCACCGCCTTTCTGGACACGATTCAGCAGATCCGGATCAGCGTCTATCGTGGCGGGCCCGATTCGAACGTCTTCGTCTTCCGTCCGACCGGGCGTGGCGGCGAAGGATTGCCCGGCTTGGACGGCCACCGCATGACGGTATCGATCGCGGACAGCACGGGCGGCCGCGGCGCCTTTGTCTCGTCCACAGCGAAATTCACCCTGGATTCCGCGTACCTGCCCTACACGGCCGTCGAAAACAATCTGCTTTTCCTGCGCGTGACGCTCTTTGGCGAGACCTACTATCCCATCGTTGAAATTTCGGCCGGATCCACATCGCCGCCCATGTACGTCGTCGGGCGCCGCCATCCAACGCACTCGGAAGGCATTCTCAAGATTCCGGCGGGATATTTCGACAGCGACGGATATCGGATCATCATCGAAGATTACGACGATTTCAGCGTGGAGACGGCCTCCCTGAAGCCCAATGTGCTGACCGCCAATTCCAACATGTCGCGGTATCCGGCGGCGAGTGTCCTGCCGGTGAGTATCCGGCCGGAACAGCAGATCTACATCTACGAAACGAAGACCGGCCGGAAAATCCACTCGCTCGGCATCACCGTCGAAGTTTCGATCACGTATCCCGACGAGGACGACGACGGCATCATCGACGGCACCCCCATCGACGAGTCCACGCTCGAGATGTACTTCCTCGATGAGTCGACATCCGAGTGGGTCCACGTCTCGAACGTCACCCGGGACAAGGCGCGCAATTGGGTCACAACGCGCGTCAACCATTTCACGGTCTTCACCCTGATCGGTCTTGCCGCCTCGACCGACGCCTCGCAGATCCGAGTCTATCCGAATCCGTTCCGTCCCAACGACGGCGATCCGGACAACGGCGGCGAGTATATCGCCGGCAATTTGAACACCGGCGTGATCATGGACAACGTCCCGGCGGGTTCGAAAGTCGAGATTTTCACCATGCTCGGAGAGCTCGTGTCCCGCGCGACCGCCGGCAATTCGGGCATCTATCAGTGGGACGTCCGCAACGACAAGAATCAGAGCGTGGTGTCCGGAGTCTACATCGTCGTCGTCACGGCGCCGAACGGATCGAAGCTTGTGGACAAGCTCGTGATCATCCGATGAGTCGGCGGATGGCATTCCATCTCAGGCGGATGGCGCGCGCGTGCGCCCTGGGTCTATCCCTGCTGGTTCCGGCGGCGGCCTTCGCGGGAACGGGCGACGGCGGCACAAGCGCCGCCGTGTTCCTGCGTCTCGCCAATGGCGGCGCGGCCGCGGCCCTGGGCGAGGCCTATGTTGCCCGAAGCGGCGTCATCGAGGCCTTGCATTACAATCCCGGCGGCCTCACGCGCATTGGCAAGGCGCAGATTCAGATGCAGCATAACGATTATCTGCTCGACATGAAATCCGACTACGCCGCCGGCGCGTTTTCCGCCGGACGTTGGACGCTCGGATCGTCCCTGCTGATCCTCGATCAGGGCACCTTCACCCGCCGCACGATCTCCAACCCCGCCGGCACGGGCCGGTTCAGCGCGGGCGCCCAGATGTTGTCTTTCGCGGTCTCGCGTCAATTCGGCGAACGAGTGTCCGTGGGCGGCGCAGGCCGGGTCTTCCGGGAGAAACTGGACAATATCAGCCGAACCGGCGAGTCATTCGATCTGGGCGTGCATACGATCGCGATAGAAGATTTGCTCGAGTTTGGCGCCGCCATCCGCAATATGGGACCGGCGGTCAAGTTCGACCGGGACGAGGAGAATCTGCCGCTGGATATCTCGCTGGGCCTTCATGTGCCGCGCCTGTTTGTCCGCGGCCTCAAGGTCTCCACATCGCTGTCGTTTGTGCGCCGGCAGGAACCCGAGTTTGGCGCGGGCATCGAATATGGAGTAATGAATATGGCATTCCTTCGTTTCGGATACAATTCTCGAAACGATCTCGGGTCCGGATTGACGGCCGGCCTGGGGTTCCATGTCGGCGGATTTCAACTCGACTATGCCTACGTGCCGTTCAATGATGCGGGAAACAGCCACCGCCTTTCGATGACTCTTGCATTCGGCCGTCCGCCCCGTTTCGAGCCGCAAGAGCCGCAAGCCCACGACAGAAATGTTCATTCTGCGCCGCGTCTTTCAAACGATCTGGCGCCGACGGAACCCGCGAGCGTCACTCATTCGCGCGATGTCCCACCCCCCGCGCCCCCTCGCGCCGACCGGGATGCGTCCGTTCCGCGGAAAGTCTCCGGGCTGCCGTCCGGTCCGGACAAAGCCAAAGAATACGCGGACATGGCCCGCCGATTTCTGAGGCAGGGAAATTATGCGCAGGCGAATTTTTATGCCGGCGCGGCCGAAAAGATGGGTTATCCGGACGCCGGGATCATTCTCGGGCAAATCGATGCCGCCGCCAAAGACGAAATCCATCGGCACGAGAATGCGGCAAAGGCAAAGGAGTATGCCGACATGGCCCGCAGATTTCTGGAACAGGGAAACATGATCCAGGCGAAATTCTACGCCACCGAGTCCCAGCGATTCGGCAATCCCGATGCGGGAAATCTTCTGTCGCAGATATCCGCCGCGGAAGCAGAACAGGAAACATCAAGAAAAGCGGAACAATCCCGGCGTCTGGCCGCCGCGGTCGCACCCTCGTTCCGGCGGCCGGACGACGTGCAGTTCATGAGGGATCTCTCGAAGGCGTGGGAAGCCCTGGCCTTGAAAAAAGTGGCCGCCGCCAGAGACTTCGCCGCCAAGGCCGCTGCCGTCACATATGACGACGCCGAAAAACTCCTGATCGAGATCGACCGCGCCGAAAAACCGGAAACGCAGGATCATCCCGGGATTCCCATTGACGCCATGCTGTACCTGTCCAGCGCGTGGGATCTTTTGTCGAACGGAAACGCCCCGCTCGCCGAATTGTTCGCGAGCAAGGCGCTGGCCCGCGGCGCGGACGGTGCGATCCCCATCATCCGCCGCGTCTATCGCATTCAGTCGGAATCTTCAGCCGCCGCGCGATAAACCCGGACGGCCCATGGCGTCGGTTGCCGGGCGCGGCCCGGCAGGAGCGCAGGCCGGCCAGATCGCCCGAGGAAACCTCTGCACTCCGCATCTTACTTCGCCTTGCCGCCCTTCACAAACCCGTACTCGACCAGTTTCGTCGCGCCGTCCTTGACCAGTCCCACCTCCGGCGCATACAGCTTGATGCTGTGTTCCCCCGGCTCAAGCGGCGTTGTCTCGTCCACCTTCAGGCAACCCTCGAAGGTCCCCGCCGGTGTCTTGAGCGTCTCGTTCACGCTGATGATTTCCGCCCGGTCCATGGCCGCGTCCGGCGCGATTTCCTGATAATGCTTGAATCCCACGCCCGGTTTGGCCGGCATGATGAGACCGTATCGCGCGCCCTCCGACCCATGCAACCATGCGCCTTCGTGACCCGTAACTTTGCCGCCTTTATACATGTCCACCTCTTCTCCAAAGTAATAGATGTCATTCGTCTTGCGATCCACCGCAAAGAAATTTCTGGACACTTCCACCAGCCGGTCTTTCTTCCACTCCCGTTCCTCGACGATCCGGGTTTCGATGCCGCCGATCTTCCGGGTCTCGTTCAACACCGTGATCTCGACGCCCTCGGTCTTGCTTTTCAAGAGGAGCCGATAGCCCGGCTCCAGAATCCAGTAGCGGTTCCGGCCGGTCGTCACAAAATCACGGTCCGCGACCGCAAACGAATCCAGCCAAGCGCTCTCCGCGCCGCCCTCCTCTTTATCATCCCCGGCGAGACCTTCGAATGCCCCCATCGCGATGAACATGCACAGAACAAAAACTGTGATCAGATGCTTCATGAACGTCTTCACGCTCCTTGCGTGGATTTTTTTTCCTCCATATTCACACGGTAGCATACGAAACATGACGGTAAAATGACGGTTCAGCTTTGATCCGGTCATGCCGTATGATTGTCTTAGGCAGGATCGGATTCTGAAGTGAAGGGAGGCGTCGTGAAGAAGGCCGCGGTGCGGATGCGTCTTGTGATCGCCTTTGCCGTTCTTCTCGGCGGAGCGCTTGGCATCGGAGGGTACACGTTCATCTACGCCAAGGGGTATTCGTATCTGACCGACGACCCGGCGGCCTGCGCGAACTGCCACATCATGCAGGACCAGTATGGCGGCTGGATCAAATCCAGCCACCGCGCGGTTGCTGCTTGCAACGATTGTCACACGCCTCGGCCGCTTGTCCGCAAGTATGCCGTGAAGACTTCGAACGGATTCTGGCATTCGTTCGCGTTCACCACGGGGCAATTTCACGAACCGGTTCGAATCAAGGAGCGAAATCGCCGGGTGCTCGAGGAATCATGCCGCCGCTGCCACGCCGATATCGTGACCGCGCTCGAAGGGCCACACCGGGCGACGGAAACCGTGCTGTGCGTCAAATGCCATGCGGCGGTCGGCCACGAAACATGATCGCCATGATACAAGGAGGGCGCTGTGGAAAATTCTGATCCGAATTCGACACGGCCGGGTCGAGGCCGCCCGGTCCGGTTCTGGGTGATGACCGTTGCCGTCTCCGCAGGCTTGGCGGCCGCGCTCACGGCGTTTCTGGTGAATATCTTCGAGCGCAAACAGGAGGCGAAAAATCCGTTTTACCGTGTGGTCGAATTGACGGACGAGACCGTCGATCCTGAAATCTGGGGAAAAAATTTCCCGATGCAATACGACGGCTACAAGAAAACCGTCGACATGGTCCGGACGCGATTCGGCGGAAGCGAGGCGATGCCCCGCACGCCCCGCCAGGTCGATCCGCGGTCGGTGGTGGCGCAATCGAAGCTGGAGGAAGATCCGAGACTGAAAAGAATGTGGGCCGGGTACGCGTTCTCCGTGGATTTCCGCGAGGAGCGCGGCCACGCCTACATGCTTCTTGACCAGATATTCACCGAACGCCAGAAAGTCAAACAACCCGGCACGTGCCTGCATTGCCACGCCTCCATGTACGTGCCCTATAAAAAGGCCGGGGCCGGCGACCTCATCAAGGGATTCGAAAAGGTGAACCAGATGCCGTACAGCGACGCCAAGGAACTGGCGGTCCACCCGGTCGCCTGCATCGACTGCCACGATCCCAAAACGATGCAGCTTCGAGTGACGCGTCCGGGATTCATCGAGGGCATTCGCGCCTTCAAGGTTTCGCAGGGAATCGAGGATTACGACGTGAACACGATGGCCACCCGGCAGGAAATGCGCACCTTCGTCTGCGGCCAGTGCCATGTCGAATACTACTTCAAAGGCCCCGAGAAACGTCTGGTCTATCCGTGGTCCAAGGGTCTCAAGGTCGACGACATCATGGCGTACTACGACGAGATCGAATTCAAGGATTGGATGCACAAGGAGAGCGGCGCCAGGACGCTCAAAGCCCAGCATCCGGAGTTCGAGATGTGGAACCAGGGCATTCATGCGCGGTCGGGCGTCGCCTGCGCCGATTGTCACATGCCTTACAAGCGCGAAGGCGCCATGAAAATCAGCGACCATCACGTCCGCAGCCCGCTCCTCAACATCAACCGGGCCTGCCAGACCTGCCACAAATGGCCTGAGGAAGAACTGAAAGGCCGGGTCGAGCAGATTCAGGAGCGCACGTTTCGCCTCCGCAACCTCGCCATGGACGCGCTGATGAATTTGATCGACGACATCAAACGCGACTCGGAGGCCGGCAAACCCCCCGCGTCGCTGGCGGCGGCCCGCGACTATCAGCGCAAGGCCCAGTTCTATCTCGATTTCGTCGAAGCCGAAAATTCAACGGGATTTCACGCGCCGCAGGAGTCCGCTCGGATTCTGGGCGAGTCGATCAACTACTCGAGGCTGGGGCAAACCGCATTGCGCTGACTGGACGCGAGGCATCTTCTCAAGTAACGTGAGGGACCGATCGAAGGAGAAGCGAAAACATTCAGCGGGAGGAAAACGGATGAAAATTGGATTTTGCATTCTGATGGGCGTCCTGGTGCTGGCTGCGGCGGCGCTTGTGAATCCGCCGCAGGCCTTGGCGGACGACGATGACGGGCCCGGAAGTCCGCAGATGGAGCGGATGAAATGTTCGATGGGCGGCATGGGATCCGCGGAGGCCGACGACGACGACGATGACAACGGAACGGAACGCCGAAAGGGATGGAAGCGCGGCGGCTGGGGCGGGCGCTGTGACTGGAAAGACCGGGACTGCGGATACGGCCAACATCGCCGGTGCCCGGTTCCGTTTCTGTGCATTCTGTTCACCGTTCTGGCGATCATTCACGTTCTTTTGGCCATCGAAGTCTTCAAGGACGTGCGTGCGTCCGAGCCGAAAATGAGCGGCCTCTGGGTGGCCGTGGTCCTGCTGGGCGGTCTGCCCGCCACCGTGGCCTACGCGCTGTTCCGTCTGGTGCAGATCAAATCGGCCGGGAAATAATTCAGTAGGCCGTGGTCCGGTATACCGGCTGAAACAATTCTGTTTTCTTCGCGCAGTAGCGTGAGAGAACACAGCCGGCGCAATCGGGCGTTTCCATTTCGGGGCACCATTTGCGGCCCGAGAAAAACAGCCAGTCGATCTCCGGCGTGCCGACGCCGGCTTCGGCTTTGATCCTCTCGACGCCTTCATACACCGCGCGCCGAACCGACCTCTCCTCCTCGGCGGACGCAAATTCCCGCCGGACCAGTTTCTCCCGCAGGTCCGCCGAATCGACCCGGACGACGCCGGTGCGCAGGGAGAGGCGCATCACATGGTAATCGACGATCGGCGGAATGTCCTCCTTCGGCAAAAAGCGCTCCGGGCGGTTCTGGAGGATCATGATGAGCATGTTGATTTTTTTCCGCATGGGATCCCCCCCATACCCTCGGATCGTCGCCAGCGCGTCCGAGAGATACCTGGCGGGTGATGGTTCGGCCTTCGCGCGCCGAACCATCCCGGCCGGCGCCGTTCCCAGGCGTTCCATGTCTTCGCCGTAACCGTTCAGAAGCGCGAGATGCGCCTGCATGTCTGGCAGAGGGCATCCGCCCGCGTCGCACCGCCACATCGCATCGAGCTGCCCGGCCGTCACGTTTTTCTGGAAGGAGGGGGAGAAGAACTCGGGCGACTCCGCGAGCATTCTCATTCCCATGCGCCAGATGTAATCGGACCCCTTGAAGGCCTTCCCGCCGACCGCCGCCCACATGGGCCTGAGGTATCGATGTTCAGCGTCGAACCAGAACCCGAACTGATGTTTGCTCATGGCGAAGAAGAAATCGACCGCCAGAGGATGCTCCACGGGCGGGAACAAGGCGTTCTTGTCGTCCGAAGCGAACGGGAAGGGCGAAAAATCCGCGTGGTCCTTGAAAAAGGCTGCGATCCGGCGGACCTGTGATTCGTCCACCGAGATCGCGGGCGTGGCGGTGCGCTCGTCGGTCGAATTCATTTGCGTTCTTGTAACAGCATTGCTGTTTTCCCGCAATCCGCGTATGATGTCCGGCATTTGGAGTTCGCGATGGAATGGATCTTGAAATTAAAATTCTATCTGTTCACGCCGGAAGGCCTTCAGCAGATGATCCTCGCGTGGGGCTATCTCGTGCTGATCGGGATCGTCTTTGCGGAAACGGGCCTGCTGGTGGGTTTTTTCCTGCCGGGGGATTCCCTGCTGTTTGTGTCCGGGTTTCTTGCGGGCCTCGGCCATCTGAACCTTCTGTGGCTGAACGTCACGCTGAGCCTGGCCGCCATCGTGGGCGACACGGTGGGGTACTGGATCGGCGCACGCGCGGGCGTTGCGATCTACGGGCGGGAGGACACGCGGTTTTTCAAGAAGAGGCACCTCCTGCGCACGAAGGAATTCTACGAGCGGCACGGAGGCAAGACGATCGTCCTTGCGCGATTCGTGCCGATCGTCCGGACGTTCGCGCCGGTGGTGGCGGGCGTGGCGCAGATGAAGTATCGGCGGTTTCTTTCCTTCAACATTTTCGGCGGGATCGGCTGGGTGCTGGTGATGACCTCGCTGGGTTACCATCTCGGCAGCATTCCGTGGGTCCAGAGGAATCTGGAGAAGGCCGTGCTCATGGTCATCGTTCTCAGCGTTCTGCCGATCGTGATCGAATACTGGAAATCGCGCCGCCGGCCCGCCGGCCCCTGATGTGAACGCCGATCCCCTTCGGAAAAAATACGCGCGGATCGCGGGCTGGTATGATCTCCTGGATTTCCCGTGGGAAATGCTGCGATACCGGAAAGTCCGGCCGGAGGTCTGGCGGCGTACGTCCGGCGCACGATTGATTCTGGATGCGGGCGCCGGGACGGGCCGGAACATTCCATATTATCCTCCCTCGGCGCACGTGACCGGGGTGGATCTTTCGGAAGCGATGCTGGTCCGCGCGCGGCGCCGCGCCGCCACGTCTTCGGCCGTGCGGCTCTCCTGCGGAACCGTCTTGGCGCTTCCGTTCAAATCGCGGACCTTCGACGCGGTGGTGTCGACGTTTTTGTTCTGCGTTCTCCCTGACGATCTTCAGCCGCCGGCCTTGAAGGAACTGTCGCGGGTTCTGAAACCGGGCGGCCGCGCCATTCTGCTCGAATATCAGTACTCGCGCCATCCGTGGCGCCGCGCGGTGATGAAGGCCATGTCGCCGTGGGTGGCGTGGGCCTACGGCGCGCGTTTTGATCGCCGGACCCCCGAGCATCTTGCGTCGGGCGGCTGGCGAATCCTGGAGGACCGGTTCGTGTCGGGCGACACGGTGAAAGTGATCGTCGCGGAACCGGGGCCACTTGGAGATGGACGCAGAATTCAACCGGGTGTATCATCCGGGATCGAGCATGAGGGAGGAAGGTGATCGGCGCGTGGTGAGGGCCCGGCATTTGTTTCAACTGAACCTCGACCTGGGCGGCCGGCCGTGTCTGGTGGTCGGCGGCGACGGCGAGGCGCTGGAAAAGACGGAGCGGCTGATCGAATGCGAAGCCGACGTGACGCTGGTAAGCCCGATAGTTCTTCCGCGGCTGGAGGAACTGGCGCGCGCCGGGAGACTCCGCTGGGAGGCCCGGCGGTATCGGCCGGGGGACGAGGCCGGCCGGTATTTTGTGCTCAACTGCGTCAAGACGGACCCGGCGCTGTCGGCGGAACTGTTTCAGCGCTGTTCCGCCGCCGGCATTCTGATTTCATCCTACGACCAGCCGGAGGCCAGTTTGGCGACGATGGCCGCGCTGGTCCGCGCGGGATCGATGCGCCTGGCGATTTCGAGCGACGGAGAAAGCCCGGCGGTCGCGCGGAAACTGCGGATCGAGCTGGAGAAACTGCTGGACGACCGCTTCGCGCGCTTTGTCGAATGGGTCGCGGCCTACCGCAAGAAAATGACGGACGAGGGCGTTCCGCCGGAGGAGCGCAAGCGAAGGCTGCGGGACTTGATGGCCGGCTTCGAAATTTCCGGCACGATCAAATATCCGGAGTCGTTCTAGTACTCAATCCCCTTCTGCGCGATGATGCCCTCGAGTTTGTAGGGGTGCTTGATCTCCTTCATTTCAGTCACGAGGTTGGCGAGTTCCACGATTTCCGGTTTGGCGTTGCGGCCGGTGAGGACGATGTGCACCTTGGGCGGCCGCTGTTTCAAGAAGTCGACGACCGACGCCAGCGGCAGGAACCCATAGTCGATCACGTAATTGATTTCGTCCCAGATGACGGTCCGGTAGCGGCCGGACGACACGCATTCCTTGCATTTTTCCCACGTTTCAAGGGTCGTCCGGACATCGAGGTCCCGGTTGTTGGTGTTCCAGGTGAACCCGGCGCCCATGGTGAAAAAATCGAGTCCCTCGATTTTTTCGGCGATGATCCGCTCTCCATATTTAAAGTCCTTCGGGCTTTTCATGAACTGTACCACGGCCGCCTTCCATCCGTGGGCGACCGTGCGAAAGGCCATGAGGACCGCAGCCGAGGTTTTGCCTTTGCCGTCGCCGGTAAAGACCATGACCAGCGACTTGTCCTTTTTCTTCGCGCTGATCTTCATCTTCCGCCGGATCGTCTCCCTTGTCTGATCGTCCTGCTCTTTCGTCCGCATGACCACACCCTACCAGCAAGCCGCCCCGCAGGGAAGATTGAAAATTGACTCCCGCCGGGGCGGTCGGTACAATGGGTAAACATGAACCTGTATCTGCGGGACCGGCTGGAAGGCTGGTTGGGGCGGCCGACCCGCGCGGCTGGATTTTCCATTTCTGACGAGCGCGCGGTCGGCGTGATGGTGCGGCGGCCGGCGGGCGGCAAACTGGTTGCGCACATGCTGGAGCGTCCGGAGGAGCACCGGGGCTGGGCGGCGGTGATGGAGCCGGTGCGATTTTTCGCGCGCCGGACGGTGATCCCGAAGGAATTCTCCGGCCGGGAATCGGAGTATGTCCGGTACAATTATCCCGATCTGATCCCTCTGCAGGAAGCGCATTCGATCCTGTTGCGCTTTGAGCGTGCGGGCGATTCCGGCGAGACCCTCCTGCACGGCATTCGCGAAAACCGTCTTGAGGAGTTCCTGGCCGATCGCCGGAGAGACAGCCGGATGCCGCGGCTCACCGGCGTGGTTCCGCCGGCGTCCGCGTTTGCCGCCGCGATCCGGGCCGCGCGGCCCAGCCTTTCGGGAAAACTCATCGCCGTCCTGGTGGGTGGCCGGACCACGCGGTACTTGGGCCTGAAGGACGGCCGCGTGGTCAGCGTGTTCGACGATGTGCACCGGCCGGACTTGAGGAATGCGCATCTGAAATTCAAAAAGACAATCCAGCGTGTGATGTGGTACATGGAGAGCGAGGGTCTCGGAGGTCTGCCGGACCGCCTGCTGGTCATGGGCGACCCCACCGTCCGGTCCTGGCTGGAGGATGTTTCAAAACAATTCGAAGGCGTACGGATGGAATACGCGGACCTTCCGGCGGAGCTGGGCCTGAGGTTGCCGTCGGGCATTGCGCCCGAACCGGCGATTCTCGCGCTGGGCGCGGCGATCTGCTCGATGGACGACGCCAAATCCGAACTGAATTTCATCGGCGTTCCGAAGGCCGTTGCGGCCCGAAGGTTCGACGCGTACGACCTTGTGATCTACGGGTCGGTCGCGGCGATGCTGGCGCTTTCCTTCGTGACGCTCAACGCCGTCACCGCCACGCGGGTCCGCGCGCTCAAAGAGGAGCTTCAGGCGAACACGCGGCGCATCCAGTCTCTGCGGGAAGAGGTCGACGCCAAACGAGGGCTGGCGCCGGTGTCGGAGAAACTGGTGTCCTACAGCGAACGGCGGTTTTCCAACACGGACCTGGCCGGCCGGCAGGTGATGGACGCGTTGCCGGATTTTCTGACGGTGATTGCGGAATCGGTCCCGGACGGCGTCCGGCTGGACAGGGTGGGCAGCGGCGCCGCCGAGCCGGGGGAGGAACCCAACCGGTCGTACCGCAGCATCCTGCCGAAATCCGCGGGTCTTGATCAGGTGGCGCTGATCGGCGAGACGCGGTTCCCTGAAAAGGCAATGCGCTGGGTGGAGATTCTGTCGCGCCGGCTGGGCCAGCCGGTGACGATGGAAGAGATGAAATCGGACGGCGCCGCCGGATACCGCTTCCGGATCGTGGTCGGATCGAAGGGGGAGGCGCGCCGTGCGTAAAGTGGCGAATGTGTGCGTGCCTATCGTGCTGTTGACCGTTATTCTGGGCGCGATCTATTTCCGGCACTGGGTCCAGACGGCGCGGGACATCGTGCGGATTCAGGAGACGCAGGAGACGGACCTGACGCTTCTGGAGCGCGCCAAGGAGCGGCTCCAGGACCTCTCGACGCTGCAGATCGCGCTTCGCGTCAAGCTCTTCGGGCCGGCCGCGGCCGATGACGCGGCGCGGTCGCCGGAACCTCCCGCGCTCTCGCCCCGGGCGCTGCCGGCGGCGGTGGTGAGCGCGCTGGACCGGCATTCGGTGCGTCTGGTGTTTTACCGGCAGTCGGGCCGGCAGGCGCAGGTTCAGTTTGAGGGAGCGTTTGACGGTGTCATCAAATTTCTGGCCGCGACGAGCGCCGACATGCCCCGGGCCGAGGGATTTCTGATGGAGCGCGGCGAAAAAAATACGGTGAAACTGACGCTGTCGTTTCCGGTGGCGGCCTGATGAAGAAACTCGCCGCCCTGATTCTGTTGCTCGTGTCCATCGGCTGGGCGGCCTACGTGTTCGGCTTTTCGAGGACCGCCGACGCCCGTATCGAGCCTGAGGTGCTTTACCGTCCCGACCGGCAGCTTCCGGAATTTGTCCGGCACCTGGACACGCTCCAGACTCGCATGCAGCAGCAAATGGAACTTCTGGAACACGCCGAAAAAATGCGTCAGGACCCGTCTTCCGCAGGTTTCCCCGCCAAGCCGCTCCGCGATCCATTTTCGTCCTGATTCCGGGCCGGCGTCGGAGACGCGGGCGCAGCCCGCAGTTCATACATGCCTCGAAAAATTGCCTGCGCATCGTTATCAGGACATTGCTCCCGAATGTACCGCCGCCTCCGCGAGAAAGGTTGGGACATCATCGTCTATTTCAGCGGCCACGGCCTCACCGACCCCGAGGATAAATCGAATTACCTTCTGCCCGTCGACGCCAACCCCGACAACGTCTCCGCCACCGCCTACCGCCTCGACGCCCTCTACCGCAACCTCCGCCGGCTCACCGACGGCAAAATCACCGTTATCCTCGAGGCCTGTTTCAGCGGCCGGACGCCGAAAGGCCAGATCGGCGGCAAGACCAGCGGCGTTGTCATCGTCGAGCCCGGCAAAAACGCGCCGCCCGGCATCGACATCCTCGCCGCCGCGCACTCCGACCAGGTCGCCAACTGGTACGAGGAACAGCAGCACGGGCTGTTCACGTATTACCTGATGCGCGCCCTCCGGGGCGACGCCGACGCCAACGGCGACGGCAAGGTCGTGGGCGCGGAACTGCAAGACTACGTCACGCGCGAGGTCTCGCGCCTGTCCGACCGCGTGGGCGTGGCGTATCAGGAGCCGGAGATTATGGTCGCGCCGGATTGGGTGTGGACGGAGTGAAAAGTAAAGCTACGGGAAAAGCACGCCAAGGCCCCATTCCGTCCCCGACGAATGAAATACCGAATTCCGCCCGGCGGACTGGGAAGTCGCGCGTCTTCCCAGTCTTCCTGGTAGATTTCCTAGGATATGAACCTGCCGGACCTGATAAAATGGAATTGAAATGAGCGGTCAGATTCGCGTGAATACCATCTTTTTCCTTCGGGCGTCGAAGAAAATGTTGAAGCGATCGAAAAAATCTGCCCGGCCGAGCAAAAACGGCGCGTCGTCACGTTCGGCGAAGAAGCATCGGACGGTCACGCCGGAGGACTTGCCGATTCGTAATTCCAGGGGAGCCAATTTCCCGGCAATGCGCCCGCCTTCGATACCGGTCACCGTCAGCGAAGTGAATTCCTCCAAATCCAATCCGGCAAATTTACCGATTCTTTGCGGTACCATGGTAAATTCAGCGCCGCTGTCCAGGATAAACTTGAACGTTCTGCGGTATTGGCCGCCCGTCAGGACGACGGACACAACAGGTCTGTATACCGTTCCGAATTTTGTTCGAAATCGGGTAAGCGGGAATTCAATAGACACAGATAACGTCCGGCCGGGACACGTGCATGATCTCAATGTCCTCGCCGGTGAGCTTCAATCGGGCGAGTTTTCGTTCAAGCGCACCGTAAGTTCTGCCCGATGCCAGAACCCTTTGGCCCTTCATCGCGACAAATTTTCCACCGTACCGCTCCTGAAATTTCAACGAAATCGTCAGGCGTTTCATAGATGAAGTATATCCAGCGATCGACCATCCGTCAATCGATGGTCCGATTTGGTGCCAGGTTGCCTCTTTTAGTGCGCCAAGAAAGTTCATCGGCGCTTGTGATAGATAAACACCCGCATAGAGCTTAGCCAGCAATGCGGAACCGAGTCTTGCGCGGCGTCGGGTAACCGACGGCGTGAAGCGTAGACAGGGAGGGCGCAGGCCGTAACGCAAGTGAATGGATTGAGCCTCGAAAAGTCAACCCTTCCCGAAAGGGAAGCAGTCGTGGAAGCCGAGTCGCTTATTTGCGCCGAAGGCAATATGAGACGACCGAAACAACTGCAAGGTCGCGTAGTTCCACCGGGGTCGAAGACAACGGCATGCGTGCCAGTGAGAGCCGATGGGAACTTGGGAGATCCCGTCCGGTCCAGAAAGAGGTAGACGAGTCCGAGGGCAAACCGGAGGGCGAGTCGAAGCCGGAAGGGAAGTCGGATCGTCCCATAGTACCGCTGAAGGGAAGTAACGCTCCCGGAGGGAAAGGGACGACAAACCAACGCGTGTATGAGGGAACCATGGGAAACCCACAGAGGTTGCCAACCATGTCACCGAAACTGGTACGCATAGCGGAGAAGGCGAAACGGGAACCGAACACGGTATTTACATCCCTGGCCCATCTGATGGACACGGAACACCTGATGGAAGCATGGGTGAGAATCCGTAAAGATGGGGCAACAGGAGTTGACGGGATGACGGCCGGAGTCTACGGGGAGAAACTGGAAGAAAATCTCCAAGCCCTGCATGAGCGCCTGAGGAAAGGATCGTACCGCGCGCCGCTGGTCCGCCGCGCCAAGATTCCGAAGGAAGATGGAAGTTTTCGGGAACTTGGGATACCTACGCTGGAGGACAAGATTGTGCAGAAGGCGGTCGCTATGATTCTGGAAGCCATTTACGAGAAGGATTTCAGGGAGTGTTCGTATGGTTTCCGTCCGGGTCATTCGGCGCACGAGGCATTGGAGGTTCTCCGGAAAGCGATTTTGTTCGGGAAAGTGAACTGGGTACTGGATGCGGACATCAGCCGGTTTTTCGATGAGATGGATCATCGAAAGCTGATGGAAATCGTCCGGCGTCGGGTCAATGATGGGCGAATTGTGCGGCTCATCGGCAAATGGCTCAAGGCTGTAGTGATGACCGAAGCGGGGATACAACCCCGCGAGCGGGGGACTCCGCAGGGTGGTGTGATCAGCCCGATACTGGCCAACATTTTCCTGCATCATGTTCTGGATGAATGGATGGAGGACGTTGTCTACGGTCGAATGTCCGGCGAGTGCCGATACATCCGATACGCGGATGATTTTCTCATCCTATTTCAGAAAGAAGCTGATGCAAGGAGGGTGCTGGCGGTGTTGCCCAAGCGACTTGGGAAATTCGGGTTGCGATTAAACGAAGGGAAGACAAAGCTCATCCGGTTTGGGCGATTTGCTAAGGAGAAAGAGTCTCGACAGAATCGAAAGCCGGAAACATTTGACTTCCTCGGATTCACTCACTACTGCGGAATGTCGGGTCATGGAAAGTTTCAGGTCATGCGTCAGACGCAACGAAAGCGATTCCAGAAAGCCGTCACGCGAGTTGTGGAATGGGTTAAATCAAACCGGTATCTGCCCCGGAAAGAACAGCATCGCCATCTCTGTAGGGTTCTGCGTGGACACTATCAGTACTACGGTGTCACGGGAAACCTGCGGAGAATTAAGGGGTTCTTTTACAGGGTGACACGGGCGTGGTGTCAGTGGCTGAGGCGAAGAAGCCAACGCCACACGCTTTCGTGGGAACGCTTCACGGAATACCTGAAACGATATCCATTACCGATCCCCTGCCTTCCCAAATCCTACGTTCATGCCGTCGCCAATCCATGAGTTGGGTTGAAGAGCCTCGTGCGGGAAACCTGCATGCGGGGTTCTGTGAGGGGCCGGCGGGGTCTTTAAAGTGCCCCGCCCGGTCTACTCGACTACAAATACTGAATCGGGACAAATGTGTAAATGTGTCAACCTGACACCATGACCCATGACCCACCATGACCAAGCCGAAGACGGGGCGGGAGAAAACCGCCATGACACAGGTCTGGCTGACGGCGTCCGCATAGCGGAAGCAGGGGTCCAGTCGCCGTATCCGAGCGGGGGACAGCCTCTGGATTCCCGCTTTCGCGGGAATGACGAGCGGGACAAGTCAACCATTATCTGCTCCCCTTAGCATTGTGGAATTATTGAGTCAGGCATTTCTAATGGGAGCCCCCTCACCCCAACCCTCTCCCCCTTCGGGGGAGAGGGAGAGGGTGGGCGGGTTGAATGGGCTCTCATTAGACATCCCGCTATCAATAACCCGCATATCCTGCGCTCCGCCGGAGGCGGGAGAGGGGGATTCCATTTTTTTTGCGCATTTTTCACATATTTGCGTGTAGAAAATCCGCCCCTGTGCCGATAGGTAGGGATACGGGTGTGAGCACCGACACGAAAGGGGCTCTCGAGAGAAATGTGGACTTATTATACGGCCGTGGTGCTGGTGGGGATCGGTTTTTTGACCATTGGACTTTTGTGGACCCTGGCGGCGCTGGGGGCGGGTCTTGGGTTGTTTTTCGGATATCGAAATCGTGACGCCGTAATTGCCAAACTCCGGCAGTCGCCGGAGGACATCGGAAAATTTCTCAGACAGACATTCCGGCGCGCTCCCGCAGCGCGCGCGCGGACCGTCGAGCAGGCGGACCGGCGGTGGCTGTTTCCGGAAACGCGGATGCAGGACATCCGCAAGGAGGGCTTTGAGGCGCTGAGCGAAAGTTTTCTGCTGCTCAAGCGCCTTGCGCCGTACCATTCCGCCGCGCTGTTCGAATACGACACCGACACGCGGCTGGCCTATCCCCGCATCTATAGCACGTCGTCGGACACGTTCCGCCGGGACGCGCTCGTGTCGGTGAGCGACGGCGTGGTCGGATACTGCCTGTCGTCCGGCAAGACCGTACACTACGCGGACTTCAAGGGCGACGCGCGCCTTCTCGGGTACTACACCGGCTCGGAGGAAATCCGGTCGGTGCTCGTGGTCCCGCTGGACCGCGCGCAGCGGCGGCTGGGCGCGCTGGCGCTCGACGCGAAATCTCCGGACGCGTTCGCGGCCCGGATGGAGGAAATCACGCATCTGGCCAACGTCCTCGCGGAACTTCTGGTCCGCGTTCAGCGCGAGGAGACGCTGCTCATGCGCCTGGAGGAGGACCGGACGCTGAAGGCGATGACCGAGCGGATGGCGAAGGCAGGGGTGTCGATCGAAGACGTGGCCGACAGTCTCTGCAAACTGGCGAAGGAGGTCTTCCCGGCCGACCGCGTGACGTTTGTGGTCTTCGACGATCCCGCGTCGACGCCGCTGGGAAGCGTCGCGGCCGCCGGTGGTTCCGTTACGGATTCGTCGATCGTTCGGTTTCGCAGCCTCAAGATGCTGGACCGGTACGTGGAGCTGGTGAGCCGGACGCAGAAGGCGATCCGCCTGGACGACCTCTGGGAGAACGGGCTCATGTCCCTGGCGACCGGCCAGACCGGCCTGACGACGCGGTCGATTTTGGCCGCGCCGTTTGTGTTTGAGTCGCACGTCGTGGGCGTCGTGCTGGTGGAGGCGGACCGCCGCCGGGCCTTCACGACCTTTCACGAAACCGCGATCGGAGAACTCGTGCAGCACGCCGCGACGGCCGTCGCGCGGGCCATCGAGTATGGGCGGATGGAAAAAACCTGCGCGATCGCCGATGTCGTCCCGGCGGCGGCGGACTGCATCTTCAGCGAGCCGACCCTCGCGCCCGTGCTCGATCTTCTGAAAAGCCGGTTCGGCGTGGCCGGCAAGGTATACGAAGTGGTCGCCGCCAAGACGGGCGAAGTGCGTCTGAGGCCGTGGGAGGACCCCGAGTCCGAGCCGGTCGACACGTCGCTCTTCCAGAAAAACGCGATCGAGACCCGGTCCGCGCTCCTGCGCACGGACGGCAAAGTCTCGCCGGCGAAGGAAGCGTCCGGAGAGATTCCGGCCGGCAGCGACCTGGTGTTTCCGCTGAGCGCGGGCCAGAATGCCCAGTGGCCGCTCGGTCTTTTGTGCGTGTCGGTGAAATCGCCGCTGCGCCCGGAGAGCGTCCTGATTCTGGACCGGATCCGGTCGCTGATCCAGATCCGGCTGGTCCTGGAACGGCGAGAACGGCAGTTCGGTTTTCTGAAAGTGCGCGACCCGCTGACCGGCGTCTATCACACGGCGTCCTTCGAGAAAAAACTGGAGGATCGAATCCGCCGGGCCAAACCGACGGGGGAGCGGTTTCATTTCCTTCTCGTGCAACCCGGCCGGATGCCGGCCGTCAAGCGGACGCACGGATTTGCGGAATTCGCGCGCCGGTACGCGTCGCTCTGTTCCGAGATCGAGCGACTGTGCGGCCCGCACGCGACCGTGGGCCGGGTGGGCCCGGACCATGTCGGCGTGATCTGGGAGGAAGGCGCGGAGGCGCTTCGCCCGGTGCGCCAGCAGATCGAGAAGCTGTCCGAACCGCTGGGGTTCGAGGTGCAGACTGGCGTGTCGGAGTTTCCGTCGGCGGACGGCGTGTGGGCGCTGATCGAAACGGCAGCGCAGGCGTCGCTGCCCGCCCCCGCTGAGGCCTCGACCGCCTGACGGGGCGGCCGGACGGTTGAATCCCGCACGGGGATTTGGGATCATCCAACGTATGAATCAGTCCCGATGCCTCCGAATGGCGCCGACCTGTCTTGCGATCCTGTGCATCGCGTGGGCCGCAAGTCCAGCGGCCGCGCAGTCGATCGAGAACCTGGTGCTTTCGAGGATGGGCGTGTCCGAGATTCTGCGGTATCTCGATGCGTCCGATCACAACAAGGGTCTGTCCGAGGAACAGGTTGCGGCCAAGTACATCATCGGGGAAATCCGGCCGGACGTGCCGATTCCGGCCCGCGTGT
Source organism: Candidatus Lindowbacteria bacterium RIFCSPLOWO2_12_FULL_62_27 (assembly GCA_001784175.1). Lineage (GTDB taxonomy): Bacteria > Lindowbacteria > 2-12-FULL-62-27 > 2-12-FULL-62-27 > 2-12-FULL-62-27 > 2-12-FULL-62-27. Next base: position 23,619 of record MFPR01000010.1, read on the forward strand.
ATCTCGAATGGAAGGCGCTGCCGCCGTCCGAGCAGCGACAGCTCAAGGTCATCTGGTTCCGCGAGCATTACCGTCAGATCGACGTTGAGGATGTGAACAAGTACGTCAACGTCGATTACCTGAAGGCCCGCGCGAAGGACGAATTCCGCGACAATCCCCTGGAGCGCGCGCCGAAAGAGGCGAAGGCGGAGAAAAAGCCGGAACCGAAACCGTCCAAAGTGAAGAAAAAACTGAAAGCCTCCCGGACGTGGACCGCCGTCACCGACACGGCGCTGGCGGATTTGAAACGGAGAATCCTCGCCAAGAAGAAAGCCGAGACGGGCGCCGTTGCCGCCCAGAAGCCGAAACCGGCCGTCGCCAAACCCGCGCGGATCGCCAAATCCGACACGGCCGCGCCGTCGGCGAAGTCCGAGTCTCCCCTGAAAAGCATCCAGTGGTACGGCGTTCCGACGAAGATGAAAAATGAATAGGGGTATTCTGTCCCTCGGCGTTTTATTGTTGGGCTTTTCCTCCGCGGGCGCGCAGGTGACGGAGGTCGATCCTGATCCCAAGGGCGTCGCGTCGGGCGTGTCCGGGCAGGTGTGGGTGCTTGAGCCGGAGGCGTCATCGCCGAAAGCGCTGGCCGATTCGGATCCCGTGTTTGAAGGCAGCCGGATCACGTCGGGCGAGGGCGCCTTTGTCGAAATTGATCTGATCGACGGCAGCGAACTCAAGATCGACGAGATGACGCAGGTGGACCTGTCGAACGTGGACGCGCAGCCCGAGTCGCTGGAGCGGATGGTGGACCTCTCGATGCTGTACGGGACGCTGCGCGTCTCGGTCCAGAACGGATTTTCCGACCGGAGCGTTTTCAAGGTCGTGACGCCCGTGTCGGTGGCCGGCGTGCGCGGCACCGATTTTGCGGTCGAATACGAATCAGAGGACGAATCGCAGGTGGACGTATTCGACGGCGAAGTCGTGGTCGGGCAGGAAGGCGCCAAGGAGACAGTCGAATCGGGCGAGTCGTCCCGCGTGGGCCGCGGCAAGGGCATCACCAAGGAGCGCCTGAAGGAGGACCGGCACGAGCGCTGGGAGCATTTCAAGGAGTCGATGCACGATCACCGGCAGGAGCGCGCCGAATCGGTCCTGCGTGAAAAGATCGAGCGGGTCCGTGCGGAGAACCCCAACGATCCGCGCTTGGCCGGGCTCGAAAACGCATTGCAAAACGTGTCGAAAGACCGGACCGAGGCCCGGTCAAAGCTCGAGGCGCGCCGTGAAAAAATGAAAGACCGGCGGGAGGAGCGGCGCGGGCGGATGCGCGAGTTCGCGCAGAAACACGGCCGCGAGCGATTCGAGGAGGCGCGCAAGTTCCGCGGCGGCGCCATGACGCCGGAGGAGCGAAAGGCCGCGCAGGAAAAAATGGGCGAACGCCGCCGGCAGGCGCGGGAGAAGGCGGTGGAACAGCATCAGAAGCGCCGGGAGAAAATCAAGGACCGGCGTGAGGAAAAGAAGGATCAGAAACAGGAGGGGCTGAAAGACCGCCGCGAGAATCGCCAGGACCAGATGAAAGACCGCCGCGATCAGCGCCGCGACAAGATGCAGGACAAGCGCGAGCAGAGGAAAGACACCCGCCAAAAGCACCGGCGTTAAGAGGGTTTCGTCTCCACCACGTACTTCTCCATAAACAGCGCGTCGAGCTGGCTCTGCAGAAACGCGTCGACGCAGTCTTCCGCCGAGCAGACGATGGGTTCCTCGTGCATGTTGTAGCTGGTGTTGATGAGGATGTTCAGGCGCGAGAGCCTTTCGTATTCGACCAGCATGCGGTGCATTTCGGGCTGTGGGTGTTTGCGGATGATTTGTGGGCGCGCGGTGTTGTCGACGTGAACGATGGCCGGCGCTTCCTTGCGGCATCGCTCGTTGGCGTAGAGCGTGGTCGTCATGAACTCGAGCGGGTAAAGGCATTTTTCGTAATCGACGAAATAGTCCTTTAATTTTTCCTCCAGCAAAATCGGCGCGAACGGCATGAACTCGCTTCGATTGAGGCGTTTGTTCAGCCAGTCGTTCACCGTGGGGTCGGTCGCCTGGTAGAGGATGGACCGGTGGCAGAGCGCGCGCGGGCCGTACTCCATGGGGCCGCGACACCATGCGACGCATTTGCCCGCCGCCAGCATCCGGGCCGCCTCCAACTCCGGCGCGTCGACGACGCGGTACGAGAGGGCGTGTCGTTCCAATGCGGCTTGGATGGACGATTCTGTCATGCCCGGCCCGAAATAGACGTGGTCGAGCCGCCGCGGTCTGGACGTTTCCGGTTCGGCCCTCGCGTGGACGTGGAGGGCGCTGCCGGCCGCAAGTCCTCCGTCGCCCATGTGCGGATGAATGAACATCTCGTCGACCTGCGGGATTTTTGCGATTTCCTGATTAAGCCGGACATTGGCGAAGACGCCGCCGGCGAGGCAGATTTTCGCGCGGCCGATCCCCAGTTTCGCGTAGGCGTCCTTCACGAAATCGCAGACGGTCTCCTCGAGACTTTTCTGAACGCCGGCCGAAACGTCCTCGCGGGACAGGCCCTTGAGTTTTTCAGTGAGAAACGCGATCTGTGGTTCGCGGTAACGCCCGTAATTGTGAAACCGGAACCGGCCCGGCTCGTAGCGGATCTGCGACCGGAAGAAGTCAATGGTCCTGTTCGGATCGCCGCGCGCCGCCAGCCCGGTGACCTTGCCCTCGCGCCCCGGTTTAAATCCGAGAATTTTGTTGATGTACGAATAATAGAGTCCCGGCGAGTGGTAGAAGGGCACGCGGTTGACCGGCCGCATCCGCGCGCCCTCGCAGAGCGCGACGCGGGAGCAGAGGCCGTCGCCCGAGGCGTCGACCGTCAGCGCGATCGCGCGGTCCCAGCCGCTCGTGTAGTACGCGGACGCGAGATGCCCGATGTGGTGGTCGACGACCTTGATCGGCGCGTTCACGCCAAGTTCGGCGAGGCGCCGGCGCGTCTGAAACATCCGCGGCAGAAGAAACATCGACACGTGCGCGGCCAGCACCAGCCGGATCCCGAGGTCCGTCCCGAAAAACCAGCGGTCGAGCCGCGTCGACTGTAGAATGGACAGGACCGTTTCGTAAAAGCCAGGATGCGGTTCCCAGTCCCACACGTATTCGGGAATGTGGATGTAGCTCGCCAGCGCGACGAGATCGACCTCGTGCGGCTTGAGGCCCGACGTCTGAAACGCCTCCCGGATCGACTCGGCCGGGAAACACGTCGCCAGTTTCCGCCGGTTGTACCGCTCCTCGTTCGAGGCCGCGACGATCTCGCCGTCGACGACCAGCGCCGCCCCGCTGTCATGTTCCGCGCTCACGCCGAGGACTTTCATCGGACGTCGTACACCTCGATCCGGCCCATCCCCTTGCGTTTGAGTTCCACCCGCCAATTGCCGCTGCGCATGAAGTAACCCCAATCCAGGAAAAGGCCTGTCGATGGGTAGACCCGTCCCTCAAACACCTGATCCGGCCGATGCGATTCCATCAGCTTTCGAACGGACGCGTACGGATAGGAGTAGGTGGCCTGGTATCGGTCGATGACCCAAAGGCCGGGCGCGACCGCCGGCGCGGTGTCGCCTGACGGCACAAGTTCCGCTCTGTTTTTTCCAAGGTAATACCGCACCGCCATCGGGTTGGTCGCGTAGACGGTCGCGGAGGCCTCCTGGCCCGCCAGCCATCGGCCGGCGGCCGGCCAGGCCGAGGACACACGGGTTTCCTGCCACGCGCTGAATGCGCCGAGGGCGACGAGCGCCGAAATCAAGCCGGCCACGGATTTTCTAGCCCAGTCAGGCACGATCATCGAATTAAACCAAGCGGCATATTCCATCCATCCGAAAGCCGAAACGATAGCAAAAAACGGAATGCTTGTCATGACCGCCCTCGGCCCGTCCCCCCGCGTCACGAGACTGAATCCCATGAGCGGCACCCACGCTAAAAGGCATACCAGCCGCCGGACCGGACAGCGCGTCCGGACCGTGGCCCAGAGGCCCAAGGCCATCCCGCCGGCCCACCAGAGCCAGTCGAGATAAATGTAGGATTGAAACATGCCGGCGTGCAGCCGGAACATCGCCCCCACCGGATTTTCGCCCGCCGGCACGTCCAGGAACAGCCGGGTCCAAAACCCCTGAAAATAGGTTTGGATCCCCTCCGGCAGGTCGCCTCCTCTCCATATATATATACGGTAGGGCAACTCGATGAGGGCGAGCGGGACGATCATCCCGGCGACGAGGATCGCCGCCCGCGGCAGGCTCCGGCGGCAGGACACGAAATCCCAGAGAAACACGAGCGGCAGGATCAGGACGCACCTGTAATTGACCCCGATCGCCACGCCGTACGCAAGGCCAACGCCGAACAGCAGCGCGCCGGACAGCGCCGTGGCGCCGATGGGGGCGTCCCGCCGGAACCGGAGGGCCAGCGCGGCGTGGAGGAGGACGGCGGCGGTCATGAAAAAAATCGCGTCGGCCTCCGCAAGCTGCGACCGGCTGTACATCACGTGCGCGCGGGAGATGGCGCAAAGCAGCGCTGCGAGGATGGCCGTGCCGGCGGAGAAATATCGCGCGGTCCACAGCCCGACGATCGCGATCGTCAGCGTGCCCGTCACGGCCGCCCAGAGCGCCCCCGACCATTCATCGCGCAGGCCGGTGACGATTGAGAAGGCGGCCATGAAAAATCCATGGAGATGTTTGGGCGTGAATCCCGGCGGCAGGCCGTCCATCTCGCGGATGAGAAACCCGGAATTCAGCCGCCCGTCGCGCCAGGCGTCGAGGATCGCGCCGCGTTTTTCGAAGACGTCGGTCCAGAATCTGACTTCCAGCATGTAATGCGGCTCGTCGTAGTGGCAGAATCCGTGGCCGGAGAGGTTCCAGGTGCGAAGGAAAAGTCCGAGACAGCAGGCCGCTAAAACGCCGGCGATGAGTTTTGGGCGCAGATGTTAGACGATTCGAAAATAATCGACCAGCGTGCAGCGGCGCTCGCGCGTGAAGGTCGCGGCGGTCGTGAATCCCTCTCCGGTCCAGCCGGCGATCGAGAGCGTCGTGTATCCTTCGCCGCCGAACCCCAGTCCGGCGAGCGAGGGGCCGTTCTTGACGAAGATGTTGGCGTTGGAGGCGCGGGCCATGTCGGACAGCCGCGCGATGTTGGTCGAGTGCATCGTAAAGGTGTGGCGGAACCGGTGTTCGGCCAGAATGGCCCATTCCTTGGCCTGGTCGTAATCCTTGCAGCGCACGATCGGCGTGATGGGCATGAGCTGTTCGGCCATGACGAGGGGATGATCCCAGTCGACTTCCAGAAACGCGTGCGTGATGCCGGCCGGCGCCCGGATGCCGGCCTGGGCCAGAATCTTGACCGCGTCCTTGGCGATGAGTTCCTTGTTCACCCGGGGATGCCGTTCGCCCGAGCCGGAATCCTCCACGATGATGAGCTTGGTGAGCCGTTCGGCGTCCCGGCCCTTGATCTCGACCGATCCGTTTTTTCCCATCTCGGCCTTGAAGTCGTCGCAGATGGACGCGACGCAGAATATTTCTTTTTCCCCCGTGCAGAGCGCGCAGTTGTCGAACTGCGCGCCGAACACCGTATCCTTGGCGGCCTTGGGCAGCACGCACGTTTCGTCGACGACCACGGGCGGATTGCCGGGCCCGGCCGCGAATACCTTCTTGCCGGACGACATCGCGACCCGGACGATCTCGCGCCCGCCGGTGACCAGCGTCGCGTCGACGCCGGGATGGTTCATGAGTTTCGTCCCGCTCTCCTGACTCGGGTTGCCGATCGCGCAGACGAGATGTTTCGGCCCCCCGGCCGACTCGATCGCGAGTTGAAGAATCCGCGCCGCTTCGCAGGACACCTCTTTCGCGTTCGGATGCGGATTGATGATGACGGCGTTGCCGGCCGACACCATTCCGATCGAGTTGTTGACCACGGTCGACGGCGGGTTGGTGGTCGGCGTGATGGACACCATGACGCCGTAGGGCGCTTTTTCGACAAGGGTCAGCCCGTGGTCGCCGGTGAATGTGACGGGATGGATGATCTCGGGTCCGGGCGTCTTGCGCGCGGCGAGTTCCACTTTCTGCATCTTGTCCGGCATTTTCCCGAATTTGGTTTCGCTGACGGCCAGTTCCCCGAGGCGCCGCGCGTTTTCAAGAGCGGCGGCGCGCATGGCCGCGACGATTTCGAATCTCTTTTCCAGCCCCAGCGCCATGAGTTCCCGCTGCGCCTGCCGGGCGGCTTTGGCCGCCGCGTCGGGATCGTCGAACGTCGAATCCCCGCCGACGGCCTTGCGGGGCCGAAAGTCCATGCTGGGCGAGGTTGCGCGGCCGGGCGCGGAGGAAAAGATCTTGCCTCCCGTGCCGACCGTGTAGCGCTGGCGCACCTTCTCCATCACTTTACCGACCACCTGATGAATTTCCTGCTCGGATGCCATGCGGTCCTCCTACCCAGACCCCCTCTGCCCGCCTGAAACTACTTCTGAGTAGGCCTTGTTCAGCCGCCTTCGGTGGTGTGGATCGGGAAGATCGGGTCGAGATCGCCGTGCGGTCTCGGAATCACGTGAGCCGACACCAGCTCGCCCACCCGCTCCGCCGCCGCCGCGCCCGCATCCACGGCCGCCTTACAGGCCGCCACGTCTCCGCGAACAAGGGTCGTCACCAGCCCGGATCCGATTTTTTCATACGCGACCAGTTTCACCTTCGCCGCCTTCACCATCGCGTCAGAGGCCTCGATCAACGCCACCAGCCCCCGCGTCTCAATCATGCCCAACGCTTCCATGCTCATCTGCCGCTGTACCTCCCCCTTTAGGGTTGAATGTAATCGCTCGAAGACTGGCTATCATACGCTCGAAAAGAGTGTCAAGGCAATCATGTGCGCATCTCGGGAAAGCGCAGGCACATCGCGGTCTGGAATCGCGGGTGCCCTGTTCGCTTTCGCGGTCATTTCTCGTTTACTCAAATAGAAAGACACAAAAGCAGATGCGGGTTCTCAAGGAGGCGGGGCAAATGAAAAAAGAAGATCATTACGATCTGCTTCCACACTTTCTAGCATGGATAATCACAACGGCGATCAACGTTGTCGCGGCCATCATGGGTTGGTTGATTGCCGCTTCGATTTTAGCGCATTGGTACATGTTTCTATTTGTGGTCATCTTTATTTTCACGTGTGTCAAATGCGCCCTCAAAAACGCAAGGCAATGAACAGGACGAGCAACGTGATTTTTGCGGCCGGCATGTTCGGTTTTTCGCTTCCCGTTCGTTTTCCTTAATAAGAAGGGCAACAGAGCCCAAAACGAAAGGGAGGCGGCAACATGCAGTTTTTCAAACCCAAAAATCAGACGGCGATCGGGATCGATCTTGGCACATCACGGTCCGGAATTGCGGCGGCGACGGTGGACAAGGAAAAGGGGCTGGACGTTCAAGCGCTTGCCGTCGGCGAGGGCAGTTCAGGCGGGGAGTCGTATCGGATCCCTTCCGTCGTCGTGTGCAGTAAAACCACGGG
>MFPR01000011.1 GCA_001784175.1 Candidatus Lindowbacteria bacterium RIFCSPLOWO2_12_FULL_62_27
AACTTTTCCGATGCCGTTGGCAGTCTCATCTCACCTTGCACCAGATGATTATGACTCACAACCTCGAAAATTCACCCACAGGAAAACCGGAAGAGGCAAACATTCAAACGGGTTCGACTCTCCAAGCACAAACGCTTTCGGATTGCCTCTCTGCCCGTCTTTTTGCCCAAGGTTGGCTGGGTACGTCTCTTTGTTTCCAAAACACCGGAGGCGGCTATCGTTTTTACATCTCCAACAATCTGCTCATGACCGAGGAGGAAATGGTCCGGCTCTACTCCCAGCGCTTCTGGATCGAAACCTTCCATCAGGAAATCAAACAGCATCTCGGATTCCGCGAGGTCTTTATGCGATCTTGGATCGGCGTCCAAACACACTGGACGCTCGTCGCGATCGCGTACAATCTCATCGGCGTCGGATGTCGTCATTCCTCTGGAAGTTTTCGTCAGAAGATTTTCTCCTTTCGAGAGTCGATCATCCCCCGGGCGCTCTTCATTCTGTCCAAAAAATCGCTCGCGCGGCGGTGAAATGTGCCAAAGTCGAGTCAAGTAATAGACAATGCTGGACAATTTGGCGATTCCGTTCTGAAGGGTGTTTTACCGAATCAAAAAGCCAGCGAGAACAGTGTTGGTGGAAAAACATTAGGCCCTGCTGTTCCTCCCACTGAACAAGTGGTTATATGCGACACGTTCATCCTCGACCTGATCGGCCAAGTGCGCGAAGCAGTCGCGGCGGGCTGGATCAAGCGCGACCTGCGGAAAGACCGTGACGACGATGACGACCACGGCCAGCGGAAGGGCGACGACAAGGGCAAGAAGAAAGGCCACGAGAAGGACGACGACGAAGGCGACGACAACGGGGTCGATGACGACCTGTCCGACGCGGACAAGCAGTTGCCCGGCGTTGCGAAGGCGCTCATCAAGAAATTGACGAAGGCGCGCCGGGAGTGCCTGCGCGGTCGGTTTGGCGATGCGCGGGAGATGCTGCGGGCGCTTCTCAAGCAGGTGAACGCGCAGCGGGGCAAACACCTGACAGACGAGGCGTATTATCTGATCCGGTTCAACGCGGAGTTTCTGCTCGAGAAAATCTAGTCCTTCTTGTTTGGGCGCCAATCATCGCCCTTAAGTAACCGCTTTTTTTTTGGTCCCATCTTTGTTAGTCTTTTCCGGAAGAGGGGAACAAAAGGAGAGCCGTCTTCATGCCCATATCGTCAGCCCAACGGGAGCGACTGTCGATGGGCGTCAGCATATTCGAGGGGCTGGCGCCGTACGAGATTGACATCATCGCCGAGGCGCTGTATCCGCGCAGTCTCAAGGCCGGCGCCGAAATCATCCGCGAGGGATCCTTCAGCGAATGCATGTTCATTATTCTGAGCGGCAAAGTCCGTGTGGAGAAGGACATCAACCGGACGCCGCGGCCGGTGTGGTATCTGAACGCCGGCGACTGTTTCGGCGAGATGTCGCTGTTCGACCGGCTGCCGCGGTCGGCCTCGGTGTATGCGGACACGGACGTCGATATCCTTCTGATGTACCGGGTCGAGATGGAGGAGATGTTTGAGAGGCATCCGCACATCGCCTACCGGGTCATGATTCAGTTGTTCCGGACCGTGAGCATCCGTATGCGCCAGGTGTTGGCGCAGCTCGGGCCGCCGACGCCCCAAGCGCCGGCGCCGGCCCCGGCCGCGTCGGCGAAGTCGTAGGCGGACTCACTCCGATGCCCATGGATCCCGTACATGCGTATCTGATCGAGAAGGGCATCCTCAAGAAAGCCGACTACGAGCGCGCCGCCGAAGCGGTGGAGCGCGGCGACGCCGAGATCAGCGAGTTGAACGGATACCTGATCAACAAGGAACTCCTCCGCATGGAGGACCTGCTGGCGGCGATGGCCGCCGTGATGAAACTGCGGCGGGTCGAAATCCGTCCCGGGAGCCTCGATCCGGCCCTCAAGACCATTTTTCCGATCAAACTTCTCACCAAACTCAACGTCGTCCCGGTCCTGCAGGACGGCCCTCGGCTGGACGTCGCGATCAGCGATCCGATGCAGCTCATGGCGATCGACGATCTGCGCCTCTCGACCGACCTCGAGGTCCAGGCGGTGCTGGCCAAGCCCGAGGAGATCGAAGCCGCGCTCATCGAGTTCGGCGCGGACGTCGGCGCGGTGCGGCGGGCGCTGGCGGAACTGCAGGGCATCAGCGTGGGGGAGGGCGAGGACGATCCGCAGGCGGCGGAACGTCTGGCGAACGAAGCGCCGGTGGTGAAACTGGTGAACGGCATCCTCGAGCAGGCGGTGGAATCGCGGTCGAGCGACATTCACATCGAGCCGGAGGAGGACGCGCTGAACGTGAAATTCCGGATCGACGGCGTTCTCCAGATCGCGCACCAGCTGGACAAAAATCTGCGGTCGCTCGTTTCGTCCCGCCTCAAAATCATGGCCGGACTCGACATCGCCGAAAAGCGCCTTCCGCAGGACGGGCACATCCGGCAGAAACTCGGCAACCGCATCATCGATTTCCGCATCTCGACGTTGCCGGTCGTCGGCGGCGAGAGCGTCGTGCTCCGCGTCCTCGACCGGCGGTCCGGCGAGGTCCCGCTGGAGAAACTGGGACTTTTGCCCGAGATGAAATCTCAATTCGATCGCGTGCTGGGCGCGCCCAACGGCATTGTTCTCGTGACGGGTCCCACGGGCAGCGGCAAGACCACGACGCTGTACGCGGCGCTTCGGCGGCTGGCCGACGGGACGATGAAAATCCTGACGATCGAGGACCCGGTGGAGTTTCCGCTGAAGGGCGTCGCGCAGATGGAGGTCAAGCACAAGATCGGTCTCGATTTCGCCTCCGGCCTCCGCGCCGCTCTGCGGCAGGACCCGGACATCATTCTGGTCGGCGAGATCCGGGACAAGGAGACAGCGGAGGTCGCGATCCAGGCGTCCCTGACCGGACATCTCGTGCTGGCGACGCTCCACACGAACGACGCGCCCAGCGCGGTCACGCGGCTGCTCGACATGGGCGTCGAGCCGTTTCTGGTTTCGGCGTCCCTCACGGCGGTCCTGGCACAGCGGCTGGTCCGCCGCGTGTGCGCGTCCTGCGGCGAGCGCGCCACGCCGCCCGAGCATCTGCTGAAATCGTTCGGCATCGAATCGCCGAATGGCGCGACGTACATGAAAGGCCGGGGCTGCCGGGAGTGCGGCCAGACCGGGTATCGGGGAAGGGTCGGGATATATGAACTTCTGGTTCTGACGGACGACCTGCGTCCGATGATCCTTCAGCGCGCCGATTACCGGAGGATCGGCGCGGTGGCGCGGCGGTCCGGATACCGGTATCTGCGGGATGATGGCGTGGAAAAATCCAAACTCGGCTGGACGACGCTGGACGAAATCGTCCAGATGGCGGGCGAGTAAATGGCGCGGGAGGACCTCACGCTTGGTGTGGCCGTCGGCGAAGAGCAGGTGCATGGCGTGTGGATGGAGGGCGCGACGAAGGTCCGGTCGGAGGCCGTGCCGCTGGGGTTCCGGTCATTTGCCGACGCGCTGAAGGAACTGGTCGGCAAATCGCCTCGGGCGCCCGACTGCTTGGTTCTGGCGGTGCCGTTTCAACGGCTGCTCATGCGGAGCATCGAGATTCCGCCGGCGCCGGATTTGCCGCTGGGCCCGTTTGCCGAGCAGTTTGCGGCGACGGAGCTGCCGTATCCGATCGAGGAGGCCATCGTGGATTATTCGGTGGCGCAGACGCCCGGCGGCCGGCAGCTCATGCTCGTGGCGGGCCAGAAAAAGGATTTTGAGCCGTACCGGACGGCGCTGGAAACCATCGAGGTCCCGAAACGCGTATCGATTCCGCTGACGCTGGCCTGTTTCAAGGCGGCGGACCTGCCGAAAGACGCTCCAAACGCGCTGTTCGTTTATTTCTGGCGTTCGAATCTCGAAATCCTGTGGTATTTTCACGGTCAGCCGAGATACTTGAGACTGGTTCCGATGCCGCTGGCGCGCGTGGTGGCCGGCGTGACGTCGCGGGACCCGGATTTTGTGGCGGCGCTGGCGGCGGAGCTTCGCGTTTCCGGAGAATTCATCCGCAAGCAGACCGGATCGGATTTGCGGCAGGTCTCGGCCACGGTGGTGAGCGTCGATCGGCGGTTCGACGACCTGCCGACGCTGATTCAGCCCGATCTGCCCTTCCCGATCCGCTGCCGGCTTCTTGAGGGGCCGGAGGGACTCATGCTGGCATCGGGCGCGTGCAGGGCCGTCCGCGCGGGCGACTGGGATTTGAATTTATTTGAACCGAAGAAATACAAGTCGGCCGAATCGGCGGCGCCGGCGGCGCGCGGCCGGGAGTGGATGGTCGTGTCGCTGGCGGCGATTCTCATCCTGCTGGTGCTGGCGACGGTCAAGACGCTGGTGGCGTACACGTGGGTCAAGAACGCGGAGGCGGAATCGCAGGCGATGTCGTCGGGCGGCGCGAACTCCGGAACGGTAGACGCACCCGCAGGCGCGGCCACGCAGCTCGCGGCGTTTTTGTCCGGCCCGGACGCGGTCGACGTCCTGGACCGGCTTGCCCGGGCTTTGCCGGAAGGCACGCAGATTCAGGACCTGACGATCGACGACGCGCAAGTTTCCATCCGGGGTCTCGCGGTGCGGTCGATGTCCGTCTATGAGGGTCTTTCCGAGGGCGGCTTTCGCGATATCCGTTTTCTTCAGGATGTCGTTCGCGCCGAGGGGTCGGACTTGGAGCAGTTCGGGCTGGCGGCGCGGCATCCTTTTGCGGCGGATGCCGAGTGAGGCCGCGATGTTCCTGAAACGGCGCGTGAAGGGATTGGCGGGACCGGCGGCGGCGCCGCCGGCCCACGCGGCCGGCACAGCCGGCGCGTCGAAGGACCGATTGCGGATCATGCTTTTGGCGGGCGTCGGGGTCTTGTGCCTCGCCTATTGGATCCGTGTACGGCCAATGCAGGTCGAGACGGAAGAAATATTGACTTCGATCGAGTCGGGCGCGGCTGATACCGGCGAACCCGACGTGGATTTTCCGGCGGCGGCCTATGTCGAATCTCCGGAGAAGGCGCTTGCGATGTTTTATGCGGACGTGGAAGCGCACGTAAAATCGGCCGGGATGTCACTCGAAAGCCGGCAGGTCCGGGTCGAGCCGGACGATCGATACCCGGCGACGCCGATCATTTTTGAAGGGCGCGCCAAAGGCCGATGGCAGGCCGTGACGCGGTTTGCGGGCCTTGTGAGGTCCGCCACGCCGCGGATCCGTCTGACGAGGCTGACGCTGAACCGCGGTTCGGACGGGCGGGACGTCGAGATATTCTTCGAAGCGCGCGCGCTGGCGATGCCCCGCGCCGGCGGTGAGGCGTGATGAAATTCGGCGCGGGATGGGAGCGGACGGTCCCCGGCGGCGTGGGGTTGGCGGTGCTTGCGGTATTCGGCTGGTCGGCGATCCGGGAACTGTCGGACCTTTCCGCGCGCATCTCCGGCGCCGGCGCGGTCGAAACGGAAAGGCCGCGGGCTGCCCGTCCGGCGGAATTTCTTGCCGACGAGATCGACACGCTGACGCTGAAGTGGTTCGGCGGGTCGGCGGTCAGGCCGGCGGACATCGTGCTGGCGCCGGTGGGCCGAAGAAGGATTCCAGTTCCGGAGCCGCCTCCGGAGGAGATGGCGGTTGTGGCCGAACCGATCGCGGAGACTGTGGCGGAGGTTGCAGCGCCCGAGGAGCCGGTGGAGCCGGCCGCGCTGTTTCCGGCCATGAAGTTGTCCGGGATATTCATCGGAGGCGCCGTGCAGTCGATCGTGGCGGAATTCGAGGGAACGAAGCGGACGTTGGCGCTCGGCCAGGACATTCAGGGCTGGCGGTTGATTGACCTCCAGCGTTCCGCCGCCGTGTTCGAGTCGCCCGGCGGCCAGGTCGAAACCGTGCGGCTCTTCGCGAGCGCGCGATGAAAATGTCGTTGCGGGCCGTCGTCGCGTGCGCCGCGTGGTTGGCCCTGTGGCTTTGGCCATGCGGCGTTACGGCCGAGGTGATCGAGGGCGATGCGGTGCTGGACCAGGCGCGTCTCTTGATCGACGCGGGCCAGCCCGAATCGGCGCGGGAGATTTTGTCATCGTACATTTCAAGCGGGGGCGTTCAAAAGGATCACGCCGAGTATCTGGCGGCACTGACCTCTTTTGCGGACACCGACCCGGAGGTCCCGCGGCGGGCGGTCGAGACGTTCCGGAAAAAGTTTCCGAATTCAAAATACGCGCCGATGGCCATGTACCGCCTCGGCCAGTTTTACCGCGTGACGCTCCGGGACCCGGACCGTGCGATTCAGGTCTACTCGCAGTTCATTCAGCAATTTCCCAAGGAGACGCTGGCGCGCGACGCGCACCTGTGGCTGTCCTCGGCCCTCATCGACGGCGGGCAGTACGACCGCGCAGTTTCGACGATCCATCAGGCGCTGTCGATTTATGAATATTCGCCTCAGGACAGAAACGTCCTCGAGGGGTTGCTCGATTTTGCGAAGCAGAGCACGCAGAGGACCGTTTCGAGCGCCGCCGGCGGCGTGACAGTCGACGTCCGGCCCTCCGTCGCGACCGCGCCGGCAGGCGCCGCGCCAGTCGAACCGGTCGAGGCGCCGGAACGCGTGCCCGCTCGCGATGTGCGCCCGGACCGGACCGCGCCTTCAGCGCCTACTGCGGACCGGCGCGCGGCGGCGGACAGGCTGGAATCGGAAACAGAGCCGGGCGTGCTGATGAATTATCGCGACGCCGACATTGATGATGTGTTGAATTCGCTCGCGGAGGAGCTGGGACTGACCTTCATCAAGGACGAGGAGGTTCAGGGCAAGATCACCGTCATCAACCCGCGCAAACTCACTTCGACCGAGGCCATGCACTTGTTCGAGTCCATTCTGGAACTCAAGGGGTACGCGATGGTCCGGTCGGGGTCCGTTTACAAGATTTTGCCGGCGCAGAAAAGCCACACGCGCGGCCTCGATGTGTATCCCTCGGAAACGCCGCCGCCGCGCGAGGACCGGCCGGTCACCAAGATCATCCGCCTGAACCAGGCGCTGGCGCAGGATGTCGTCCAAACGCTTCAGCCCCTCCTCGGCGACGCCGGGACCCTGCAGGCCGACCTTGCCAAAAATTCCATCATCCTCACCGGCATGGGCTCGAACGTGTTTCGGCTCGAGTCGGTGGCCCGGTCGATCGACGGGGCCGGCGCGTCGGACCAGCACGAGGCGGTGGCGCTGAAATTTCTGTCGGCCGCCGAGGCGCTGCCTCTGGTGCAGAGGCTTCTGGCGACCACGCAGCCGGAAAATCTTGGATCGCTGAAACTCGTTGCCGGCCCGACGCCCGTCTATCTGTTCGCGGTCGGCCCGATGGAGATGATTTTCAAAGTCCGCGACATCGTGAAATTGATCGATGTGCCCGGCTACAAGGAGGAGTCGCTGAAAGTATACGCGCTCAAGCAGGCCAACGCGGAGAAACTCGCGGGATTTCTGGAGACGCTCCTCGCCAAGGGCCTCGCCGGGACGACGCCCGAGGGCGCGCCGAGCCGGCCGGGCGTGGTGAGCGCGGACCGGATGACCAACAGCATCGTGGTCCTGGGCTCGCGCGCGTTTCACGACATCATCGGCCCGCTCATCGACCGGCTGGACTACGAGGGCTTCGCGGCGTTCCGGGTCCAGGTCATTCCGCTGAAACATGCGGGCGCGGCGGACTTGGCGCAGAAATTTGAAAACATTGTCGCGCGCGGAATGGGCCCGCGGGGCGAAGCCTACAGCAACCAGATTCTGATCCAGGCCGACGCGCGGCTGAACGCGCTCCTGATCGCGTCGACGTCGCAGTCTCTGTTGAAAACGCTCGGCAGTCTCGCTTCGGCGCTGGACCGGCCGGCCGAGGAGGGCGGGCCGCGGACGATGGTCTATTATCTGGAAAACGGCGACGCCACCAAGCTCGTGACGGTCCTGAGCGACATTTTCTCCCGAACCGAGGGGCAGACGGTGCAGCCCGCGAAAATCGTGGCGGACCAGGGGACGAATTCGCTGGTCATCGTCGCCATGCGCGAGAATTACGAAGCGGTCATGGAAACGATCATGAAACTCGACATCGCGCCCTACCAGGTCCTCGTCGAAGCGATCATCCTCGAGGTCACGCTGGATGAGAGCACCGATTTCGGCGTCGACTGGACCTGGAAAAAATCCAACTTCGACGTCAATCTGCGCGACGCGTCACCGACGACCGGGCTCAAACAGGCGGTCCTCAAGGACCGCAAGACGCTCGACGGCCTCATCTACGCGCTTGTGTCCAAGGCCAACACGCGCGTCCTGGCGACGCCGCGCATTTTCGCCGCCAACAACCAGGAGGCCTCCATCCTCATCGGCGACGAGGTCCCCGTCAAAACCGGAACGACGACCACCACCACCGGCGTCACGCAGAACACATTCGAGTACAAGGATGTCGGCATCAAGCTCACCGTCAAGCCCCTCATCAACCGCAAGCGCCAGACGGCGATGACCGTCACGCAGGAGATCAAGTCGATCCGCGGCACCACCGTCAGCGGCGTCAGCTCGGAAAATCCGGTCTTTCAGTCGCGCCAGACCAAGACCAACGTCATGCTGGAGGACGGCCAGACCGCCGTCATCAGCGGGCTGATTCGGACCGAACGCACCAAACAGCGGAGCAAGGTCCCGCTCCTGGGTGATCTGCCGCTGGTCGGCGCCGCTTTCCGCAGCACCTCGGAGGACGACGTGCGGACCGAACTCATGGTCTTCATCACGCCGACGGTGATCGTCTCCCAGAAGGAAATGAAAGCGGCGGTCAAGGCGCAGAAGAAGGGCGGCGAGGACGCCGGCTTCGGCCCCGCCGACCTCACCCCGGACACGCCGCGCACGAAGTTTCTGCAGGATTTTATTTTGAAGTAACCCCGGCGGGTAATCTTTCAAGGAGGGGATCCCCCCTCTCCCGCCATTGGCGGGAGAGGGTCGGGGTGAGGGTGGCCCAGATGCTGTTGTCCTCTCACCTCTTAACCTTCGTAATACAAGGACACAAACACGCGGCCGGGAGCCGAATCCAGGAACCGATCCCGGATCGTTCGACAGGCGGCCGCCCACCGGGCCATCTGGGATTGCAATATCCTCGTGATCAGACACGCCGCCGGATAGTTGATGGCCGCGTCGTCGCCGCCTGAACTGCCGGAACTGCTCCCGTCCGAAATTTCAAACCCACCGGGATCCACCACGACGCCGTTGGCAACACCGTCGAGGTCGCCGGTGCCGCCGTCGGTGAGGGTCAGGAACACCTCGCTGTCGCCGTCGTGGCTGGTCAGGCTGGAGGTCATGTCGAGCCAGCCGTTGGCGGCGTCGAAGATGAAATACTTGGCCGTGACCGGCACGCTCTCCGGCATGTCGAGCGAGATCGTGATCGTGCCGCCGATCGCCACGCCTTCGCATGTGAACGCGATGAGGCCGAATTTGAAATTCGTCGAAGGCTTCTCGGCCCGGCCGGTGTCGGACACCTCGTCCTCGAACTTCACCCCACCCAGCGTCGTGAACTTTTCGTCGCCGCCATTTTTGAGTTTGAACCCGATGGGTCGCGTGTCGCGCGCGAAGGGATTCGTGTCGAGCCTCTTGGCCGCTGTTGGCGTGATCGCCAGCGTCTCCGTCGCCGTCGTGAAACTCCGGGTCGTCATCCACGCCGACCACCCGCCGCGCGCATCGCAGAACCGCGCGCGCCAGTAATGCTTTTGCGCGCCCCGGAGTAGCCCGCGCGGGAATTTGAACCGCAGCCCCGCCATCTCCGCCGGGATCACGACGTTCACGCGCATGTGCATGTTGTCGAAGATCGACGTGGAGTCCGCCGCCTGCCAGTGCGTGCATTTGTGGGTGTCGCCGTCGGCGTCCGAGTAGCCGGTGATCGTGATCTCACCGCTTGGCGCGAAACCCACCGCCGCATCTGCGGGGGATGAAGGACTTGGCGCGGACGGACTCGTATTGAGAGACGACACCGCCGTGACGGGTTCGCCGGCGACGGGAAGGCCCGCAAAGTTGAACGACGCGCCGCTGCTTGCCGTCGCCGTGATATCCGAGGCCGACGCCACCAACGCGACAAAGGTCTGTCCGGCCGTCGCCGTGCCGGCGAAACTGTACGTCACGACAAGATACATCGGCTTGTCCTTCGTGAGCGACACCGAAAGCCCGCTGAAGGTCACGCTCCCATTGTCCGCCGTGACCGTTCCACTGCTCCCAAGTTGCGTGTCACCGGTTCCGTTGCCGTCCCCGTCCTGCCAGAGCTTCACGCCGGACGCGGAGAGCGCCGTCACGTCGTTTCCTGAACCCCCGGCGGTAACCTTGATGGACGACAACGTCCCGTTGCTTTTCGGCCCAATCACGATCTGGATCACCGGCAAGTCGGAGACCGCGCCGAAAACCGATTGCGGCGGCGGATTCGACGCGCCACGCCGGATAAAGGCGAACGCGGCGTTGCCGGTGTCCGTCGTCAGTATCGAATCCGAGAACCAGGATTCATTCACAATCGGCCACGTGTCGAAGGACGTGAGGCGATAGTAATAATTGTTCCCGGCGGTCACGCTCGTGTCCGTCCACGTCGTGACCGTTGGTCCGACCTGCGCAACCCTCCCCGCCGCCCAGTCGGTCGTGTCCGTGCGGTTCACGATTCGATAAATTCGTATGCCGCCGAATCCGGTCAGGACGGTGTTTTCTTCGTCCGCGGCGGGGTTCGTCCAAGAGAGCACGGGTTGGCCACTCGTGTTTTTGGTGATTGAAATATTCTGTGGGGCTTTCGGTGCGACTGTGTCCGCTCCCGGTGTGGTATCGACCAAGCCGAGGCGAAATGGTTTGAATGTGATTTTTTTCGTTGCCGACGTATCGGCGATCATCTTATCAATTCGTTGCTCGTCGGTTGTCCCCCACCAATTGCGACTAAAATCAAACGGTTTACCTGTGTTGATGAAGACGCCTGAATCAGGCCAATACAACGAAGTTCGGATATTGTTTTTTTGAAAGGTGTCCATGGACGCGCTACCCCATATAAACGAGGGTAAACCTTGGGCCAATGTGAATTGGTACGCTGTGTTTGAGTCCATATCGTTTTGATAGAAAAAGCTGTTGTTCGCATTTCCGATAGCAAATGCATCGCCGGGTACTGCTGTCGCTCCCAACCCTCCCCCCGTCCCAGTCTCAAGGCCGGGCCACCGCGTCGCCCTTATAAGATTATGGGCAATTATATTACTGTCACTGCCTCTTCCGATGTTGTAAACGCTGCTTGCGCCCACACAAATACCCGCTCCAAAATTTGACACAATAAAATTCTGCAAAATTTTGTTGTCGGAACTTCCGGCGAGCCTGATACCACAGTTTTCATTGTATCGGGCCGTATTGCCACTGACAACATTGCCCGTGCAACCCTCCAGTGCGATTCCATTATCCGCATAGTACTCCACAGTGTTGTTGGATATCAAATTATTGGAGGCCCCGGCGGCGGTGAGCACTATTCCAGAAAACGAGCTGCCCATTCCCTTTCCGGTCATCGTATTGTTGGTGATAGTATTCCACGAACTGTAAATAAGGATCGTCGATCCAGTGCAGACATTGTTGCTGATGAGATTGGAAGTCGACACCCCAGAAACCTCGATGCCTCCTTTGAATATGCTATCCGACGTGATGGTCGATTGCGTCACATTCCGAAAGTCAATCAGCCCCTCAAGCAGACCAATGTTTTTTATCAATAGACCCGTTTGGGAATCGGCGTATATTCCGGTCCCTGTTCCAGGGGGATCGATGACTGTCGTGGCAGAATCTTTACCTACGAGAGCGACATTGTCCGTATCGATTGCGACGGTTTCCGCATATAGACCAGCATCGACAAAAACAGTGTCCCCAGATTTCACAGTGGCCATTGCCTTTGCGATCGTCCTAAAAGGTGCGCTTGCGACACCGGCACTGCCGTCGTTGCCGACGGCGGTCGTGTAAGCGTCGCCTGCGGTTGAAGTGTCGTTGACGTACCAATTTGCGGCGTAGATTGCCTGACAAAGAAACAAGTGTGACACGAAACCCCAAACCAGCCTACGGGTGACCATGTTTTCTGAAAAAGTCTCTCTGGTGTTCGTAATTCCTCGAATCCCGCGCGATGGCGGTGTATCGATCGAATTCGGCCTTGGTTATCCGATTGAGCGTTGGACGATAAACTCGAACAAGTCGTCCCGGTGGGATTCGAATCACACTCCCGTTAGGCGGTCGGATTATCCATTTCATTCGTAACAACCTGCCGAAATCACCACCTGGCGTGGTCCCCAAAAGCGGATTCCAGTCGGTGTCTGTGTAACGGTAATACGACTCCCTTACCAGCCCAACGGCGCCGATTCGCCGGGCAAGAAGATAGGCGATGACGCCGTCGCCTTTCCTAATTTGTCTTGCGCAATTTTCGAAGGCTTTCCAAGCTTTGGGATGATTGACCTTATAATGCGACTTCGGCGGAAATCCACCAGCACAAACCAATTTCCTTCTACAAATATCCCAGAGATCATTCCATTCAGGCCTACGAATTGCAGGAATCTCGAATAGCCAGTGATTCACGCTCCACCTCCCGACAAAAAAGGGCAGGACGCCCAGAAACTTCGTCCTCGCCGGGAAGACTCAGACGGGTTTCCATTTCGGACGCCCCGCCCACGTGAGTAGGCAGAGCCGTCCCGTCTGAGTAACCTCGATATCCAATCGCTTCCCGGCGAGTTTAGGCGCGGCCGAAGCCGCAACGTGTATATTTTCACAAATCCCCGGCCGAAACACAAGGCGAAACGGGATCGAGAAACCGGATTCCGGCCGCGGCTTGCCGGATTGATGTTGTTGCGATACAATCAGACTGTGAATTTCCGGAATGTTGAGCGCCTCGTCGATCGGGAAAAAGATAGAGTTTGTACATGGCGATGAAACGGGTGTACATTGAGACGACGGTCGTGAGTTACCTCACGGCAAACCCGGCTCGGGATGTAATCGTCGCCGGGCATCAGGAGGCAACCCGTGAGCTTTGGCCGCGCCTTGCCGCCGGATACGAGGGCTACGTTTCCGCGCTTGTTTACCAGGAGGCGGGGAAGGGGGATCCGGAAAAGGCCGGATTGCGTGTTGAGGCCATCAGGTCATTCCGCATGCTGGACATTGATGCGGAGTGCCGGACACTCGCCGAAAAGATCATTGCCGGTAAGGGCATACCGGGAGAGTATCCGGAAGACGCGCTTCACATCGCCGTCGCGGCCGTCAACGGGATGGATGTCGTCATCACATGGAACTTTGCGCACTTAAACAATCCGTTGACCCGCATGGTGGTCAGGCGGATTGTCGAGAGCGCGGGATATGGGTGTCCGGAGCTGTGCTCACCGGAAGAACTGCTGGAGGCGGACAAATGAAAGATCCCATAGTGGAAGAGGTGCGAAAACACCGAATGGAACACACCCAAAAATTTTCGGGCGATCTTGCGGCCATATGCGCCGACCTGCGCTCTATTCAATCGGCATCGGGATTTCAGGTCGTCCGTCTCTCCCCGAGGAAAGCCGAGCCGGTTTTCACAGCAGAAAAAAAAGAAACCGCCTGATTTCAAAAAAAGGGCCGGTTCGAATTTAAGGTGAGGCGTGCGAACGGGCAGCGCGGTTTGCGGAAGGAAAAACGATTTTTTTAAGTTGAGGCGGGCGAAGGGATTGACTGCGATTTTTTGTCTGTTTATTTCGGAAGACGGCAACAGCCGCGGCCATCGGATTTCACAAATCCCCGGCCGAAAGACAAGGCGAATCGGGATCGTAAATCCACATTTGACAATACACCAAAACTGATGTATATTTCCCCTGTGTACGCGGTCATTTACTACAGCACGGAACGCGGAGACCGGCCGGTCCTTGAGTTCCTGGACAACCTGGACAAAAAGTCCCGCGCGAAGGTCATGGCCCATATCGACCTGTTGGCTCAATACGGTCCCGATCTGAAACGGCCATACGCGGATCATGTCCGGAGGAAGATTCGGGAACTCCGGGTTCAGATGGGTTCAAAAAAATACCGGATTTTGCATTTCTTCTTTTTTGAAGGGCGAATCGTATTGCTCCATTCTCTGCTCAAGACAACGCCGAAGCTGAAGGAAAGCGATATCGCCTTGGCGGAAAGCCGGATGGCTGACTGGATCGCCAGACATCCGAGAGGAGGTTGAATTGCGATGAGAAAACCGAAGATCAGAACATTTCAGGAACATCTCAAAAAGGAATTGAAAGATCCCGAATTCCGGAAACATTTTGAGGAAGAGCGCCGGGCGCTGGCGCTTGCCATGAAAATCGTCAAACTCCGGCAAAGACGAGGATTGACCCAGAAAGATTTGGCAAGGGCGATGCGAACGAGCCAGCAGGCGGTTTCCAGGATCGAAAGCGGGGAATACGAAGGCTTTACTTTAAAAACGCTTGAAAAGATTGCCGAAGCAACCGGCTCACGTCTGAAGATCGACCTTTTGCCGGCGTAACACAAATCCCCGGCCGAAACACAAGGCGACACGGGATCGTGACAGGACTTGGAGACAAAGGGACAAGGAGACGAGGAGACTTGGGGAGGATGTCCGACGGCGCCGACCAACTCGCATCCGACCGCCGGCAGTTGCTGCCAAAGCTTGCTTCGCTCCGTTTTGTGCGGTAGCTTGTGGACATGAACATTCAAATTGATGAGGATACGGCTGGAAGTCTGAACCTGACCGAAGACCAACTGCGATTTGAGTTGGCGGTGGGGCTCTTCGTCGACAACAAGTTGAGCCTGGGCCGGGCCGCGCGCGTAGCCGGAATGGACAGCATCCAGTTTCAACGGGAGTTGGCCGCCCGGCGCATCCCATTGCATTACGGGGTCGAGGAATTCCGCCAGGATTTGAGGACCATTGAGAGTCTGTCTGCCCATTGATCGTCGTTAGCGACACGTCACCCTTAACCAATCTGCTCTCCATCGGCGCGGAGTCAAGAGATGTGGGCCGTCAAGAGATGTGGGCCGCTCTTGACTTTTTGACTTTTTGCCACAAAGTCAAAAAGTCAAGAGCGGCACCGGGCCCGGGCCCGAGATAGACCACGGCCGGCGTAGGTCGGAGTTTCAAAATCCCCGGCCGAAACACAAGGCGGATCGGGATCGGGAAACCGGATTCCGGACGATGTTCAGTGAAAACGCGCTTGCCAAATTCAGCGGAGGCGGGGATAATGGACCCATGAAGAACACACTGCAGGATTTAACGTCGTTGTCTGTTGCAGAGCGGATTCAACTCGTCGCCGATCTCTGGGACAGCATCGCCAGAACGCCCGCGAAGGTGCCGGTTCCGATGTGGCAGAAAAAGGAATTGGACAGGCGGAAGGCCCGATTCCTCAAGAATCCCGGCTCGGGAATGACATGGGAGCAATTCAAACGGTCCGTCAACGGCCGTAAATGATTCATGATCTGATTCTGTTGCCCGAAGCCTGTCAGGATATTCTCGACGCCGCAACGTGGTACGAGGGACAATCCGACGGACTGGGCACGGAATTCTTTCGTTGCATAGATGCCTGCGTCAATCTGATTCGCCGGCAACCGTTGATCTACGGGATTCTTCACCGAAATTTTCGACGAGCGCTTGTCCGACGTTTTCCCTATGCTGTTTTCTTCGAAGTCGACCGCAACGCGGTCGTCATCTATTCCGTATTCCATTGTGCGCGGAATCCATCCGCATGGCGGAATAGAATCCAATAAACGACCGGCGGCCTCCGCTCGCCTCTCCGAGATAAAATAGATCGAAACCCGAACCCGCGCCTGGCGCTCCTGCGGGCGGATCGAGATACTTGCCTCGGTGGGTGAGTTGTAGTCCCGGTCAGCCGGGCCGTCCGGCCCGGAGAAGCACTGCGCCGAACAGGACGACCGTAACGGCGACGCAGAGGTACGGCAGGACCCATCCGAACCGGTGATAGATCGTCCGGTCCGAAAAGAAAAAAAAGGGGGCCGCTCAAAAAGGGGCCGCTCTTGACTTTTTGACTTTTTGCCGCAAAGTCAAAAAGTCAAGAGCGGCACCGGGCCGCGGCACCGGGCCGCGCATGCGGACGAAGAGGCGCGCGAAGACGGGCTGACACGCGAGGAAGTTTACGATTCGGTTATTCGCGGTGAAATCATAGAGGACTATGCGGACGACGAGCCTCATCCAAGCTGTTTGATCTATGGCACGATCAAGGGGAAGCCGGTTCACAGCGTTTGGTCATACAACGCGAAAAATAAATCCACCGTGCTGGTCACCGTTTATCGGCCTGACCCCAAACAGTGGATCAACTGGAAGGAAAGGAGAAAAGCGAAATGAAACTTTTGGACAAGTGTCCGGTTTGCTCCGGCGAGATCGTAGAAAAAGGAGTTCGAAAACTTTTGGAGGGCGGCAGCAACCACACGGCAATCATGAAAGTCGCGGCCGAGGTCTGCCTGCACTGCGGCGAACGATTCTATTCCGATGCGACCGTCAAACGATTTGAAGAAATCCGGGCCAAACTGGAGCGGCAAGAAACGGCGGGTCTTCAAAAAGTAGGACTGACCTTTCAGGTGGTTTGATTCGCCCTGATCCTCTGTAAGATATAAGCTGCGGGACCCTGTGTCATTGTTCTACTTTGCTACTTTCGCCTGCCGTGAAACATTGTCACTGCGAATCATGAAACCGAATCCCGAACCCGCCGCCGGTCGCGGAGGCCGCCGGAACGGGGTGCGGCGGACGTTTTGCGGACGTTCCCGAATGGTGACCGAATTGCAACGCTTGAAATACTTTCGCCTATGCGGTAAGAATTACACATGAACGTGCGCATCGAAGGTGTTGAGATGGACCAATTAAATCTGAGCGAGTCCCAGCGTAGAGCGGTTTGAACTTGAAGATCGCAGAAATAATCTGGAAGGAGAAATTTGTCGAGAAACTGGAGGTTCTGCACCCTGTTTCGACGGACGAGGTCGAAGAGATCATTTGCGGAACGGAGAAATTCTTTCGGATGAAAAGGGGCAAGGTCAAAGGCGAGGATGTATATCGGGCCGGAGGGCAAACGGAGGACGGTCGGTTCCTGACGGTATTCTTCATTTACAAGAAACGACGGAACGCCGCGTTGCCGATCAGCGCGCGGGAAATGGACGACAAAGAAAGGAGACGATACAAACGTGAATAAAGTCAAAAAGCTTCCGGACGAGTTCGGCGGTGACGAGGCGGCAGGGAAGTTCTGGGACACTCACTCATCCGCCGATTACGAGGATGAAATGACGGAAGTCGAGATGGAAGTCGACATCCGCAGGCGGACGTTTCTTGTCCCGGTCTCGGATCGGATATATCGGATAGCCAAAAAGCGGGCCGCGGCCAAACGGTGTTCCGTTCAAGCGATTATCAATACTCTCCTGCGCCGGGATCTGGTTCAAGCAAGGTAACCTTTCGCCTCTCCGAGATAAAATACTGCGCCGAACAGGGCGACCGTAACGGCGACGCAGAGGTACGGCAGGACCCACCCGAACCGGTGATAGATCGTCCGGTCCTTGCGGGCGGCAATCGTTGCGGTCAGGACGCCCTCCTTATTCAGCGCCAGAGACGCCACACGCCGCCCGGCCGGATCGATCGCTTCCGACGGCCCTGATGAGGACGCGCGGACGATCCAGCGGCGCGATTCGACCGCGCGGAACGACAGGAGCGCCGCGTGCTGCAGGCGTTCGACGTTTCCCCATTCCGCCGGATCGTAGGACGGAACGAGGAAAAATTCGGCGCCGAGACCGGTCAGGCGTCGGGACAGGTCGGTGAAGTTTTCGTCGAAACATATCTGAACGCCCGCGACCCCGTGCGTCGTCGGAAACACTTCGCGGGCCGGCCGGCGCGCGAATCCTCCTCCGAAAAATGTTTTCTCCATCAGCGGCACGAGATGAACTTTGGTGTGCCGTCCGAGATATTTTCCTTCCGGGTCGAAGACGAGCGCGCAATCTTCGGGGTTCTGCCGCGCCATCGGCGAGGACCCCACGATCGCGCCGGCGATCAGATGCGTATTCCAGCGGCGGGCGAGTCCGGCGAGGGGGTCCAGCGCGGCTGTGTCCAGCGCCGGAATGGACATGGCGCCTTCCGGCCAGATCAGAAAGTCGCGCCGTTCGGCTGCGGCTTGCTCGGAGAGTTGGTATAGCCGGCCGGACGCGTAGTCCTCGTGTTGGACCGCCGCCACGCGGATGTCGCCGGGTGCGACCTCGGGCGTCAGCGTCCGGCCGCCCGCGTAGAGGGCGATGGCCATGATCAGCGCGGCCAGACCTGCCGCCCAGGACCCGCCAAGCGCGGCCGCGAGCAGGCCGTTGACAAGGACCACGATGAAACTCAGCCCGTACACTCCGATGATGCTTGCCCACTGGAGCACGGCCGGCGTGGAGTGAAAGGCCGACCCGGGCGTGAGCCACGTGAATTCGAACCACCAGAGTTCCGACCGGAAAAACTCGAGCCCGACCCAGACCGCCGCGGCAGCCACCGCGCGCGGGAGACGCGGCCACGACGCTGTCGAGAAATACCAGAGCGCGAACAGCGCGGGCCACAGCGCCAGAAGGACCCACAGGGACACCGCCGCGGGGCCGAACAATCGCGTGAGCCAGAAAAGGCTCAACACGCAGAGGACGAGTCCCGCCGTCAGGCCCAAATAAAACGCCGTGCGCGCGGAGCCCGCGCGCTGAGCTGCCCACAGGAGGGGCAGGAGCGCAATCCAGATGAGAATAGATATGGATCGCGGTGGGAGCGCCAGATGAAGGAGAACCCCTGTACAGACTGCGGCCGCGAATCCTGTCAACGCCGACATCTGAGAGGAGCGAATCATGGGCGCGGGGAATGGTCAACGAAGCGAATCCGGCGGATGCTGATTGCGAGTTTTCTTGATATGGTAGCCGCCCATGTGCGGGATAGCAGGATTTTTTGATTCCGCCCGGCGGGTGAGCCGGCCGGATGAGACGTTGCTTCGGATGACCCAGACGCTCAAGCGTCGGGGGCCGAACGATATGGGGGTGCTTCACAGCGGGCCGTGGCATCTGGGGCACCGGCGGCTGTCGATCCTGGATTTGTCGGCCGCCGGGCGGCAGCCGATGGTGAGCGACGACGGGAAGCTTGCGGTGGTGTTCAACGGAGAGATTTACAATTTCCAGGAACTGCGGCAGTGGCTCGAAAGCCGCGGGTACCGGTTCCGGACGCGCACCGACACCGAAGTGCTTCTCCATATATATAAGGAGGAGGGCGAGGCGGCGCTGGCGAGGCTCAACGGGATGTTCGGGTTTGCGCTGCTGGACCTGGAACGGCAGCGGTTGCTCCTGGCCCGCGACCGCGCCGGCAAGAAGCCCCTGTATTATACGGTCCAGAACGGTGTCTTCGCGTTCGCCTCCGAACTCAAGGCGCTGACGGCGATGGCTGAATTGGATCGGACGGTCGATCCAGAAAGCGTGCGGCTGTTTTTCGGTTTGGACTACATTCCGTCGCCGAAAACCATCTACCGGGAATTCAGGAAACTGCGGTCGGGGCACTATCTGATCTTCGACGGTCGAACTGTGACCGAAGAGCCGTACTGGCGCCTGCGGTACGTCCCCAAGGCCAAGGGCCACCCGCGAGAAATGGCCGTGGAGATGGCCGACCGGATCCGCTCGGCGGTCAAGGCGAGGCTGGTGGCCGACGTGCCTGTGGGGGTGCTGCTCTCGGGCGGGATCGACTCGTCGTGCGTCGCGTATTTTGCGCAGGAACACGCCACACAGCGCGTTCGGACATTCTCGATCCACTTCGACGATCCGTCCTACGACGAATCGGGATACGCGCGTCTCGTGGCGGAGCGGTTGGGAACCGAGCATACGGAATTTTCTTTCACGGCCAGGGACGCACTCGACCGCATGGAAACAGTCTTCGCCTATCTCGACGAGCCCTTCGCCGATCCTTCCATTCTTCCGACGGCGCTTTTGTGCGAGAACACCGTCAAGCACGTCACCGTCGCGCTGGGCGGCGACGGCGGCGACGAATTGTTTTACGGCTATCCAACGTATCAGGCCGAGGCGGCGGCGAGGGCGCTGGCGCCCGTGCGGTGGGCCGCGCCGGCGTTTCATTATCTGGCACGGCGTCTGCCGGCCTCCGACCGATACATGAGCTGGCCGTTCAAGCTCGAACGATTCTGCCGGGGTCTTGCGGCCGATCCGGTACGCCGCCATTTTCTGTGGCGCGGTCCATGCGCTCCGGAAACGCTCGACCGCCTGATGGGTCGGCCGGCGGCGAACGACCTGTACGGGCCGCTGGCGCGCGAGGTCGGAGAGAACCAACCGTACGACAGCGCGTTCGAGCCGGTGCTTTACAACGATTTCCGTTTTTATCTGCAGGATGGCGTGCTCGTGAAGGTGGACCGCGCGAGCATGATGCACTCGCTGGAGGTGCGTGCGCCGCTTCTGGACCAGCGCGTGATCGAATATGCGGCGAGCCTGCCGCGGGAGTTGAACTTTCGCGGATTCAAGACGAAATCTTTTTTCAAGGACATCCTTCGGGGCAAGTTGCCGGACGAGGTGATCGACCGGCCGAAGCAGGGGTTTGCGGTGCCGGTTTCGGGGTGGCTGAAGAAGGACCTGAGGGACCTGTTTCTGGATCTTTGGACGGGCCCGGCCGCCGCCGAGGCATGGATCCATCCGAAGGTTGCGACAGAATTATTCGAAGAGCACGCCTCAGGCCGGCGCGATCGCCGCAAGGAACTGTGGGCGCTCCTGTCCTATCAGATGTGGCGCCGGTCGGCCGGATGAAAAAAACGATCGCGCTGATCGCGCTTTTTGCCGCGCTCTGCCTGGCGCTCTGGGGCCTGAGTGACTCCGCCGTGCGCGCGGGCAGGGACCTGTTGCCCGAGTCGTGGACGGCGGGCGGTCCGGGCGAAAAAACGGTGTCTCTGAATCTGTACGGCGTCGACCGGTTTCTTCGTCAGAGTCTGTTCGGTCCGGTTTCGCGGCGGTGGATGTTTCTCGGTCTGGCCGCCTTTTTTGCCGTGACCGGCCTCGTCGCGATCCGTGCGCTCACGGGAGAATCGCGGCTGGAGACGGAGCCGCGGTGGCGCTGGGCGGATCTCTTCTGGGTATTCGGGGCCGTGATGGTCTTCTGGGAATGCGGCGCGGGCCCGGCGGAGGACTCGACCGGCCGGCTGTTTCTGAAGGATGCCGCCATCGGCGTGTGGATATGCGCGCTGGCGGCCGCGCGGGGCATTGGCGCGCGCGCCATGGGTCTGTCGGCGCGCGATCTTATGTCCGCCGTCGCGCGTGGCGTCGCCGCGTCCCTCCTGCTGATCCCGACGCTTGCATTTCTGTCCCTGATCGCGCTTGCGTCGGCGGGTCCCCCCGGCGTCGTTTCCGATGTCCGCCTGCCGGTGCCGTCCAGCGTGGCGGCGGCGTGGCTGGCAGCTTTGGTCCTGCCATTTTTTGAAGAGATGTTGTTCCGCGGCTTTTTATACCGGCACCTCCGCGCCCGTTGGCCGGAGGTCCTTGCGAACGTCGGAACGTCGCTGATCTTCGCGGCGATTCACGGCGTGGCCGGATCCGTGGGTCTCGCGCGGTTCGTCGGCAGCCTTCTCATGTGCCGGCTCTATGAGCACAGCGGGTCGCTCTGGTCTCCCCTGGCCGCGCATGCCACCTTCAACGCGATCCTCCTCGTCGGCCCCAAGCTTCTGTAGGCCGGCGACCTCAGGCGCGGCCGAGCGCGTAGAAAATGAGTTTGATGGATTCCTTGAAGACCTGCTGATATGCGTCGGAAGATTCGTTATCGCGCCGCAGGAGGTCGTCGAACGTGGAGGACGCGATGTACAGGACGCGCTGTTCGGCTGCGGCGTTGGTGCGCGCCATGGAGAGCCGGATCCGCCGCAGGTGATATCCGTCCGAAACCGCGAGCGCCGTGGCCGCCGGCCGCGCCGCCAGAAAATCTGAAAACAACCGCGCGTCCTGCCACGTGCTGCGGGACTGGCCCAGAAACACAACCTGGGTTTCGCTCACGCCGTGCGACCGCAACAGCTTCAGCACGAGCGAGCCTTCCGTCAGGTCCTCACCGGCGATGTCCCGCATCTCCCGCCGCCACCGAGGCGGCTCGGTGACCGTCAGCACCAGCGTGTCGCCGAGGCGCCGATCCATCAGGCCGACGGCGAAGGGCAGCCGATAGAAGAGGCTGCCGGAGGGCACGAGCAGGTAATCGACGCGGCGGGGTTCCTGGGAAACGTCGAGAAACGAAAAGATCGTCCGGCTGACCGCCTTCGGCATCACGAGGGGCGTCACGAGGATGGCGGTCCAGACAAGGCACGCGGCCAGAAAGCCGTACACGAAACCCTTCCTCATGCCGGCCGGTCCTCCGCCGGCGTTCCGTAACCGTATTTTTCCATCTTCTTGTACAGGGTGGTGCGATTGATCCCGAGGACGCCGGACGCGCGGCTGATGTTCCATTTTTCCGCGTTCAGCACGCTCAGGATGTGGCGCTTTTCCACCTCATCCAGCGACAGGCTCGACTCGTATCCGGCCGCCATCGCCGGCCGGGGCGCCGGCCGCTGGAGGGGCGCGGGCAGGTGCAACAGTCCGATCTCGCCGGCGTGCTGGGAGAGCGCGATGGCGTATTTGAGCGCGTTTTCGAGTTCGCGAATGTTGCCCGGCCAGTCGTACTCGAGACAGCGCTGGAGCGCCTCGTCGGAAAACGGTTTCTGCGAAACGTTCAATTCCTTGAACGCCTTCTGCGCCAGGTGCGAGATCAAGAGGGGGATGTCCTCAGGGCGCTCCCGGAGCGGCGGCATGCGAAGGGGGACGACGCTGAGCCGGAAGAAGAGGTCTTCCCGGAATTTTCCCTCCTTGACCATCAGCGCGAGGTCGACGTTGGTCGCGGCGATGACGCGGACATCCACCCGCGTTTCCTTGTCGTCGCCGAGCCGGCTGAAAGTGCGCTCCTGCAGGAAGCGGAGCAGTTTGGCCTGGAGGGTCGGGTCCATGTTTCCGATCTCGTCCAGAAAGACCGTGCCGCGGTCGGCGCTTTCAAAGCGGCCCTTGTGGCTCCGGACCGCGCCCGTGAACGCGCCGCGCTCGAAGCCGAACAGCTCGCTCTCCAGGAGCGTGCCCGGGATGCTGCCGCAGTCGACCACGACGAAGGGATTGTCGCGGCGGCCCGACCGGAAGTGGACGGCGCGCGCCACGAGTTCCTTGCCGGTGCCGCTTTCGCCGGTGATGAGGACCGTGACGTCGGTCGAGGCGACTTCCTGGATGATATGGAAGATTTTCTGCATGACCGCCGTCTTGCCGACGAGATGTTCGAAGCTGTATTTTTCCGCGAGTTCCTCCCGGAGCCGCCGGTTGGCCGACCGGAGTTCCTTACGTTCAAGGGCCTTGGCCACGACAAGTTCGACGGCCTCCGGGCCGCCGGGGATGGGTTTGGTCAGGTAATCGAACGCGCCGTCCTTCATCGCCTCGAGGGCCGATTCAACAGTCGCGAAGGCCGTGAGGAGGATGACTTCGGTTTCGTGGCTGCGGCGTTTGACTTCGCGCACAAGCTCGTTGCCGTTGAGGCCTGGCATCCGGATGTCTGAAATCACCACATCGATCTCGCGCTCGGACAAAATCGACAACGCCGCCGCCGCGTCCGGCGCCTGGTAGACGAGGTGGGACGCGCGCTCCAACGCTTTGGCGACCGAATCCCGCATGGACCGGTCGTCGTCGACCACGAGGATGACGGGTCTCATCGTTTGGACCTCATGCCGGCGGGCGTTTCGGTTTCGGCCTCCACGGCGCGCGGCAGATAGACGCGGAAGGTACTGCCCTTTTTCCACTCGCTCTCAAACGTGATCTCTCCGCCGTGGACCTTCACGATTTTCCTGGAAATGGCGAGCCCCAGTCCCGTGCCCTTTTCGCGGGTGGTATAGAAATCCTCGAAGACCCGGCCCTTCTGTTCCTCGGTCATGCCGACGCCCGTGTCGGTAATCTCGGTCACCACCCACGGCCGGTGTTCTTCGGTCGCTGATTCCTTGTACAGGCCCCGGACCGTCAGGGTCCCGCCCGTTTCCTGCATCGACTGCGCGCCGTTCAGGAGCAGATTGAGGAACACCTGGCGGAGCTGGTCGAAGTTTCCGGTGACGACGAGGTCGCGCGGCATGACGCACTTGAATTTCACGCCGATGCGCTGGATTTCGGGTTTCACAAAGTCGCCCGCCGCCTCCAGCACGTCGGCCATCACGATCCGGTCGTTCATCTCGCCGCGCGCGACCCGGGCGTATCCGAGGAGGTTGCCGACGATCGTGTCGAGCGTTTTGATGCCGTCGAGAATTTTCCCGATGATCTCGATGGCGTCCCCGTTGGACGGGGGCGCCGCCTGAAGGTCGCGCTGAAGGATCCGGGCGTACATGTCGAGCCCGCCGAGCGGATTTTTGATTTCGTGCGTGAGACTCGCGGCCATCTCGCCGAGGGCGGCCAGGGTTTCCGACAAACGCAGTTTTTCCTCCAGTTCCCGCTCGCGTCCGAGCGCCTCGCTGACCTTCAGGCCCAGCGTTTTCGACAGCGCTTTCTCGCGGTTCAGCAGCCGGACGCGCTGAAGAACCACCGAGACCTGATCGAGGTACGTTCCAAGAAGTCTCATCTCCTCGGGCTCGATCCGCTGGCGCCGGCGGGCGTGCCGGACGCGGTCGATATACAGCGCGCCGGCGGTCTTGCCCTCCTGCCGCAGCGGGATCAGCGCAAACCGTTCGGGGCGCATCGCCTGGTCGCCGGCCAGCAAAAGTTCGCGGTCAAAGGCCGCCTCCCCCACGTTGTCGAAGACTTTCGGCAGGCCGGCCTCCACGGCCTGCGGGATGGGCGAGTCGCGCTTGAGGTCGATCACGGACGCGGCGACCTCCTCCATGGGAAATCCAACACAGGACCGGAGCCCCAGCCGGCCCGGCGGGAGTGCGTCGTCCGTCAGGAAAATCGCGGCGCGGTCGAATTCGAAAACTTCGAGAATGCTGCTCATCGCGCGTTTCAGCAGCGCCTCCTCTGTCTCCTCCTCCTGGACTTCCCGCGTGATCCGGTAGACCTCCTCCAACCAGCGCCGCATCCGCGCGTTGCGCTCCACAAAATACTCGATCAGCGTGAACGCGACGTAGTGGATCAGAACGACCAGCAGGGCGTAGCCGGAGACCTGCCCCAGGTTTTCCTTGAGAAACCACTCGAACGACAGATAGGGCGAGATGAACCAGCCCCAGATGACGACGAGGACGGTCAGCGCGAGCGTGCTGACCCATTTGATGATGGGAAGCGCGGCCTGGAGCCTCGAGGTCATGCGGAGGTCAGGCGGTCGAGGCCGCCCATGTATCCACGCAGCGCGTCCGGCACCATCACCGATCCGTCGGCCTGCTGGAAGTTCTCGAGAATCGCGACCAGCGTCCGGCCGACCGCGAGGCCCGATCCGTTCAGCGTGTGCACCAGCGCCGGCGAGCCGCCTTTCGGGCGGTACCGGATCATGGCGCGACGCGCCTGAAAGTCGGTGAAGGTCGAGCAGGACGAAATTTCGCGGTAGGCGTTCTGCCCGGGCAGCCACACTTCGAGATCGTATGTTTTGGCGGAAGCAAATCCGGTGTCGCCGCTCGACAGCACCACCACGCGGTAATGAAGGCCCAGCCGCCGCAGCACCTCCTCGGCGTCGGCCCGAAGGCCCTCCAGTTCCGCCTCGCTCTCCTCCGGCCGGCAGAACTTGACGAGTTCCACCTTGTCGAATTGATGCTGCCGGATCATTCCGCGCGTGTCCTTGCCCGCGGCGCCGGCCTCGGCGCGGAAGCAGGGCGTGTAGGCCGCGTAGCGGATCGGCAGGGCCTCCTCGGAAAGAATCTCGCCGGCGTGGAGATTGGTCACCGGCACCTCGGCGGTCGGCGCGAGCCAAAGGTCGACGTCTTCGCATTTGAAGAGATCGGCGCGGAATTTGGGCAACTGGCCCGTGCCGGTGAGAGACGCGGCGTTGATCAGAAACGGCGGCCACACTTCCGTGTAGCCCCGGCCGGCGTGCAGGTCCATCATGAACGATATCAGCGCACGCTCCATCCGGGCGCCGGCGCCGAGGAGCGCCGTGAACCGCGACCGCGCGATTTTTGCCGCGCGCTCGAAATCGAGAATCCCCAGCCGCTCGCCGATGTCCCAGTGCGGTTTGGGCGGAAACGCGAACGCCGGTTTTTCCCCCCACGTCGCAACGACCGGGTTGTCGTCCCCGGTCGCGCCGTCGGGAACATCGGGCAGGAGAACATTGGGATACAGGAGTGCTTCGGATTCGAATTCGGCGTCCGCCTTGCGCTGTTCCTCCTCCAGCGCGCCGATCTGCGCCGAAAGGTCCCGAAGCTCGGCGCGGAGGGTATCGGTGTTGACCTTCATCCGCATCGCGCGCGCGAGTTCCTCGGACCGCCGTTTCTGGTGGCTGCGCAGGTCGTCCCCGCGCTTCTGGAGGTCGCGCCGCGTCTCGTCCTTGCAGATGAGCGCCTGGACGTCCATGTCCATGCGCCGCCGCCGGAGGCTGTCGCGCACCGCGTCGGGGTTTTTCCTCAACAGTTTCGGATCGATCATCGCCGCGTCCAAATAACCATCTGGCCGGTGAAGGTTCAACGGGCTTTGAATCTTTGAAGTCCTGGGATAGAATCGCCGTCCTGTGAATCCAAAATATCTCAAGATGATCCGGGGGATGAAGAAGGGGCGGAAGCGCGAGTGGGCCGTGTACATTTTGCGGTGCGGGGATGGGTCGCTGTACACGGGGATCGCCAAGGACGTGGCGGCGCGGGTCGAGCGGCACCGGCGGGGCAAAGGCGCCGCGTACACGCGAACGCACCTCCCCGTCAGGCTTGTCTATCAGGAACCCCGTCGCACCCGTTCCTCGGCGCTCATCCGGGAGGCGCAGATCAAGCGAATGTCGCGTTCGTCCAAGAAAAAAATGATATGCGGCAGATATGCCGGGATTGACAAAATCCAAAATTGACCGATGATCGACTCCATGGACGGAAGCCCGCCGAACGACATGGACGCCCAGACGCTGGTCGCGCTTCGCGCGCTCGGCCGGCAGTATCCGACGATCGACGCCGCGACGGCCGAAATCGCGGGCCTTCGGGCGCGGCTGACCCTGCCCAAAGGCGCCGTTCACGTCATCAGCGACATCCACGGGGAATACAGGAAACTCGTCCACGTGATCAACAACGCCTCCGGGAGTCTCCGGCCGCTCGTCGACGAGGTTTTTGGCGACCGGTTGAGCGCCGAGGACAAACTGGAACTGCTCAGCCTCATTTATTATCCGCGCGAAACCTTCGCGCATCTTTTGGCGCGTCTTTCGGACGAGCCGTCGCGCCGCGCGTTTGTGCGCCGCGCGCTCGAGAGGGCCTTTGAACTGATGAGGGTCCTGGTGCGGCGCTACAGTCTTGGCGCCGCGGAATCCATTTTTCCGGAAACGTACCGGCCGCTGTTTCGGGAACTGCTGTTTGAGACGTATCTGGGCCGGAGCGAGGAGTATCTCAACACGATGATCGACCCGTTTGTCGAAGACGGCCGGGACGCGGAGCTTCTCCGGCAGGTGGCCCACGCGATCCGGGGAATGCAGATTTCAGAGCTGGTCGTCGCGGGGGATCTGGGCGACCGCGGACCCCGGATCGACCGGGTGATCGATTTTCTGATGCATCAGCCGAACGTGCGCATCACGTGGGGCAACCACGACGCGTCCTGGATGGGTGCGTGTCTCGGCCACGAGGCCTGCATCGCCACGGTCCTGCGCATTTCGCTGCGATACCGGCGGCTGTCGCAGCTTGAGGAAGGGTACGGCATCCCGGTCGCGCCGCTCGAAAAACTGGCGCGGACCGTCTACGGCGACGACCCGGCGGCGTGTTTCGAATGCAAAGGCGAGGGACTGCGGGAGGCGCTGCTCATGGCGCGCATGCAAAAGGCGATCGCGATCATCCAGTTCAAACTGGAGGGGCAGGCAGTTCGGCGGAATCCGGAATTTGAACTCGACCACCGAAACCTCCTGCACCGGATGGATCCTGGCGCGGGGACCGTGACCGTAGACGGGAAATCCCATCCGTTGCGCGACCGGAACTTCCCGACGATCGACGGCGCGGATCCATACCGGCTGACGTCCGGGGAGGAAGCGTGCATTGGGCGGATGCGCCAGTCGTTCTTGCAAAGCCCCGTGCTCTGGCGGCATATGCAGTACGTGGCGCGGCGCGGCGCCATGCACGTGATCCGCGACGGCCACGTCATATTTCATGGCTGCGTTCCGGTGGACGACACCGGCCGCTTTCTGTCGATGCGCGTGGCCGGCCGGGAGACATCCGGGCGCGCGCTGTTTGACGGCTTGGGCCGCGCGGTTCACCGCGCGTTCCGCGAGAAGTCCCCCCGCGATCTCGACCTTCTGTGGTATCTCTGGGCCGGCCCGCGCTCGCCGGTCTTCGGCAAGGACCGGATGGCGACGTTTGAAGGGTATTTCATCGAGGACAAGGCGACGCACAAGGAAATCAAGAACCCGTATTTCAAACTGATTCACGACCGCGCCTTTTGCCGCCGGGTCCTCGAGGAATTCGGCGTCGATCCCGACCGCGGGCTTCTCGTCAACGGCCATGTGCCCGTGAAGGTCGAGAGGGGCGAGTCGCCGATCAAGGACAGCGGCTGCGCCATCACGATCGACGGCGCGTTTTCCGAGGCCTACGGCGACAAAGGCTACACGCTGGTGCTGGAGGCAGGCCGCACGTATCTCGCGACCCACCATCATTTCGAATCCGTCGAGGAGGCGATCACACAGGGCGCCGACATCATTCCCACCGTGCAGGACGTCCGCGTCCACGCGAGCCCGCGAACGGTCGCGGACACCGAAACCGGCGACGAGATCCGCCGGGAGATCGCCGCGCTCGAGCGCCTGATCCGCGCGTACCGGGAGAACGCGATTCTGGAAAATTCCTATTAAGGATGTATCGGGGCGAACGCTTTAGCGGCATCAGCCACCTGGTGGGTGCGGTTCTGGCCCTGGCCGGCGTGGTGGTATTGATTGTGATGGCGGCTCGACAGGGCGATGTCTGGAAAATCGTCAGCTTCAGCGTCTATGGCGCCTGCCTTTTCTTCCTGTATCTTGTGTCGACGCTCTACCACAGCCTGCGAGGCAAGGCCAAGATATTTTTCCGCGCCATGGACCATTCCGCCATTTATCTTTTGATTGCCGGCAGTTATACGCCGTTCACCCTCGTCACCCTTCGCGGAACGTGGGGCTGGTCGCTGTTTGGCGTGATTTGGGGTCTGGCCACGGCCGGCATCGTACTGGATGCCGTGCTGCCGAAGAGGGAACCCCGGATCTGGCCGGTGGTGATTTATGTCATGATGGGATGGCTCATCGTGATTGCCTTGAAACCGCTCTTGCAGGCGCTCCCGCCGGCCGGATTTGGTTGGCTTCTCGCGGGCGGCCTATTCTATACGGTGGGGGTAATTTTTTTCGCTCTGGACGAAAAAATGCGCCATGCGCACGGCGTGTGGCATCTTTTCGTTCTGGCAGGCAGCGCCAGTCACTATTTTGCCATCCTGTTTTATGTGGGATGAGGGTTTACGATCCCTGCCCGGAGTGCTACACATACACGTGATGAAACAGGCGGTTTTTGCGCGGGGGCTTCCGCACGGCGGGAAGCTGGCGAAGAATTTCGTGTCCGACGAGAAGCGCCGGAAGGCGCTCCAACAGAAGGCCGGCTGGATGCCGGCCCTGACGGTGCCGGACAGGATTGTTTCAGACATCGAGATGCTGGCGTCCGGCGCGCTGTCTCCCCTGGCGGGATTCATGGGCAAGAAGCAGCTCCTTTCGGTGCTCAAGACGATGCACCTGCCGGATGGCCTTCCGTGGACGATCCCGATTGTTCTTCCCGTGGACGGCCCGACGGCCGATTCCTTCAAGACGGGCCGGCCGGTTGCGCTTAAAAGCGAAAACGGCAGGATCCTCGCTGTCCTCGATGTGGAGGAAAAATATCCCTACGACAAGGACACGTATGCCGAATCCGTCTACCGGACGAAATCGGCGGAACATCCGGCGGTCCAGATCCTGATGGAGCAGGGCGAGATCTTTTTGGGCGGCCGTGTCCGCGTGATCGACCGATATCCCTACGGAAACTTCGAGGCCTACCGGCTGGACCCGGAGGAGACGCGCCGGCGTTTTTTGGAGCGCGGATGGAAACGGATCGTCGGGTTTCAGACGCGCAACCCGGTCCACCGCGCGCACGAATTCATCCAGAAATGTGCGATGGAGATCGTCGACGGCCTGCTCCTTCATCCGCTCGTGGGCGAGACCAAGTCCGACGACATTCCGGCCGATGTGCGGATGAGATGCTATGTGGCCCTCCTGGAGAATTATTATCCAAAAGACCGCGTCCTGCTCAGCGTCAATCCGGCGGCGATGCGGTACGCGGGCCCGCGGGAGGCGATCTTTCACGCCATCGTCCGGAAAAATTTCGGCTGCACGCACTTCATCGTCGGCCGGGACCATGCCGGGGTCGGCAATTTCTACGGGCCCTTCGACGCGCACGCCATCTTTGACGAGTTTGACCCGCAAAGGCTCGGCATCACGCCGCTGTTTTTCGACAACAGTTTCTACTGCCGGACCTGCGGCAACATGGCGACGCCGAAAACATGCCCCCATCCGCCCGAATCCCGCGTGACCCTTTCCGGCACGCAGGTGCGGCAGATGCTGGCCGCCGGCCAGATCCCGCCTGTCGAGTTCACGCGTCCCGAAGTCGCCCGCGTCCTGATTGAAGCCTCCCGCGGGAAGTAGCAGAATGGACATCATCTGGCTGAAAGAAATGTCGTGCCCCGTCTGCAGTGGGAAGTTCATGTCCGAAAACATCCGGCAGAACAAGCTGGCGCAGATTCAGGTGGACGAGGATTTCCACACGCACTTTGATCCCCTGAGCCCCCTCTATTACGCCGTGGTCGTCTGCCCCGACTGCTGCTACGCGGAGCGGCGGCAGAATTTCGAGGAGGTCAAAGGCAAGACGCTGATCGCGGTCAAGGGCGGGATCGGCGCGCTTAAGCAGCTCAGCGCCGGATTCAACTTCCGGCTCATCCGCACCTTTGAGCTGGCCCTCAAAAGTTTTGAGCTGGGCGCGCTCACGGTCCAGTTCAAGGGCGAGACATCGGACGTCATCGGCGGCATGTACCTGCGCGCCGCATGGCTTTGCCGGGAGGCCGCGGACGACAAGCTTGAGCAGGTGTACCTGCGAAAGGCGCTGGAGTTTTACGAGAAGGCCTACATGAACGAAGCGACGGAATTCGGCCAGCTCGGCACGTGCGGGTTTCAGTACATGCTCGGCGAAATTTACCGGCGGCTGGGCAACGACGAAAAGGCGATGGAGCTGTACATGCGCGCCGTGGCGAACAAGGAGATCCGGCAGAAGCCCCAGGTCGAGCGGCTCGCACGCGAGCAACTGTCGGCGCTCAAGGAAAAATTAAAAACGCCGTGACGCGCCCGCTCCGGCTTTTCCTGTGCCTGCTGACTCTCTGCCTGGCCGGATGCACGACCGGTGTGATCCGCGGGACCGTGGTGGACGCGTGGGGCCGGCCGGTCGAAAACGCGAACATCCAGACGCTCCCGCCGACCCATTCGATCCTCACCACCAAAGACGGCTTCGTGTTCCGCGACGTCGAGGACGGCGAGTATTCCCTGATCGTGTCGAAGGAAGGCTACCGGACCGGCTCGGCGAGGGTGGAAGTCCGCGGAAAAAAAATCACATACGCCAACATCATCCTTCAGAAAGTCGACTAGCCGGCATGCCGGCCGCCCTGTTCTGGGTTTGCGTCACGATCCTCGGCTGGGGACTCGGGGGCGGCGCGGACGCCGCTGCGGCGGCCGACCGCACGATCGCGGCGCGGCTGGGCGAGCCCGTGGAGATTCCGATGCCGCCGTCCGACGCGCTCGCCGAGTGGATCATCCAAGACATGACCGCGGCCATCGTGGAACACGTGGCGGTGCGGCGCCTGCCGGCGGAGACCGTTTTTCTGTTCCGGCCGACGGCTGTGGGAACGACGCTGATCCGGTTTGCGAAAAAAGCCGTGGGGTCGGCCGGGCCGATGGCGTTGACGGACCGGCAGGAGGTGGAGGTCATCGTGACGGCGGGCCAATCCAAATCGGCGAAACTGGCCGGGCCCAGGACCATTCCGGCGCTGAAGAAACCGGCGGGCGAAAAGGCCGACGCGGCCCGCGCACCGTCCGCCACAGCGGCGCCGGTACCCGCCAACTACTCCGGCGACCCGCTGATCCTCGACATGCTCGAGGGTCAGCTCGGCTTTCCGGCGGAAAATCCACCGCCCTATGTCCCGACCGAAACGGAGCTTGCACTGATGGAGAAGTATCCGCTCCCCTTTTCGTATTACTATGTGATTCCGAAAGGCTCGTATCTTCTCAATCCGTCCCACCAGTTGCCGCTGCCCGACACACCGCCGGCGGTGGACACCCCGCAGTATCCGGCCTACCATCACGCGCTGGCGCTGGCGCGGCGCGGACTCCTGAAACAGGCGTCGGACGCGCTGGAGGAATTGATCAAGGAGCAGAGGGGGAAGCCGGAAAAGAATGCGGCCGTGGAGGCGTTCTACCAGTTCGTCAACGCGCACATCAAACTGGCGAACAAGGAATATGGCGATGCGGCCAAGAAGTTCAAAACGCTCTACGCCGACCGCGACTACGGCCCGGCTTCGCGATTCTACGCGGCGCTCGCGACCGAATGGTCCGGCGACACGCTGGGCGCAATTTCCGGATACCAGGGAGCGCTTTCGAGGTATCCAAAAAGTTTTTTTGCGCCCGAAGCCGCGTGGCGGATCGCGCGGATATTTCTAAACGCCCGGGCCTTCGACCGGGCCAGGCTCGAGTATGAGGAGTTCATCCAGAAAAACGCGCGCACGCCGTTCATCGACGACGCGATCATGGACCTCGCCTACATCCACGACCAGATTTACGCCTACCAGGATTTCGAGCTGGCGATCAAACTCTACGACACCCTGGCCACGCAGTACGCCGAAAGCCTCTTCGCGGACACCGCGCAGGCGCGGAAGAAGTTTATTTTGGAAAATTATTACTGAGCTGCGGAACCCCCCGGACAGAATCAGCTTTCGATATCTATTTCGTACTTCACTTTCACTTTCTGCCGCTGGTCTTTCAGCCATTGGTTCAATGTCTGTTCGCTGAGGAGGCGCAGGTAGGTGTTGCGGATGATGGCGGCGTCGGTGTCGGTCGGGGCGGGATCTCCGATGGGCCGGCGCTCGTGGACTTTCACGATGTGCCATCCAAACACGCTGCGCACGAGTTCCGGCGCGACCGTCCCGGCCGGCGTTTCGAACGCGGCCTTGCTGATCGCACGGTCGATGGCGGCGCCCTGGGTGACTTCGCCGATGAGGTGTTCGCGCTCGTAATTGGACGGAAACACGAGCCTGGGAATCCAGCCCACTCGGCCGCCCGACCTGGCCGAGATCGCCTGGGAATGGACGGACGCCAGGACCGCGAACTGGTCGGGAAATTTCAGGAGCGTGTCGAGGACCCGTTGGGCGCGGACTTTGGCCCGGTCGACGTGCGAGTCGGTCACAACCGAGGGCCGAAGCTCTTCGAGGAGTTTTTCCGACCAGGGCCGGATGGTGGTCGGAACGCGTTCCTCCTGTTTGAGGATGTGCAACCCGAATTCGGTGCGGACGAACGTGTCGTGGACCTGTCCGGCCGCCAGCGCGAAGGCGACATTTTCGACTTCCTGGAGCATGTCGCCGGGGGAATAGAATCCCATGTCGCCGCCGTCTTCGGCGTCCGGCGCCTCCGAATATTTTTTCGCCAGGGCCGCGAAATCCTTCCCGGCTCGCGCAAGTTCGAGTACGCGATGTGCCTTCGACATCACCTCGACGGCTTCGGTTTCGGCGGCGTCGAACGGCAGCTTGAACAGGATTTGCCGGGTGCGGACTTTCTCGGGCTCCAGGATGAGATGGCGGTGCGACTCGTAGTAGTCCTGGACTTCCGAATCGGTCACTTCGCGGGCCGCGGTAAACAGGATGTGGGAAAGGTCCGCCTCCCAGAACATGTCCCCGACGATCTTGGACCATTCCGCGTCCGACACCCACACCGCGTCCAGAATCGGCCATCGCGCGCGGGATATCTTGATCCGCTTGTCCGTCGACTCCTCCAGCGTCTGCCACCACCTCGGGGACGCCTGGAAGAGGTAGGTCCGATAGACGTCGTCGTTCGGGAACTCCGCGTGCACGTGGCCCTTCAGCTCCTCCGGCGTCACGTAGATGCCGTTCTTGGTGGACGTCTGCTCCAGGATTTTTTCGTTGATCAGGTCCTCCGCCGCCTGCTTGCGGATCTGGCGCCGGAAGGACTCGGAGATGTCCTGGCCGCGATAGGACTCCATGTACCGCTCCACGGCCTGCTCGTAGGTGCGGATGGGGATGTCCTCGCCGTTGACGGAGAAGGCGACATTGCCGCGGAGCTGGCGCGAGTCGATGTCCATGCCCCAAAACGCGAAGATGGTGACAAGGAACGCGGCCGCCACGATCGCAAACACAATCTTCATTTTGGATCTCAGGTACGAAAACATGGTCGCACGTTAATATGGATTGAAACGGATTTTCAAGGGATCAGGCCCGGAAGAGGTCCTTGAAAAACTGCCGGGTCCGGTGCGCGGCGCGGTCGAGCGCGGAAAGCGCCGATCCGCGCGTGACGACGTCGGCCGGAAGTCTCGCGAGAAACCGCGACGGGCGGTGGGACACCACGCGGCCGTAGAGGCGGCGCTGTGCGGCGCTGGTGAGAACGAGCCGTTCCCGGGCGCGGGTGATCGCCACATAGAACAGCCGCCCTTCCTCCTCCTCTCGTTCCGCGCGGTCCGACTCCGTTTCCTCCGCCGAGCCGCCCGGATGCGAAAACGGCAGGAGGTCCTCCTCGACGCCGACCACAAACACCACGGGAAATTCCAGGCCCTTCGACGCGTGGATCGTGAGAAGCCGCACCGCGTTTTCCTGCGTGAGGTCGGTGATCGGCTCGCCCTCGGCGGATGCGTGGAAGGCGGCCAGCACCAGATCCAGCCCTGGCCGGCCCGGCGGCGCGTAGGGCAGGCGCGAAGCGAGCAGCCGCTGAAGCCACACGAGACCCCGCCGGACCGTCGCGTCTCCGGTCGCGGCGTCCTTCAGGCCGAACGTGTCGACGAGAAACTTCAAAATATCCTGTGGCGTGTGGATGTCCATGCCGAAGGCCGCGCCGTGGATGCCGGTCCACATCCGTTCGAGATGCTGCTGGGCCTCTCCGCTCTGGCAGGCGCGGACCGCCTCGACATAGCCCTGCTCGTCGAGCAGAATCCGTTCGGGCGCCGGCAACGCCAGGAGCATGGCGTGATCGACGCGATTTTTTGGCCCGAGAATTCCCAGCGTCCAGATTTCGCGGAGCGCCTCCTGAAGCAGAAGCGAGTCGCGGATGGGGTCCAGCCGGCCCTCTCGTTTCAGCGCCGCCACGTTCACCGCCTGGTACACCGCGCGGAAGGTCCGGACCACGTCATTCTCCAGGAGCGCCGGCCCGCCGACTTCCACATACGGCACCTGCCGCGCACGCAGCGCC
Source organism: Candidatus Lindowbacteria bacterium RIFCSPLOWO2_12_FULL_62_27 (assembly GCA_001784175.1). GTDB lineage: Bacteria > Lindowbacteria > 2-12-FULL-62-27 > 2-12-FULL-62-27 > 2-12-FULL-62-27 > 2-12-FULL-62-27. The sequence continues at coordinate 35,542 of MFPR01000011.1, forward strand.
GATGCGACCGGCCCGGACAATTCGTGGACTCGGTAAAAGATCACCATGTCTTCGTGCCGGAATCCTTCCTGGAGGAATTCCTGAATTTGAAACGCGACGAAATTCATCTCGTCCTGTTCGTCCGACGCCTCGTAGACGACGATCTTCTCGGGCGGCCTCGCCCCCGCCGGGGCCATGGCTAGAAGCGTCTTGTCGGTCGCGCCGGCCGGCCGGTCGGCCAGGACGGCGTTGGCGGCGCCGAGGATGACGGGCGTGGACCGGTAATTCCGGATGAGCCGGACGATCCGCGCGTCCGGATAATCCTCCGTGAACGCCCGGATGTTGCGGATGTCGGCGCCGCGAAATCCGTAGATGCTCTGATCATCGTCTCCGACGACAAACAGGTTTCGCCGGGCCGCCGCAAGTTCGGTGGCGATGGCGTACTGCGCGACGTTGGTGTCCTGATACTCGTCGATCAGCACGTGCGAGAACCGCGTCTTCCACCGCTCGGCGCACATCCGCCGGTCGGCGATCGCCGTGGCGGCGAGATACAGGAGGTCGCCGAAATCGGCCAGCCCGCGCGACCGCTTGGTCTCCACGTATTTTTTCCATGCCTCCGCCGCCGCCTCGCCCGGAACGCCCTCGTAGGTTTTATGCCGCGCGAGCGTTTCCGGCGTCAAGAGCTCGTTGACGGCCAGATCGAGGGCGGCGCTGAGGTCCCGCGGGTCACAGGGGACCGCAAGGTCGGCGCAGGATTCCTTCAGGAGCTTCCGGCTGTCGGCGTCAGAGAGGATGGAGAACGTCGGCGGATAGCCCAATTCCTCCACCGCCGAAAATCCATCCGCGTCTTTTTCCCGGAGCATCCGCAGGCACAGGGAATGAAACGTGCCGATCCAGGCCTTCGGCAGCGCCCGCATGAGATCATCGAGCCGCGCCCGGATGGCCGGCGGAACGCGCCCCGCAAGGTCCTGGACCTGCTTGCCGATTCGCTCCTTCATTTCGCCTGCGGCCTTCACCGTGAACGTCGCGACAAAAATCTGGTCGGCCGGACAGCCGGCCAACAACAGAAGCGCCACGCGCCGCGTCAGCACCGCGGTCTTGCCGCTGCCCGCGCCGGCCACGATCAGAAGCGGCCGGCCATCCGACAGAGGGTGGGTGAGCGCTGCGACCTGTTCGCGATTCAGACCCGCGACGAGCGCGTTGAGCGCCGGGCGGATCTGCGGACCCAGCGCGTCGTACAGTTGTTCAACCTGCTGCAGCTCTTCGAACGATAATCCGGGTAAGAGGGCGCTGGTCGATTCGATTAGATCTTCACCGCCGAAATGATCATCGAGCCGGCGATCTCGCCCGTCAGCGGCATCCGCTCCAAAAATCGCCCGAACGCCGATACCGCCGGGATCAGCCGGTCGGGCGTGCTGGGATGGAGAAAATCAAACGGCCGGGCGCGCGCGTCTCGAAAGCCGTGCTCCTTCAGTTTCCGGACGATGTGCCAGCGCGTGAACGGCATCTCGTCGGGCGAGTAGGGCCGGAGGCGCCGCACAAACGTTATTCTGTTTTCAATCCAGTTTTGCGGGTTCAGGAGATTCGGCTCGGCGAACGCCAGCCGGCCGCCGCTCTTGAGCTGCCGCGCGCACACGGGCAGGATGCGGTCGAGTTCCAGATGGTGCAGGATGTTGTTTCCGCAGACAGCGTCGAACGTGCCCGGCCTGAACGGCAGCCGCTCGCCGTCGGCCAGCACGCCCGCCGCCTGCCCTCCCAGCCTTTGACGAAACCGTTTGAGCAGCCCAAGCGACACGTCGATGCCCACCACCAGCCTGAAATGCCCCGCCAGGTGCGGCGTCATCTCCCCCGATCCGCAGCCGATCTCCAGCACGAGCTTGCGCGGATCCGGTCCGAGTGCGTCCCGGACCAGCGCCGAGCGGCGCTCCGTCCGGAGTTTTCCCGCCGGCGTTCCGGCGCCCCACCAACTGTAGCCTTCCGCCTCCGCGACCTTGTCGAAATGGTCCTGCTCCCGTCGTACGCGATCCGGATCCATCCGCGTCCCTTGTAGCATGGCTATGGTGGATATAGAATATCCGCATGGATTCTGTGTCTTTGCCCCCGCCTGAGCGTCCGACATCCATGTCGGACGGTGGGCGGGGACGGCTGACTTCCGTGTCGCCGGAAGATACGGCGCGCCGGCCTTCGGCTCCGGGCTGGCGGGATAGAAACATTGCGTGGGTGCCCTGGACGGTGCTGGCCGTCTCCCTCTCGATCTCTGTTTGGGCCTATCAGGCGGCGGAAACGGCATTGTCGTTGCGCGACATGATCCGATTTGACGGCCGCGTGGAGGACATCCGGACCGCCATCCGGGACCGGATGCAGGTTTACGAGCAGGCCCTTCACGGCGCCCGCGGGCTGTTTGCCGCTTCCAAGTCGGTCGAACGGCTGGAGTGGCGGGAATATATTTCCTCCATCAATATTTCCAAGAGTTATCCGGGCGTCAAAGGACTCGCGTTTGTTTCCCATGTGCCGCACGCGAAACTGGAGTCGTTTCTTGCGTGGACCCGCGCGGATGGCGCGCCCAACTTCGAGATACACCCCAAACAGATCCGGGACGATTATTATGTCATCACGTACATCGAGCCGGAACCGGAGAACCGCCGGCTCCTGGGGTTTGACATCGGATCCGATACGCTGGTTCGCCGGCCGGCGGCCGACCTGTCGGTCGAGGAGGGCCGGGCCATTCTCAGCGGCAAGATACTGTCCGAACACGGCGGCTCGCCGTTTCTCGGAAGCATTTTCCTGCTTCCTGTGTACCGCACCGGCGCGCCGGTGGGAACCGCCGGCGAGCGGCGTGCGGCGCTCATCGGATGGATTTACGGGCGGCTCGACGCCCAAGAACTGATGAAAGGCATTCTGGGCGGCGGGCCGGCCGACATCGGGTTTTCCATATATGACGGCATCGAGATGACGGCCGAATCCCGCCTCTACGAAAAGGCGCCCGACCTTGTCGGCCCACCGGACTACCGTCCCACGTTTTCTCACACGTCGCCGATCGAAGTCGGCCGGCGCGTCTGGATGACCAATTTTTATTCCCGGCCCGAATTCGACGCGGCCGGCGACCACACCTCCGCGTACCTCGTGCTCATCGCGGGACTCCTCGGCAGCTTTCTGCTCTTCAGCATCACCTGGTCGCTCGCGACCACGCGCCGACGCGCCCTGGCCGAGGCCGAACTCATGACCGCCCGGTTCCGCGCGGTCCTCGAGACGGCCTCGGACGCCTTCATCGCCGTCGACGCCGCCGGCCGCATTTCGGACTGGAACCGCCGCGCGGAACTGACGTTCCGATGGCGCCGGCCGGAGGTTCTCGGCCGAAGCCTGGTGGATCTTCTGGCGCCGCCAAAATACCGGGAAGCGGTTTTGAAACAGATGCAGGAGTTTCAGGCGAAGGGCGAGAGTCCCTATCTCAACCGCCGGATGGAGTTGATCGCCCTGCGCCGGGACGGCAGCGAGTTTCCGGTGGAGGTTACCGTGTGGCCGATCTGGGACGAGCGGGGGTCCTTCACGTTTAACGCCTTCGTCCACGACATCACCGAACGGCAGCGCGCGAGGAAGGATATCCTCATGGCCCGGGATGCGGCCGTGGGGGCCAACCGCGCCAAGAGCGAGTTTCTGGCGAACATGAGCCACGAACTGCGCGCGCCGCTCAATTCCATCCTCGGATTCGCCAATATCCTGCTTCAGAACAAGACCGGTTCCCTTCAGGACCCGGACCTCGCTTTCGTCGATCGGATCCAGGAAAATGCCGTGCATCTGTTGAATCTCATCAACCAGGTGCTGGACCTTTCCAAGGTCGAAGCGGGCCAGACGGACCTCGAAATCGAGCCTCTGTACCTCGATGTGCTTGTTCAGGAAACGATCCAGCAGATGGAAAGCCGGGTCTTGGGCCGCGACATCAAACTCCTGACGGATCTCCCGCCCGTCCTCGCGCCGATCGAAACGGATGCGATCAAACTCAAGCAAATCCTGATCAACCTCATCGGAAACGCGATCAAGTTCACCGAAAAGGGCAGCGTCACCGTCCGGGTCATGGACGATCCCGAAACACACCACCCGGTCCGGATCGATGTCATCGACACCGGCATCGGCGTCCCCCCCGATTTGCAGGACGCCATCTTCGAGCCTTTTCAGCAGGGCGATCGCCGCACGTCGCTCAAATACGGCGGCACCGGCCTCGGGCTCAGCATCACGCGGTCGCTGTGCCAGCTCATGGGCTACAAGATTTCGGTGGAAAGCGTGCGCGGGAAGGGTTCGGTGTTCATGGTCACGATTCCCGCGGAGTCCCTTCGGCGGACCCGCCCCGTGGATGAGGACACGCCGTCGCGTTCGGCCAGAAAAATTTCTCTTTCGAGAGCGCTGCCCGTGGAGGAGAGCGTGGCCCGGAGTCTCTTTGCGGGCAAATGCGTCCTCGTCATCGACGACGACCCGGATTCCCGGCTGCTCCTCACGCATTATTTCGGAGATTTCGGCATGCGCGTGATTTCCGCCGGTGGCGGCGACCATGGGATCGCGATGGCGCGGCAAGACCGGCCGGACCTCATCACCGTCGATCTCATGCTGCCCCAAAAAAACGGCTGGCAGGTCATGCTCGACCTCCAGCGCGATCCGGTCCTCCGGGACATCCCGGTGATCGTCATCAGCACGATCGCCGACGACAACTGGCAGGCCTTCAACGACAAAATCGACCGGCTGAACAAACCGGTCAACCGGGAGGAGCTGTTTCTCGTTCTTCGAAAAAATCTCGCCCTGCCCCCTCCGCCCGCCGCTTGATTTGCACTTGTGAAGCCCCGCGTGGTCTGCTATAGAAGGTCGTCCTCTCCATATTATATATAGGGGGGGGCGGGGGTGGTGACAGTATGACAGCTCGGCCGAAGATCGTGGATGCCGGCCTGCGGGCGAAAATTCTGTCCGAGGCGCTTCCCTACATACGGGCCTTCAACGGTAAAACCATCGTCATCAAGTACGGCGGCAGCGCGCAGGTTGCGTCCGACCTCAAGGAGGGCTTTGCGCAGGATATTGTGCTCCTCAAGTATGTCGGGATCCGCCCGGTCATCGTCCACGGCGGTGGCGAGCAGGTGTCGGACATGATGGAGAAGCTGGGCAAGGACCCGAAATTCGTCGACGGCCTGCGGGTCACGGACCCGGAAACGATGGAAGTCGTCGAGATGGTCCTGGGCGGGCGGCTCAACAAGGAGATCGTCGCGCGGATCAACAAACACGGCGGGTCGGCCGTCGGACTCACCGGCAAGGACGGCCGGCTGATGCAGGCGGTCAAGAAAAAACCGAAACGGCTGGTGGACGTCGAGGGCCGGGAGAAGCTCGTCGATCTGGGGTTGGTGGGCGACATCGAGAAAATTGATTCGCGCATCCTGGAAATCCTGCTGGCCAACGATTTCATTCCGGTCGTCGCCCCGGTCGGCGTCACGGCCGACGGCGTCAGCCTCAACGTCAACGCTGACACCGCCGCCGGATCCATCGCCGCCGCGCTCCGGGCGGCCCGGCTCATCTACCTGACGGACGTCCCGGGCTTGTTGAAGGACGAAAAGGACGACGACAGCCTCATCTCGACGGTTCGGCTGTCCGAAGTGGACGATCTTCGGGAGGCCGGCGTGATTTCGGGTGGGATGATCCCCAAGATCGAGTCGGTGACCCAGGCGATCTACACCGGCGTCGAAAAAGCCCATTTCATCGACGGCCGGGTGCCCCGGTCCCTCCTGCTCGAGCTCTTCACCGATGAGGGCATCGGCACGGAAATCATCCAGAGCTGACATGGCCACAAATCTCGCCGCGCGCGCCTCCAGGGTTTTGATGAATACCTACGGCCCGCGCAGTCTTTCGTTCGTGAGGGGCCGCGGCGTCTGGGTGTGGGACGCGGCCGGAAAAAAATATCTCGACCTTCTGGGCGGCGTCGCCGTCAACGCGCTCGGCCACTGCCATCCGGCCGTCGTCCGCGCCATTTGCGCGCAGGCGCGGAAAATCCTGCACGTGTCCAACCTCTACCTGATCGAACCCCAGATCCGGCTGGCCGAGGAACTCGTCGAGTCCACCTTTGCGGACCGCGCCTTCTTCTGCAACAGCGGGACCGAGGCCAACGAGGCGGCGCTGAAACTGGCGCGAAAGTTTTTCTTTCTCAAAAAGGAAAGCCGCGACCATCTGGTCGCGTTTCAGAATTCCTTTCACGGCCGCACGACCGGGTCCCTCGCGCTGACCGCGCAGGAAAAATATCAGAAGGCCTTCCGGCCGCTGTTGCCGGTCAACGTCGCGCGCTTTAACGATCTCGGCGACGCGGACCGGATGATCACGCCGGGCACGGCGGCGGTGTTTGTCGAACTGGTCCAGGGCGAGGGCGGGATGGAAACGGCGACCGCGACGTTCCTGGCCGGCCTTCGGAGAATTTGCTCCCGGCGCGGCGCGCTCCTGGTGTACGACGAAGTCCAGACCGGAAACGGCCGCACCGGCGACCTGTTCGCCTACCAGCACTTTGGCGAGCGGTTGGCCCCGGACCTGCTGACCACCGCGAAGGGCTTGGCGGGCGGCGTGCCCATCGGGGCGCTCCTCGCGCGTCGGCCGTACGCGGACGCGTTCGAGGCGGGGGACCACGCGGCGACGTTCGGCGGAAACTTTCTTGCCTGCGCCTCCGCGTTGGCGGCGTTTCGCGTGCTGTCGTCGGCGTCGTTTCTGAAGTCCGTCCGGGACCGCTCGGCCGTGCTGTGGGCGCGGTTGAGAGCGGTGAAGGAACGCTTTCCGGACAAGATCGAGACGCTGCGAGGGCTGGGCATGATGGCGGGGCTGAAACTTCGGTTACCATTTTCCTCCAAGACACTCCGCGAGCGCCTTCAGGCGCGGCGGGTCCTCACGGGGATTTCCGGCGAGTCCGTCCTGCGCCTCACACCGCCGCTCGTGATCTCCCGCATGGAAATTCTTCTGGGCGTTCGGGCTATCGAAGAGGAGGTGGCGGCGCTGTGATGAAACATCTGGTGTCCCTCAACGACGTGTCGCCGGCCGATCTCCAGGCGCTCCTCGCGGTCTCCCGGAAAGTCAAAGCGGCCCGGTCCGCGAAAACGGCGCCGCTCTTCCGGCCGCTTCTGAATGCCTCAGTCGCGTTGCTGTTCGAAAAACCGTCGCTCCGGACGCGCGTGACGTTCGAAGTCGCCGTCACTGAACTTGGCGGTCATCCCATTTACCTCGGCCCGCAGGAGGTGGGCTTGGGCAGGCGCGAGAGCGTTTCAGACATCGCGCAAAATATGTCCCGCTGGATTCACGCCATCGTCGCGCGCACCTTCCAGCACGAAAGCGTCGCCGGCCTGGCGCGCACCGCGCGGGTCCCGGTCATCAACGCGCTGACGGACCGCGAGCATCCCTGCCAGGCCGTCGGGGACATTCTGACGATTCTGGAGCGGCGGGGCCGGCTCAAAGGCTTGACGCTGGCGTTTGTCGGGGACGGGAACAATGTCTGCAATTCTCTCCTGTATGCCGCCGCCAAAACCGGCCTGTCGATGCGCGTCGCCTGTCCCCCGGGCTTTGAGCCGGCGGCGGATGTGCTGGCCGCGGCGCGGGCCGCGGCGCGGATTTCCGGCGCGCGCCTCGCGGTGACGCACGATCCGGTCGAGGCGGTGCGCAATGCCGATGCTGTGTATACCGATGTGTGGGTGAGCATGGGCTTCGAATCGGAGGCCGCCCCGCGCCGGCAGGCGTTTGAGTTTTACCGCGTCGACGGCCCGCTCATGTCGAGGGCCCGGCCGGACGCGATCTTTCTCCATTGTCTGCCCGCCCGGCGCGGCGAAGAGGTGACGGACGAGGTCATGGACGGGAAACAATCCGCGGTGCTCGATCAGGCTGAAAACCGCCTGCACTCGGCCAAGGCGGTCCTGCTGGCCGTGATGGCGCCGGCGGTGTTTGGAAAACTTGCGGCTTTGGGCCGGCGAAAAACGAGAAGGAGATCAGGATGAAAAGGGAAATTCGAAAAGTGGTGCTCGCCTATTCCGGCGGGCTCGACACCAGCGTCATCGTCCGGTGGCTCATCAACAAATACGGCTGCGAGGTCATCGGCTACAACGCCAACCTCGGCATCGCCGAATCCCGACGCGACCTTGACCGGCGGTTAAAGCTGGCCGGCGGAAAACGGATGGTCATGGAGGACATCCGCCGGGAGTTTTTGGAGGACTACTGTTTCCCCGCGATGCGCGCGGGCGCCGTCTACGAGGGGAAATACCTCCTGGCGACGGCCCTGTCCCGGCCGCTCATCGCGCAAAAGCTCATCGAGATCGCGCGCCGGGAAAAAGCCGATGCGGTCGCGCATGGATGCACGGGCAAGGGAAACGACCAGGTCCGGTTTGAGATCACGACCAAGGCCCTCGCGCCGGACGTCGAAGTCCTCGCGCCCGTGCGCGAATGGGAATTCAAAACCCGCGACGAGGAGATCGCCTACGCCCGCGAGTACGGCATCCCGGTCACCGCGACCAAGAAAAATCCCTACAGCTATGACCGCAATCTCTGGGGTATCTCCATCGAGTGTGGCCCCCTCGAGGATCCCTACCGGGAGCCCCCGGAGGGCGCGTTCGTCATCACGTCATCGCCGGCCGGCGCACCCGCAAAATCCGTAGTCATCACCATCGGATTTTCGAAAGGCGTTCCCGTTTCGCTCAACGGGCGGAACATGGGCCCGGTCGATCTCGTCGAACGGCTCACGGCGCTCGGCGCGCGGCACGGGATCGGCCGCGTGGACCTCGTGGAAAACCGGCTGGTCGGAATCAAGTCCCGGGAGGTCTATGAACAACCCGCTTCGACGATTCTGCACGCGGCCTACCGCGAGCTTTTGTCGATGGTGGCCGACCGCGACACGCTCCATCTCATGCCGGCGCTGTCCGACCGGTACGCCCAGCTCGTCTATGACGGATTCTGGTTCACACCGCTTCGGCATGCGCTCGACGCATTTTTCGGAAAAATCGCCGCAGGGGTCACGGGCGAGGTCCGGCTCCGTCTCTTGCGCGGCTCTTGCATCCCGATCGGCCGCCGGTCGCCCAACGCGCTCTATCAGGAAAAACTCGCAACCTACGGAGCGGCGGACGTGTTTGACCAGTCAGCTTCGGTCGGCTTTATCAAGATTCTGGGTTTACCTGTGGAAGTGCGCGCGCGTCTCAGAAAGGGCCGGCCGCACGCCTGACCCATGACTGACCCACAGGCGCCGACGCCGGAATCCAAAATCCAAAATCCAAAATCCAAAATCTCCGGAATGATGTGGGGCGGCCGCATGAAGGGCAAGCTCGACCGCCGCGCGCTGGAGTTTTCGTCTTCCATCGCGCTGGACATCCGGCTCCTGCCCTACGACGTGTTGGCCAGCATCGCGTGGGCCGAGGCGATCCGGAAAGCCGGCATTCTCTCTGCGGGAGAGCTTCGGCGCATGAAAGGCGCGCTCCGCCTGATTGCCCGCGAGCCGATTCCGTCCCCTGCGGAACTCGCAGTCTACGAGGACGTTCACAGCTTCGTCGAATCCCGCCTGCGCGACCGGATCGGCGACACGGCCGACAAACTGCATACCGGCCGATCAAGAAACGACCAGGTCCTGACCGACGTCGCGCTCTACATCCGGCGGTCGGCCGACCGGATCGTGCGGGAATTGAAAAATCTTTCGAAGGTTTTCTTGAACCTCGCGTCCAAAAACAAAAAAGTTCCCATGCCGGGCTTTACGCACTTGCAGCCGGCCCAGGTCGTCACCCTCGGCGCGCATTTCATGGCCTACGCCGAAATGTTTCTCCGCGATCTCGGCCGAATCAAGCTGCTCCTCCAGCCGCTCGACGCCTGTCCGCTCGGGTCCGGCGCCATCGGCGGAACCACCATCCCGGTCGACCGCGACTTTCTCGCGCGCCGGCTTGGCTTTCCGCGGCCGACGGCCAGCGCCATGGAGACGATCGCCGGCCGCGACCTCGCCAGCGATTTCCTCTACGCGCTGACCATCCTCATGATTCATCTTTCAAGATTCTCGGAGGAGGTCATCCTCTGGTCCAACCCCTACTTCGGATTTGTCCGCCTGCCCGACCGGTTTTCGACCGGCTCGTCCCTCATGCCGCAAAAACGAAATCCGGATTTGTCGGAACTCACGCGCGGCCGCGCCGCCCGCGCCATCGCCGATCTCACAGGCATCTTGACGCTCCAGAAAGGCCTGCCCCTCACGTACAATCGTGACCTGCAGGAGGACAAGGTGTATCTGTTCGATCTCGTCGATCTCGTCACCGCCACCCTCCGGGTTCACGTCCGCATGGTGCCGCGGTTTAAATTCAACCGCAAACGGCTCCGGGAAGCCTGCTCCGTCGGATACATGGAGGCCACGGACCTTGCGGAGTATCTCGCCAAAAAAGGCGTGCCCTTCCGCCAGGCCCACGAGATCATCGGCCGGCTGGTCGCGCGCCTCGAGCGCCGCCGCCGGAAATTCCGCGACCTGACGCTGAAGGACCTTCAGGCATTTGACCCCCGCTTCGGCCCGGATGTCGTGGCCCTGCTGAACGCCGAGCAATCACCGTGGAGGAAGCAGACCTACGGCTCCGTGTCGCCGGAATCCGTCGGCCGCCGCGTCATCCGCCTCCGGCTGACGAGGATTTATTAGAGATGGACTTCTTCTCCTACGACCAGGGCGCGTATTGCTGTGAGGGCATCCCGCTCGATCGGATCGCCGCCGAGTTCGGCACGCCCGCCTACGTCTACAGCGAGAAAACGGTCACGGACCATTACCAGAAACTGGACCGCGCCCTCGCGCCGGTGCCGCACCTCATCTGCTATTCGGTCAAAACCAATTCCAACCTCGCAATCCTCGCCCACATGGCGCGGCTCGGCAGCGGGTTCGACATCGTGTCCGGCGGCGAACTCTATCGCGTCCTCAAGGCGGGCGGAGACGCATCGAAGGTCGTGTTCGCCGGCGTCGGAAAAACGACGGACGAAATGCGGCGCTCGATCGAGTCCGGTATTTTCATGTTCAACATCGAGTCCCTCCCGGAAGCCGAGGCGCTCTCCGGCGTCGCGCGCGACATGAACCGCGACGTGCGGGTGGCCGTCCGGATCAATCCCGACGTTTCGCCGGATACGCATCACTACATCACCACCGGAAAGAAGGAGACCAAGTTCGGCCTCCCCATCGACCGCGCGATGGACGTCTTTCGGGCCATCGGCCGGATGGACCGGCTGATCCCGACGGCGGTCCATTGCCATATCGGATCGCAGATCACTGAAATCGATCCATACAAGGAAACGCTGGAAAAGATCGGGCCGCTGATTCAACAATTGAGAGACGAGGGATTCGACATCCGTTACTTCAATCTCGGCGGAGGGCTCGGCATCATCTACAAGGAGGAATCCCCGCAGACGGCCGCGCGGTTCGCCGAGTCGATCCTGCCCATGGTCAAACCGATGAACGTGGAACTCCTCATGGAGCCGGGCCGGTTCGTGGTCGGCAACGCCGGCGTGCTCCTGACCCGCGTCCTTTACATCAAGGACACCGGCAGCAAGTGTTTCGCCATCGTCGACGCCGGCATGAACGATCTGGTCCGGCCGACCCTCTACGGCGCCTACCACGAGATCTTGCCGGTGCGGCAGAAGAGCGCGAAGAAAAAGACGTACGACGTCGTGGGCCCGGTCTGCGAGACCGGCGATTTTTTCGCGAAGGACCGCTCCATCGACGAGATGCATGCCGGGGATTTGCTGGCGATCAAAAGCGCCGGCGCCTATGGATTTGTCATGGCCTCCAATTATAATACCCGCCCACGCCCGCCCGAAATCTGGGTGAGCGGCGGCCGGCCGCGCATCGCGCGCCGCCGGGAAACGTACGAGGATCTGGTGTCGGCCGAATGCGACGGCATCGAATCGGTCCTGTCCGACCGGACAACCTTTGGGGGTTGAGATGGCTAAACTTGCGCTGAGCGTCGCCAAAATGCAGGCGGCTGGAAACGATTTCGTCGTCGTCAACGACATGGCGCGCCGAATCTCCTCCCCCGCGCGCCTCGCGGCCAGACTCTGCCACCGGCAGTTCGGCGTCGGCGCCGACGGGCTCATCCTGCTCCAGCCCGCCCGGAACGGCCGGTCGGCCTACCGCATGCGCATCATCAATTCGGACGGCAGCGAGGCCGAAATGTGCGGCAACGGCTCAAGGTGCGCGGTGAAGTTCGCCGTCGAGTCCGGCCTGGCGCCCGCGTCCCACATCTTCGAAACGCTGGCCGGCGCCATCGCCGGGCGTTATCTTTCTCCGGCCAAAGTCCGGGTGGCGCTGACCGAGCCGTCGGAATTCCGGAGCAACGTCGTCGTGCCGCTAAGATCGGGCCGAATCCGCGGCACGTTCATCAACACGGGCGTGCCGCACTTCGTGACATTCGTGCGCCGGCTGGACGGATTGGACGTGAACGTCCTCGGCCGGGAAATCCGGACGCACCGGATTTTTTCCCCGCGGGGAACCAACGTCAATTTCGCGCAGGTCCTCAAATCCGGCCGGCGTAATTCCCGCATCCGCCTGCGAACGTTCGAACGCGGCGTCGAATCGGAAACCCTCGCGTGCGGCACGGGCGCCACGGCTTCCGCGATCGTCGCGGCGCTGACGCGGGGACTCTGCCCGCCGGTCGCAGTCGTGACCACGGGGGGATCGGTCCTGACGATCCAGTTCTGCATTGGAAGTCCAACCGGCGTCTCCACCGTCACCATGGAAGGCCCGGTAGAAAAAGTGTTTGAAACGAGGCTGTCGATATGATTCGAGAGAGGGTTAAAGAAAGGGAGTGATTCAGTGAAGAAACGAAATCATTTTACACTGCGAGGGTCCATCGTCGCCATGATCACGCCGTTTCGCGAGGGGCGCGTGGACGAGGAGGCGATCCGGCGGATCGTCGAGTTTCAGATCAGGAACGGCACCGACGCGCTCCTGCCCTGCGGGACCACCGGGGAAAGCGCGACGCTGTCGCATGATGAGCACCGGCGCGTGGTCGAGCGGACGCACGAGTTTGCCCGCGGCCGGATTCCCGTCATCGCCGGCACCGGTTCGAACTCCACGGACGAAGCGGTCGAGTTGACGCGGCACGCTGCCGACACCGGCTGCGCCGCGGCCCTGCTCATCTGTCCGTATTACAACAAGCCGACCCAGAGTGGGCTGATCAAGCATTTTACCCGCGTGGCCGATGAGGTCGACATTCCGCAGGTCCTCTACAACATTCCCGGCCGCACCGGCGTGAACATGGCGCCGGAGACGATCGCGACGCTTGCCGAACATCCCCGGATCGTCGGCGTCAAGGAGGCCTCGGGCAACATGGCCCAGATCATGCAGCTCATGAGCCTCCTCCGAAGCCGACCCGCGCTCCGGAAAACGAATTTCTCGGTCGTGTCCGGCGATGACGCTCTGACCTTCTCGATCATGGCAGCCGGCGGAACCGGCGTGATATCGGCGACCGCAAACGTCGTGCCGAAACAAATCGCGGCCATCGTTCACCATTTTGCCGCCGGCCGCTTCGAGCAGTCGCGCCGGACTCAGCTTGATCTTCTGGAACTGATCGACGTGATGTTCATCGAGACCAATCCGATCCCGGCCAAAACCGCCTGCGCCCTCATGGGGCTCTGCGGCCCCGAGTTCCGCCTGCCGCTCTGCGAGATGAGCGCGCCGCATCTCGACAAGCTCAAAAAGGTCTTGAAACAGTATCATGTCATCCGCTGATAAAATTTGTGTCGGCGTCAACGGCGCCGCCGGGAAAATGGGCCGCCGACTCGTCGCCCTCATCGTCGCCGGGCCCCGCTTCGCGCTCGCCGGCGCCTACGAACGCGCCGGCCACCCCGATCTCGGCAAGGACGTGGGCGTGGTCGTGGGCTGCGCAAAGACGGGCGTCACGCTCAAACCCCTCGATACCACCGACCGTGCCCTGCAGGTCCTCATCGATTTTTCCAGTCCCGAAGGCGCCGTCCACTGCGTTCAGACGGCTGCGGCGGCGTGCCGGCCGGCGGTGATCTGCTCCACGGGGATTTCGCCGGACTTGGAAAAGAAAATCCGGGCGGCGGCGAAAAAAATCGCCGTCGTCTACGCGCCCAACATGAGCCTCGGAATGAACCTGATGGTGTATCTCGCCGAACTCACTTCCAAATACCTGAGCGCGTCCTATGACGTCGAAATCGTCGAAGTTCACCACCGGTTGAAAAAAGATGCGCCCTCCGGCAGCGCCCGCGCCCTCGCCGCCGCCGTGCAGTCCGGCCGCGGAGGAAAACTGGACGAAGTCTACGGCCGATCCGGCGTCCCCGGCGAGCGCCCGCTCTCCGAAATGGGCGTGCTTGCAGTCCGCGGCGGCGACGTGGTCGGCGATCATACCGTCCATTTTCTGGGCTCGGGCGAGCGCCTGGAACTCACGCACCGCGCCTCGACCCGCGACACCTTCGCCGCCGGCGCGCTGCAGGCCGCCGAATGGGCGATCCGCGCCAAACCCGGCCTCTACGGGATGCGCGACGTGTTGGGGTTGCCGACCGCGTGACGACATGGGCAAGGTTTCTGAAAGACGGCCGCGCAGTCTATGGAATTGTCGAAGGCGCCGCAATCCAGCCGGTATCTGGCCATCCGCTCGAAACGTACCGGCTCCTGGACGAGCGATATGATCTCCAATCTGTCCGGCTTCTGGCGCCTTTTGAAAGCTCCAAAATCATCGGCGTCGGACTCAACTACCGCGACCATATTTTTGAACTCGACCGCAAGGGTGTTCCTTCCAAAATCCCCGACGAGCCTGTCTTGTTTTTCAAATCTCCGTCCGCGCTCCTCGCGCCAGATGAGCCGATCGTCCTGCCGCCGCAGTCCCGGCGGGTCGAGTACGAGGCGGAGATCGGATTCTACGTCAAGCGCCGCGCCCGGCGCGTCTCAAAGGAAGAAGCGGCCGATTTTATTTTCGGTTACACCTGCGTCAACGATGTCACCGCCCGCGACCTGCAGCGAACCGACGTCCAGTGGACCCGGGCCAAATCCTTCGACACCTTCTGCCCGGCCGGCCCGGTGGTGGAAACCGAGTTCGACTGGTCCGGCGCCCGAATCGAAGGCCTTCTCAACGGCCACGCTGTCCAGTCTTCAAAAGGCAGCGATATGATTTTCGATCCCCCGGCGCTCCTGTCCTACATCTCGCAGTGTTTCACGCTCGAACCGGGCGATCTCGTGGCCACCGGCACGCCGGCCGGCGTGGGCCCGCTGCAGCCCGGCGACCGCTTCACCGTCCGGGTCGAAGGCATCGGCGAGCTGTCGAATCCGGTTCACCTCCTCTCCCCCCGCAGGGGGGAGAGGATTGAGGTGAGGGGGGTGGACGGCGTCGACCGAAACCTGCCACCCTCACCCCAACCCTCTCCCGCCAGAGGCGGGAGAGGGGGGATACTTGGACAGCCACAGCGGTGGACTCAATAATGCCCAAATCCGTCGCTCGCAAAAAAACGCGCGCTGAGCCTGCAGCGCGTCGCAGCGCCTTCGCCCGCGCAGATCGCCTCAATGTCCTACCGCCCTACTTGTTCGCGGCGATCGACCGGAAAAAACGGGAGCTTCGGGAAAAGGGCGTCGACCTCATTGATCTCGGCATCGGCGATCCGGACATTCCGACCGCCCCGCATATCGTCGAGGCGCTGAAGGTCGCGGCCGGGCGGCCGGAGAACCATCGCTATCCGGCCTACGAGGGTATGCTGTCCTTTCGCGCCGCCGCCGCGAGCTGGTTCAAGAAACGGTTCGGCGTCGACCTCGATCCCAAAACGGAGGTCCTGTCGCTCATCGGATCCAAAGAGGGCATCGGTCACATGGTGCTGGCCTTCTGCAACCCCGGCGATGTGGTGCTGGCCACCGAGCCGGGCTATCCGGTCTACAAAATCGGCACGATCTTTTCCGGCGGCCGCATGTACGAACTGCCGATCCTCGAGGAAAACAGCTTTTTGCCCGACCTCTCCCACATCCCGGCCGGAGTCCTTCGAAAGGCGAAACTTCTCTTCATCAATTATCCAAATAACCCAACCGGCGCGGTCGCGCCCATCGAATTTTTCGAAGAGGCCGTGGCCTTCTCCCGCAAGCATCGGATCATTCTGTGCCACGACGCGGCCTACACCGAAGTCGTCTTTGACGGATACCGTTCGCCGTCCGCGCTCCAGGTGCCGGGCGCGAAGGACGTGACGATCGAGTTTCATTCGTTGTCCAAAACCTATTGCATGACGGGATGGCGCATTGGGTTCGCGGTCGGCCATCCGGACCTCGTCGCGGGGTTGGGCGCGATCAAAACTAATCTCGATTCCGGCGTCTTTCAAGCCGTCCAGGAGGCCGGTATCGCCGCGCTCACGGGCGACCAGTCCCACACGGCCAAAAACAACGAGCGGGTCGGCCGCCGCCGCGACCTCCTCGTGCAGGCCCTGCGATCGGCCGGATGGCGGATCGATCCGCCCCGCGCCACCTACTACCTGTGGGTCCGCGTTCCCGGCCGCATGTCGAGCGCCGACTGCGTCGACCGCCTGATGTCCGAGGCTGGCGTCGTCTGCACGCCGGGCAACGGCTTCGGCCCCAGCGGGGAGGGCTTCGTGCGCTTTTCCCTCACGGCCCCTGACGATCGCATCGCCGAGGCCGCGCGGCGCCTGTCCAAAATCCGGATCGCGGGACCGGCGAAGTGAAGCTTCGCGTGTCGGGAATCCGGCTGGAGGCGGCGCACGCCGCGTACGAGTGGGAGCAGAAGCTCGGGACGACGCTGGAGGTCGACGTGGAGCTGGCCTACCGCCGCGCGCCGCAATCGGACCGGCTCGCGCAGGCGGTCCCGGTCGAAACCGTCGTCGACGCGGTCCACCGGATGTCTGCGCGCAAAACCTACACGATCCTCGAATCGCTCGCCGGCGACATTCTTTCAGCGCTCTGGAAATCGCACCGGTCCAAACTCGCGGAATTGGTTGTCCGCGTCCGGAAAATCCGCCCTGCGTCCGACCGCCGCATCGTTGGATACGAGGTCGAGGTCAGCAGAAAATGATGCGAACGTATCACCTCTCCCTCGGGTCCAACATGGGCGACCGCGCGTCGATCCTGCGTTCCGGCCTCGACCGGCTGAAGGCCGTCGGGCAGGTGCGAAAGGTTTCTGCGTTCTATGAGACGAAGCCCTGGGGCAATCCAGACCAGGCCGATTTCCTGAACGCGGCGGCGGAATTTCAAACCGATCTTTTGCCGGAGGGACTGCTCGACACGATCAAGAAAATCGAAATGGAGGCCGGCCGCGATCTGACGGCAGAGCGTTGGGGACCCAGGCCGCTCGACATCGACATTCTCCTCCAAGGAACCCTCCGGCTCTCCACGCCGCGCCTGACCATTCCCCATCCGCATCTGGCCGACCGCGACTTCGTGCTGGCGCCTCTCTCTGAAATCGCACCCGAGGTCGAAGTACCTGGCACCGGCAAGACCGCCGCGGAACTTTGGGCCGGAAGGCAGGCGTCGGGACGATGACCAAATGGGAACTCCTGAAAGACCTTGGCATCACCGACCGGCTCCTCAAATTCTGGGTCGCCTGGTACAAACTCCCCGTCAATCGCCGCGGCCGCGGGTCGACCTATCCCCTCGAAACCATCGAGCGGCTGCGGTGGATCAAACGCCTCGCCGACAGCCGGTACTTCACGATGCGTTTCGTGAGAGAACTCCTGCGCGCGTCCCAGGGCGGCGACCGCGCCGCCGTCGACGCCAGCCTGTCGCTCTGCCGCTCCGTCCTCAGCCGTCAGCCGATCCCGGCCGCCGCGCGGCCTTCCGGAGCGGCCGCCCCCGAGGTGGCCGCGCAGCCGCAAAAACGAATCGGAGACGATCTCCTATGAATAGAAACCGACCCATCGGCATCTTCGACTCCGGACTCGGGGGACTCACGGTCCTGAGGGCCTTCCGCGCAAAATTCGCCAACGAAGAGTTCATCTACTACGCCGATACCAGGCACGTGCCGTACGGGGAGAAATCCCCGGACGAGATTCGCGCGCTCGCCATGAACATCGTCGACTATCTGGTCCGCCGCAACGTCAAGATGATCGCCTTTGGATGCAACATCTCCTCGGCCGTGGCCCTCGAGGAGGCGCGGGAAAAATATCCGGACATCCCGATGGCAGGCCTGATTTCCCAGTCGCTGGCCGAAGAGGCGCGAAAGAACTCCGGCGGCAAGATCGGCGTGATCGCCACCACCGCCACCGTGTCGACCGGCCGCTATCCACTCGTGCTCAAGTCCGGCGCGGAGAACATCGAGGTCTTCATGTGCGCCTGTCCCGTGTTCGTCCCGCTCATCGAGTCCGGCAAAACCGCCGGACCCGAGGTGGACGCCGCCGTCGAATCATCGATGGAGATGCTGGTCTCGGCCAGAATCGACACGCTGATCTACGGCTGTTCGCATTACCTGCTTCTTGAGGAGCCGATCCGCGCGTTTTTTCAACGACACGGCATGGCGCCCCGTCCGGTGGACCCCGCGCTCCCCCTGGTCGCCGACACCAAAGCGACTCTGCGCAAATCCAAAATCGACAACATCCGGCTCGGATCGGGCGTCACCAAATTCGTGGTCAGTGGGAGCAAGCCGTCCTTCAAGGAAAATCTTAGAAAACTCTCCACCCCCTTCTTCGAAAGCATGGTGTTCGCCCCCGCCGAAATGGATGAAGAACTCCATCCGATTCTCTAGGGTTCTCTGTTTCGTCCCTCCGCTGGCGTCGGCCGTTCTCCTGTATTACAGCTTCGTCCCCGAATGGGGATTCCTGCTCGCGCATGTGGCGCTCGCGCCGCTGTTTGTTTCCATCCTGCGCGGATGCGGATTCGCGCCGGTCTGCATGTTTGGTTGCGTCTTCGCCGCCCTGTACTTTTCCTGGTTGACCGTCTTCAGCCCTTTGGCACCGATTTTGATGACGGCGCTACATGGATTCTGGCTGTGCGCCGGCCTCTGGACTGTCCTTCGGTTCCGGAGCGCCGATACTCCGTGGAAGACACTCATCCTCGCCGGCGCCGGCTGGATCGCGTCCGAATGGCTCAGATCCTTCGGACCCTACGGCTACGAGTGGGGCGCACTCGGCTACTCGCAGTACGGGAGCCTCAAGCTGGCCGCCTACTCATCCATTGGCGGCGTGTGGCTTGTGTCGGCGATCGTGCTGGGGTCGAACGCGATCGTGACGGTCGGCTGGCTGAAGATGCGGCAGGACTGGATCGGCATCGCCACCCTCTATTGGGTCGCGCTCTGGGTTCTCTCCCCCTCGCACCATCTGTCCGGCGAAGCGCCCGCGGCGAAATCGTTCGCGCTGGTTCAGACCAACATCAGTCCCTGGCTCAAATCTCTCGAACGCGAGGCCGTCATGCAACAACAACTGGGCGATCTGGCCGTGGAAGCTGCGCGGTCGCCGGCGCAGAACGTCGTCCTTCCGGAAACCCTCTTCTCGACGGAGATTACCGGCATGCGCGGATTTCTGACCGAGGAGCCCCGCGCGCTTCTCATGGGCTTTCTCGCCCCCAGCGCCGACCGGCGACTGCTGGTGGGAGCGATCGAAAAGGACGACAGGGGATTCTACAACGCGGCGATCCTCTTCGACGGCCAGGGCGAGCGCATCGCGTCTTATCGAAAACGCCATCTGGTCCCCTTCGGCGAAACCATCCCGGGCCTCGAAAACGCCGATTGGGCTCGATCCCTTGGAGAGAAACTCGGCACGCCGTTTTTCTCCGCCGGCGACACCCACGCGCCGATCCTGTTCGGCCATGTCCCGGTGGCGGTCCTCGTCTGTTTCGAAGGCACGTTCTCGCGCCTCGTGGCCGAGTCCGCCGCCCACGCCCGGCTCATCCTCAACATCTCCAACGACGCATGGTCTGAAAGCGAATTCGGCCACGCCCAGCACGCACGGTTCCTCCGCTTCCGCGCCATCGAAACGGGCCTCCCGGTCCTCCGCGTCGGCAACAGCGGCCCCACGGCGCTCTTCGCCCCAAACGGCATAATCCTCTACGAAGCCCACCGCCCCACCCCTGCGGTCCTCGACCTCGACGCGTTCCGTAGCTGAGTTTTCTGGGGATGGCGCCGTTTTGAAAAAATGGTGTGTTTTCCGTCAAAGCAGACCCGGAATCGGTCCAATCCCTGAAATCGACCGAGGAGCGGGGGGACGCGGCTGTCGGATGAGAAAACGACCCGCATCATGAACGCCATCGGCCCGATTCGGCACGGGAGAGGTTTTTTGCAAAAATATCCGGCTGCGGATCCTCCGACGCCATGGGATTGGATCGGACGGCAATCTTCTTTCAAGGATATCCCCAGAACTTTCGCCAGGTTGTGCGGCAGATACGTCAAATCCGCACCGCTGTCGACGATCACATCGATGTCCTGCCAGAACCCCGCCTTAAGGGACTCTACGACAACCTGGGGAAGCGGCGGAAAATCCTGGTGACGGGCAGCGCGCGCCTGGATTTCTATCGCGGCTGATTTAGCTTCGGCAAGGATGAAAAACCCGTCCCTGCAAGCTAGAGTGGGCGACGTTTTTCAAATCGATCCAAGAAGAGGTGATTTGGCATGAAAGCATCCGTCCGCAAGCGGACCCGAACGAACCCCAAACTGCCCGTGACCGTGCTGTCCGGTTTTTTGGGCGCCGGAAAAACCACGCTCCTCAATCATGTGTTGAACAATCGCGATGGCCTGCGCGTCGCGGTCATTGTGAACGACATGAGCGAAGTGAACATTGACGCGGCGCTGATCCGGAAGGGGGAGGCGGCCGTGACCCGGCTGGATGAGCAGATGGTGACGATGACGAACAGCTGTATCTGCTGCACGATGCGTGAGGACCTCCTGAAGGAAGTGGCGAAACTCGCGCGGCAGGGGAAATTCGATTACCTGCTGGTGGAGTCGAGCGGGGTTTCGGAGCCGATGCCGGTGGCGGAGATATTCGACGTCCAGGATCGCGAGGGCAACCGGCTGGGGGACAGCGCCCGGCTGGACACGATGGTGACGGTGGTCGACGCGTACCATTTCTGGAAGGACTATAATTCGAAGGAGGACCTGCGCGCGCGGGGGGTGAAGGTCGACAAAGACGACGACCGCAGTCCCGTGGATCTGTTGATCGAGCAGGTGGAATTCTGCAACGTGATCGTGCTGAACAAGACCGACCTCGTGACCGAGGATCAACTCAAGCGGCTCGAGGGGATTTTGTCCTCGTTGAACCCCGGCGCGAAACTCCTTCGCGCGGTGAACGCGAGCGTGCCCTTGGCCGAAATCCTGAATACGCGCCGGTACGACTATGAGCGGACCGCCCAGGGCGCCGGCTGGGTCAAGGCGCTGGAGGCCCACGAGGCCGGCGAACACGGACATGACCACCGGTCGATCGCCGAGAAGATCGGCATCAAGAGTTTTGTCTACAAAGCACGCCGGCCCTTTCATCCGGCCCGGCTGCGCGGGGTGGTGGAGTCGAGCTCGCTGGACAAGGCCATACGCACAAAAGGCTTTGTGTGGATGGCGTCCCATCACGATGACTGCGGTCTCTGGAACCAGGCCGGCCGGCTCATGAAACTCGATCCCATCGGCCGCTGGTGGGCGGCGGTCCCGCAGTCCGGATGGCCGGACAACCCGGCGCTTCGAAAGGAGATCAAAAAAGACTGGGACATGATGCACGGCGACCGCAGGCAGGAGCTCGTGTTCATCGGAATTCAGATGGATTCGGCGTCGATCATCGCGTCTCTCAACGGGGCACTTCTGACGGACGAGGAAATGCTGTTGGGCCCGGGCGGCTGGCGTGGATTCCCCAATCCCTTTGGATGGCCCGCCATAATCCGCGCGTAGGACCGAAAATCAGGTGGAATATCATCCCTTGAACGGAGGGTAATCCCGAACCTCCAACCCACCAACCCAAAAAACGAATTAGAACTTTTCCGCCCCTTCTGCTAGTATCCCCGCCATGTCTCCGACCAGCGGGATCCAAAAACTTCTGGTTGCCAACCGGGGCGAGATCGCCATCCGGATTTTCCGCGCGGTCAATGAGTTGGGCATCCGGACCGTCGCGATTTATTCCCATGAAGACCGGCTGAGCCAGCACCGCCAGAAGGCCGACGAGGCCTATCTGGTCGGGCGCGGCAAAGAACCGGTGAAGGCATACCTCGACATCGAGGACATTCTTCGGATTGCCAAAGAGTGCGGGGCCCAGGCGATCCATCCGGGATACGGGTTTTTGTCCGAGAACGCGGATTTCGCGAGCGCCGTCCAGGACGCCGGATTGATCTTTGTCGGGCCGCCTCCGCCGGTCCTCCGGCAGATGGGGGATAAAACAGCGGCGCGGAAAGCCGCTCTGAGTGTCGGCATTCCGGTCATTCCGGGGACCGCCCGGTCGACGTTGTCCGTGAAAGTCGCCCGGCAGGAATCCCGGCGGATCGGATTTCCGCTGATGCTCAAGGCGGCCTTTGGCGGCGGCGGCCGGGGCATGCGCGTGGTGCGGAGCGCGGCCGATCTCGATGGGGCATTCAAAGAAGCATCGCGAGAGGCCGCCTCCGCTTTCTGGAACGGCCATCTCTTCATGGAACGGCTCGTGGAAAACGCCAAACACATCGAGGTCCAGATCCTGGCGGACAAGAAGGGCGCCTGCGTTCATTTGTACGATCGGGACTGCTCCGTCCAGCGCCGGCACCAGAAGATGGTCGAAATCGCGCCGTCGCTCACTCTGCCGACGAAGCTTCGCGAGGAACTTTGCGAGGCCGCCGTCCGGCTGGCGAAAGAGGTCGGATACGAGAACGCCGGAACGGTTGAGTTTCTCGTGGAGCATGGTCCAAGGCAGGGCGCCCGCAAGGAGCGCCCCTACTATTTTATTGAAATGAATCCACGGCTCCAGGTCGAACACACGGTCACCGAAATGGTCACCGGCATCGACATTGTGGCGTCCCAAATCCAGATCGCCGCCGGCCAACGGCTGGCCGATCTGGGCATTGCCGATCAGTCGGTCGTATCGACTCGAGGGGTAGCCATCCAGTGCCGGATCACCACCGAGGATCCCTACAACAATTTCATTCCGGACCACGGCCGGCTGACGGTCTACCGGTCGGCCGCCGGGTTTGGTATCCGGCTGGACGGCGGCAACGCATTTACGGGAGCCGTGGTTGCGCCCTACTACGATTCGCTTCTGGTCAAGGTGACCGCGCTGGCGCCGACGTTTCCGCTGACGGTCGCGAAGATGTCGCGGGCGCTGGCTGAATTCCGGGTCCGGGGCGTTCGGACCAACATTCCGTTTCTGCTGAACCTTCTGGCCCATCCGAAATTCCGGTCCGCCGATTTTGCAACGACCTTTATCGAGGAATCTCCGGAACTGTTCAAGTTCGTTCCGTTCCGCGACCGCGCCAACAAAATCCTGAGATGCATCGCCGATGTCATCGTCAACGGAAATCCCACGGTCCAGGGCGCTCCGAAACCTCCGAAACTGATCCAGCCGTACCTGCCGCCAATCCCTCCCATCGATCCGCCGGAAGGGATGCGGCAGAGATGGAAACAAATGGGCTCGGACGCGTTTTGCGATTGGATCCGGCGGCAGAAAAGATTGCTGATCACGGACACCTCATTCCGCGACGCCCACCAGTCGCTCCTGGCCACGCGGATTCGGACCTTTGACATGCTTCGGATCGCGCCGGTCTATGCGCGAACGTCGGCCGGGCTGTTTTCGATCGAGATGTGGGGCGGGGCGACGTTCGATGTGGCCATGAGATTTTTGAATGAGGATCCTTGGGAACGGCTCGCGAGCCTTCGGCAGGCCATTCCGAATATTCTGTTTCAGATGCTCCTTCGCGGGGCCAACGCGGTCGGCTACACCGCCTATCCGGACAATGTGGTCAAAGCGTTTATCCGGCAGTCGGTTGTGTCGGGCATCGATGTTTTCCGGATCTTTGATTCGCTGAACAATGTTTCCCAGATGCGCAAAGCCATCGCCGCGGTCCGGGCCGCCGGCGGCCTGGCCGAAGGCGCGCTGTGCTACACGGGCGATATCGACGATCCGTCCCGGCCCAAGTTTGATCTCCGGTACTATGTCCGCATGGCCAAGGAGCTGGAGAAAACCGGCGCGCAAATTCTCGGGATCAAGGACATGTCGGGTCTCCTCAAACCTTATGCCGCCCAGCGGCTCGTGCGGGCGCTTCGGGAATCTGTTGACCTTCCGATTCATTTTCACACGCACGACACGAACGGCCTGCAAGCGGCGGCGATCCTCAAAGCCGCCGACGCAGGCGTCCATATCGCCGACGCCGCCGTCGCGTCGCTGTCGGGCCTCACCAGTCAGCCCAACCTGAATTCGATCGTGGCGTCGCTCCGGCGGCAGACGCGGGATACCGGCCTTTCACTCAATGATCTGAACGACATTTCACAGTACTGGGAGGATGTCCGAACGTATTATTCTCCTTTTGAGTCGGGCCTTCAGTCGGGCACGGCCGAAGTCTACGAGCACGAAATTCCCGGCGGCCAGTATTCGAACCTGCGGCCACAGGCCGAAGCCATGGGCCTGGGCGGGCGCATACGGGAACTCAAAAAAATGTACGCGGTGGTGAACCGGATGTTCGGAGACATCGTCAAGGTGACGCCCAGCTCCAAAGTCGTCGGCGACATGGCCTGTTTCATGCTGGCCAACAACCTCACGGAAAAAGACGTCCACGACCGGGGCCGGGACATGGCCTTCCCGGAGTCGGTGGTCGGATTCTTCCGCGGGGAACTCGGCCGGCCCACCGGCGGATTTCCGCCGAAGCTGAGAGACATCATTCTGAAGGGCGCGGATTCCCGCCGAAGCTCACGGGTGCCGCCGGCGAATTTTACGAAGACGAAGGCCGACGTGGAAAAGAAAGTGCGGCGGCGCATCCGGGACGAGGAACTCATGTCCTATTTCATGTATCCGAAAATTTTTCTGGACAGCGCCCAGCGCCACGCCGAATACGGCGACGAGGGCGTTCTGCCCACCCCCGTCTTTTTCTACGGCATGCAGCCGGGCGAAGAGATCGAATTCGACATTGAGAAAGGCAAGACGCTGGTCGTCAAATATCTGGCCGTGTCGGAGCCGGACCACGAGGGCCGCCGGACCGTCTTTTTCGAACTCAACGGCCAGCCGCGGGAAGTCGTCGTCATCGACCGATCGCTTGGGCGGGAGATCAAAAAGAATCCGAAGGCCGAGCCGTCCAATCCTCTGCATGTCGCGTCGCCCATGCCGGGCCTCGTGGTGGCGGTGTCGGTCAAACCGGGAGACGCGGTCGAAAAAGACGCGCCGCTGGTGGCGATCCAGGCGATGAAGATGGAGACCACTCTCTACGCCTCGCGCGCCGGGAAAATGTCCACGGTGCACGTCCGAGTTGGCAGCCGAGTCGAAGGAGGGGATCTCTTGATGGAGTATGAACGCTGGTGCAGAGTCTCATAAGTCCCTTTACATTCGTCACCCCCGCGAAAGCTGAGGTCCAGACTGCACGCCTCCTGACTTGAATCCCTCACGGGCGCACCGTATAATGTCTCGGGTACGGTACCAGGACGAGGAGAGTGGAACATGCCCTTCGGAAGTGTGTTGACCCGGCAGAAGGCTGATCTGCCGCTGGATCTGTTCGAAGCGATGGACGACCTCAAGCGGAAGAAGAACGCCGTCATTCTGGCGCACTACTATCAGGATCCCGACATTCAGGACGTCGCGGACGTGCTCGGGGACAGTTTGGCCCTTGCGCGGGCGGCCCAGAAAACCCGCGCGGACGTGATCGTCTTCTGTGGCGTGCACTTCATGGCTGAGACCGCCAAAATCCTCAATCCCGAACGCACAGTTCTCCTGCCGGACCTCTCAGCCGGCTGTTCCCTCGCGGACAGTTGTCCCCCGGCCGCCTTCGAGGCGTTCTGCCGGGCGCACCCCGATCATTTCGTGGTGAGCTACATCAACTGCAGCGCCGAGGTGAAGGCGCTCTCGGACGTGATCTGCACGTCGTCGAACGCCGAGGCGATCATCCGGCAGATTCCGGCCGACCGCCCGGTCATTTTCGCGCCCGACCGCAACCTCGGCCGGTATCTGGTCCGCAAGACCGGCCGGAAGATGCTGCTGTGGGAGGGCTCCTGCATCGTCCATGAGGCGTTTTCTCTGCAAAAGATCCGCGACCTCAAAGCCGCGCATCCGGCCGCCAAGCTCCTCGCGCATCCAGAATGCGAGGAACCGGTCCTCATGATGGCGGACTTTATCGGGTCGACCACCGGAATCCTCAAATACGTGCAGGGACATTCCGACCGGTCTTTCATCATCGCCACGGAGACCAACATCATTCACCAGATGAAAAAGGCCTGCCCGGACAAGGAATTCATTCCGGCGCCCTCGGCCGCCGACTGCAACTGCAATCTCTGCCCGCACATGGCCGTCAACACGATGGAAAAACTCTATCTCTGTCTCAGAGATGGCGCCCCCGAAATCCGGATGGATGAATCGCTTCGCCTGCGCGCGCTCGGCCCGCTCGAACGCATGCTCGACATGAGCCGGGCCATCGCGCCCGTGGCGGTGGCCGGATGAGCGTGCGTAAACTCCTCGTTTTGGTCGCCTGTCTGTCTCCTCTTTGGGCTTCCGCCGAGTCGATGTCCCTGTCCGATGGTGCGGTCATGTCTGACGCGCCGGCCAAGGGAAAAACGATCGGAAAGCTGAACGGCGGCATTCGCGTCAATCACATTCAGAGCCAGGGTGACCAGGCGCTTGTACAGGTCGAGGGATGGGTCCACCGCTCGGCCTTCGAAAAAATACCGCCCCTGCTCGCCCGAAACCGCTCCCTCACTCTTTCCCAGGCAAACGCCGATATCCGCTCGGCGGCCGACGGCGGCCGCGCGATGGGACGGCTCGGCAAGGACGCCAAACCCGAAATGCGCGACATCAAGGGCAAATGGATCAAGGTCACGGTCGGCGCGTGGGTTCCCGCCGCCCTCCTCGCCGAGGTTTCCGCGGCGGCCCCGTCTTCCGACAAACCCGCGTCTGCGTCCGCGCCGGAAGGCGCCGGCCCTGGACCGCGCGTGCGCCTCTCGACGTCGATGGGCAACATCCTGATCGAACTCGATCCGGCCCGGGCGCCGAAATCCGCCGCCAATTTTCTCTCGTACGTCGGGAAGGGCCATTATGACGGCACGATTTTCCACCGCGTGATCGACAATTTCATGGTCCAGGGCGGAGGATACGCCACGGACTACTCGAAGAAGCCGACCGATGCGCCCGTTCCGATCGAGTCGAGCAACGGATTGAAAAACGCCCGCGGCACGGTCGCCATGGCCCGCACTAACGATCCGAACAGCGCGACCAGCCAGTTTTACATCAACGTCGTCGACAACGAGTTCCTCAACTACGTCTCGGACGCCGAGCCCGGCTACACGGTCTTCGGCCGCGTGATCGAGGGGATGGACGTGGTGGACCAGATCCGGAAAGTTCCGACGGGCCCCGGCCCCGCGGAGCTTTCCTCCGACGTTCCGAAAACCATGGTGGTGATCACGAAAGCCTCGAAAGTCGATTAGCCGCGACGTGGACGATATCTCAATCAAGCCCCGGATTCGCCCGGTCGAGGCGTTTCCCATGCGCGAGAACGGTCAGATGTTGATTGTTCTGCGCGACCCCTGTCATTATTCGGACGCGGTCCTCACCCTTACACCCGCCGCCGCGCTGACCATTCAGATGCTGGACGGGACGCACACGCTTCTGGACATCCAGGCGGCCCTGACCCGGGCGGCCGGGCAGATTTTTCCTTCGGACAAAATTCAGGAACTGGTCCGGATCCTCGACGACTGCTTTTTCCTCGACAACGACCGGTTCGACGCCCACAAACGGCGCTGCGATGACGAATTCTCGGCCAGCCCCATCCGCCCGTCCGCGATGGCCGGCAAAAGCTACCCGGCCGATCCCTCCGAAGTCCGCGCGCTCCTCGACGGCCTCTTCGCGCAATCGGCGCCGTCCGGGCTCCTCTCCACCGGCGAAAACGGTCCCGTCGTCGGCGTCGTGTCGCCCCACATCGACTTCGCGCGCGGCGGAACGACCTATACGCCTGCATACCGCGCGCTGGCGGAATCAGACGCGGAGACGTACGTGATTTTCGGAATTTCCCACGCCGGCGGCGAGACGCCGCTCATTCCGACCCGCAAGGATTTTCAAACGCCGTTGGGGCGGGTCGAAGCGGACCACGAGATCCTGGACCTCCTCGAAAAAAATCTCATCGCGCGGGACGGATGGCCCCGTCCCTACGCCGCCGAATTCGCGCACGCGCACGAGCATTCCATCGAATTCCAGGTCGTCTTTCTCCAGCACCTCCGGCCTTCCCGACCGTTCAGGATTCTGCCCATCCTCTGCGCGTTTTCCCACGAGGAAGTCCATGCCGAATCTGACCGGACCGGCCCGATCCGCGTCTTTCTGGACGCACTGCGAGTGGCGATCGAGCAGAGCGGCCGGCGGGTCGGATACATCGCCGGGGTCGATTTCGCGCATGTTGGCGCCCAGTTCGGAGACACGTATCAGGTGAAGGAAAAAGAACTGGCGTTTCTCAAGGAACGCGACGAACAGATGATGGCCCTCATCGCCTCGGACGGGCCGGAGGCGTTTCACCGGTTTGTTTTCGAGGAAGCCAACAGCCGGCGAGTCTGCGGTTATCCGGCGCTCTATTCGTTTTTGTCCGTGCTTCCGCCGGCCGCCGCGCGCGGCGGACAAGTCCTCAAGTACGGCCAGTGGCCCGATCCCAACGGGACCGTTACCTTCGGCAGCATGGCCTTTTCGGCGGACGCCTGAAGATGGCTTCCAATCATTCGCTCGATGCGTGGGTTGAGGAATCCGCACGGCTGACCCGCCCGAAGGACATTCACTGGTGCGACGGCTCCGAGGCTGAGGTGGACCGGTTGATCGGCCTCATGCTCGATCAGGGGGACCTCGTTCGGTTGAGCGAGACGCGGCATCCCAACTGTTACCTTCACCGCAGCCACCCCACCGACGTGTCCCGCACGGAGCATCTCACGTTCATCTGCGCGGCGCGGCCGGAAGACGTCGGGCCGACCAATAACTGGATGGACCCGCAAAAGGCCAGGACGGAGGTCGGCCGGTTGTTTGATGGCGCGATGCGCGGCCGGACCATGTATGTCGTCCCCTATCTCATGGGTCCGGCGGGCTCGGCGCACAGCCGCGTGGGCGTGGAGATCACCGACAGCCCTTACGTGGTGGCGAACATGCGGATCATGACGCGGATGGGCCGGGTGGCGCTGGACCATTTGAAGAATGCCGGCGAGTTCTCTCCGGGGCTGCACTCGCTCGGAGACCTTTCACCCGACCGCCGGTTCATCGTGCATTTCCCGGAGGAGCGCCTGATCTGGAGCATCGGATCCGGATACGGGGGAAACGCGCTGCTCGGCAAAAAATGTTTTGCGCTCCGGATCGCCAGTTGGATCGCGCGGCAACAGGGGTGGCTCGCGGAGCACATGCTGATCCTCGGCCTCGAGGACCCGGAGGGCCGCGTGACGTACATGGCGGCCGCCTTTCCGAGCGCCTGCGGCAAGACCAACCTGGCGATGCTGGCGTCCCCGCTGGCGCATCTCGGGTACAAAGTCTGGACGGTCGGAGACGACATCGCCTGGATGCGGGTGGGCCCGGACGGCCGGCTGTGGGCGATCAATCCGGAAGCCGGATTCTTTGGCGTCGCGCCCGGAACGAATTCCCAGAGCAACCCGAACGCGATCGCGGCGCTGAATAAAAATTCCATCTTCACCAACGTCGGCCTCACCCCGGATTTGCGGCCCTGGTGGGAGGGCATCAGCGAGCCGTTGCCGGCCGGAACGATCGACTGGCGGGGCAGGTCCGCCGACCCGAACGGCGCCGATCCCGTGGCGCATCCCAACGCCCGGTACACCGCGCCGGCCCGGCAATGTCCCAGCATTTCGCCGGAGTGGGAATCCCCCGAAGGCGTTCCGATCTCGGCGATTCTCTTCGGCGGCCGGCGCCGGCGCGTGGCGCCGCTCGTGTACCAGTCCTTCGACTGGCCGCACGGCGTCTTCGTGGGCGCGTCGATGGCCTCCGAGACCACGGCCGCCGCCACCGGACAGGTCGGCGTCACGCGCCGGGACCCGATGGCGATGCTGCCGTTTTGCGGATACAACATGGGCGACTATTTCGGCCACTGGCTGTCGGTGGGCGCGCGCATGGCCCGGCCGCCGCTGATCTTTCACGTCAACTGGTTTCGCCAGAGCGCCGCCGGAATATTTTTGTGGCCCGGATTCGGCGAAAACGTCCGCGTCCTCCGCTGGATTCTCGACCGCGTCCGCGGCGGCGGCGAGGCGCGGGAAACAGAGATCGGATATGTCCCGACCCCCGCCGCGCTCGACCTCGACGGACTCGGGATCCCTCCCGAAACGGTCCGGGCGGCGCTGGAAGTTGACCGGGAAAGCTGGGTCGCGGAGATTTCAGAACAGCGCGAATTTTTTCAAAAATTCGGCGACCGGACGCCCGCGCGGATATGGGAGGAACACCGGCGACTCGCGGCGCGTCTCAAGTGCGCGGTGGACGCGCCTCCTGCGGCCTCCCGTGCGGATTGAAATCGCGCCGGAAGAATCCTATCACCTGATCAATCACGGCCCCTGCAATCTTCTCACGACCGGCGATGGCGCGCGTCGCAACGTCGCGCCCATCAACTGGACCATGCCCTTGAACAACGACCCGCCCCTCATGCTCACCGTCGTCGAAGAGGGCATCTTCACCGACACCCTCCTCAGGGCCAACGGCGAATTCGTGATCAACGTCGTCGGCGAACCGCTGGCCGCCAAGGTCCTCGTCTGCGGCCGGAGTCACGGAAGCGAAACCGACAAATTCGAAACGGTGGGCCTGACGCCGGCGGCGTCGAAAAAGGTCAAGCCGCCGTACCTTAAGGAATCCCTCGCGCACATCGAGTGCCAACCGGTCAATCGCCATCCCTACGACGGCGTCACGATCTACGTCGGCCGGGTCGTCCACGCCGAAGTCGAGGAGGCCTTCTGGACCGGCAAGACCCTCGACGCCGAAAAAGCCAAAACAATCCACCATCTCTCCGGCGGAACCTTCGCCGTCTCCGACCGCGTCATCCGCGTGCGGTAAATCATGGACCGTTGCTTTTTCATGATGGGAAGCGTCTTCGCGTTCCTGGGCGTTACGGCGGGTGCGTTTGGCGCGCACGGTCTCAAACGGTACTTTGAAGCGCATCCGGACATGCAGGCGGTTTTCAAGACGGGCGTTGAATATCAGATGTGGCACGCGCTCGCCCTCCTCGCGGCGGCCTGGGCGGCGGCGCGCTGGCCGGGATCGTGGGTGAACGCGTCTGGCTGGTGTTTCGCGGCCGGGATCGTCCTGTTCTCAGGCAGCCTCTACGCCCTGAGCCTGACCCGCATTCGCATCTTCGGCGCCATCACGCCGGTCGGAGGCCTGGCGTTCCTCGCCGGCTGGCTGTGCCTCGCGCTCGCCGCATGGCGGAATGTTCTGCCGCGCTGAAGAAACCTGTTGATTTTTCCGCAGACTATGACACCATACCGCATTCTTCATCCCAAAGGAGGGTGGTCATGAACAAAGCACTGAAAGTGGGCGTCGCGGTCGCGATGGCCCTGGCGCTTGCCGGATGCGGCAAGGCGCTGAAAGAGGAGAATGCCCGGCTCACCGAGCAGGTGACACAGCTTACGGAACTCAACAACTCGTTGACGACCGAAAAGGGATCGCTCGAAGCGCAGCTCGCAGAGATGACGGCCAAGGTCGCGGGGCTTGAGGCGGAAAACCAGAACCTCAACGAGCAGATCGCGGCCAAAATCAAGGCACGGCCGGCGCCCAAGAAAAAGGGCTGATCGGCCCGCCGGCCTCGTTCAGGCCGGATGGTGCCGGGACCATTCGATCCGGGCCTGATGCGTTTCGCGGATCGTTTTCTCGGGATCCCAGCCTAAGCGTTTAGCAAATATTCCGGCCATGTTCGCCAGGATGCCCTCATCCGGCCGGCAGATGAGACCGAGGTTGGTGCGCCGCCGAAGGAAATCCATCGGCCGGCGGGCCATCTCGTGATCCAGCGCCCGGGACACATCCTCCCAGCAAACGCCGCTGCCCGAAACGATTTCTCCGGTTTGAGTGCGGCGGTCTTCTTGCCGCGCCACTCCCGGCAGCGGTCGTTCGGTCTGCCCCGGCGGGATCGGCCGGCGCAGCCGCCGGAAGACCTGCCGGACCACGCGGTCGGCCATGGCGCGATACGTGGTGTATTTCCCGCCGATGACCGATATCAGTCCCGACCGGCTTTCCAGGATTCTGTATTCTCTCGACACGCTGGATGGGCCGCCATCGTTGCGGAGAAGCGTCCGGATGCCCGCGAACGCGCCGGTCACGTCAGACGTTGAGAGAGAAACGCCGGAGAGAACTTCGGAAACTTCAGACAACAGATAGGAGACATCCTCCGGTTCGATTCGCGGCTCCGCCGGGTCTTCCCCGCTGTCCGTGTCGGTCGTTCCGATCAGCGAGTGGCGTGACCCGAACGGCAAGAGAAACAACACACGGCCGTCGGACCGCGCCGTCCACGTGAGCCCGTGGGACCGCAGAAGCGCGCCGGTGATCAAATGGATCCCGCGCGTGCGCCGGACCGTGGGCGGGCCGCCGGGATCGTCGAGGGCGCGGATGGCGTCGGCCCAGGGCCCCGTGGCGTTGACCGTGACGGATGCGCGGACGAAAAATTCCTGCGCCGTTTCAAGATCTTCGCAGCGCGCGCCGGTCACACAGCCCTTCGATTTTTCGAGACCCGCCACCCGGACGTAATTGGCGGCGGCCACGCCGGCTTGGACCGCGGCGATCACGTTTTCGAGACACAGCCGCGCGTCGTTCATCCGGCAGTCGTAATACAGGCCCGCGCCTTCGAGCCGGTCCTGATTCACCGCCGGCTCCAGCGCCCGAAGGCTCTCCGGCCACAGCATCCGGTGCCTTTGAATCACCCGCGGGCCGGCCAGAAAATCGTAGAGGACGAGGCCCAGCCGGATTTTCCAAAGCGGCCGGCCGAATCCGCGCCAGCAGGGGAACAGAACCGGCAGCGGCTCGACGAGATGCGGCGCGATCCGCAGGAGGATGTCCCGCTCCCGGCACGCCTCCGCGACCAGCCGGAATTCCGCGTGCTCTAGGTATCGCAGCCCTCCGTGCACGAGCTTCGACGACCTTGAACTCGTCCCGCTCCCGAAATCGCCCTGGTCGACCAGCGCGACTCTCAGCCCCCGCAGAGCGGCGTCCCGGGCGACGCCGGCGCCGAGGATGCCGCCGCCGATGACCAGAAGGTCGAACGATTCGGAACGGAGCCGGCCGGTGTCTCGATTCAACTAAGCGTCAGAATGGAATCAGCGCGGCGGTCAGATCGTGTTCGAGGGTCAGTTTGAGTTTCAGCAGGTCGGCCGGAGGAACCGCGAGAGATTTGTCCAGAACGATTTGGCTCACACCGAGGCCGGTCGCGCCGGCCTGCCGGACCGCCGCCGCCATGCGCGCGCGCTCGGCCGGAACCGACAGATCGAGGGCGCCCGACGCCGTCTCGAATCTGAAATCCGCCGCGCCCAGCGCGGCCGGGTTCGGATTCGGCGTTTTCTGGATGGCTGTCCACCGGAACGCGTTCGATGCGCCGGCCGCATCGGTCACCACCGCCGGACTGGCAACGATTTTGTCGCCGTCGGGGAAAACGTCGTACACATTGAGCCGCCGGTCCGGAGCCACCTGGGCGACAAACGCGCGGATGTCGCGCAGAGCGGAATTCCGGTGCGCCTTCGGGATCGAACAGGCCGACACGCGATTCAGATCGTCGGCGAACAGGATGAGACAGCGCGTTTCGTCCGGCCGCGCCGCGAAAATGTCGAACTCGCCGGCTCGGAATTTCCCGGCGGCCGCGCTGAAAAAACCCGTCACGCCGTTCCTCGCGCCGAACCGGTACTCCCGCGGCAGGTCGCTGGTCACCTGCCGCGCGATCCCGTCCAGGAGGCCGGCAAGGTCCGGATGCTCGACATGCCGCACCTCATGTCCGGCGGCCATGAATGCGTCCAGCCGGCCCCCGCGCTCGTCCAGATACACGCTCACCGCCTTCTCCGGCCGGTGCGTCCGAAACGCCGACACGAGGTCGGTGAGGTATCCCTTGAACGACAACATCTCCTTCAGCCGGCCCGTCACCGAATGGAAGAACAGGAACTGAACGGGATTCGGCCGGCCCTCCCGGATGTAGCCGGACACCATCTCGCACAAGAGCGCGCGCATGTCGGTCTCGCTCGAAAAATGGTCCGCGAACAGCTCCGACCAGCTGTTCGCGTAAAACACGGCGATCCGGTCCGCCTCGTCCGCCGGGTCGAGCAGGCACGTCACGAACACGCGCCGGATGAACGGGTCCTCGAGGTAATGGCGGGGCTTCGATTTGGCCTGCGACAGGAGCTGTTCCGCCATCGCCGTGACGAGCTTGGAGACTTCGGCGAAAGAAATGTTCGCGTCGCCGGAATAGACGCTGAGTTTCGTCTGAAACGCTCCGAAGATCTTGCTGTTCGCGACCCAGAAGCACAGGTCGGACAGATGCGGCTGCGTGTTGATCACGTTGTCGAACTGCGGCTGAAACTGGTCCCTCCGCATCTCGCCGCGGTACAGCCGCCAGTCGCCCTGCCGGGCGATGGCGAGCTCGGGCTCGGAGACGCTGTCGTCGAAGGAAAAACAAAAATGCTTTATCTTTTTCGGTTTCGGCATGTAATAGGCCATCAGCTTCCGGGAAATGATCGTCAGGTCCGTCTGGCTGATCATGCTGTTGCCGCCGATCAGGTCCTTGGACTTGGTCAACTCGGAAAACGTCCGGATCATGTAGACGCGCAGGTCGTGGTCGAACTTCATGACCTCCTCCATCGTCCACCGGTGGAAGGAGTCCAGCCGCCGGGTCCGCGTCGGGTCCCAGCTCCATGACTTGACGTACCGGTTCATCACCGTCTGCTTGTGGCTCCCGGCGTGCGCGTTCTTGTTCTGGCCCGACAGGTTCGGCTGGACCTTCAGGTAGAAGCAGGACCGCAGGAGGTCCGCCTCCTGCGCTTTGTCGCGGGTCGTGAAAAAGGAATCGATGGAATTGAACATCAGAAGATACGCGTCGATCGCGTCGGTTTCCAGATTCTCGTTCCGAATGACGTTTTCCTTCAGCGTGTTCGACAGGAGCGTCACGCGGTCCTCGGTGTCGCCGAACAGGTATTTGTTGATCAGGCACATCTTGATGAAGGACTTGAACGGGTAGTGCAGCGACTTGACGAGTTGCCAGAGCGCGGCGCCGAAAAATTCGGTCTTCTCGATTTTGCTCACGTTGCCGATGTCGATGAAGTCCCTGGAAAAGGCCTCGTCGTCCTCGTGAAACTTCTCGTGGAACCGGTGATAATCCTCGTCCGATACGGCCGGGTCCACCATCCACCAGTACGGGACCTTCCCCGCGATCAGGATGGCGGTCCGGTAATACTCGTCCTTCAGCATGAGCGCCTGGGCCGAGCCGCAGGACTCGTCGTCCACGGCGCCGAACACATTGTTCTTGACGGATTTTATGTCGGTGGGAAAAAAGTGGACCTCCAGGCGCATCGTCGCCAGCCACTCCTCGATCCCGCGGAGCTTGTCGCAAAACCGCTTGAAGCCTTCGTCGTCCGCCTCGTCCCGGTGGATCCCGACCCACATGTCGAAATCGGACTGCCGGGTCTGCGCGACCGAGCCGACGCTGCCCATGACGCTCAAAAACTCGACGAACCCACCGCTCCGGTCATCCTTGTCGGAGACTTTGACGGTCTTGGAAAAATACCGCTGGATGTGCGTCACCGTGTCCTCGTCCGGCACATAGTACTTGATCCCGTGCGGCGTCTCCGGATGGTCGACGAATCCGGGCAGGCCCCGAAAGTTCGTGTGGACCAGGAACGGGACGATCTTGAAGATCAGGGTGTAGTTTTCAGGAAAGACGTGGTGGACATTCTGAAACCGGATCCGGTTGAAGCGGTCGAAGATTGCCCGGTTCCGGACCAAGTCCGGCACGACGACAGATAGCCCATCCCCCCCTGTCGACGCGGCATTCGACATCATAAGCGAGTATTATACCACACGCCGAACGCAGATGCGCCATTTTTTTTGCAGAGCCGCCGCCCGCGCCCTCGAGAGCCTCGGCCGGAAAACGGTCGTGCCGGAAAGGCCGGCCGGGTCAGCGCTTCCGGCGCTCCACATCGACGCGCCGATCCCGGCGAGCCGCGCGGCGCCCCACGATGTCAGTTCCGCCATGCGGGGCCGGACCACGGGAAGCCCCAAAAGGTCCGCTTGGAATTGCATGAGAAAATTGTTCCGCGTGGCGCCGCCGTCCACACGCAGTTCCCGGATGCGGATCGACGGTTTTCGCGTCGAACAGATCGACCGCATGAGGTCAAACACGTCGCACGTTTGATACGCAATCGATTCCAGCGTGGCGCGGATCAGGTGCGCGCGCGTCGCGCCGCGCGTCAGGCCGAAAATCGCGCCGCGCGCGTCCGGCCGCCAGTGCGGCGCGCCGAGGCCCGTGAAGGCCGGCACCACCACTACGCCGGCGCTGTCCGGAACGCTCCGCGCCCACCGCTCGCTCTCGGCGGAACTTCGGATGATCTCGATCCCGTCCCGAAGCCACTGGACCGCGGCGCCCGCAATGAACACCGAGCCTTCGAGCGCGTAGGCCGGGCCGCCGGCGCTGTCACAGGCCAGCGTGGTCAACAGGCCCTCGCCCGACAAGACGAAGCGGTCCCCGGTATGCAGCATCAGAAAACAGCCGGTGCCGTACGTGTTCTTCATCCCGCCCGCGCGCGTCGCGCCCTGCCCGAACAGCGCCGCCTGCTGATCGCCGGCCATTCCCGTGATCGGAATCCCGCCGGGAAGGCCGGCCGCTCCGCGCGTGACGCCGAATCGCCCGGCGGAGGGCCGCACAGCGGGAAGGTGGAGCGCGGCGGGA
The DNA here is from genome assembly GCA_001784175.1 of Candidatus Lindowbacteria bacterium RIFCSPLOWO2_12_FULL_62_27. Taxonomy (GTDB): domain Bacteria; phylum Lindowbacteria; class 2-12-FULL-62-27; order 2-12-FULL-62-27; family 2-12-FULL-62-27; genus 2-12-FULL-62-27. The sequence continues at coordinate 72,437 of MFPR01000011.1, forward strand.
ACGCCGAGGAGATCCAGAAGCTCCGGGTCCCACGCGCGCTTGCGGATGTTGAACATCAGGGTCCGCGACGCGTTCGTGAAGTCGGTGGCGTGCGTGCCGCCGGTAAGATGCCACAGGAGCCACGCGTCGATGGTTCCAAAACAAACGTCGCCTATTTTGACGCGCGCCCGCAGTCCCGCCACGTGGTCCATCATCCATCGGACTTTCGTGCCCGAAAAATATGGATCCAGCACAAGACCGGTCCGCGCGCGCGCCGCGCGCTCCAGGCCGCGCCCGCGAAGGTCCGCGCAGATTTCGGCCGACCGCCGGCATTGCCACACGATCGCGCGCGACCCTGCCACCGGCCGGCCGGTGCGCCGGTCCCAGAGAACGAAGGTCTCGCGCTGATTGGTGATCCCGATCGCGCCGATGCGTTTCCAGAGCCCGCGGCGGTCCACGGCCTCCTCGACCACGCGAAACACACTGCGCAAAATCTCCATCGGATCGTGCTCGACCCAGCCGGGTCTTGGATAATACTGGGTGAACTCGCGGTAGGCGCTCGACACCACCCGGCCGTCTTCGGAAAAAACAAACGCCCGGCTGCCGGTCGTGCCCTGGTCGATGCTCAAAACGAGGGATCGTCCGCTCATATGGATTCGCCGCCGCTCCGGGTGATGTTCAAAGTGATATCATGATATCATGATAGCTATCATGATATCATGATATCACTTTTGGGTCGCGAGGGCTTCCTGCGCGGCGTCGATCCTGAGCAGCGTTTCGGTCCGGCCCAGGAGCGCGGCCGACTGGAAAATCGGCGGCGAAACGGACTTGCCGGTCAGCATGACCCGGATGGCCTGGCCGACCTCCTTGAACTTGAGGCCGCCGCGCTCGGAAAAGTCCCGGAAAAATATCTCCATTGACTCGCCTTCAAAATCGGCCAGCGCCTCGAATTCCCGCCGGATCTTTTCGACCAGGTCCTTCCGGCCTTCCAGAAATTTCTTGAACGCCTGCTCGTCGTACGTTTTCGGGCGTACCCAGAAAAACCGGACATAGTCCGCGATCTCGGCCAGCGTGTCGCCGCGCTCGCCGTTTACTTTCAGCATCGCGCTCAGGTCCGCCGTCGACGGCGGAGTCTCGCCGCGCCGCGTCAGATAATCGGCCAGGAGCCGCGCCCGCGCTTCCGGCGGCCCGCCGTGGACGTGCTTGCCGTTGAGGAAGCGAAGCTTCGTCAGATCAAACACGGCGGCGGCGGTGCCGACGCGGTCCAGCGAAAACGCGCGGATGAGTTCGTCGCGGCCAAGGATTTCCCTGCCCTCTGGATGGCTCCAGCCGAGCAGCGCCAGAAAGTTCAGGACCGCGTCCGGCAAAAAACCGGCCTCCCGGTACTCGAGCACGTTCTCCGCGCCCTCCCGTTTCGACAGGCGCTTGCGGTCGGACCCCAGAATCAGCGGGATGTGGACGTAGGTCGGGAGTTTCTCGCCGAGGGCCTGATAGATCACGATCTGTTTCGGCGTGTTGTCGAGGTGGTCGTCCCCGCGGATGACGTGCGTCACGCCGGCGGCGATGTCGTCGCAGACGACCGCGAGATGATAGAGCGGCCGGCCGTCGCCTTTCATCACAATGATGTCGTCCAGATCCTCCTCACGCAGCGTGATCGTCCCGTGCAGAAGGTCCTGATAGGTGATCCCGCCGGCCGGCGTCGGAGACGCCGGCACTTGGGGCGCCGGAGGCGCTGATCCGGCCGGTTTGATCACGCGCACCACGAACCGCTCGCCGGCCGCCGCCCGGCGGTCGGATTCGGCATGGTCCAGCCGCCGGCACGTCCTGTCGTACCGGTAGGGCTTCCCCTGCGTCCGCATCGCCACGCGCTTGGCTTCCAGACTCTCCTCCGTGCAGAAACACCGGTAGGCGGCGCCTTGCTCGAGGAGCCGCTCGGCGGTCTGGCGGTGGATGCCGGCGTTCCGGCTCTGATAAACGATTTCGCCGTCCCAGTCGAGCCCCAGCCACTTCATCGCGGCGATGATCTGGTCCGCGTATTCAGCCCGCGACCGCTCCCGGTCCGTGTCCTCGATCCTCAGCAAAAATTTCCCGCCCTGAGCGCGCGCGAACAGAAAATTGAACAGCGCCGTCCGCGCGCTGCCCACGTGCAAGGTCCCGGTCGGCGACGGCGGAAACCGCGTGATGATCGTCATGATCTTTTCATCGTCCGCACGCCGCCCGCGCCGGCCACGATGACTTCGGTGGCCATCCCTACGAAGATCCCTGTTTCGACGACGCCGACGATTCGCTTCAGTTCCAGTTCCATCGCATCGGGCCGGCCGATCCCCTCGGGCCAGCGGCAATCCAGAATGAAGTGATGCCCGTCGGTGAGAAACGGTTTGCCGTCCGCCGTTTTCCGCAGAACGGGGTCGGCCCCCAGTTTCCGGATTTTCCCCGGCAGCACCTCCCAGCCAAACGGCACGACCTCCACCGGGAGCGGCGCCTTGGTGCCGAGCTTCTTCACGAGCTTGCTCTCGTCAACCACGATGATCAGCCGCCCGGATGCGCCCGCGACGATCTTCTCCCTTAGAAGCGCCCCGCCGAGGCCCTTGACCAGCGTCAAATCCGGCGATACCTCGTCCGCGCCGTCGACCGTCACGTCCAGCGCCGGGTGCGCCTCAAACGTCGTCAGCGGAATGCCGACTTGGCGTGCCTGCTCCGCCGTCCGTTCCGAGGTCGGAATCCCCACAATGTTTCGCAGCGAGCCTTCGCGCAGCCGCCGCCCCACGGACTCGACCACAAAATACGCGGTCGACCCCGTCCCCAGGCCCACCGCCATCCCATCCCGCAGCCCATCGACCGCCCGTTCGGCCGCCTCCCGCTTGAGTTTGTTGGTGTCCATGTTTCTACAGTTTCGCCGTCATCCGTATGTCCGGCCCCGCCACGCCGCAGGAGGCCATGAGCTTGATCATCTCCTCAAACGTCATGTCCAGCTCGATGAGCGCATCGCGCCGAGCCAATACGACGACGCCGAGGTGGAGATGGTTGGACGGGATGAAGACGTTGACCATTTCGGCGTCTCCCATGCGATCCACCTGCTCCTTGACCAGAAATCCATACGTGTGCGTGCCGGGCGCCGGATATTCCACCAGCACGGGTTTGCCGAACGTTTTGCGGCCGTCCTCGCCGAACGGCCCCAGAAGCTGTTTGACGCCGGAATAGATCGTCCGCACCACCGGGATTCGCTCGATGAGAATGTCGGTCCACCGCAGAAAATTCTTTCCGAAAAACGTCCGAGTGGCGAGGCCCGACAGGTAGATCAGGACCACAAAGAGCAGCAGCCCCAGGCCGGGAATCCGCACCTCCAGCAGTTTGGACAGCGCGTTGCCCAAAATCCCGTCGGTGAACCGGAACAGAATCTGCATCACCTTGAACGTCACCACCAGCGGCACCAGCACGACGATGCCGGCAAACAGGGTCTTGCGAAGATGGATCAGCATCGTCCGAGTTATGACTTGTCCCCGCCGAACATTCAAGGGAGCGGGCGGCGGCTCGGCGGCGCGGCCAAAAAACCGCCATTTTGTGCTTGACATTCGGTTTCCGCGGTGTCATCATCGTGACCCTGCGATAAAGGCGAATACTCTGCACGCGCTAGAGAGTAGTTTGGCGCCCGCAAGCGACAGGTACGGTGTGCTGACGCGCGGAGGACTTTTTGCCTGTCGCTGATTCGCGGAGTTTGACCGCTCTTTGAAAAGAATATAAGGATAGCCTACAGAAGCTCTGACCCATCCCGCATTGCGGGATGTGTGCGCGGGTTCCCGATTGGGAATCCGAGTTTCAAGTTCGGAGCAGGACAACGAACATTTGGAGCCAACAAGCACTCCAAATCGAAAAGCGATCACTTTCCCGGCCGCCCTCGGGCGGCCGATGGTGATAAACACATGCTTTTCGGAACGGAGAGTTTGATCCTGGCTCAGGATGAACGCTGACGGCGTGCCTAACACATTGCAAGTCGAGTGCCGAAGTCCCCGCAAGGGGATTGTAGGCACGGCAGACGGGTGCGTAACACGTGGGTAACCTTTCTTTGAGACGGGAATAACCCGGGGAAACTCGGGATAATGCCCGATACGTGCCGAGGCGCAAGCTGAGGACATGAACAGCCGCCCGCAAGGGTGGCGCTCGATGAGGGGCCCGCGGCCCATCAGGTTGTTGGTGAGGTAACGGCTCACCAAGCCGACGACGGGTAGCTGGCGTGAGAGCGCGACCAGCCACACTGGAACTGAGACACGGTCCAGACTCCTACGGGAGGCAGCAGTGGGGAATCTTGGGCAATGGACGAAAGTCTGACCCAGCGACGCCGTGTGAGGGACGAAGGCCTTCGGGTCGTAAACCTCTGTCGGGAGGGAAAAAACTTCCGCCGGTGAACAATCGGCGGAATTGATGGTACCTCCAAAGGAAGCCCCGGCTAACTACGTGCCAGCAGCCGCGGTAATACGTAGGGGGCGAGCGTTGTCCGGAATTACTGGGCGTAAAGCGTGAGTAGGTGGGGAGGTAAGTCCTGTGTGAAAGATCCCGGCTCAACCGGGGGACCGCATGGGATACTGCCTTTCTTGAGGGGAGGAGAAGTGAGCGGAACTGCCGGTGTAGCGGTGAAATGCGTAGATATCGGTAGGAACACCCGTGGCGAAAGCGGCTCACTAGCCTTTTTCTGACACTCAATCACGAAAGCGTGGGGAGCAAACGGGATTAGAGACCCCGGTAGTCCACGCCGTAAACGATGTACACTAGGTGTTGGGGGATTATTTCCTCAGCGCCGCAGCTAACGCATTAAGTGTACCGCCTGGGAAGTACGGCCGCAAGGTTGAAACTCAAAGGAATTGACGGGGGCCCGCACAAGCGGTGGAGCACGTGGTTTAATTCGATGGTAAGCGAAGAACCTTACCTGGGCTTGACATACTCGTAGTAGAAACCCGAAAGGGCGACGATCCTGGTTCACACTGGGAAGCGAGCACAGGTGCTGCATGGCTGTCGTCAGCTCGTGCCGTGAGGTGTTCAGTTAAGTCTGGTAACGAGCGCAACCCCCGTCCATAGTTGCCAGCGGGTCATGCCGGGGACTCTATGGAGACTGCTCCAGCAATGGAGAGGAAGGTGGGGATGACGTCAAGTCCTCATGGCCCTTACGCCCAGGGCTACACACGTGCTACAATGGTCGGTACAGAGGGCTGCAAGACCGCGAGGTGGAGCCAATCCCTAAAGCTGACCGTAGTTCGGATCGCAGGCTGCAATTTGACTGCGTGAAGGCGGAATCGCTAGTAATCTCGGGTCAGCCACACCGAGGTGAATACGTTCCCGGGCCTTGTACACACCGCCCGTCACACCATGGAAGCCAGTAACACCCGAAGACGGTGCGCAAACCCGCAAGGGATGCAGCCGGTTAAGGTGGGATTGGTGACTGGGGTGAAGTCGTAACAAGGTATCCGTAGGAGAACCTGCGGATGGATCACCTCCTTTCTAAGGAGAATCGTTCACTCCTCCGGGAGTGAACACCCCCCGCGCACGGGGTCGGACTTCTGTAGGCGTCCTTTTTTTCTAAATTTTGATGGGGGGCTGTAGCTCAGCTGGGAGAGCACCTGCTTTGCAAGCAGGGGGTCGCCCGTTCGAATCGGGTCAGCTCCATGATCCGGTTTCGGGCGCATAGCTCAGTGGCAGAGCACAGTCCTGATAAGGCTGGGGTCGAAGGTTCGATACCTTCTGCGCCCATGATCAACAGATATTGTTCTTTGACAACACCATAGTGTGTAAGTCTCCAAACACGGATGGAAGTTTGGAAGTTTAGAGCCACAGGCAAACGCACTACATGTGCGTTGGTCAAGCTACTTAGAGTGCATGGTGGATGCCTTGGCATCAGGAGGCGATGAAGGACGCGGCAAGCTGCGATAAGCGACGGGGAGAGGCAAACACTCCGTGATCCGTCGATGTCCGAATGGGGGAACCCAACCGCTTCGGCGGTTATTCCCCGCTGAATACATAGGCGGGGTAAAGCCAACCCGGGGAATTGAAACATCTCAGTACCCGGTGGAAAAGAAAGCGAAGCGATTCCGTCAGTAGTGGCGAGCGAACGCGGAAGAGCCCAAACCGTTTTTGTGTCAAGCCCGATGGCGTTGCAGAAACGGTGTTGCAGGAGCGAGGTTGAGGGCCCATCGGGGTCCTCGGAGAGTTACAAACCAAACGGTTAGCCAAACACCTCTGGAAAGGGTGGCGGCACAGGGTGATAGCCCCGTAGGCGAAAACCGATTTGGCTCTCTGGCCTTGTTTCCTGAGTAGCATGGGACACGTGGAATCCCATGTGAAACCGGGGGGACCACCCTCCAAGGCTAAATACTCCCTGATGACCGATAGTGAACCAGTACCGTGAGGGAAAGGTGAAAAGAACCGGGGAACCGGAGTGAAATAGGACCTGAAACCGTGCACTTACCATCAGTCGGAGCCTGGCCGCAAGGCTGGGTGACGGCGTACCTTTTGCATAATGGCTCTGCGAGTTGCGTCTCGGAAGCAAGGCGAAGGCTAAATCACGCCGAAGCCGAAGCGAAAGCGAGTCCGAACAGGGCGAATGAGTTTCCGGGAGCAGACCCGAAACCCGTCGATCTATTCATGGACAGGATGAAGTTCGCTTAACAGCGGATGGAGGTCCGGACCCACCATGGTTGAAAACATGGGGGATGAGCTGTGAATAGGAGTGAAAGGCTAACCAAGGCGGGTGATAGCTGGTTCTCTCCGAAATAGCTTTAGGGCTAGCCTCAAGACCATGGCGCCGGGGTAGAGCACTGGATGGATGCGGGCCCTTACAAGGGTACCTAGTCCAACCAAACTCCGAATACGGCGTTTGTATCTTGGGAGTCAGACAGCGGGGGATAAGCTTCGTTGTCGAAAGGGGAACAGCCCACATCGTCGGCTAAGGTCCCCAAATTCGTGCTAAGTGGTAAAGGCAGTGGGGCCGCACAGACAGCCAGGAGGTTGGCTTAGAAGCAGCCATCCTTTAAAGAGTGCGTAACAGCTCACTGGTCAAGCGTGCCCTGCACCGAAGATGTCCGGGGCTCAAGCACGATACCGAGGCCACGGGTTCAGTCGACAGCTTGCTGTTGAATGAGCGGTAGGAGAGCGTTGTTGCTGCAGCGAAGGTCAAGCGAAAGCGCGGCTGGAGCGGCAACAAGCGAGAATGCAGAGATAAGTAGCGATAAGGCAGGTGAGAATCCTGCCCGCCGATAGCCTAAGGTTTCCTGTGCAATGTAAGTCAGCGCAGGGTTAGCCGGCCCCTAACGCGAGGCCGAGAGGCGTAGCGGATGGGTATCCTGTTAATATTCAGGAGCCACGGCGATGGAGGTTCGAGGTGACTGAGAAGAGTAGGTGATGCGCAGGGATGGTCGTCTGCGTCGACGCCTGCAGTCCCGTCGCAAGACGGGGCGAGGGGCGGAGGGACTGGGCGGGGCAACCCGTTTGGGAAGTCACCGATCTCACGCTTGCAGGAAATAACCTCAAAACCGTTGAAGTCGTCGTGACCGTACCACAAACCGACACAGGTAGGCAAGGCGAGAAGCCTGAGGCGCGCGAGTGAACCCTCGTTAAGGAACTCGGCAAAATAGCCCCGTAACTTCGGGAGAAGGGGTGCCCGGGAGGGTGATGGGACGGCGCAAGTCGCTCCCTGAGCTTTCCCAGGTCACAGCAAAGAGGCTCTAGCGACTGTTTAACAAAAACACAGGACTCTGCAAAGTCGTGAAGACGACGTATAGGGTCTGACGCCTGCCCGGTGCCGGAAGGTTAAGGAAGGGGGTCATTCTCCGCAAGGAGAAGAAGCTCTCGACCGAAGCCCCGGTAAACGGCGGCCGTAACTATAACGGTCCTAAGGTAGCGAAATTCCTTGTCGGGTAAGTTCCGACCTGCACGAATGGCGTAACGACTGGAGCGGTGTCTCGACGAGGGACTCGGCGAAATTGTAGCGGCGGTGAAGATGCCACCCACCCGTGGATGGACGGAAAGACCCCGTGAACCTTTACTATACCTTGGCATTGGATTTTGGCGCTGCGTGTAGAGGATAGGTGGGAGGCTTTGAACCGGCGGCGCTAGCTGTCGGGGAGCCACTCTTGGAATACCACCCTCGTAGCGCTAGGGTTCTAACCGCGGTCCGTTATCCGGATCCGGAACAGTGTCAGGCGGGTAGTTTGGCTGGGGCGGCTGCCTCCTAAAAGGTAACGGAGGAGCCCAAAGGTGCCCTCAGATGGATTGGAAACCCATCGCAGAGTGTAAAGGCATAAGGGCGCTTGACTGTGAGACCAACAAGTCGAACAGGGACGAAAGTCGGGCTTAGTGATCCGGTGGTTCTGTGTGGAAGGGCCATCGCTCATCGGACAAAAGGTACTCCGGGGATAACAGGCTGATCTCCCCCAAGAGCTCACATCGACGGGGAGGTTTGGCACCTCGATGTCGGCTCATCGCATCCTGGGGCTGAAGAAGGTCCCAAGGGTCTGGCTGTTCGCCAGTTAAAGCGGTACGCGAGCTGGGTTCAGAACGTCGTGAGACAGTAGAAGTGACCGTTGCTGTCTTTAAATCTGGCTATTTGCTGGAAAATCTGTCCCCTCACAGGGGTGCAGAATCTCGTGCTACGGATATTGCTTGGCTCATCCTTATGTGATAGTCGGGCGTATGCGTGACAAAGCATGAGTGCAGACAATCAGCAGGAAAGGCCGGATGCTTATGTCAAGCATCTGGAATCCTCAACGACTATACGCCAGATCCGCCATAAGCGGAAAGATATAGTCTGAACTGCATGGCGACATGCAGAGTCCGGCGGAAACGCCGGGCCGCCTCGATTTTAACGGATTGAGGTCAGCGCCGGGTTCGGCGCGTCAAAGTAACAGAATTGTCGGTCCCTATCCGCCACGGGCGCAGGAGACTTGAGAGGAGTTGACCCTAGTACGAGAGGACCGGGTCGAACGTACCGCTCGTGTACCAGTTGTCACGCCAGTGGCACCGCTGGGTAGCGATGTACGGTCGGGATAACCGCTGAAAGCATCTAAGTGGGAAGCCCCCCTCAAGACTATGTCTCCCCCCTTCCCTTCGGGGAAGGGCTGAAGGCCCCTGGAAGATCACCAGGTTGATAGGCGACAGGTGCAAGACCCGTGAGGGTTTTAGCCGAGTCGTACTAATCGGCCGTGCGGCTTGACCAACCTTTTTTTTCTTTTCGCGACACTTGGCTCGGGTCGCAACCGTGTTTGGGACTTACACACTATGTTTTTTACTCACAGGATAATATTGATTTGAACACATGTGGCTTGGTGGCCACACCGATCGGGACACACCCGGATCCCATTCCGAACCCGGAAGTTAAGCCGATCAGGGCCGATGGTACTCGGAGGGCAGCCTCCCGGGAGAGTAGGACGCCGCCAGGCCTTTTTTTATTCTAGGAATGGAGCCAATTTCGCATGCGGTTCGTTTCCGCTCAGATTAGCCTTCTTGTTTGCTTCTTGAACGTCACGGTTACTTCCACATGGGCCTTCGACTACTTCACAGGGCTAATGGCCATCAAGAAAAGCAAAACCGGAAGCGATTCCACGGAGATTTACGTTCTGGGAGGACAGGACCGAAACAATCCTTTCGACACATGCATTCTTCAGACAACTCTTCCCCTGCCTCAGACCGGCAAAAATTTTAAATTTCTGACGGGGTATTACAATGACGACCGCTACGCCGACCTGTATGTCATCCAGAAGAGTGGGACGGCATCGAAGAAAACCGAGGTCGGCGTACTGGATGGGAAAAGCAATTTTCAGACATGGCTTCTCCGTACGACCACTGCGTTGCCGGAGACGGGAGATAACGTCGAGTTTGGATTGGGACACTACGGACGCCGAAGCGGTACGGGAATTGACATTGGATTCGACGGCCAATATCCAGATATCTTTATCATCAAGAAAAGCCAGACAGCTTCGAAAAAAACCGAGGTGAGCGTGTTGGAGGGGGAAAGTAACTTCCAGACATGGATCGTTCGTGATGCGCAGACTCCTTTGCCCGAGACCGGCGACAATTTTGAATTTTTAGTGGGTGGCTACAGGGCATCCCATCTGGTCGACCCGACATCGGCTCTCTATGCAATCCAAAAGGGTTCCACTGCTTCGAAAACCACCGAAGTAACGGTATTCCAAGGGCGAAATCCGGGGACATATTCAGATGCCCGGCCCTTTTGGCGCGTTCTTCTTGGTCCAACAAGCACGGCACTGCACGAGACGGGTGATCATTTCACTTTTTTGCTGGGATCTTTTTGGCCTCGGGGCCGGTATTACGACAATGCATTCGGAGGGTTGCGTCAGGAGGAACTTCATCAGGATATATACGTCGTAAAAAAAAGCGGCACGGGGACATATTCGACGGAAGTCCACATTTTGGATCCTGATTTCATCAACCATCTAAATGAATACAAGAAATGGAAACTCCAAAAAGGAACGCCGCTGCCCGAGACAGGAGACACGTATGACTATGATTTTGGGGTCTTCCGGTTTTCCTGTGGGTAAAAGAGAGGCATTTTATCGGGAGACGCGCCCCCTCTCCCGAGCCCTCTACCCCACATTCCCCCTTCTCGAATGTCGTCAACGTCATGGATCTGGGATGAACGATGTGAGGACTTTGAGCCGGAGGTATTCGTGAT
>MFPR01000012.1 GCA_001784175.1 Candidatus Lindowbacteria bacterium RIFCSPLOWO2_12_FULL_62_27
CGCCCCCTGGCCGCTGTTTCGAATCACGAGTCCCACTTTGATCCCTGTCTGGCCCCGGCTGACCGAATCCGATGCGGATACAACGCCCGCGACCGTCAATACTCCAGCGCCCTCGACGACCCAGGAATCCACGCCAGGATACGCCGTGCCGTCCGTGTCGCCGACGGAGAGCGACGCGCGGTTGCCGTCCGTGCCCGTGCAGGACGTGACGTCGATGGTGTCCGACGTCACGCCCGACGTGGTGTCCGCCTGACCGCCGACCGCAACGGTAAACGTGTACGTGTCGCCGCTTCCCCCCGACACGCCCGTGGGTCCGCTGCTCATCGTGGCCGTAAATCCGTCGGTGTCCGCCTGGTCGTTGTCCCGGCGTTTGAACGAGAATGTGATCCCCGCGGAATCCAAAACGAGCCTTGCCTCGCCGATGTTCAGGACATGGATATCCACCGTGTAGGATTTCCCCTGATACACGGTGTCGGTCGATGAAGTCACATAGCCGATGTACGGCCGGGCCGGCGTCTGAACGACGACCGTATCCGGATTTACGGCCCGCGAATCATGCGTGGCCGCGCCGATCCGGATGTCCAGCCCGCTGACGGTGTCATGCACCGCCAGCCGGCCGAGGGGCGCCGTGTCCGTGACGGAAAACCGGTACGTGAACGTCTCCGTCGCCCCGCCTGCGATCGTTGTCGATGTCGCCGACCGCGTGCCCACAAAGAAACTGTCCGACGCGGTGTCACTGCCGCTGCCGTCATACACAAACACCAGCGTATCCGCCGTCACCGTGCAGGAATTCTCACCGACGTTGGCGACGGTCACGATGACCTGCACGCTGTCCGACCCGCTCTGCCCGCGCGTCACGGAATCGGGCGTGATGGAGACCGCCAGTACGGTAAGCTCCGCCGCCGCGTACACGCGCCACACAAACGAATCGTTGTCCCCGGCATCGCTGTCACTGCCGTCGGCCATGAACGTGTTGAACTTCGTGTCGACGCCCTCGAAATACGCCGTGATCGTGTCGAATCCGGTGTCGGCGCCGGTCTTGATGATGACGTAATAACTGAACGTATCCTCAACTGACCCCGCCGGAATGATCGTATCATTGGTGACGCCGGTGTCTCGAAACCGGAGGACGGTGAAACTGTCGCTGACGTTGGCCCCATCCCGCGCGCGTCTGAACACAAGCGTGTCGCCTCCGGACAGCCCGGCCGAATCGACCGCCGCCGTGTTTTTGATCACCACCTGCACGACAATGCTGTCCCCAGCCGTCTGCCCCTGCCCCCGTGTCACGGCCGCCCCGCTCGACACCACGATGCGCACAACGTCCAGCGTGGCGGGTTTGCGGACCTTAAGCACGCGGCTGTCGGCCCATCCGCTGACGACGCCATCATTCATCCGCGCACGCACGCGCCAGTAGTACAAGTTATCAGCGGCCAGATCAGATGACCGGACATATGTTTCCGTGTCAACGGCGTTGGCTTCGGAAGGCGAGTCGAAGTAATACCCGTTGAACGCCGCTGGAAACGACGACGCCGTGTCGATCTGGATTTCGTAGCTGTCGGGCAACATCGTGTCAGGAAACGTAAACACAAATACAGGCCGGACAGCGTTGGTTTCGGCGCCGGTATCCGGCGAACTCAATTTCGGCGTGTCGTTAAACTGGATATTGACAACTCCGCTTTCCACACTATTTAGAACCGACACCCCACTTTTAACAAGGGCCGTCGGGAAACTGCCGGATATTGTTTGGCCCACCGAAAAAACCTTTGTAAATCCAATCGTCAGTATTCCCGGTTTAATGGCTCGAAACGTAATATCAGCCATCTTCTTATCGGTAATCGAGCCCATCGACGAACTTGTAACCAACCCAAACACAGTTGTCCCGGTCGTATTATCGAGAAACGGATAAACTTGATCATTGGGATTGTTCGTTGTCCTCGTATCCCAGAAAGTACCGCTGCCGCCGGTAGCCAGTAGTGAATCAATAACCTGAACAATACTTGCCGAAAACGATATATTTGCATACGCCTCCGCCGCATGGGTATCCGTCCTCACATAAACTTTGATGGGTATCGTTTCTCCGACATAGGCAATAAGCGGCGAATCGGCAGGAATGGTGTCTCCGGAGGATTCGGTGATCGAGATGGAGCCGGGCAGATAGACCGCCTGCGACGAACCCGCAAAGCAGACCAAAAGGGCCGCGCCGATAATGATGGAAGCCAGTAGACGAAATATCGGTTTACCACCCATCGTCTTTTGGCCCCCAGTTATCGACGATGGCCGGTCCACTTCCTGTCATCCTAAACCCCCTTGAAACCTCACTGTGAGCATTAACCCAAAAGGACATATCGCTGTCAAGCATTCAAATCCCCTCCGGCGGCTGTGACGCTTCCATGCGTCCCAGACTACCCGACTCTGGGTACGGCGGCATCCCTGCCGCCGCCTTCTTGACTCGCCCGTTCCGATTTCGGATACTTCGGGCATGAGAACAGTTGCCGGTCGAAATTCGGGAATCAGCATGCGGAGCGGGCATATGGACCCGGAAGGCGCAAAAAAGGCCGTGCTGGCGGCGCGGGCCAACAAGCGAAAAAACGGAGGCCGGTTTAAGGGCCTGAGCCGGGAACAGATTTTGGTGCAAATTAAAAAATCCAGGTATGAGATTTTCGAGGAACGATTTGGGGTGTGTAACTGAAAACGACGATCTGGTTCCGATGGCCTTGTATGCCAAATATGTCAGCCGGAACTTGAAGTCCGCCGACGCCTTGATTGCCGCATATTCCGAGTGGGTCAAGGCCGAATTGTTGGTCAGCGAAAACCGTGATTTCTTGGCGCTGTCAACCCCCCTGCCGTTTCGAGTCGTGAAAGCGGCCGCATTCCTGCGAGAATTCGCCGTCTGATTCATCCCGCGCCCCTTCTATAGCCCGACGCCGAATTAGGCGTCAGAACCCCACTATATAATATGGAGAGGGGAACGACCACGGTGCGCTTCATGGCACGCTCCGCACGCCCGGCGGCGATGGCCGGGGCCTACCGCATTGTGAATCTCCCAGTCCGCTCCCTGTCATCCTATACCCCCTCAAAGCTCATTGTGAACATTAACCCCAAAAAGCGTATTGCCGTCAAGCGAATCACCGCTTCGGGCGTGGCCGAACCACGGCCAGCGCGCGGGAATCCGACCACCCACTCACTACCCCGTCGTTCGTCCACGCGCGTGCGCGCCAGTAGTACATGGCCGGCGGCAGATCGGACGAGAGCACATGCGTCTCCGTGTCGATGGGGTTCGCCTCCGAAGCCGTATCCACGAAATACCCATTCGCAAACGCCGGCGATGTATCGATCTGGATTTCGTAGCCGTCCGCCGGCATCGTGTCAGGAAACGTGAACACAAACGCCGGTCGCGCCGAACTACTCTCGCTATTGTTCGCAGGCGAACTCAATTTCGGGGTGTCGTTGAATAGTACATTGATAACGCCGCCTTCCACACGATTTAAAACCGACACCCCGCGTTTGACAATGGCCGTCGGGAAACTGCCGCATATTGTTTCACCCGGCGCAAAAATATTTGCGAAGCCCATCGTGGAAATTCCCGGCTTAATGGCTCGAAACACAAGGTCGGCCATCTTCTTGTCGGTGATCGCGCCCGGAGACGAACTTGCCAGCAACCCCAACACGATTGTTCCGGTCGCATTATCGAGAAACGGATACAGGCTGGAAATTTTTGCCGCGACCAAACTTCTCGAACCTCTCGTATCCCAAAATGCCCCCCCGCCTCCTCCGGCAACTTGCGAATCTATTACCCGCAGTATGCTTGGCGAAAATGTTACATTCGCATATACCTCCGCCGCATGGGTGTCCGTCCTCACATAAACTTTGATCGGTATCGTATTTCCGACGTAGGCAGTAAGCGGGGACGCGGCAGGAATGGTGTCTCCTGAGGAATTTGTGATCGAGATGGAGCCGGCCGGATAGGCCGCCTGCGATGAACCCTCAGAGCAGACTGAGAGGGACGCGCCGAGAATAATGGATAGCAATATACGAAATATCGGTTTACCACCCATCTTCGGTTTGCCCCCAATTATCGACGATGACGGACCAATCGCCGGGGCCGACATCGCCGCTGTTGTTGGAATCCGCGGTCGGATCGGTGGACCCCCAATTATCGACGACCACCGACCAATCGCCGGGGCCGATGTCGCCGCTGCCGTTCGCGTCGCCCTTGACCAAAGATGGTATCGTAATACCGGCGCCTCCGTTAATGACGCCATTTGCGATGGTAACGCTGACCCTGCGGGTCAAAGCGCCCGGCGCCTTGATTTCAATCCTATAGTCGCCATCGAGGCCGTTGCCCAAGCTCATGATTCCGGTCGCGCCCGTTGTGTCTTGAGAAAGCGCTGTGGCCGAATCCGAAGCATTTTTCAGGGACACCGAAATGCCGGACGAATCCCTGCTGCCCGGCACGCTGAAAGATATGGAAAATTGCGTACCCCCGGAACCGGCCCACATCGCCGGACTGTTCAGATAAACCGAAGCGGTCCGCCCGCCGCTGTCGGTCAAGGTGAGCAGGCGATACCCGCCGACGGTGATGGAGACGGTGCATTGACTGACGCCGCTGACGAACGACGCGGAGGCACTCGGCGTCACGGCGCCGGAGTCGATGGAAAGTATGACGGGATTGACGGCAACCATATATGTCTCGCCGAACTGGCCGCGCGCCACGATCCGCAGGGCGAACGATACTCCCGCCGCGACGGTATCCGGAGGGATGAGTCGATAAGACGTGAGCTGCCATTGTCGGACGGAATACGAGTAGAAACTCTCGTTCTCGTACGGCGCCGTATCCACCGCCGTCACGCAGTAGTAGTAGTCCGTTCCCGGGCCTGCGCCCGTGTCCTGAAATCGCCGGATCCCCGTCGCCGCGCTTACCTGGCCGACCTTATTCCATGACGACGTGTCCGCCACCGCGCTGCGGTAGATGCGATATAGGCCGACCCCCACCGCGCCGCCGGTCGTCTCCTCGTTCGTCGAAACCGCCGCCCACTCCAGGATCACGCTCGTGTCGTTGCCGACCACCGCAACCGTGTCCGGCGCCCGCGGCGCGGTCGTATCGGCGCCGGCGGTGGTGTCGACCTCGGCCAGACGCCACGGCGTGTAAAGGACTGAATCCGCGTTTACGTTTTGGAATATCCTATTTCGAATCGTCAGGGAATCCGTCGTGTACCAGTAATTGCGGTCGAAGGTGAATGGACCCGGGGAGGAGGTGGGGGCATTGTAGACGGCACGGTCCGGATAGGTCGATGAGGGTTTGATGTTGTTTTTCTCGAATGTATTGGATACGGACGAGTAGGCGACATAGACCTGATAATCACGATTATCTCTGATGGTGTTCTGAACAAACACGTTGTACGAGCCGTAACCAATGTTGACCCCGTAGTAGTTGGTGGTGGACGCCAGAAGATTGTTCCTGAAAATGTTGCTGTCTGCGCCATTATATATGTCAACCGCATAATTGTAACTGGACGTCACGGCATTTCCGAGGATCCAGTTCCCCTTCGCGATGGAGAGTTGAAGTCCGGACGTTGCCCCGCTGATCGTATTGGCGGTGACGGTGTTACCGCTTACGGTACCCAGCGAGATAGCTGTTCCACCGGACGTGATGGTGTTGCTCCCGATCGTGTTCGTGTCCGATCCGCTCGCCAGGCCGACCGCCTCGCCAGACTGGACGTTCAACGTGTTGTTCGAGATCGTGTTGCCGGAACTGGCGGTCAAGGACGCGCCGTATGTGTTGTTGGAGAAATAATTGTTGTCGATGGTATTGCCGGAGGAACCTGAAAGTGCAATGCCGCTTTGCCCCATGTAGGTGAACACGCTGGCCGAAATCGAGTTGGTGTCGGAACCGCTGGAAAGCAGGATTCCGTACTGGCATCCCGAGACGGTGGCGGCTTTGAGGGTCGAGCGATCGACGTTGATGAATTTGACGCCTCGGTACGCATTGTAGACCGCCAGATTTCGGATCAGGAGATTCACCCGGTTGTCGGCATAAATCCCGTATTGATTGAAATCGGAATACAAGCCGGGAGGATTGAGAATCGTCGAGGACGAGTCCTTGCCGATCAGGCTGATGCTGTCGGCGGTAATGTTGATGACGGCCGACTCCGAAGCGGTGCTCGCCACCCTCGTCGTATAAACGCCGGAATCGAGCCAGATCGTGTCCCCCGCCGTGGCCACGCTCATCGCCTTCGACGGACTCAAAAACGGCCTTTGAATCGTACCGTCGCCCATCAGGTCCGATCCGGCGGCATAGGTGAAGGAATCGCCCGACGTCGTCGTGTCGTTCACGTACCAGTTCACGACCGGTTGCGCGGCCGCCGAATCGTAGGAGGGCTGCGAATCCGAATAGAAACTTTCATTCACAAACGGCAAGGCCCCGTCAATGGCCGTGACCCGATAAAAGTAATTGTCCGTCAGCAAAGACACGTTCGTGTCCTGGTGCCGGATCACGCCCGAACCGACCTGAGCCACCTGCACCCACGACGACGTGTCCTTCACTTTGCTGCGGTACACCCGGTACCCCGACAACCCCGCCCCGCCCGCATTTCCGTCCTCATTTGCCGTTACCGCCGACCACTCGAGAACCACCAGCGTGTCGCTCGGCCGGCCGAGGATCGCCACCGTGTCCGGGGCTTCGGGCGCGACGATATCGGCGCCCGATGCCGTGTCGACCCCGCCTGTTCGATAGGGGGAGAATGCCGACGCGGTGTCGGCGAATTTCGCCTTGATCGTCACCGAATCTATCGACCCAAACCAGTTGCGGGTGATGGTCTGAGTGAGACCGCCTTGGTTGTACACGTTGTTGACGGCGTTGCCGGTGATGTTGTTTCTCCGGATGACGTTGGCGCCGGACGATCCGGCGATCCACACGCCCGTGTCGTTGGACTGGATGTCGTTTTGGACGACGGCGGTCGAATCCGAACTTGAAATATAAACGCCGGCCTGCGCGTTCGAACCGGCCGCGTTGTTCGTCACCGTGTTGTTGTTCGAATTCGACTCCACCATAACGCCGACGGAATTCGAATGGGCGATGTTGTTGCTCACCGTGTTGTTCGAACTCCGATTGAGAATGACGCCCCAGAAATTCGAATGGGCCGTGTTGTTCGTCACCGCGTTGGTGTCGGAACCATCGAGGAGATGAATCCCAATGCCGCCGCAGGACGACGCGCTGTCGCCGAGAATCGTCGACAGGTCCACGTTGTCGAAATGAATTCCGTCGTACGCCCCTGTCACGCCGATGTTCTTGACCAGGAGGTTGACCTGCGTGTCGGCGTAGATGCCGTAGAGGCCGCTTTGCGTGTTCGCGCCCGGCGGATCGATCACCGTCGCGTTCGAATCCTTGCCGATGATCGTGATCCCGTCCGTGTCGATCTTGAATGCCGCGGTCTCCGTGGACGAAACCGTCACATAGGTATCCGCGTACAATCCGGCGTCGATGTAAATCACATCGCCGGACTTGGCCGATTGCATCACGCGCGCCACTGAACGGAACGGTTTCGACCGTGAACCGTCGCCGTACG
Source organism: Candidatus Lindowbacteria bacterium RIFCSPLOWO2_12_FULL_62_27 (assembly GCA_001784175.1). GTDB lineage: Bacteria > Lindowbacteria > 2-12-FULL-62-27 > 2-12-FULL-62-27 > 2-12-FULL-62-27 > 2-12-FULL-62-27. The sequence goes on from MFPR01000012.1 coordinate 7,566, forward strand.
CCGTGTCGGTTCCCCCGGCGTAGGTGAACGAGTCGGCCGACGCCGCCGTGTCGTTCACGAACCAGGTCTTCTGCGACGAATTCTGCGCGGCGTCGGAAGGCTGGGAGTCGCTGTAAAAGCTCTCGTTGGCAAAGGGACTGGCCGCGTCGAAGGCCGTGACCCGGTAATAATACGGCTGCCACTGCAATACGGCCGTATCCTGGTACCGGATCGCGCCCGACCCGACCTGCCCGACCTGCATCCACCACGATGTATCCTTGACCGTGCTGCGGTATACGCGGTAACCCGCCAGCGTGACGTTGCCGCCGTTGGCTTCCTCCAGCGTCGTCACGTTCGACCACTCGAGGATGATCGACGTGTCGCTGGCGCCCTGCCCGACGATCGCCACCGTGTCCGGAGCTTTCGGCGCCGTCGTGTCGGCGCCGGCGGTGGTGTCGACCGTACCGAGGCGGAACGGCTGCCATGCGCTCGCCGTGTCGCCAACCCTGGCTTTGATCGTCACCGAGTCGGTCGAGCCGAACCAGTTGCGCGTCAGGGTCTGGATGAGACCGCCGGCGTTCCACACGTGGTAGGCGTTGTTGCCGATGATGTTGTTTTTCGTGATGATGTTATTTCTGGACGCAGCGAAAATCCCCACGCCCGTGTCGTTGAACGTCACTTCGTTTTGGGTGATGACATTTGTATCCGAACTTGACAGATAAATACCGGTCATCGTATTCGAACGGGCCGTGTTATGGCTCACCGCGTTCTTCGAAGACGCAGTGAGATGGATGCCGTCCAACGAATTCGAACCGGCCGTGTTGTGGCTCAACGTGCAGGTGTCGGAACCGTTCAATAGATGGATTCCGTGACCGCCGTTCGAGGATGCGCTGACGCCCGTGAGGGTCGACTGATCCACATTCACAAACTTGATTCCATCGTACGCCCCCGTCACCCCGAGATTCTGTATGCGAAGCCCGACTTGCGTGTCGGCGTAGATGCCGTAGAGGTTGGCGTCGGTATTCGCCCCCGGCGGGTCGATCACCGTCGCGGCTGAGTCCTTGCCGATAATCGTCAGGTTGTTCGTGTCGATTTTGATGCCGGCATTCTCGGTCGATGAAACCTTGACGTAGGAGTCGTACATCCCCGCGTCGACATGGAGGGTGTCGCCGGATTTGGCCTTGTTGAGAGCCCGGATGATCGTGCGAAACGGGGCGGAGGGGGAACCGACCCCTGTCGTGTCTGAGCCGGAGGCGTAGGTGAAGGAGTCGGTGGCACCGTTCACCCACGTGTCGTTCACGTACCATGTTTGGGCCCGGGTATCGCGGATGAACGCGGTGAAGAGCGCCCGGCCGCCCACCAGCGTGATGTTGTCAATCTCCACGCGCGCGGGATTGCCGGTATAAGGTTGGGAATTGGGCGACGAGGTCGCGTCAAACCGCGTTTTGTTTCCGGTGCCCGGCCACGGGTTGGCGGCCGTTGCCGCGGTCACATCGACGTCCGAGCTGTCCGCCTCCACCAGATCCACCCGGCGGTGCGGTACGGCGGAACTGACGTTGTTGATGTTGTTCATGGCGAGTGTGCCCATGCTGTTGTCGATATGCCAGATGAGCAGGCCGGAACCGGGGGCGGAATCGATGCCGTAGGGGGAGCTCGGCGCGCGGTATTCGATGAGGAAATATTCCGTTTCGTTGCCGGCGTTGGCGTAAATTTTACAGACCTTGGAATCCGTTTCGGAACGCGACAGATCAACAGCCGTGTCCGCCGATACCACGACGGCGCCGAGCCAGCCCAACAATTCGCGGTGCCACGGGTCGATCATCGCCGGCGAATCGCCTTCGGGCCGGCCGATATAATTCCCGCTGGCCATGAGCGACCAGTCCGACACGCCGGCTGATTGCGTGACGGTGTTGTAGATGTCGGCCAGCCCCAAAACGTGGCCCATCTCATGGCAGAACGTCCCCATCGGCGCCACACGGTCGTATGGGCCAAACGGCCCCGGGCCGGCCGTCCCCGGCATCATGATGGCGAGGGTGACGGTGTCCTGCGTCTGCCGGTCCGTATAACTGTCGTTCAAACCATCGAACATGCTGGCGCTCAAATCTCCGCCGAGCCCGCTGACCTGTTTGCTCATCCCGGCGTAGAATACGGCAACGAAATCGTAGTAGCCGAAGTTGACCCACGTGTCGACGCGCTCGCAGACTTCGCGGATGAGGTCCGCCTGCCGCATGCCGGTGGCGTAGTAGCCCATCGTCTCGGAGGCCGTGACCATGAGCGTGTCAAAAACGGTGGAGGACATCTGAAGCTGATTGTAGGAGACCATGCGGTAGTAGTTATCGGCGCGGCTCAAGATTATCCGGATGGTGTCGCCGACGGAATTGGTGTCGCCGAGCAGGTCGGGCGCGAACTGGCCGCTGCCGCTGGTGACAGCGTCGTTGTCGGCTTGGAACTGCACGATGAACGCCGCAACCTTGAGATTGCCGGTCGGGGCGGGCGTTCTGTTCGGCGCCATTCTGCCGCCGCCACCCGCCGGCGCCGAAAGCGTCCGTTTGGAAATCTTGCTCCAGAGATGGCCCACCCTGTCCGGGCACAACACGGGAACGGTTTCGCCGCGCGCGCGCATCTCGGCGATGATTTTCGGATGGTACGGCGCCGCCTGCGCGGGGCAAAGTGAAAAGTGCAAAGTGAAAAGCGCAAAGCAAGCGGCCAAGAGCAGCGGGATAGGCGCACAGCCCGATCCGGGCATATTAATCGGTCTACCACCCATCATCCGTTTGCCCCCAATTATCGACGATGACCGACCAATCGCCGGGACCGACATCGCCGCTGTTGTTGGAATCCGCATCCGGAGAGGTGGCCCCCCAATTGTCGACGACCACCGACCAATCGCCCGGGCCGATGTCGCCGCTGCCGTTCGCGTCGCCTTTGATTAAAGGCGGGATGGTTATACCGGCGCCGCCATTAATGACGCCATTGAGCACGGTAAAGCTGACTCTCCGCGTAAGCGATCCGGACGCTTTAAGTTCTATTTTGTATTCACCATCGGGAATTGATTCTAAATCGATTCCCCCATTCGTATCGGTCGTTCCGCTGGCGGTGGCAAGACTTGAGTCATAACTGGGCCTTATATAAACACGAATTCCGGAGAAGTTATTGTTTCCAGTAGTTGCGAATGCGATGGTGTCTATACCGTTCCCCGTTCTTGAATTGATTGAAGGTGTAAATTGGAACCGTTCTCGAAACAGGATTCCCGGATGATCATCCTCAAATTTGATCAGGCCCACACCCGGCGCGTAATAGACGGTATCCGCATGATACCAATCCGTGCCGGTTTCAGACATGACCAGACAATTGGTAAAAGTAAGACCACTCGGCAGCGTCACGGTGGCGGTCTTCGAAAGTATTTTTGTTTTTTCCACCGCGCCGTGCCGCCGCGTCCGCGTGTATGTGGTTCCGACAACTGGGGTGGCGGGTATCATGATAAAGCCGGTACTGTTCAGCGACTCGGCGGCCGTATAGAAATCGTGCCCGCCGTCGTCCCAGACCTCCAGCGTTCGGATATTTCCTTCATTGTCCTGCGCGACGGAGTAATGCTCATAGTACGGTGAATCAGACGGGGAATTTTCGACGCTGACGTACCGGAAATCGGTCACCCCGTCAATTTGCAGAGACTGCAACTGCGAGATCGTGAGCGTGACGGTCTCGCCCCCTACCAGGCCGCTGAGTGTCCAGCCCGATGCGCCCAGCCCATCCGGGCCGAGATAAGGGTTCACTCGATCTGCGTTCAGAGCGTTGTTCGTCACATAATACCTGCTGGATCCTCCGATGATGTTTCCCTGCGCGCTAAGAATGGTGGGCGTATTGTTTTTCAAAAAAATCAGTCGGCGGTTCGTTCCGTCATAGCCCGACACGGCCAGATCCAGATCGGCGTCATTGTCATAATTTCCCCAGCGCGCGGCGCCGCCATTTATACCAGCATTCGTCCCCAGCGGCTCGGCGATTTTGCTCAACACGCCATTGCCCTCGTTCCGATAGACGATCAGCCGATTGTTAAGACCGTCTGTTGTTCCCGCGATGACAAGGTCGAGTTTACCGTCATTGTCGTAATCGCCCCAGTTCACGGACGACCAGAACACGCCCGCATTCGCGCCCATCGGATCGAGGGCCTTGGCAAAACTGTCATTGCCGATATTTTTGAAGACGACCAGATATTCATCTGCGCCGCTCGCTCCGGATACAACCAGATCCAGGTCGCCGTCATTGTCGTAATCTCCCCAGTCCAGCGATCCGTCATAGAAACCGCTATTGGCGCCCATCGGTTCGACACTCTTGATAAAACTGTCGCCGCCGATGTTTTTAAACACGATAAAGCGGGGGGCGTCAGGCGAGCCGTCGGCCGTGCCGGCGGCGGCGAAATCCAAGTCACCGTCCCGATCGTAGTCGCCCCATTGTACCGCGCAGTTCGACAACCCGGCGGTTGCGCCTAGAGGCTGAACGATGATTGAAAAATTGTTGCCGCCATTGTTGCGGATCACCATCAGTCTCGTGTTCGTCCCGTCAAACCCGCAGGCCGCAAGGTCCAAATCTCCATCTCCGTCATAATCCCCCCATTGGATGGAACTGTATGTGAGACCCGTATTCGAGCCCATCGGCTGGGAGGCGGCCGTAAACCCGCTGTTGCCGGCGTTTTGATAGATGATCAATCGTTTGTTCGTTCCGTCATCGCCGATGACCGCCAGATCCAGGTCGGCGTCACCGTCATAATCCCCCCAATCGACAGATCCGTATTTCACTCCTTTGTAGTTGCCCATGGGTTCAGATGCGACGGTGAAAATGCCGCCGTCATTTCTGTACACGATCAACCTGTAGTTCCCTACCGTATTGAGTCCGGCAATGACAATGTCCTGATCGCCGTCGTTGTCGTAGTCTCCCCAATCGATCGAACTCCAGAGTACCGGCACGTCCAAAGGCTCCTGGCCCGCGGTGAAGGTCGGGGTGTCCGTGCCGATCACAAATGGGCCGACATGGAAAACCCCCGGCGAAACAAGGCCGACCCTGTCGACCGTTCTAACATGGACATACCAATTGCCTTTTGATGAAATCATGTAGCTGGAAGTTGGCGTATCCACATCCTTTATAAGGTCAGGTGTATCACTCTGATTTTTCGACCACAAAACCGAATAGCCGGCCACGCCGGCGCCGCTGTCCGACGCCCCGCTCCAATTGACGGTGATGGTTCCGAGAGAACTCGGAGCGTTTGGCGGTGGTGTCGCGGAAATCACGGACGAGGGCGCCTGTGGGGCGATTTTGTCGATGCCGAACTCGGACGTATAATGCCATGATGTGGCAAATCCGTCGGAATCCCCCGCGCGGACTCGGACCCTATATCCAAACCCGTGGGATAAATTTCTGGCGTCGAATTTTAAAGACCATCCGTTGGTATCGGAAGAATAATCGCGCGCCGGAGCGACGGTGTCTTCGGATGAGGGCATGGCGGAATAACTGTCGGCGAGATTTTCGAGCTCAAATTCAATGTAGCTGATTGCGCCGGAAATGGTGTCAGGGGGAACAACTTGAACTGTAAACACATTATTGATTGCCCGATACCATGCATTGGTCGTCGGACCTCGAATGGAATAAGCCGAAACGGGATCCGAGTCGGTCGAAAATTGCCACACATCGCCGCGTGTGAGACCGTACGCGTTTCTGGCGTCAATACGCCAGTAATAGGTTTTACCCATCGCCAACTGCGGCTGGTAACTTGTAACGCTTCTGCTCGCCCGGCTATCGCTCGCCTGATGGATAGGCGAGGTTCCGAAATAAACGTCATAGCTCGTCGCGCCGCCGCCGTCCGCCCACGACAAAAATGCGTTCAGTGACTGGTTGGTCGCCCCGTTCGACGGAAACGGGCTTGCCGCCTTGATGGGAGGACTGTTCACCGGCCTCGGATAAATCCGCAGAGCCTGCTGGTTGGAAATCGTGCTGATGGGGAAGGAACTGGATCCCACCGTACCCGTTTCGTTCTCGATTCCCCATGTCGCGCTGTTGCCGTTGGCGTAAATGCCGGTCATGTTCTTGTACTGAAATACGATCTCGTTGAGGGTTTCATACAAAATCATCTGGAATGTGTGCGACCCTTCGTTCGGGGAATGCGGGACTGCCTCCCATTGGACGATGAACTGCCGCGTGGGATAGCTTCCCGATGTTCTATAATATATGTTCCCTCCCGCCTCCGGGTTCAGATCGTCCCAGAACGGCGCAATCGTGTTGTTCGGCTGGGCGCCGCCCGGTATTGATTGGTTGACAGGGTATCCGCCGATGAGCGTCGTATCGAACGTCACAAACCCGTTGGATGAAATCATCAGCCGGCTGTAATTTTTTCCGAAATAGTTGAAATTAAAACCGATGTTTGTCGGCAGCAGTGTGTCGTTGGTCGTGTCTGAAAGACGATTGCCCGTGGCGGAAATGTCCAGCCAGTTATATGCAACAATCTCGGACTGGTATAATCCGCTTGAGATTGTCGCCGTGACGGCCGGCGGATCCTTTATGGTGATTGTCTGATTCGCGGCCACGCCGCGCCGTACCGCCACGTCGCCGTCTGGAAATGTGACACGAATGTCAACGGCCGCCGCAGTCCTTATCCCGACGACCAAGGGCGATGCGGCGTCGACAATACGCATCGCATAGTCCGCCCCCGGCACAAAATCGCCACCCCCGTTCAGGTCCACTTCCACCTTGGCCCCAATCGCCGTGCGGTCCGGCTGCGCGTCGGATTCTTCCGCGTTGCCATTTGAGTCTGTTACTATTTGAAATTTTACAAAGTTTTTCCCGGGAAGATTATTTTTAAAAACAATCAATCGACGATTTGCTCCATCATACCCTGAAACAGTCAGATCCAAATCTCCATCTTCATCACGATCTACCCACGCAATTGATCCTTCATCCACACCCACATTTGGACCCATAGGCTCTGCCATATTCGTAAAACGTCCATCTCCACTATTTCGGTATATGATCAATCTCCTGTCAGTTCCACTTTGTAATCCAGCAACGGCCAAGTCCAAATAACCGTCTGCGTCATAATCACCCCAGGCGATCGACGATTTGTATACTCCGCTGTCAATGGCCATTGGTTCTATGGCTCTTGTAAAAGCTCCATCTCCGTCGTTGCGGAATATGATTATATTTTTTGTTCCTGCTCCAAGAGATGAACTGAGTCCTGTAATAGCAAGATCCGGATCTCCATCATTGTCATAATCAGCCCATGAGAGTGACGAATAATTCACTCCTGCATTTGTACCCATTGGCTCTGCCACATTCGTAAAAATGCCGTTCCCATCGTTGCGAAAAATAATCAACCGTCTCGATGTTCCGCTCCAGCCAGACACGGCCAAATCCATATCCAAATCTCCATCGTAATCGGCCCAACCAATTGATGAATTACTTACACCAGCATTCATGCCCATTGGTTCAGCCGCATTGGAAAAGGTACCACTTCCGTTATTCTGAAAAATGACCAGTCTTTTGTTGTTTGAAAAATCCACACCTGAAACTGCGATGTCTAAATCATTATCTCTGTCGTAGTCGGCCCATGCTATCGCGGGGTCGCTCAGTCCTGCATTAAAACCCATAGGTTCAGCAGCATTTATAAAACTGTCGTTACCAGCGTTTCTGAAAATAATGAATCTATTGAGACCGGCAACAGCTATATCTAATTTTCCATCGTTATCATAATCTCCCCACGCTATTGACGCATAATATATACCGTAATTGGCACCCATGGGTTCTGGCCCAGATGAGAAGAACTCGCTGTCAGAATTATTCAGTATATAAAACCTCAGATAACCCCAATAATCTATGCCAGATACAGCTAAATCCACGTCAAAATCTGCATCATAATCACCCCACGCAATAGAAGACCGATATACGCCATCGCCAAAATCAGACCAAACAGGATTTACAAAAATCCCCAGTGTAGTATCCATAACAATTATCGTCTGATTGACCGCGACGGCCTCTTGCATGATCACATCGCCGTCGGGGAAAGTCACTCTCACATCGACAGATGTGGCGCTGCCCACTCCCAGGTGACCCGGTCCTTGATAGTAATCCCATCCGTCACCCGCGCCAATCAGCGCCTCAGCGTATCTCCCAAACCCCGGCGCGAAATCGGCTGCGCCGTCCAAATCGACTTCCACTTTTGCCCCGATGGCAAGCCGGTCCGGCTGGGCATCCGATTCCGAGGCGTTGCCGTTGGTGTCTGTCAACGCGATAACCTTGATGTAATTTCTGCCGCCGGAACCGTTCTCGACGAGATTGTTTTTGTACAGGATGTCCTGACCGGGGCCGCCAAGATACAGGTCGAGGTCGCCGTCATTATCGTAGTCTGCGAATGCGGCAACTTCATCCCAGCCCGTCGTATAATCCGTCACGCCCGCACTTGTTGTGGCATTTGAAAATGTGCCGTTGCCGTTGTTCCGGTACAGGATTTGCTGATAATAATTGTTGATAATCACGTCCATGTCTCCGTCGTTGTCATAATCTCCAGCGGCTATTGTGCCGTTGCAATACGACGAGTCCGTCACTCCGGAGCTTGACGAAACATCCGTGAACGTGCCATTGCCGTTATTCTTATAAACACGCGGCGCCTGCGCCCAATTGGCTATAAACAGATCAAAGTCACCGTCATTGTCGTAGTCCAGCCACAAAGGAGCGTCGGCCGCGAAGACGCCGTTGATACCCGCGCTCGCGGCGACTTCCGTGAATGTCCCATTGCCGTTGTTCCTATAAAGATAGGAGGGATTTCCCCACTCGTTCGCGACAAAAATGTCCAGGTCACCGTCGTTGTCATAATCCGCCCACGACACACCTTCACCATTGGCCGTCTCCGTCAATATCCCGGCACTCGATGTAGAATCCACAAAATCGCCTGCGCCGGTATTATTGTATAAACGGTCCTGACCGCCCGCCGAAGTTACGAACAAGTCGAGGTCTCCGTCCCTATCATAATCTAAAACTGCCACCGCCTCAGCATCTGCATCCACGTTGGTTATCGATCCGGTTATTTTACTGAATGACGAACCGGTACCGTTGTTCTTGTATAGATAGGATTGGCCACTGGTGTTGGAGGCCAATAAATCCAGCCCGCCATTATTGTCGAAATCGCCCCATACAGGCGCGACCAATTCCGTCGCACTGCCTGTAATTCCGAGCGACCCGGCTACATTCGTGAATGTCTGGTTGCCGTTATTTTTGTAAAGAAAGGGATTGGCGCCGTCCACCAAAACAAAAATGTCAACATAACTGTCATTGTTATAGTCGCCCCAAGCCAGACCGTCTCCGCCGAGGCTTTCACTCAGACCCGCCGCCGCGTCTGCACGAGTGAATGTGGCATTGGCCTGAGTAGCTTGAGTCTGGGTATCAGAATAAATCCGCAATGCCAGATTGTTGTATATTCCGCTTACCGGAAACATGCTCCGGCCTGCCATCCCGTCTTGATTTTCCGTCCCCCACGTGGCGCTGTTTCCGTTGGCGTACTGGCCGGACATGGTGTTGTATTGGAACAGGATTTCGCCGTTTTCCTGCAAGATCAATTGAAATGTATACGAACCCTCGCTCGGATAATGCGGCACACCATTCCATTGGACGATGAATTTTTGGTTGGGCGACGAACCGGTTGTCTTGTAGTAAATAGCCCCGCCAGAAGCCGGATTGAGATCGTCCCAAAACGGCGCAATAAAATTGTTCGGCTGGTTTGTATTCGGAATGGCCACATTATTGTATTCGGTCGCCGACGAGGAGCCAAAAACAACGTGGCCGTTGGATGAGATTTTAAGTTGCGAATAGCTTGTGCCGTAGAAACTGAAATTAAATCCTATATTGACCAGTTTTGATCCGTCATCCGTATTGCCCGCATCCGGTGACCACAATGTTCCGTCCGTGGCGGTGACCCAATTGTACGTCACAACGCTTGCCGACACCGTATCGCCCGCCGGCGCGACCGGCGTCGCCAGTCCCGATACGCCGTAGGCGTAATTTCTTGCCGCATCGAAACTGTATGCGGTGTAGTAATAGGTCGTGCCGTTTGTGCGCCCTGCATCCGTAAAGCTTGTTCCTGTGGAATTATAAATGACAGTGCCATTGCCAATCGCCGATCCGGCAGGATACGACTGCCCGGCCAAGGGAAATCCCGCTAGAGAGGAGACGGCCGACCTGACCATGACCACGCCGGCAAAATCGGCGCCCGGGTTTGTCCAAGTCAAACCAGCCTGCGCGTTGCCGACCGAGGCGCTGAAGTTCGTAACATCCGACGGTGGCGTCACGTCTGCGGCCGACACGGGCGTCGCATTGATGGTCGCGCCGCCTGAGTAATCGTTGGCCGAATTGTAACTACACACTTTGTAGTAGTACGTTGTTCCGTTACTCACGCCGGTCCGTGTATCCGCCGTTCCAGTCGATTTATAGACGACCGTATCCCCACCAATGACGCTCCCGACCGAATAACTCGTGCCGTTTGAAGGAATCCCCGCCACTGGTTCGCCGACGCGATACAGAATAATATTGCCGGAAAAATTGGCGCTCGGATTATTCCAGGTCAGGCTGACCTGACCATTGCCGGGCGACGCTGTCAGACCAAAAACATTGCTGGGAATAGAACTGCTTGCAGTCGCCGGTACCGCGCTGACGGCGACGCCGCCGGCATAATTTCTAGAGGAATCGTGGCTGAAGACTTTGTAATAGTAGGTCGTGCCGTTAGTCAGATTTTGATTATCGGCGAGCGAAGAACTTGCGCCGGCATACACAACGATCGAGCTTCCGATCGTATTGCCCGCCAGGTAGGACGTTCTATTTATGGGAGCGTCATTGACGGAACTGGTACTGCGTAAAATCACAACCCCTGAAAAATCGGATCCGGGATTTGTCCAGTTCAGGCTCAGCGTGCCGTCCCCGCCGGATGCAGCAAGACCGGTGACGTCGGCCGGCGGTGTTTGATCGAACGGCGTGGCCGACTGTGTAACTCCAGAAGAATAATTCCTGGTCGCATCGTAGCTGAACGCTTTATAATAGTAGGTTGTCCCATTCGTCAAACTCGTGTGAGTAGTAGATATACCACTGGAACTGTAAAGGACAGTCCCATCTCCGAGTGGATTTCCTGCGGTATAGGATGTTGTTTGTGTCGGCACACCAGTCGGATAACCCCCAGTGCGTTGCACAATCAACACGCCGGCAAAATCCGAAGCCGACGGATTCGACCACGTTAAATTATTCTGCCCATCTCCGGGGGCGGCGGAAAATGCCGATATGTCTGCGGGCGCCGTGGCATCCACGCCGGCTGGCGTGGCGCTTGTCGAAACGCCTGTCGCATAATTTCTCGCTGAATCATAGCTGTAGATTCTGTAATAATAGGTGGTGCCGTTCGTTAAATATTGATCGGGAAAACTTGAGTTGCTCGTGCTGAGCGTAACCAAAATCACCTGTGCATTGCCGATGGTATTACCGTACCAGTATGTCTGATTTGGTGTAGGATTGGTATTCGGGGCGCTCCCCGTGCTGCGAAGAATCAGCACCCCCGCGAAATCGGATGCCGGTTCGGTCCAATATAGAGTAACTTGTTGATTGCCCGCCGAGGATGAAACCCCCGTCACAGATGCGGGAGCAGCTACATCCGGGGCGGTAGGCGTGGCACGCGTCCAAACGCTGCGTGTATAATTGCGCGCGGAGTCGTAACTAAAAGCCCGGTACACATATTCCACGCCAGTTGTGACATCGGCGTCGGTAATAGTCACGCTTCCGCTGGGGGATAAAGAGGCATTGTTATAAATAATTTTCCCTTCTCCGATAAATGAATTCGCAGTGTACGAACTTCCATTCGCCGGCTCGCTCAGCGTATTACTGCTGGACGAGAGAAATCGCAGAATCAACACACCCGTAAAATCCGAGGTGGCCGGGTTTGTCCAACTCACGCGAACTTGATTGTTGAGATTATAGACATCGGTCGCAAAACTTGAAACAGCATCCGGCGCCTGATTGTCGACTTTGAACTGCACGCTTTCGACCCACGAAGAGAAGACACCGGCCTCGTCCATCGCCCTCGCCCTGATCTTAACTGACAAATTGATCCCCGATATGACTTGGATGCTATCCCAAACTTTACTCTCATTTACTGAAGCGGACGGGGCTGGATATACAAACCCCAAACTTATCCAGCCAGACCCCAAATTATACTGGAACTCAATCTGGGAAATTTTGACGATATTCTGATAACCGGTCGCTGTTGCGGATACGGTGATGTTTCCTCTATACCACTGTGTTGTCGAGTTGGGCGCCGTGATAGTCAAATTCGCTTTGACCGTGTTGATAAATTCATCCATGAACCCGGCGGAATAACTTATCGCATCTGGCAGCAGGGTTTCTGTTGCCCAGTATTGAGCCAGAGATTTACCATTTGCAACTTTAGGTTTAGCATAATTAGTGATATGATTCTCAAAGTAGTAGTAACCATAACCATTACCCAAATCACTTTCGCGCCATAACGCGTCGTTCACCAGTGGCTTGTTAAATGATGGCACGGTGAGATCCTGAGGAAGAGGCGGTGGCGGGACATTTCCATTCGATAATCGGTTGTAGATATGCCAGTAGTTATTCGTAGCATGATCTATAAAATATACGGCAAACTGTTCATTGAGTGATCCGGATGAAACAACGATCTCGTCCCACTGGGAATTGTCGCTATAATTATTATCGTAGTTCGTGAGTTTACCATAGTAACTATTTGCATTATATCCGGTAGTTGCCATATTCCTGAGATAATCTTGAATCGAACCTGTCTTATAAACACCAAGACGAGTTGCAGACTTCGCGTAGGTGGCCAAGGCATTGTAATTGTTCGTACACCACTGCTCGTAGCCATTCCCCGTGTGAGCCACATTCTCAACGCCGTGTTTATCGTCATGAACATGCGCCGGAACTGACATGTCTTGGATTAAGTGTACAACATGCCCCAACGCAAAAAAGGCTTTATTGAAGTTTCTCTCTCTATAATACCGCAATGCATCTTGATAGTCGTATGAATTCGTGCTGTTCGCGGCTACTATGCCGGACCATGTCAGTGCATCCACGTGAGTATTGGTTGTAAGAGCGTAGGCACCGCTTAAACGGGCACCATCGGTTGCACGATAAAAGTGATTATAAAATCGACCATTGTTATAATCATAGCTTCTATCTTCTCCCCATACACCATCAATAATGTCGTTCCCTGCGCCTGGATCATTATTTGATCTAGAACCATTATCGAGGTGACTCCAGAGCGATTCATACGTGGAGTAATATTGCGATTGAGATTGGAGAAGCGCCAATGCCTCCCGCGTAATATGTTCATGGACATTCTCGGTGTATGCATATGATCGACGGACTGGGATCAGAACGAAATAAAGGATCGAAAAAAGAGACAGTGTCAGACAGAGCTTTATAGGTTTACGAATTCTCGGTGAAAAAGTCGATCCCTCTGGATGTGCGCCGGTGGCCGAATGACCGTTGGACAGGCGGCGGTTCATGTTGCTGGGAACAGACTGCGACAAACGTCGAATGTCCCGGCCATCCATAAAGAGGCCGTGCAACGCCGGGTCACCGGCGCGTCACTGGGGGTCACCGGGGTCAGGCGTAGGTTTATAGGTTTATACTCAGATCGACTTTGACTCAATTGAAGCCCCAAAGCTGACAGCGCCATCGGAGGGACGCCATTCCCGCACTACCCGTCAAGCAGTACGCGGCATCGCGCCGGGTACAACGCACGCGGCGCGTGTTCCATGAGTCCCGGCGCGATTTCGGATACTTCGGGCATGAAAGCGAGAGTGAATGATGGTGAGAGGAAAGCGCTGGCTCTCATCCGGAAAATCCAGGCGATGTCGGACAAGTACGGGGGGCATCCCGATCGATACCGGTTGAGACACCCCGCCATCCGCCGCACGGCTGTCATTCCGACGCCATGGACGGCATTATACCCGGAGCGATACGAGTCGTGCCGAATTCCGGAGGGTATGCCGGCATCCGCCATCATTTCATCGGTCGAATCCATCCTTCGCCTCCGCATCCCAAGAAATATCTCATCATAAAGCCGGATCGAACCGCCGGAGGCCAAGCCGGCGTCGGGGGAGGCTGTTCACATTACTACTTATAGTATAGAGAAAAATTATGCTTCTTATAGTATTACCATGTCAAGAACCCGGCCGAAAATAACGTGGGAAAGCACAGTCACATCGTGATACAGCCCGCGGGCATGGTAACAGGCCCCCCCCCATTTTGACATTGTCCGATACCAGGCTGGAGAGGCGATTCGGGCACGTTTACGGGAAAACGGCGCCATGCATTGAGACCCTGAAACATCACCGCCGGTTCCTTGACTCGTCCGGCGGGATTTCGGATACTTCGGGCATGAAAACGAAAAGCAAGAACGCCGCGCGCGGCCGAAGAGCCATGGCGCTGATCCGGAAAATCCAGGCGATGTCGGACAAGTACGGGGGGCCGACGAAAGGCAAGACGGAGGAGGAAATCCTTCGCGCGATGAAGAAAACCCGCGAAGAACTCTGGGACAAATATCTTGCATCTCGTCCTTGATGCCAACGAGTTTATCTTCGCCTTAGGCAATTTTAGAAAACCTTCCTGTCTGCACGGCGGAGGAGTTTCTCGCGAAATACTCGTAAGTTGCCCGCCGCCGGATCCGGTGTCAGGAGGGCGCCGTATAATATGGAGAGGACGACCAGAATCCGTTTCAGGAGCGGGGAGAGAGACAGCCAAGAAGGGACGGCGGCGGACCGACAAAGTCAGGGGGGATGACGGGGGGTCTCCATCCGCCGTTCACCCCGCGTCCGCGGCCCCCGTTCGGATCGTTTCGCTTTCCGTCAGCGGCGAGACGAAGATTTTCCCGTCGCCCGGGTTGCCGGTGCGGGCGGCGATTTTGATGGAGTCGATGGCGAGGTCCACGGCGCTGTCCTTGACGACGGCCAGGATGAGAACCTTGGGGAGTTCCTCGTAGCGGACGGTGCCGGCGACGAGGCCCTTCTGGCGGCCGCGGCCGAAGACGTCGATTTTCGTGTAGGCGTTCACCCCGCTTTTGGCGAGATGGTCGATCACGTCCTTTTCCTTTTCCCTGCGAACGATTGCTTGAATCATTTTCATGATGCCTCCACCACCTCCGGGACCAAGCCCACGCGTTTTTCGGATTTGGGCATTTTGTCGATCAGCCGCTGCTCGATCATTTTTTCGACCGCCGCGAATCCCAGGCGGCCGATGGTGTCGCGCACGGTTTCGCCCGACGTGCGATTGAGGAGGATCACGTCGAGAAGCGAGTCGAGGGTCGGCACGACCATGTCCTCCGTGACTTTGCGCGCCACCGGCTGGGCGAGCTCCACTTTCGCGTCGCCCTGCCCCCCCTGGCCGATCCGGCCGCAGGCGACCATCGTATAGGAATAGCGTTTCTCCTCGCCCACGGCCGACATGGACCCGACAAGCCCGATGTCCGCGAGCTGCTGTTTGGTGCAACTGTTCGGACATCCCGAGATGCTGATGAGGAGTCCCTCGAGGAGCGCAGCCTTGGCGGGGTCGATGGGACTGAATTTTTTGATAATGTCGCGTGCGGCGCCCTGGGAATTGGTCACGGCGAGGACGCAGAACTCGGTGCCGACGCAGGCGGTGACGCGCAGATTCTTGGATCTGTCTTTGAGCTTGAGCCTCGCGCGTTTCAGGTGCTCGATCAAGAGCGGGAGTTTTGCGGCCCGGACATAGTGAAATTCGATGTCCTGGTCCTTCGTGAAACACGCCTCGCCGTTTCCATATCGCCGGCAAATTTCGGCGGCCTCCCGGATCTGCCAGCCCTCGATTTCGCCGAGCGTGACGTCGAGTTCGACGCGGACGTATCCCGGCTCGGATTGGGGATGGCAACCGGGGGGAAAGGACTGGGACCCCCTCACCCTGACCCTCTCCCCCATTCGGGGGAGAGGGGAAAAAGCGTACAAGATTCGTTCGAAGAAAGAAGGCAGCGCAGGCTTTTTCGGAGTGATCGCCAGCGGGATCTGAAAAGCGCGGTTTTCGGGCATGGCCTTTTTTTCGGCGAAGACTTTTTCGAACTCCGCCGTGAATTTTTCGCGGCCCCAATCCTCGATCAGATGTTTGAGCCTTGATTTTTCCTTTGTGCGGATGCCGTGTTTCATGTGGATTTCGAAAATCGTCTGGCAGACAGCGAGAACCTCCGACGGGGTCACAAAGTCGCGGATTTTGAATCCGAGCATTGCGCGCTTGCCCAGACTGCCGCCGACCCAGGCTTCGAAACCGGGTTCAGCCTCCTTACGCACCGGCACGAACGCGATGTCGTTGATCTGCGCTTCGCCGCCGCAGTCAGGACCGCCGGCGAAATAGATGTTGAGGCGGTTGGGCATTTTGGAATTGATGTAGTCCGAGCGCTGGACAAAATGGTCGGAGATCGCCTTGGCCCAGGCATGCGCGTCGACCTTCGCGCACGGGCAGATGTGCGAATGCGGGCAGGCGGCGACATTGCGCATGGTGTGGCCGCAACTGGACCGGGTCGTGATCCCGACCCGTTCGAGCCGGTCCCAGATGGCGGGGACTTCGTCGACTTTGACCCAGTGAAGCTCGATGTCCTGCCGCGTGGTCAGGTGTCCCCAGCCGCGACCATGGAGATCGGCGACTTCGGCCAGCGCCATGAGCTGCTTGGCGGTGACTTTGCCGCCGGGGATGCGGATCCGCATCATGAAAAAGCCGGCGTGCTTCTGGCTGCAGACGCCGTATGTTTTCAGGCGGTAATAATCGTCTTCCGACAGCGCGAACGCGCCCTGTTGGCGGATTTTTTCCCAGTCGAGCGACAGCCCCTCCTGCTTGATTTTTTCGACCGGAAGGACCCGCGGATATTCGCGCGGAACGTCAAATCGCTGAGGCGCGGGCGGCGCCGGCCTGCCGCCGAGCGTTTCTTTGATTATCGTGTCGACAAGCGACGCGCAGGACCCGCATCCTGTCGATGCTTTGGTGCAGCGCGCCACGTCCGCCACCGTCTTGCAGTCCTTCTCGCGGATCGCCTTGACGATGGTTCCCTTGGACACGGAATTGCAGTTGCAGACCTGGTCGGTGTCGGCCATCGCCGTCCCGCTGATCACGATGCGATCCTTGGCCGCGACCTGTTCGTTGACCATCGACTGAATCTCGGCCATGCGGTCGGTGACCTCGCGGCCGGATTTGATGAGATTGAACAATTCCTGTCCGTTCTTCTTGGTGCCCAGGAGGATCATGCCGACCAGCCGGCCGCGCTGAAGAACGACTTTTTTATAGACGCCCTTGGTGGAATCGATGAAGACGAGTTTCTCGTATCCCGGGCCGCCCAGAAATTGCCCGGCCGACATGAGTTCCACGCCGGCCACTTTCAGCACCGTCGCGCACACCGAGCCTTCATACCGCAGCGCGCCGGGGCCGACCATCGCGTCGGCCGCGACCCGGACCTGCTCACGGATCGGATCGATGAAGCCGTACACTTTTCCGCGATGCTCGACGACGTCACCGACCGCAAAGATGTCAGGGTGCGAGGTCTGCAGGCGGTCGTTAACGATCAGACCGCGGTGGGCGGCCAGGCCGGCCGCGCGGGCCAGCTCCAGATTGGGCCGGACACCGGTGCAGACGAGGACGAGATCCGCCGGCATGTCCTCTCCGGACTTGAGGCGGATGCCTTCGACTTTTCCGTTCCCCAGAATTTCGGTTGCCGTGGTGTTTAGAAGGAATTCGATTCCCATGCGCTCCATTTCGCGTTTCAGAAGCGCCGCGCCGAGATCGTCGAGCTGCAGTTCCATCAGGCGGTCCATCAGATGGACGACCGTGACCGACAATCCGTGATTGATCAGGCCACGCGCCGCTTCAAGGCCCAGGAGGCCGCCGCCGATGACCACGGCACGGCGAGATTTTTGTGCCAGATCCAGAATGCGCTCGCAGTCTTCGAGCGTCCGAAAACACAGGACGCCCGCCTTGTCCGCCCCCTGCATCGGCGGGATGAAGGGACTGCCGCCGACCGCGATGAGGAGCCGGTCGAACGGCGTGACAGCGCCCGACGCGTCCGTGACGGTTTTGCCCTCCGGATCGATCGACGCCACGCGCGCGCCGGCGCGCAGGTCAATCCGGTTTTGTTCGTACCATTCCCTCGGATTGAGGACGATGTCCTTCGCTGCGCGTTTGCCGGCGACGACGTCGGACAGAAGAATCCGGTTGTAATTGACATGCGGCTCGTCCCCGAAGATCGTCACGGCGACGGTGGGATCGAGTTTCAGGACTTCCTCCACGGCGGCCACGCCGGCCATGCCGTTGCCGATCACAACCAGGCGTTTCGGCTTCGGATCAGAACTCATGATAGGCCACCTGCATCTGCACCCGGCCGCCAAACGGCCAGAGGTCCGGCGCCACGCGGACCTTCGCCCGCCCGCCGTCGTCGACCCATGTCCGGGTCCAGTCCGACTGCGCCCGGCGAAACACGTAGAGCGCGATCGTCGCCATCGCCATGAAGGCGATGAAACCCCAAGCGAAGGAATCGCTGTATTGTTTGGACAGCCCCATGGCGTTCGGGACGAGCCCGCCGCCCAGGCCCCCGATTTCGCCGATCATGCTGCCGGCCACGGCCGTCGTGACGGGCCAGCGAAGCGGCACGAGTTGAAAGAGCGCGCCGTTGCCCGCGCCGAAGGCGGCGAAGCAGACCATGAAGAGGGCCGTCGTCGCCACAAGGCCAAGATCGAAACTGGCCGTGAACATGCAGGCGATGATGACGCAGAACATCAGCGTCAGCGTGTTGATCCCGCCCCATCGGTCGCTCAGCCACCCGCCGAAAACGCGGATGCAACTGCCCATGAGCGCGGCCAGCATGGTGAGCTGTCCGGCCTCGACTTTCGACACGCCGAACTGGTCGTGGTAATAGGTCGGAAGAAAATTGGAAAGCCCGATGAATCCCCCGAAGGTGACGATGTACATCAGATTGAATACCCAGCCGTCCTTTTCCCACAAACACTCGAGGTGCTTCATCAACGACAAATGCTCGGTGTCCGGCGGTTCCTTGGCGAAGACGATCATGACGACGATGGGAAGCAGCATGAAGAGGGCGCCGAAGCCGTAGACAGCGCTCCAACCGTACTGCGCCGCCAGCGGCGGCGCGCAGAGGACCGCGAGAACGGTGCCGCTGTTGCCGGCGCCGGCGATGCCCATGGCCAGGCCCTTGTGCCGGGCCGGAAACCAGCCGGAGCCCAGCGACAGCGCCACGCCGAAACTCGCGCCGGCGATTCCGAGGAGCACGCCCATCCGGATGACTTCGGAGAACGTGTCGACCATGAAATAGCCGTAGAGCAGCGCGAAGAAAATGACGCTCATTTCCAGGAGCGCCGCGTTTTTCCGGCCGATGTACTGGGCCAGAATGCCGAGCGGAAACCGCATGAGCGCGCCGGACAGAATGGGAATGGAGATCATGAACCCCTTTTGCGCGGGCGACAAATGAAAGGTTTCGCTGATGAAGGGCGCCATCGCGCCGTTCAGGACCCAGATGGCGAAACAGAAATCGAAATACAGAAACGACGACCACAACGTCGGCGCATGGCCGGAGTTGAGGAACGCCCGGAAGTTGGTCGCGGACCTCTGAAGGAATCTCATCTCAGGATTTCCCCCCGGTCCGGACGGTGTATGCCTCCCGCACGCTCTGGACAAAGACCTTGCCGTCGCCCGGCCGGCCCGTCCGGGCCTCCTCTTCGATCGCGCGCTTCGCGCGAGGGAAATCCTCGTCGGACACGGCCAGGAACAGCATGAGCTTGGACAGCTCATCGTAGTTGACCGAGCCGACCTGCACGCCGCGCTCCACGCCGTGGCCGAGCACCGGCAGCTTGGTCATGGCAAAAATTCCCTCCTTTTCGAGGCGGCCGATCACCTCGGCCTCCTTTTCCGGACGGATCACGGCTCTGATCAGTTTCATATCGCCACCACGCCCCGTTCGCTTGTGCTGACCCGCACGGCGTCTTCGGCGTCAAGGACAAAAATCTTGCCGTCCCCGTATTCGCCTTTGCCGGTGCGGTTGGCCTTGATGAGGCTGCGGATCACACGCGGGACCTGGTTTTCCTCGACGAAGATATGAAACAACTGTTTCGGCAAAAACTTGATGGCCGCATCGCCATCCTCCGGCGAGGGAAACTTGAGCCCGCGTTGCCGGCCTCGGCCCAGGACGGGGTAGGTGGTGAACTGGTAGACGCCGTTTTCCTCAAGGGCCTTTTCCGTCTCCATTCGCCGGGTGGACCGGACGATGGCAACGATTTCCCGGAGAACGCCCGTTTGAGTTTTGACCTCCGGATTCTGCGCCCGGACCGGACTGCCTGCTCGGGCGGTGATGGCGGGAGCCAGCGCGACGGGGACCGACTGCTTCAGCCCGTCCCCGGCCACGCCGACCCGGTCGGCGTCGGAGACGCCGGCACTTGGGGCGCCGGAGGCGCTGACCCGGCCGTTTCCCGCGTCTTCCGCCGGCGGCGGCGGATCGCCGGCCCGCCCGGGCGGAAGATCAATGTTGTATTTCTGTGTCCATGTGGAATTAAGTTTTGCGCTGGGGCTCTGGCCCAAAAGGCGCTTGATGCCGCACGGATCGTATCGAAACGCGCGGACGGACCCGACCCATTTGACGCTCTTGTACCCTTGGAGAAACGGCACCACGAGCCGGAGGGGACCGCCGTGCTGAATCGGCAGCGGCGCGCCGTTCATGCCGTATGCGAGGAGGACCCGGGGATCGCGGGCTTCGCCGCGGGACAGCGTTTCAAAATAGACGCCATCCCGGGAATAGAATGCATAGTAGCCGTCGGGGCTGGTTTCGATTTTGAGAAAGTCGAGCACGTCCGCCAGCCGGACGCCCTCCCACTCCACCTCCTGGGACCAGTTGAATATCTGGCAGATGAGCGGCAGCTTGAGCTTGACGCGCGGCAGGTCCGCAACGGTCTTCCAGGAAATGGACCGCGGCTGCTCCTCAAGGCCGCACACGAACAGCCGGAGGTCATTCAGTTCCTGCGGCGCCGGAATCGGATACAGGCACAACACCGGCAGCGGATCGGCTTCAAAGTCGATCTTGAAGAACTTGTCCGCAAACTTCGGATATAAAACCCCTTCCCGTACGCTCATGCTTCTCCCTCAACTCCCGTAGTGTCGCCGGACCGCGCAGGGCGGCCGGGTTTCAAAAAACAGATCAATTTGTATCCAAAATAGAGCCGATTGTCAAGCAAAATATTAAAAAAATTATTATATGTACAAACGCCATCATATAACTAAACGTTTGTTTAGAAAACTATTAATTTTTTAAATAATTGTTTATTTCCGGTTGGGGATGACGGGGGTGAATGTAGCAATGTAGAAGAATGACACCTCGTCCTCGTCTCCTGGTCCTGGTCCGCACTACCATATCGGCCGGACGGCCAGGGTTTGATCCCGGTGCGCGCCCACGGACACGGCGGCCAGCGGTGTTCCGGACAGGGCGGCGACCAGGTCCAGGTACCGCCGGGCGGCCGGCGGGAGATTTTCGAATCGCCGGACGCCGGAAAGGTCTTCCTGCCAGCCTTCCGCCGTCGTGTACGTCACCGTGACCCGCGACAGGGCTTCGTGATCCGCCGGAAATGCCGCAATCCTGGCGCCGTCGATTCGGTATTCGGTGGCGATGTGGAGCGGATGGATGCCCGTGAGGACGTCGAGTTTGGTGAGGACCAGCCCTGAAAACCCGTTCAGATCGCACGCGTACCGCAAGGCGACGGCGTCGAGCCACCCGCAGCGCCGGGGGCGGCCGGTCGTCGTGCCGTATTCGTTGCCGGCGGCGCGGACCCGGTCGCCGAGCTCGTTTTGAAGTTCGGTCGGAAACGGTCCCTGACCCACGCGGGTGGTGTAGGCTTTGCTCACGCCGAAAACGTTGCCGATCAAATTTGGCGGAATCCCCGCGCCGACCGCGACGCCGGCCGCGGTCGTGTAGGAGGAAGTGACGTACGGATAGGTTCCGGCGGAAAGATCGAGAAGCACCCCCTGCGCGCCTTCGAAAAGAACTCGCGAGCCTTCCTTAAGAGCCCCTCGAATCAAACGGCCCGTATCGGCGAGATAAGGCGCGAACCGGGCGCGCCAGGTTTGGAACACGTCCGGAATCGCCGATGCGTCCCAACCGACGTCGCGCACCTGATCCGGATGGGCGTTCCACAGAGCCGCGATGCGATCGAGGATCGCCGTGTCGCTGCGAAGATCGCCCGCCCTGATTCCGATGCGCGCCGAGCGGTCCGCATAGGCCGGGCCGATGCCCCGGGCCGTCGTTCCGATCATTCCACCGCCGGCATCGAGTTTTTTGTGATGCGGAAGCACCAGATGGGCGCGGTCGCTGATTTTGAGCCGGCCCGTGGGGTCGAGACCCGCCGACCGGAGCGTCTGAATTTCCTCCCAGAGCGTGTCGAGATCGATCACCATGCCCTCGGCCAGGACGGAGGTGGCGCCGCGAATGACGCCGCTGGGCATGAGATGCAGTTTGAACGTGCGCGTTCCTGCGACGACGGTGTGGCCGGCGTTGGCCCCGCCCTGAAACCGCACGACCACGTCGGCATTCTCGCAGAGATAGTCCGTCACCTTGCCTTTCCCTTCGTCCCCCCACTGCGCGCCGATGATCGCGATGGACGGCATCGTTATATTTTGACGGCATGCGGCCGTGAGATGTCCTGCAAGGCCTCCAGATCGAGCGTGCGGGTCTGGAGAGAGCGGATTCCGTCCACGGCGCGCCGGGCGGCGGCGACGGTGGTCATGACCGGGATCGAGGCGGCGATGACGGCGCGCCGGATGAGCCGCGAATCCGATTGCGCGGCGGTGGACCGGAAGGTGTTGAACAGCATTTGAATTTTTCCGGCCCGAATCCATTCGATAATCCCGTCCGGTTTCATGCGTTTCGGCAGGACCCGGAGCGGCACGCCCCGCGCAGCGAGGTACGCGCCCGTTCCCTCCGTTGCGGCGAGCCTGAATCCCAGCCGGACGAGATCGCGGGCGATCGGTACAAACGCCTCTTTGTCCGGGTCCTTGACGCTGATCAGCACAAGGCCACGCGTGGGCAGGGGGAACCCGGACGATTCCTGGGATTTGGCGAATGCCAATCCCGGATCCCGGCTGATGCCCATGACCTCCCCGGTCGACCGCATCTCCGGCCCCAGGCCGATATCGGTGTTGCTGAACTTGAGAAACGGCAGCACGGCCTCCTTGACGCAACAGCGTGCCGGAAAATAGAGGCGTCGCGGGTCCAGAAGTTTTCCAAGCCGTTCGCCCATGATCACCCGCGTGGCGATGTCGATCAGCGGAATGCCGGAGGCCTTGGACACGAACGGCACCGTGCGGGACGCGCGTGGATTCACTTCCAGGACATACAGCGAGCCGTTCTGCAGGGCGAACTGAACGTTCAAAAGGCCGCGCACGCGGAGCTTGCGGGCCAACGTGACCGTTGCGCGCTGAATGTTCCGGAGATGTTCGCGGGTCAGGGTGAGGGGCGGATAAAAAGAGGCCGAATCGCCGGAATGCACGCCGGCTTCTTCGACATGCTCCTCGATCCCGACCACCGCGCAGTCCCGGCCGTCGCTGACGGCATCGACGTCAATTTCGATCGCGTCCCGGAGGTAGCGGTCGATCAGGATCGGCCGGCCCTCTGAAGTCTTGAGGGCCTCCGCGAGCGCCCCGTCAAGCCCCTCCGCGTCGAGGACAATCTCCATCGCGCGCCCGCCCAGCACATAGGAAGGCCGGACGAGAAGCGGGAATCCCATGCGCCGCGCAACCCGCCGGCCCTCCTCGATGGTTTTCACCGACGCGTTTTCCGGCCGGATCAGTCCGGCGGCGTGGAGGACCGCATCGAATTTCTGCCGGTCTTCCGCGCGATCGATGTCTTCCTGCGCCGTGCCGAGGATCCGGACGCCCGCGCGGGCCAGGTCGTGGCTGAGGTTGAGCGGTGTCTGGCCGCCGAGCTGAATGATCACGCCGAGGGGGCGCTCGCGGTCCACGATATTGAGCACGTCCTCGGACGTGAGCGGCTCGAAATACAGCCGGTCGGACACGTACGGGTCCGTGCTGACCGTTTCCGGATTGCAATTCACGAGGACCGCGCGGTATCCCATGCGTTTCAGCGTAAGGACTGCGCGGACACAGCAGTAATCGAATTCGATTCCCTGGCCGATCCGGTTGGGCCCGCCGCCGAGGATCACCACCGTCCTCCGGCCATGCCCCTCCGGGCGAGCCGGGACACCCTCATACGTCGAATAATAATATGGAGTGACAGAACGGAATTCGGCCGCGCAGGTGTCGACGAGAGAATAGGCGGGCAGGACCCGATGCCGCTTCCGCTCCGCCCGGACACTCGCGGGTGTTCGGCCGGTGAGAAACGCGATCTGCGCGTCCGCGTATCCCCAGGACTTCGCCGTCCGGAACAGTTCGGGCGAAAACGCGCGGCGTCGGCCGGCGCGCAGACCCGACTCGAATTTCACCATCCGCCGAATATTATCGATAAACCACGGGTCGATGCCGGAGGTGCGCGCGAGATGTTCCGGCCGGGCGCCCATCATCAGCGCATATTTGATCGCGAACAGGCGGTCGCAGTTGGGCGAAGACACCTTGTAGAGCAAAATCTTGTACAGCCGGCGGAACGCCGCCGATGTCCGGCCCGACCGAATGGCCTTCATCACGTCGGGTTCCATCCCGCGGCCGTCGGCGCCCAGTCCCCACCGGCCGATCTCGAGTCCGCGAATGCCCTTCTGGAGGGACTCGCGGAAATTCCGGCCGATCGCCATCACTTCGCCCACCGATTTCATCTGCGCGTTGAGCGTATCGTCGGCCGAAAGGAATTTTTCGAACGCGAACCGCGGGATTTTGGTGACGACATAATCGAGGGTAGGCTCGAAGGACGCGGGCGTAACGCGCGTGACGTCGTTCTGGATTTCGTCGAGCGTGTATCCGAGCGCGAGTTTGGTCGCGACCTTGGCGATCGGATACCCGGTGGCCTTGGAGGCGAGGGCGCTGGAGCGGGACACGCGCGGGTTCATTTCAATGACGAGACACCGGTACGTCCGCGGATGCAACGCGAACTGGATGTTGCACCCGCCGGTGTCGACGCCGATTTCGCGGACAATTTTTTTCGCCGCGTCCCGCATCCGCTGAAAAACCGCGTCCGGCAGCGTCTGGGCCGGCGCGACGCAGACGCTGTCGCCGGTGTGAACGCCCATCGGATCGATGTTCTCGATCGAACACACGACGATGAAGTTGTCGGCGCAGTCCCGGATGACTTCCAGCTCGAACTCCTTCCAGCCCAGCACCGACTCCTCCACCAGGACCTGGTGGACGGGACTCAGCCCAAGAGCGCGCGAGGCGAGGTCGACGAGTTCCCGAGGATTATGCGCGATGCCGGCGCCGGTGCCGCCGAGGGTGAAGGACGGGCGCAAGATCACGGGAAACCCGAGGCGGCGCGCGATCGATTGAACATCCCGCACGGACGACGCAACGCCGCTGGCCGGGACCTCGAGCCCGATTCGGATCATCGCCTGCTTGAACCGCTGCCGATCCTCCGCCTTTCGGATCGCTTCCACGCTCGCGCCGATGACCCGGACGCGGCGCCGCCGGAAAAATCCGGCGTCGGCCAGTTGCGTCACGAGGTTCAGCGCCGTCTGGCCGCCCATGGTCGGCAAAATTGCGTCGACCCGCTCCCGCGACACGATGTGTTCCACCACCGCCGGATTCATCGGCTCGATGTACGTCCGGTCGGCGGTCTCGACGTCCGTCATGATGGTGGCGGGGTTGTTGTTGAGCAACACGACCTTCAGCCCTTCCTCACGGAGCGCCCGGCACGCCTGGGAGCCGGAATAATCGAACTCGCACGCCTGGCCGATGACGATCGGCCCGGAGCCGATCAGGAGCACGGTGTGAATGTCCGGTCGGCGGGGCATGTCAGCGTTTCTTGCACATCGTAAGAAAGCGGTCGAAAAGGTCCAGACTGTCTCTCGGCCCGGGTGACGACTCGGGGTGAAACTGGACGCCAAACGCCGCTTTCCCGGGAAACTCCAGGCCCTCCACCGTCCCGTCGTACAAACTCTCGTGGGTGATCCGGCATCCGCGCGAGGGCGGTCGGGGCATTCGCACGGAGAATCCGTGATTCTGGGTCGTGATGGCCACGCGGCCGTTCCCGGACGCGCGCACAGGATGATTGGCGCCGCGGTGGCCGAATTTGAGCTTGAACGTTTTCAATCCGCCGGCCAGCCCGAGGAGCTGGTGGCCGAGACAGATGCCGAACATCGGCGTTTTGCCGAGAAGGGCCCGGATATGCCCGATGGGCTGACGCATGGCGGCCGGATCGCCCGGGCCGTTCGAAAGGAGCACGCCGTCGAGTCTCGCCGACAGGATGTCTACCGCCCGCGTCGACGCGGGAACGCGCCAGACCGAGACGCCGCGCCGGAGCAGCTCGTTCACGATGCTCTGCTTGACGCCGTAATCGACGAGGGCGATCTTCAGTCCGGATTTTTTCTTCGGCAGATGCCAGCGCGGCCGTTTCAAGGTGACGCGCGGCGACAGATCCATGCCCGCCATGTCGGGCACGGCGGCCAACAACGCCCGCGCGCGGGCCGGCGGCGTTTCGATCGGCGCGAGGACGCCGTTTTGCGATCCCCCGTCACGCAGAAGTTCCGTGAGACGCCGCGTATCGACGCCGGTCAGACCCGGCACGCCGGCCGAGCGCAGCGCCGCGTCGAGCGACAGGCGCGTTTGCGGATTGGAAAAAACGGGAGAGAGTTCCGAAACGATCAGCCCGACCACCTGGATTTTCCCGGACTCCATCCGGCGCCGTTCGAAACCGTAGTTGCCGATCAGGGGATTCGTCAGTACCAGGATCTGCCCGGCAAAGGATGGGTCCGTCAACGATTCCGTGTATCCGGTCATCGAAGTCGTGAACACCACTTCTCCTCCGGCCGGCGTCGGAGACGCCGGCACTTGGAGCGCCGGAGGCGCTGACCCGGCCGGCAGCCGGCGGCGGGCGCCAAAGACCACGCCCGGAAAAATCTCACCGGATTTCAGGACAAGCTTTGCCCGTCTTACGTCGAATTTCAATTGGCCTCCCACCGGATCTCCCTGCCCCCTCACCCCCACCCTCTCCCCCTGCGGGGGAGAGGGGGCTGAACAGCTACTCCCACTCGATGCTGGCGGGAGGTTTGGTTGAGACGTCGTACAATACTCTGTTGACGCCCTTCACGCCGTTCAGAATCGCGTTCGAAATCTCCCGGAGAATGCCGTGCGGGAGATCCGCCCAGTCCGCCGTCATGGCGTCCTGGCTGATTACGCACCGGACCGAGAGCGCATACTCGTACGAACGCTCGTCGCCCTTGATGCCGACCGTCCGGACCGGCAGGAGCACGCACAAGGCCTGCCATATTTTAGAATACCAGCCCCACTGCTTTAAAATCCGGATGAGAATCACATCGGCCTCACGCAGGATATCCAGTTTCTCCCCCGTCACGCAACCCGGGATGCGGACCGCCAAGCCCGGCCCCGGAAAGGGATGCCGGCCAAGAATGTCGGGCGGGACGCCCAGGACTTTCCCAAGCTCGCGGACTTCGTCCTTGAACAAGTCGGAGAGCGGCTCGATGATTTTGCCCTCGCGTTTAAGCTCGAGAATTTTTCCGACGCGGTTGTGGTGCGTTTTGATCCTGGACGCAATCTCCGATCCGCTCGTGCCGCTCTCGATCACGTCCGGGTAGAGTGTGCCCTGGGCCAGAAGCTCAATGTGGCCGGCGGCCGCATGAAACTCGCGAACGAAGAGGTCGCCGATGATCTCCCGCTTTTGTTCCGGATCGGCCACGCCGTCGAGCGCGGCCAGAAACCGCGCGCCCGCATCGATTTTCTCCACGCGGAGGCCAAGCGCCTCAAAGTTGCGGACGACCTCGCCGGCCTCGTTTTTCCGCAGAAGGCCCGTGTCGACGAGGATCGGCCGCATCCGGACGCCGGATTCGCGAAGCAGGACCGCGAGGACCGTCGAATCGACCCCGCCCGAGACGGCGCAGACGACCTCGCGGCCCTTCACGACCTCGGGAATCGTCCGGAGGAGTTCGTTTTTGTAGGACGCGATGGAATAATCGGGACTGAGGCGGCACAAGGAGAGAAAATTTCGCAGTATTTTTGTTCCTTCCTCCGTGTGGCTGACTTCGGGATGAAACTGAATCCCGTAGAACCGCTCGTTCCACCGGATCGCCACCGGATGCTCGGTCGAGTTGCGCGCGAGGATGCGGCCATCGGCCGGCCACTCGGTGACGGTGTCGGAGTGGCTCATCCAGACGCGGAGGGTGCGGCCGAGGCCGTTGAAGAGGGTGTTGTTTTCGTCCACGTGAATCTGGGCCGGCCCGTATTCCCGGACGGCGCCGGCCGTCACCCGACCCCCGAACCGGACGTTCAGCATCTGCATGCCGTAACAGATGCCGAGCACGGGCGCCTGGAGACTCTTGAGATACTCGAGATCCACGTCCGGCGCGTTCGGCTCGACGACGCTTCTCGGGCCGCCGGACAGAATCACGGCCGCCACCGGCCCGAGGCTCCGAATCTCCGAGGGCGGATACAGCCGCGCGAAGAATCCGAGTTCGCGGATCCGGCGGACGATCAGTTGAGAATACTGCGAGCCGTAATCGAGAACCGCGACCTGTGTTTTCATTTTTGATTCGCCGTGACCGGCTCTTCGGACACGATGACGTCGTGGGTTTTGCTTTCCTGCAAGCCGCCCGGCGTGATGCGGACGAACTGCGCCTTCGCGCGAAGCTCCTCGAGATTTTGCGCCCCGATGTATCCCATACCGGAGCGGACGCCGCCGACAAGTTGAAAGACCGTCATGTCGAGGCCGCCGCGATACGGGACGCGCGCCTCCACTCCCTCGGGCACCAGTTTCCCGGACCCGTTCTGGCCGTAGCGGTCGCTCGATCCTTTTCTCATCGCCTTGATCGATCCCATCCCCCAGTATTCCTTGAACGTTTTTCCCTGCCAGATCACCGTCTGGCCGGGGCTTTCCTCGGTGCCCGCAAACAGGGATCCGATCATGACCGATGACGCGCCGGCCGCGAGCGCCTTGAGGATGTCGCCCGCAAATCGGATGCCGCCATCGGCGATGACCGGGATTTTCTTTTTCCGGCAAACGCGGACAACGTTCAGAATGGCGGTAAACTGCGGAACGCCGACACCCGAAATCATGCGCGTCGTGCAGATCGATCCGGGCCCGAGCCCCACCTTGACCGCCGACGCTCCCGCCCGAACCAGCGCTTCGGCGCCTTCCTCCGTGACGACGTTGCCGGCCACGACGGGGAAACCCTTCAGCTTTTTTCGAAGCTCGCGCAGAAGGCCGATCACACGCGTCGTATGGCCGGTGGCCGTGTCGATGAACAGGCAATCGCAGCCGGCCTTCGCCAGCCGCGCAGCGCGTTCCACCGGATCGCCGCTCACGCCGATCGCGGCGCCCACGCGCAGCCGCCCGCTCGAATCCTTGCAGGCGTTCTGGTGCGTCGCGCGCTTTTCGATGTCCTTGCCGGTCATCAGCCCGCACAGCCGGCCCTGCGTGTCGACAAGGGGCAATTTTTCGATCCGATGTTTGTAAATGATCGATTTGGCCGCGGCGAGGCTTGTGTTCGGAGCCGCGGTCACCAGTTTCTCCCGCGGCGTCATCACCGTTCGGACCTGCGCGTTTTCGTTTTCGAGAAACCGGATGTCCCGCCGCGTGACCATCCCCTTCAATACGCCCGCCGCGTCGATCACGGGAAACCCGGATAGATGTTTTTCCTCCATGAGATGCATGAGTTCCGCGACGGTCGCGTCCGGCCGCACGGTGAAGGGCCGGTCGACGACGATATGTTCGGACCGTTTTACTTTTTCCACGAGTTCACACTGTTTTTCGACCGTGCAATTCCGGTGGATGACGCCCATGCCGCCTTCGCGGGCCAGCGCGATCGCAAGCTTGTCTTCGGTGACGGTGTCCATGGCCGCGGAGAGGAGGGGAATATTCAGCGTGATGCCGTCGGCGAGGACCGTTTTCACGTCAATCTCGCCGGGAAGGACGTCGCTCAGGCGCGGGACCAGAAGGACGTCGTCGAAGGTCAGACCGAACGGCAGTTGACCGTTCATGCCGCCACCTTCTTCGTGCCCGGCCGGACGGGGAAACCGCCGGTGCGGCACATCGGGCACTCCGACTCGTCATACACGGGAAGCTTCATGGAAAGGATCGCCTCGATGGGACGGCCGTTCCAGTCCGCGCGGCCGGACCGGTTGACGACCGCGAACACACCCGCGATGGCCGCGCCCGCGTCCTCCACCAGCCGGTTCAATTCGTCGAGCGTGCCGCCTGTGGTGATGACGTCCTCCACCAGCAGAATTCTTTCCGCGGGCCGGATGGAGAAACTGCGCCGGAGGACAAGGCGATCGTCCGGATGGCGTTCCGCGAAGATGGCGCGGCATCCGAGCGCAAGCGCCACCTGCTGGCCCACCGGCACGCCGCCGATCGCGGCCGACAACACCGTATCGACCCCGGGGCTTGTTCGAAACGGATGCACGGCGCTTTCGATAAGCCGTGAAAGCAGTCGGGGATGCTGAGTGAGCATCGCGACCTGAAAGTAGTGCCCGCTATGTTTCCCGCTGGCCAGCGCGAAATGCCCGACTTTGAGCGCCTGGCAGGTCTTGAAGACATCCAGAATTTCATCCGTGGATTGCATGGTTGATTTTGTCCCTCCAATCGATCGCCCGGCCGTGAAACCCGTTGTGGCCGGAGTCATAGAGCACGCCTCTCGAAACATTGACCACCACCGACTCCGGCCGGCGGAGCGCCGAGAGGCGCCGCGCGTCCCCGTTTTGAGCGCCGAGTCCCGGAATCAAGAGCGGCGCGTCAGGGATGCGCGCCATCCGCTCGTCCGTCAGTTGCGTCAGGCCCAGCACGAACCCCAGCGTGGCTGGATAGGATTTGGACTGCTCGGCCATCCGAAGCACATGGTCGAAGACGAATCCGTCTTCTGTCTTTTTCAACTGCAACTCCTCCGCGCCCGCATTGGACGTGATCGCCAGGACATAGACGCCCTTGTCGCCGTAACTCAAAAACGGCTCGCAGGCATCGAACCCCAGATACGGGTTCACCGTCACGGCCGCGACGTTCCAGTGCTCGAAGTATGCCTTGGCATAATAGGCCTGTGTTTCCGGTATATCGCCGCGCTTGGCATCCAGAATGACCGGAACCGCCTCCGGGATGTAATGCAAAAGATCGTTGAGCATCTTGTATCCGTAGACGCCCATGGCCTCGAAGTACGCGATGTTCGGCTTGAAGGCCGCAGCCGCATCCGACACGGCGTCGACGACCCGCCGCAGGAAATCGTATACATCACCCTGAATCAGATGCGGCCGGGGGTCGAGACCAACGCAGAGATGCGACCCCGTTTTTTCGATCCGGGCGCGCAACCGCTCCGTATAAGTCATTTTTCTAAACTCCGCCATTCATGCAGGATCCGCCGGATGGCGTCCGGATAGACGTACTGGATACTGCCGACTTGGACGGCCTTTGCGCCCACGCTCAGAAATTCCTGCACGTCGCGGCCCGACCGCACGCCGCCCGAGGCGATCACCGGAATGCGGACACGATCGGATGTATAAAACACATTGTAGAGCGACATCGGTTTGACCGCTGGGCCTGCCAGTCCCCCCTGGAGTCTCCGGCCGCCGGGCGTGAAGGCGATGGCCGGATAGGTGTTGCAGACCGTGACCGCGTCGGCGCCGTGTTCCTCGCACACCACCGCCGCCTCGACGCAGGAATACGGCGGGAGTTTCGCGCACATCCATTTCCGGCTCGACCGACGCGCGGCCCGGACCATGTCCCGCACGAACCGGAGGTCGACCGACGGCATCACCCGGCGCTGCCGGACGTTGGGGCAGGACAGGTTGAGTTCGTATCCAGAAATTTTCCGGCTCGATTCCATTTTCTCCAGCAGCGCCGTCATCTCCGCCGGCCGCTCGGCGTAAACGCTGGCGATGAACGCCGTCGGAAACCGGACGCCCCGCACCGATTCCAGAAACCGGTCGACGCCGGGGTTTTCGAGGCCGACAAAGTTGACCGTGCCGGACGGCGTTTCGACGAGGCGCGGCGGCGGATGGCCGGGCCGCGGCCTGGCCGTGATGGTCTTGCAAATGAACGCGCCCGCGTGACGATATAAAGATTGATGCTTGTCTCCGAGCCCGAACGTCCCGCTGGCGGAGATCAGCGGATTTTTGAGAACGAGCTTACCGAGTCTGACGGCCATTGGAGTCTCCAAGAGAAATCAGTTCTTCGCGAAACACAGGGCCTTCGTCGCACGCGCGGAAATATCCGTCGCCATGCCGTTTTTTGACGGGGCACGTGTAACAGATCCCGAATCCGCACCCCATCATCTCCTCCAGGGACACTTCGATCTCCGGAATCCGGCCCCGCGCCAGCTCCGCCACCGCCCGGATCATTCCGGTCGGGCCGCACACGAAGCACCGGCGGTAACGTTGCAGCGGAAGATTGGCAACGCGTTCCGTCACGAGGCCGTCGGTTTCTTCGACGACAATCTGCGCGCCCACGCGGAGATTCCGGAGGAGACCGCCGGCCACATCCCTCGCGGACCGAACGCCGTACAAAACCGTCTGCCGGACATTCATTTCCTTCAGGCGGCGAATCAAATAATAGACGCCGCCCAATCCCGTGCCGCCCGCAACCACCAGCACGGAGTCCGCCGCATCCACATCGAGCGAGAATGTGTTTCCGCACGGGCCGAGGATCGATATCCGTTCGCCGGGACGAAACTGCGCCATCCGCACGGTTCCCGGGCCGATGACTTTGTAGAGAATGTCGATCCGGCGCCCGCGGACGTCCATGACGCTGAAGGGCCGGCGAAGAAACGGTTCCGTGTCGTGGCCGTTGTGGCAGAGGACCTGCAAAAACTGACCGGGCCTGATTTCCGGGAAAACGCCCGCGTCCAGCGTCAGTACGTGATAGGCGCCGGAAACCTTTTTATTCCGAATAACACGGGACAGGACGTCTTTCATCTGTCCTCCGATCCAGCGCCAGATCGCCGCCCACGACGACCTTCTCGACCGACCCCCAAAGCTCCCGGCCCAGAAAAGGCGTGTTGCAGCTTTTGGACTTGATGAAGTTCCGGTCCACGCGGGTCCGGGCCTCCGGATCAAAAACGACGAAGTCGGCCCGGTTGTTCCGGCGGATCGCTGCGTCCTCCAGCCCCAGAAGCTTTCTGGGCGCGGTCGAGAAGCACCGCGCGATCACATCCCACGTGAGCTTTTCGCTGCGAATGAAATGCGTATGGATCGAGATCAGGGCCGTATCGAGGCCGATGACGCCGAAGGGCGCGCCGCAGAAGTCCTGGTTTTTCTCAAAACTGTTGTGCGGCGCGTGGTCAGTCGCGAGACAATCGATCGTCCCGTCTTTGAGGCCCTCGAGGAGGCGCGAGCGGTCTTCGGCCCTGCGCAGCGGCGGATTCATTTTGAAATTGGTGTCGTACTCGGCGATGTCGGATTCGGAAAAGATCAGGTGCTGCGGCGTGACCTCGCAACTGGCCTGCACCCCGGCCTCCTTGAACCGCCGGACGATTTCAAGTCCGCCGGCGGTCGAGAGATGCTGGATGTGAATCCGGGCCCGCGTCCACTGGGCGATCCGCAGGTCCCGCTCGATGCAGATTTCCTCGCTGACCGCCGGAATGCCCGGCAGGCCCAGCCGGTAGGAGATCGCGCCTTCGTTCACGGCGCCGGACTCCGAAAGTTCCCGGACCTCGCAGTGGCTGCCGACGAGCAGGCGGAAATTCCGGGCGTATTCCATCGCGCGCCGGAGGAGCCGCGGGTCCGACACGGGATCGCCGTCGTCCGTGATCATGACGGCGCCTTTTTCGAACATGTCCCCGATCTCCGCCAGCTCCTTCCCCGCGCGGCCGCGCGAGATGCAGCCGGCTGTGTAGACCGCCACGCGCGATTTTTCGCGCGCAAGGTTGTACACGAACCGCACCATGCCGCCGCTGTCGATCGCGGGGTCGGTGTTGGGCATGGCCAAAAGCCCGGTGACGCCGCCGTTCAGGGCCGCGTCGCTGCCGGTCTCGATCGTCTCCTTGTCCTCGCGGCCCGGTTCGCGCAAATGCACATGCATGTCGAACAGACCCGGCAAAAGCAGCCTGCCCCCGCAGTCGATCACCTGCATCGAATGGTACGGCTCGAGGCGCGGCTCCACCGCGGCGATCCGGCCGTCCTCCACCAGCACGTCCGCCGGCTGCGGCGTTCGGTCCGAATCGGAAACGACCCGGCCGCCCTGAAAGAGAATTTTTTTCATACGAGGGCCGGCGCCAGGTCCGGCGCCTTCTCCTGAACCGAAAGATTCAGCAGGTACAGGACCGCCATCCGGACGGCGATTCCGTTTTCGACCTGCTGATTGATCAGGCACCGCTCGTAGTCCATGACCTCGTCGATGAGTTCAACGCCGCGGTTGACGGGTCCCGGATGCATGACATAGATGCCGCGGCTCACGATGTCCCGGTACCGTTCCCGCGTGACGCCGAAGGAGTGATGATACTCCCGCATGCTCGGAAAGAAATTGGCCTTCTGCCGTTCGAGTTGCAGCCGCAGCAGATACACGACGTCGGGCTCCCAGCGAAGCGCCTCCTCGAAGCAGGAGAACACCGACAGGTGCGGCGGCAGG
Source organism: Candidatus Lindowbacteria bacterium RIFCSPLOWO2_12_FULL_62_27 (assembly GCA_001784175.1). Taxonomy (GTDB): domain Bacteria; phylum Lindowbacteria; class 2-12-FULL-62-27; order 2-12-FULL-62-27; family 2-12-FULL-62-27; genus 2-12-FULL-62-27. The sequence goes on from MFPR01000012.1 coordinate 42,298, forward strand.
GTCGATGGAATGAGGGTGCCGGCGCCGAAGACCGCGACGTTCATGCCCAGCCGGTGGAGGCACCGGCTGGTCGACCGGGCGACGCGGGAATGAAGGATGTCGCCGACGATCAGGACCTTTTTCCCGGCGAGGTCCGGGAAAATTTCCCTCAGCGTGTACGCGTCGAGGAGCGCCTGCGTCGGATGCGCGTGGAATCCGTCCCCGGCGTTGATCACGGAGGCCGTGGTGTTGCGCGCGATCAGTTCGGGCACGCCGGCCACCGAATGGCGGATCACGATGAAATCGGATTTCATCGACTGAAGCGTCGCCACCGTGTCCAGGATCGATTCGCCCTTGACCACGCTCGACTGCGCCACCGCGAAATTGGCGACGTCGGCCGACAGCCGTTTAGCCGCGATCTCAAAGGACGTCCGGGTGCGCGTGGACGGCTCGTAAAACAACTGCAGGACGGTTTTGCCCTTGAGCGGCGGCACCTTTTTGACGGAACGGGTGAAAAGCTCCTTGAAGGGCTTCGCCGTTTCCAGGATCAGATGAATTTCATCGAGCGAGAGCGTCTCGATGTCGAGGAGATCCTTTCGGGTCATCCTCGTCTTCCGGGGTTTTCTCATTCCTCCGCCCCCTCTCTCAGAAGATACACGGCGTCTTCCGAGTCGGTCTCACGGAACCGGACACGGACGCGCTCCCGCGCCTCGGTCCGGACATAACGGCCCGTGTAGTTCGGACAGATCGGCAGCTCGCGGTTGCCGCGGTCGATCAGGACCGCAAGCTCGATTCGCGCCGGCCGGCCGTAATCGATCAGCTCGTCGATCGCCGCGCGGACGGTGCGGCCGGTATAGAGAACGTCGTCGAACAGGATGATGAAGGACCCCTGCACGTCAAACGGGATTGCGGAGCTTTTCACAGCCGCCGCCGCGCCCAGGTTGTCCTGGTCGTCGCGGTAGAGCGTAATGTCGAGCGTGCCTTTGGACAGGCATGAATTTTTTTCGGAGACAACCTGGTAGACACGGTCTGCGAAGACGACGCCGCGGGTATGAATGCCGACAAAGGCCATCGACCGGTCGCCGTATTTGTCCAGGATCTCGTACGCGATCCGCCGGACCGTGTGTTCCATCTCCTCCGAGTTCAAAACCCGGACCCGGTCGAGCGACTCGGCTGCACGCACGGTCAGTCCCTCCCCTTCAGCTTCAAAATCCGGTGCGCCAGGATACAGGCGTTGAGCGGCGCCTTCGGATGCAAGCCCACGCTCGCCACCGGCACGTCGCCCGGCGACTGGACGATCGACAACAGCGCGTCCATCCCGCCGAGCGGGCCGGAAGGAACCGGCACGCCGATGACCGGAACGTCCAGCCGGACCGCCACGATGCCCGGCAGGGCCGCCGACAGGCCCGCCACGGCGAGAACGACGCCGACCGCAGGATCGGATTTCAGCGAATCGAGATACGCGGTCAGTTCGTCGAAGTTCCGGTGCACCGAGAGCACGCGCTCCTCGTAGGCGACGCCGTTTTTGGCCAGATACGCCCGGCCCGGCTCAAGATACGCCTTGTCGTTTTCGCTGCCATACAGAATGACGATCTTCATTTGAACTCCTTCCCGCCTCAGGCCGCGAACGCGCCGGCCACCGTCGCCTCTTCAAAATGAAGCCGGCCGATGTCCGAGCGGTAACACATGCCGTCAAACCGGATGCGCCGGACCGCCCGATAGGCCCGCCGAACGGCGCTGTCCCTGTCCCGGCCCGTCGCGGTCACGGCGATGACCCGGCCGCCGTCCACCGCAAATCCTCCGTCCGGCCGGCGCCGCGTCCCGGAATGATAAACGTTCGCGTTCTTCACTTCCGCCAATCCTTCGATCGGTTCGCCTGCACTCGGCCGGTACGGATAAAATCTTGATGCAAGAACAACGCATACGCTGCACAGCGTGTTGAACCCGATCAAATTTTTGTCAAGCGGTCCGCGCGCCGCGCGGTCCAGATAGGTCGCGATGTCTCCGTACATCAAGGGGAGAATCGCTTCGGCCTCCGGGTCTCCAAACCGGCAGTTGTACTCGAGGACCTTCGGGCCATCCGCTGTGAGCATGAGCCCGAAATAGAGAAACCCTCGATAGGACATATCCTCTGTCTGGATCCCGCGCAGGGTCGGCCGGATGACCGATTGTTCGATCTCGGCCATCGTGTCCTCCGGCACAAGATAGAGGGACGCGATCGCGCCCATCCCGCCGGTGTTGGGTCCCCGATCCTCGTCCATGAGCGGCTTGTAGTCCCGGGCCGGAACGAACACCTGATACGCGGCGCCGGACACGGCGCAGATGACCGAGACTTCCTTTCCTTCCAAGCGCTCCTCGACCACGATACCCGTGGGCTGCCCATACTGCTTCTGCTGAAACACGCGATCTATAAACTCCTCGACATCGGCTTCCGTTCGGCAGACCGATACGCCCTTTCCGGCCGCCAAGCCGTCAAATTTCAAAACGACCGGATGGGACCGAACCAGCGCCCGGACCTCCTGGGGCGATCGCGCGAACGAAAACGGCGCCGTGGGAATGTTGTTCCGCCGCATGAATTCCTTGGCAAACATTTTGCTTGTCTCAAGTCTGGCCGCGTTTCGCGTCGGTCCCCACACTGCGATCCCGACGTCCTTGCAGCGGTCGGCCAGGCCATCGGCCAGCCAGGATTCGTCACCGATGATGCACAAGTCGATCCCGAGGCGCGTCATCCCGGCCACAAGGTCCGCCGAAGCCCACACCGGAAGCGGCGCCGCGATGTCCCGCAGGGCGTCGCTGCCCGGGTAAACGAACAGGTCGGGGCGCGACGGCGACTCGCGCAGCGCCTGAACCAGCGCGTGCTCCCGGCCGCCTTTGCCCACCACCAGGACTTTTTTTCTTTCAGATCCGGACATAGAGATGTTCCTCCCTCGATTTTGTGATGCAATTGAGATCGTTTGTCACGTCCACCGGATAATTTCCGGTAAAACAGGCCCGACAGGTTCTCTCTCCCACCACTTCACGGAGGGATTCAGGTGAAAGGAATTTGATCGAGTCGACGCCCAGATGCCGGGCCAGTTGGTCCGCCGGAAATTTATTCGCCAGAAAGTCGTTCCGGTCCGGCATGTCGATCCCGAAATAGCAGGGAAAGCGGACCATCGGAGACGCGATCCGCAGATGAATTTCCGACGCGCCGCGCTCGCGCAGGAGATGCACTATTTTTTTCGACGTCGTGCCGCGAACCACCGAATCGTCCACCACGACAACGCGTTTACCCCGGACCGTGTCCGGAATCGTGTTGAACTTTTTCCTGACCGAGAGGTCGCGGTCGGCCTGGTAGGGCGCGATGAAACTTCGGCCGGTATAATGGCTTCGAATGAGGACGATGTCGTACGGGATGCCGGAAGCCATCGCGTATCCGAGCGCGGCCGAATTCGAGGAATCGGGGATGCCGGTGACGATGTCGGCGTCGACGGGATGCTCTTCATGAAGCCGCCGGCCCAGTTGAATGCGGTATGAATGAATCGACCTGCCCTTGAAGAGGCTGTCCGGCCGCGAAAAGTAGATCATTTCGAACGAACAGATTTTTTCGTCCGGGGGCATCAGGAGCCGGAACGGCTCGACGCCTTTTTCGGAAACGTAAAAGCCGTCCCCCGGCGCGATCTCCGACACGTGGTCGGCGCCGAGGATGTCGAAGGCGCAGGTTTCCGACGCAAAATAGATCGCGGCGCCTTTCTTGCCGAGATACAGCGGCCGAAATCCCATCGGGTCCCGGACGGCGGCGATGCCGTCATTGAAGAGAAAGACGAGCGAATAGGCGCCTTCGACGCCGAGAAGTCCCTTTTGAATTTTTTTGACCGGGGCCACATCGCCGGCGCGGACGATCCGATGAAGGATGACCTCGGTGTCGCTCGTGGTCCGGAACACGGATCCTTTGAGTTCAAGATCCTCCTTGAGTCTCCGCGCATTGATGATGTTGCCGTTGTGCGCCACGGCGATGATCCGGTCCCGATGCACGACTTCGAGCGGCTGGATGTCCTTCTCCGCCTCGCTGCCCGCCGTCGAGTACCGCACGTGCCCGATGCCGAACGCGCCGGGGAGCCGGTTCAGAGTGTCCTCGGAAAACGCCTGCGTCACCAGGCCCAGGCTCCGGTGCAAACCATACCGGCCGCCGCCCGAACTCACCACCATACCCGCGCTTTCCTGTCCCCGGTGCTGCTGGGCATAGAGACCCAAGTACAGATCACGGGCCGCCGTCGGACTGCCGAACACGCCGAATACGCCACACTTCTCACGAAGGCCCATCATCGCGGATCGCCCGCCCCGACAGATACATCGCGTCGCACCAGATGGTTGTATATGGATTTGAAAAAATAGTATCCCCATCCCCAGCGGGACTGCGCCGACGGCGGGCTGGCGTCGGAGACGCCGGCACTTGGGGCGCCGGAGGCGCTGACCCGGCCGGAACCCCAGTCCGGATCGTAGTGATCTTCGCTGTACAGGAATCGCTCCGGATGCGGCATGAGGCCGAACACGCGACCCGAATCGTCCTGCAAACCCGCGATCGCGCAGGCCGAGCCGTTCACGTTGTCTTCATACACGAGCGGCGCCAGTCCCGAAGCGATGTAGGATTCCGCCAGCCCCGGCCGGGCGACAAACCGGCCCTCCCGATGGGCGATCGGCAGCTCGAAGACGTCCGGGAGGGCTGAGAGATAGGGATTGTCCGGGCACAGCGTCCGAAGCCGGACCCATCGGCAGAGGAAGGCATGGCTTGCGTTTTCGATCAGCCGGCCTTCCGGCAGAAGGCCGAGCTGAACGAGAATCTGAAACCCGTTGCAGATGCCCAGGATCAATCCGCCGGCCGACCGGTAGGCCAGGAGCGCATCGCCCAGTTTCCGCTGGATCTCCAGCCGCGCAAGCCGGCCCGCGCCGATGTAATCGCCGTAACTGAATCCGCCCGGAAGAACCAGGAGGTCCGAGCCGCAAATGAGTTCGCGGGTCGCATCCGAAAAGGGCACGATGTCGGCGGCAAATCCTGCCAGCCGCAGCGCCCGCGCCGTTTCCCCGTCACAGTTCGTGCCGGGAAATTTCAGAAGTGTCGCTTGAGGCCGTTTTTCCATATCTCTTTCAATTCCGTGATCGGTTCGGTCAGCCAGGGGTCGCGCGCAGCGTCCATGCGGATGATCAGGTTCCGATGCACGGGCGTGGCCTGGCCGAGGATGGAGAACGGCGTTCCGGCAAACCGTTCGTAGACGTCGCCCAGATGCGCCTTGTCCACCTCGAACAGGATCCGGCCGTTCGACTCGGAAAACAAAAGATCCGCCGGACCGAGGCCGCGTTCGCGGTCCATTCGAACGAGGTCGATCTCCACGCCGGCCCGCGTCGAAAACGCCAGCTCGCACAGAGCCACCGCGAGGCCCCCCTCCGAAACGTCATGCGCCGACAGGATCAATCCCGACTGCACGCATTCATGAAACCGCCGGTACGTCTCAAATACCCGGTCCGCTTCCAGCCCCGGCGCCGCGCCATCCTCCACGCCCAGCATCCGATGAAACGCGCTGCCTCCCAGTTCCCCTTTCGTTTGGCCGGCCAGGCAGATCATGGTGTCCGACCGGCGCAGCGTTGCGCCCGTTACGTGGTCTTTGCGATCCACGACGCCGAGCGCGGTCACAAGAAGCGTGACGGGGATCGAGCGGGCCGTTCCGCCGGAAACGAAATAATTATGAAAGGAATCTTTTCCGGAAATGAACGGCGCGCCGTACGTTTCCGCCGCGTGCGACATCCCTTTGACGCATTCGACCAGCCGGCCCAGCTCGTCGGGACGATCCGGATCGCCCATGCAAAAATTGTCGAGAAGTGCGATCTTGTCGGGATGCGCGCCGGCCACGACCACCTGCCGCACCGCCTCATCCACGGCCGACTGGCCCATCCGGTACGGATCGAGAATCCCGTACTGCGGCAAAAGTGACACGCCGATGGCGATGCACTTGGCGGTTCCTTCCGCCCGAACGACGACGCCGTCCTGGGCATTGTCGCCGCCGGCGCCGGCCAGAGGCTTGAGGACCGTGTTGCCCTGAACCTCAAAATCATATTCGCGGATGACGGGCTCCCGCGAGGCGATGTTCATATCCCCGAGCAGGGACCGGACCCACTGGCGCATATCCCGCCGCGCGGTGGCCGTCCGGTCGAGGGCGGGCGTGGCGGGCGCCACCCCAAGAGACCGGGACGCCGGAGAATATTCGGACCGCAGAGATTTCTGCGGCGCCGAGTGGAGGAATTCCACATCAAGGCGGCACTGCCGCTGTCCGGCCGCGAAGACTTCGAGGGCGGGCGTGCCCGTGATCTCGCCGATTTCGACGCATTCGGTTTCATGCCGCACCGCCAGCCGGTCCAGCGCATCCAGGTCGGCCGGACGGACCGCCATCACCATGCGCTCCTGGCTTTCGGAAAGAAAAATTTCCCACGGTTCGAGATTCTCTTCTTTGAGCGGGACGCGGTCCAGATCGACCCGCGCGCCGGCCGCCCGCGCCATCTCGCCGATGGCGCTTGAGAGGCCGCCGGCGCCGCAATCGGTGATCGCCTCGATGAGCCCCGCCTCGCGCGCTTCCAATATGAAGTCCGTCAGTTTTTTTTCCTCAATCGGGTTTCCGATCTGAACCGCCTGCCGGTCCGACTCGTGACTCTCGCCGGTCAGGGACGCTGACGAAAAGGTCGCGCCGTGCAGTCCGTCCCGGCCCGTCCGCGCGCCGGCCACGACAATTTTCAAGCCGGGATACACTGCCTTTGGAATGGCACGAGTCGGAATCAGGCCGGCGGCGCCGCAGAAAACCAGCGGGTTGCAGGTGAACCGATCGTCAAAATGAATCGCGCCTGCGACCGTCGGAATGCCCATCCGGTTGCCGTAGTCGCGCACGCCCCTCACCACGCCGCGGAAAACGCCCAGCGGATGGATCACGCCGCCGGGCAGGGCATCCGGATCGGCGTCCGGCCGGCCGAAACAGAAAACGTCCAGGCTCGCAACCGGTTTGGCGGCCTGGCCCGCGCCCAGAATGTCCCGGATGACGCCGCCCAGGCCGGTGTTCGCGCCGGCGTAAGGCTCGATCGCGGACGGATGATTATGGGTTTCGACTTTCAGGCACGCGGCCGTCGTGTCATCCAGCCGGATGAAGCCGGCGTTGTCGTCGAATGCGCCGAGGACAAATCCGGGCTTTTGCCGCCGGATCCGGTCGGTGACGCCTTGAATGAAGGTCGCGAAAATGCCGTCCACAATTTCGGTCTTCCGGCCGTTCCGGTGAATGATCCGAGCGTTGAATACGCGGTGCTTGCAGTGCTCGCTCCACGTCTGCGCCAGGACCTCGATCTCGAGCAGGGTCGGCCGGCGGCTCAGGCTCCGGAAATAATCCTGGATCGCAATGAGGTCGGGGACCGACAGCGGCAGTTTTCGTTGAGCGCTGAATGCCGCCATCTCGTCGATGGTCTCCACGTCGAGCTGCGGCGCGGCTTCAGGCGATTCCAGAAGCGTCGAATCAAGCATGGCTCACACACCACTCGTGAATAACCGGATTGGCCGCGTCCCGGCGGAACCGCTCCAAAAATTCAGCGGCTGCGGGCACGGCCCGCACATAAAACCGGCGGGCGATCCGCAGATCGTTCAGCCGGAATTTTTCCGGGGCGGCGGCGCGGTAATAATTGAGGATCGATTCACGCTCAAGATCGAGCATATTCGGTTTCAACCGGATGTCGACCCTGGCGTCTCCCTCGAAGTACGGCCGGTCGGAAAAATGCGCGATTTCGCCGACCCCGTCGACCAACGCGTCCAGGAGAAACGCCCGCAGCGACCGTTCATCCCCGGAGAAATCCAGCGTGTAGACCCGCGTCTCCCGGAACGTCGCGCCCGCCGGCGCCGGCGTGTGCGTCATCTCGCCCGCGGCCCGGCTTTCCAGGAAGCGGGACACGACCTCAAGCGTGGACCGCACCGGCCACCCGACCCAGAACTTCGCTGTAACTGCCCATCACGTCGCCCATGTCACGCCGGAACCGGTCCTTGTCCAGGATTTTCCCTGTCTCCGTGTCCCACAGTCGGCACGTGTCCGGCGTGATCTCATCCGCGAGGATGATATCCTTTTTCTGAGGGCACAGGCGGCCAAACTCGAGTTTAAAATCGACCAGCCGGATGCCGATCTTTTTGAAAAATCCGGTGAGGAGATCGTTGACCTGCGAAGCCAGAAACCGCACCGTGTTCAGTTCCCGGACGGTCGCCAGCCGCATCTCGCGGATGTGCTCCTGCGTGATCATCGGATCGCCCAGCTCGTCGCTTTTGTAATAGTACTCAAAAATCGGCGAGGAGAGCAGGCGGCCCTCCTCCCAGCCGGTCCGTTTGGCCAGGCTTCCCGCCACCGTGTTGCGCACGACGACTTCGACGGGAATGATCTCGACCCGGCGCACGATCAAGTGCGTGTCGTCCACGTCGCGCACCAGGTGCGTGGGGATGCCGTCCTGTTCGAGCAGGTTCAGGAAATAATAGGTGAGCCGCTTGTTGATCCGGCCCTTGTCCTTGAACTGCGTCTTCTTTAGCCCGTTGAAGGCCGTCGCATCGTCCTTGAACTCCATCAGAAGCTCGTCCGGCCGGTCGGTCAGATACAGCCGTTTGGCTTTTCCTTCGTATAGAAGTTGCATGGTCCTTACCCCCTGTTTCCGCGTATCCTCCCTCTCCCGCCTGTGGCGGGAGAGGGTCGGGGTGAGGGTGGCAGGTTTCGGTCGTCGCCATCTGCCCCCCTCACCTCAATCCTCTCCCCCCTGCGGGGGGAGAGGAGGTGAGTAGTTACGTTCGTTCTTTGTTCCGGGTAACGGGGGACAGGGCATCTGCCTTTAAGTGAGTGATCTCGCCAGGGCGGGCGGCCAGTGGCCGCGGGCGCGCAAACGGCGGGCTCAGTCACTCGTAGTCAGGAGGTTCCGGCCTCCTGGTAGATACTCCCGGTCCCATTACCAGGATTATACGAGTTCGTGATCCAACGTCTGAAATTCCGTGATCCTCTCCTAACTTGGGCTCGAAATCAAATTTTCGAGCGAGTTTATGAGCAACCCAATGTGTTGCCGCAGTTTGTACATTTGTAGCAGGTACCGCTCCGCACCGTGACGTGGCCGCAGGCGTTGCAGAACGGGGCGTCCGACATCAGCGACGAATGGAATTCGTTCACCACCGCCGTCACGCCCGATTTGCCGTTGCCGCCGTTCGATTTCTCATCAATGTCCTTATCGTCCGGCGGTTTCACCTGCGCGACGTCCGTGCGTTTGAGGTAATCGACCGCCAGGATTCGAAATATCATATCGATGACCGAGGTGGAGTACTTCACGTACGGATGGCCTTCGACTGGACCATAGGGCTGAAACCGGCTGAACGTGAAAGAATCGACATATTCCTCCATCGGGACGCCATATTGTAATCCGAGGGATACGGCAATCGCGAAACAGTTCATCAGGCTCCGAAAGGCCGCGCCCTCCTTGTGCATGTCGATGAACAATTCCCCGAGCGTCCGGTCCTCGTATTCGCCCGTGCGCAGATACACCTTGTGACCGCCCACCCGCAGCTCATAGGTGATGCCGCCGCGTTTGCGGGGCAACCGACGGCGGCGCGGACCGGCCTCCTCCCGGGCCGGCGCGGCGCCGTCCTTCTCCTCATCCACCGGGCGGATCGACACGAGGGCCTGCACGGCTTTGGAGCCGTCCCGATAGATGGAAATGCATTTGCATCCAAGTTTCCACGCCATCCGGTAAGCCTCTTTCACGTCCTCCACGGTCGCGTCGGCGGGCATGTTGATGGTCTTGGAAATGGACCCGGAAATAAACGGCTGGGCCGCGGCGATCATCCGAATGTGCGACGGCCAGCCCAGCGCGCGCCGGCCATGGATGCCACAGCGGTTGGCGCAATCAAAAATCGGGAGATGGTCCTCTTTGAGGTGCGGCGCAAATTCGATGGTCTGCCAGCCGCAAATGTACTTGTTCGCCGTCTCGATGTCTTCCTTTGAGTAACCCAGATGATCCAGCAGATTGAAATCGAACCGGGTGAGATCATCCTCCGGCACGCCCAGCCGCAGGAGGGCGGCGCGATCGAACGAGGCGGCAGAAAATACCTGCGTCAGGTGCAGGGCGTTCGGCAGCATTTCTTCGATTCTTTTAACGCGGCCGGGGTCAAGACCCTTGCCGATCAGAGACTCCGCATGGATGGCCGGCGCGCCCTGAAACGTCCCTCGCCCGAGCACATGGTGCGTCACGTCGGCGATCTGGTCGTCCGCGTAGCCGAGCCGCCGGAGCGCCTCCGGAACCGCCTGGTTCACGATCTTGAAGTACCCGCCGCCGGCCAGTTTCTTGAATTTCACCAGCGAATAATCGGGCTCGATTCCGGTCGTGTCGCAATCCATCAGAAGGCCGATCGTGCCGGTCGGCGCCAGGACCGACGTCTGGGCGTTCCGGAATCCGAATTTCCGTCCCAGGGCCAGCGCATGGTCCCAGGATGCACAGGCCTCTTCGTAGAGATAATACGTGAGCAGGTCCTTGTCGATCCCATGGGCGGCGTCCCGATGCATTTCGATGACGTCCAGCATGGCCTCGCGGTTTTTCGAATATCCCGCAAACGGTCCGTTGACTTCCGCCAGCCGCGCGGACTGCGCGTAGGCGGCGCCGCACATGAGCGCCGTCACGGCCGAGCAGACGGCGCGGCCGCGGTCGGAATCATAGGGGATGCCCATGAGCATGAGCAGCGTCCCGAGGTTCGCGTAGCCAAGTCCGAGCGGCCGGTAGTCATGAGAATTTTTGGCGATCTCGGCGGTCGGATAGGACGCGAAATCCACGATGATCTCCTGGGCCGTCGTCAGGAGTTCCACCGTATGCCGGAATGCGGCCACGTCGAAGGCGCCGTCGGGTTTCAAGAATTTGGCCAGATTGATCGACGCGAGATTGCAGGCGCTGTCGTCAAGAAACATGTACTCCGAGCAGGGATTGCTCGCGTTGATCCGGCCGGTCTTCTTGCACGTGTGCCACCGGTTGATCGTCGTGTCAAACTGCAGGCCGGGGTCGGCGCACTCCCAGGCGGCGTGGCAAATCCTGTCGAACAGGTCCGGCGCGCGGTATTCCTTCGCGACCTTGCCCGACGTCACAAACCGCGTCTGCCAGGCGCCGCCCTCCTCGACCGCCCGCATGAATTCGTCCGGAACGCGCACGCTGTTGTTCGAGTTCTGGCCGCTCACGGTCTTGTAGGCCTCTCCGTCCATCTCGCCGGAAAATCCGGCGGCGATGATCGCGCGCGCCTTCGCCTCCTCCCGCGCCTTCCAGGACACGAAGGCCTCGATGTCCGGGTGGTCGGCGTTCAGGATCACCATCTTCGCCGCGCGGCGGGTCGTCCCGCCCGATTTGATGGCGCCGCCGACCTTGTCGTAAATCTCCAGAAACGACATGAGTCCGGAGGAATTCCCGCCGTTCGAGAGCGGCTCGCCCGCGCCCCGCACGGTCGAGTAGTTGCTGCCCGCGCCGGAGCCGAACTTGAAAATCTTCATCTCGCGTTTCACGTGCTCCGCCAGGTCCATGAGATCGTCCTTGATCGATACGATGAAACACGCGGAAAGCTGCGGCCGCGAATACGCGTCCTCGGCTTCGCGGGCGGCGTTCAACCTTTCGTCGTAGCAGAAATTCCCGATGGGACTGCCCTTGATTCCATATTCATGTAAAAGCCCGCAGTTGAACCAGACGGGCGAATTGAACGCGGAGATCTGGTGGATCAGGAGGTGGGTCAGTTCCATTTCGAAAATGTCCGCGTCCTCTTCCGTGCAGAAAATCCGCTGCCGCTCGCCCTCCTGCCGGAGCGTCCGGGCCAGCCGCGTCACCACCTGGCGCGCGCCGGTTTCCATGTCGGTCCCGGGCACGCCGGCCTTCCGAATGTATTTGGACGCCAGTATGTCGGTCGCAAGCTGTGACCAGAACTCGGGCACCTCGATGTCCTTGAGTTCAAAGACCACCGTGCCGTCCGGATTCAGGATGCGGGATGTCCGCTTCGTCCAGGTGATCTCATCGAACGGATGAATTCCTTTTTTAGTGAACACGCGCGTAAATCGCAGGCCTCTCGGCAAATCCCGCCTCTGCAGGGCCGGACGAACCCTCCGGCCGGCCACCGGCGTCTGAAGTTTCATGGTCATATCAAGTCTTTTCGCCCCACCTTCCCCGTTTCTCGACTCTTCACTCATTCGCATCCTGATTGGGACCTTCAAAGGAGGGACCACAAGTGAAAGACCTCGCGCGCCATGCATACACCGGCGAACCGCACGCCCGCGAACTCTTGTCACCCGTAGTAGGGAGGTTCCGGCCCCCCTGTAGAAACTCCCGGACCCATTACCAGGATTATACGAGTGAATCTATTTCACATCGCAAACAGTCGGGCTTATACTTGGCTCAAATGCGAATGTCAAGTCAAAAAAGAAACAATTCCGTATCCGGTCAGAAAATTTTTGTTCCAACAGTCAGCCGGCGCACGTAATGTGGCATCAGAGAGTATCTATTCACCTCCTCTCCCCCCGAAGGGGGGAGAGGATTGAGGTGAGGGGGGCCGATGACGGCCGGGTCCATGGCGCCGCAACGAATGGTTGTGTTTAGCCTCCTCGACAAATGCCAACCCGATCGCAAGCGCGCTGGCGGTGGGAAAGAATTTTACACAGTTGTTCCCAAAGGAGTTATCGTCCATTCTCTTTACCTCGGTCCCGTCGCATGGTCTTGAATAACATATCATCATGCTGATAACGGCTTTCGTTTTTATTTCGATTTTGCTCGTGGATTTCCTTCGAATACGTTGATTTCCGATTATTCTTTCCAGCAGAAAGATAGGAATAAAAAATGGATTCATCAAGAATGGGGAACAGCCCCATCAATCCCTCATCGAAGAAGGTGATGCCTATATGATTACGATGGAGTTTTACCAACCACTTTTTCGTCTCTGGCTTCAGAAGGAGATCCCGATGAGAAAGATATTGGCTCGGTTGGACGACCGACCCTGTTACTGAGACCGATCCGCTGTTTTTTTCAGAAAATAATAACTGGGGGATGATGTCTTCTCCATACCTTCCGAATAATTCCAGTTTTGATTTCACAATGTCTTCGAATTCTGTTGCCTTTTCGTCTTCGGCAATGATCACCCTCTTGTAAAAGTACATGAAGTGGTCATAGTCCGTATCGTTGTTTTGTTTCTCATCGATGTCACGATTATGAAAATATGCAATCATGGCGCTTTCGATGGAATCGGCTTCAGTTGGAAGGGAGTCCAAAAATTTTTTATATTTGGTATGTCCTGGTGGTGGAGGCCAAATCCCGTGGGTAGTTAGGATATGGCGTGCTGTTTCAGATGGTGTTCCGTATCCATGCCGTGCCGTCTCGATCAGAAAGTCAATCACAGAAGGAACCCTTCTGGCGGCATTCATCCCCCAGAAATCGTACAAGTCCGGGTATCGCCGTTCCATATCTTCAAACGATCTGGATGCCAGAAGCGCATTTTGTGCTTGTTTGAATAAAGCATGCCCTTCACTTAATTTGGCCCGTTTGGCATCTCTTGTTCCATCGGGACGATATTTCCACATGATGAGTTCTGACAAATGCAGTGTGTCATCTGCCGGCGTATTCGAATGGGGGTTTGCGGCTATAGAGAATTCATGCGTAGGGGGGATCCATTCCTCATTCATCAGTAATCCTTTTCTAAAGAGGAACATAAACAAAATAAATAGGACGATTATCATGACTAAACAGAAGCTGAGCAATCGCAGTCTGAACACTACGGGAATAAAGGCGGGAGTGGGTAGGTGGCTGGAAAATAGTTATATGTCTTACCGATGGCATCAATGCTAAAGCGTGGATACATCCATGACGCCAATGGACCAAGCCCCACATGAATGTGCGGTTTCGGACCGCCGGGAATCTCAAATCCTACTTGATCAAATAATCCACTTGCCGACGCCAGCCGCGCCACACCCAATGGGTTTATGTCTTTGCCCTCGAACTTGTTTATTGCTCGAAAATCTGCGGCTCGACCTAAAACATGTAGATTTAACGGTAATTTTATGTCCAAAATGGATTGTTCTGCGGGAGTTTTACTGTAATAGCCGCTAATAATCTTTTGTTCTTCAAGTGTTCTATCACCACCTGTAACAATGAGATCAATCCCATGCTTGAAAGAAAAAAATCTTAGGCGGGCTAGTAGTAATTTGCTACTTATTTTGACTCCTTTGGAGAATTGTAGCGGCATAGACAATTTAGGGAATCCAACTGACCCGAATCCGAGAATATCGATTCCCGCCAATGCCCCTCCTAACGTCCCTGAACTTCCCAATGTGCTTGCCATGCCCGCCAGCAAATGCCAATTTGTTTCGAAATCAAAGGCATCCCATGCCGAGCCGTCTTCGGAACCGGCGTCGCCATCCAATAGACAATGCGCATATGCCCTGTATCTTGGATTTCCCCTTAATCTTCTACTCTCCTCTTTCCTGAGATTCTCATCCCTGTAACTTCTCCAGCCCAACATCTCTTTCCAAAATACATCGCATGTTACAATATCCTCCATTCGCTCGTCATTTCTGATCTCATGGCGCAGACCCATCGCGTCGGTGTTGGACACCGGGTTGTTCCCGAACGCCGCGTAGAGATTGATGCGCGACGGATCGGTCGCCTGCTTGGGTGTTGGGTCCTTTGACACGAACCTCCTTGCCTGCGCGTCATAAAAACGGTGTCGGAAGTAATACCAGCCAGTGACGGGGTCCTGCATCTTGCCTTGAAATCGCGTGTGATCGACGGAGTCGGCGGTCTGCATGGCGCCGTAGGGATCGATGGTTTCCAGGCTTTCGAGAAGGTTGCCGAATTCATCGCGGACAACTTTCGTAGGGAGATTCGCGGCAAAGTCCGAATAGATAGCCGTTTTCCGCGCGGCGAGATTTTCCTTCACGATCACATCGTCCTGCATCCGCGTGGGCGTGTATCGCGCCAGCACGTTGCCGCCGGCATCCATCTCCGCCAGAATATTCTCGCTCGTTACGTCCCACACGAACCTTCGGTCGTCATTGACCAGACCCGCGTCTTTCTCGATACGCCGAACCAATCGGCCCTGCGGATCGTACGTGTAATCGACGCTGACGCGGCCCTTCACGGATTTGATCAGACGGTCGTTCCCATCCCACGTGAAAGTGATCTCCATGCCCTTGACCGACTTGCCGTTCTTTTTCACCTGTCGCATGGCAACGGCCCGGCCGTTGGCGTCATGCACGTATTCGAAGATTTTGCGCTTGCCATGTTTGCCCTTGACGATTTCATCATCGTCCTCGCCATCGTCATCCGCGTCCGGCTTTGCGCCGTGTTTCCCCTTGCCCTTCCCTAGATTGTCCTCGTCGTCGTGGTCTTCGTTGTTGCCATGTCCCTTGTTTTTTCGTTTCTTGAACGTCACAACCTCGCGCCGCGCCAGACGGTCGGCCGCGTCAAAGGTCTGGGTGATTTCCTCGTCGTTGTCTGTGATTTTCGTAAGATTGCCGCGCGAGTCGTACGTGTATTGAAAATCGATCCCGTCAGGGCGCGTTGCGCGGATCAGCCTGTCGGAGTTGTCGTACGCGTAGGTGAATCGTCCCTCACCCCTGCCCTCTCCCCCAAGGGGAGAGGGGGATTCTACGTAGCCGATGGCTCGGCCGCGCGGATCGTATTCCCACGTCCGAATGAATATCTGCGCGCCGAGGCGGTGCGTCTGCTTTAAGATCCAGCCGGCTGCGTTGTATTCCTTCTCTACAACCTCGCCGTTGGGAAGCGTCCTCTTTTTTTCGCGATCCTTGGAGTCGTATTCGATCGCGGTGACGCGGCCCGCTCCATCGACCACCTTAGTCACGTGCCCATGAGGGTCGTACTCGTATCGGACGGAAATCCCGGCAAGACCGCTTAGTCCCGTAATCCGGTCTTTGGCATCCGACGTGTAGGCAAGCCCGCCAGCCACTGTACCGGAAAACAATACCACCCGACGCGATTTCGAGGGCCGACTCGTCCGCAACCTCTTGTGAAATCGCGGCTAAAGGGGGAAGGGATGATTCATAAGTGCCTGAAAAAAATTCCGAAATTTTGGGCGACCCCCCTAAGCGAGTTTTGAAAATGCGGAGAACATTTTCGGCGTGGAGATCGGACAAGAGATGATCGGCGAGGAAATTCAAGCGTGGGTCCGTCGTGTGGGTGGGTTCGTCTAACACTTCCGCCGTGGCGATCATCGAGGGAAGTCTATCGCATGGCGGTGGGAAAATCAATCGGCGCGTTATGCGGCGCGTCATGCCCACGCGTTATGCGGCGACTTGGCGTTTTCCTTACAAATGATTCAGGCGGCCTTCGAGAAATGGCGGCGGGCGTATTCCGTGATCTTGTGCATGTCGTCCAGCGAGTAGACCTGTTCTCCGCAGTCGCCGCACTCCCAATAGGTCGCGCGTGGAACGCGAATCTCCCGACGACGATGGTAATGCGTCAGCGCACCGGTCTTCCGACGGAAATTTTTTGAATCGCAGGTAGGACAGGTTTTAATTTTTAGTTCCATGCCGTTCTCCTTCCCAGTTTTCTCTCGATAGTTTCGCCGAAATCAGAAAGTAGAAAATTTCCTCGCCGGCTTTTTTCCGTATGGTGCCTTTGGAATATATCTCGATTCCCGAGTTTGTCGGGGCTACAATGATGTAAACCCGCTCGCGCGGATGTCGGCGGTGTTTGCTTCTCGACCGCTTGGCGCGAACTTCCGTGGCGTTGAGAATGGATTCCACCCCGTCGTCCTCCGTCAGATCGTCCAACGCCAACTCGATGCGGGCTTTTTTAGAGAACACCACTTTCCCCGTTGTTACCAATTCTTTGATCCGGGTCAGCACGTCATCCACTATCGAGAGATTACCCCGATCCTCCGTCGAAATCAATCGGGCGGTCTGGAGATCGCCGAGTCCGCCGGTCCGGCGGGTTTCATCTGCGCGGCGGGGTGCGTGGCGGCGTGGATTTTTTTGAGCTGATCGATGACGACGTGGGTATAGCGTTCGGTGGTGGCGAGTCCCTTGTGCCCGAGCATGGCCTGAATGAAACGGATGTCGGCGCCGTTTTGGTGCATGTGAGTGGCGAAGGTGTGGCGGAAGATGTGGGAGGCGCCGCGTTTTTGGATGTCGGACTTGCGAAGGTATCCGCGGATCCATCCGTTGAGCCGGTTGCGCGGGATTTGTTTGCCGGTGTTGGATACGAATAACCAGCGCTCGTCCGGAGCGGCGACGAGCTTGTGGCGCGCGTCCTGGGTGTAGGCCGCGATCCACTGCAAGGCGCGCTCGCCGATGGGCACCACGCGATCCTTGCGGCCTTTGCCTTTTCGCACGATCACCACGCCCTGCTCGCGGACGGCGTCGTCGATCTTGAGGTTGCAAATCTCCATCCGCCTAATTCCCGTCGAGTAGAACGTCTCCATGATCGCGCGATCGCGCAGGCCCTGGGCGGTGGCGAGATTGGGCTGCGTCAAGACGCGCTCGATTTCTTCGCGCGACAAAAAGTCCGTCGGCAGCGTGTTGTCCCGGCGCGGGATGTCGATGTCGGCGGCCGGATTATAGAGGACGAGATTTTGGCGGATGAGCCAGCGGAAAAACGATCGGATGTGGACGAGGATGGTTTGCTGATAGGCGAGACTGAGGGGGCGGTCGGTTCGCGGGTTGATCGTGTGGAACAGGTGGCGCTGATAGCGTTCGAGGATCGGGCGGGTGATGTCGGTCGGCCGGAAGATGCCGCGTTCTTCGCACCAGGCGAAAAATTTCCGCATGCTGTATTGCGAGCGGTTGATCGTGTCCTCGGAGTGGCCTTTGATGCGCGACGCCTCGGCGAACTGCTCGAAGCGCGCTTCGAATCCGGCCGGATCGCGGGGCATTCGCCGCTAAGGGAAGGGAAATTTTACTACGACGACACCGTACTACGACGGCGGCCGTTTCCCAATATATGCGTTTTGGCCCAATTTTGCATCAGCGCGCGGGAAGCTTTCGAGGCTGTGAGGATTGCGCCGAAATTTGGCTTCCGCGAACCCGCCGCGAACCCACCGTTTTGAGGCCGTTTTGATACCGCGAGGTTGGGCTTTTCAGCCGCGAGGTGGCTGTTTTCCACCGCGAGGTTGGCGTCGTAGTTGAATGGCTCCGGCGTTTTCAGGGTCGTAACATCAATCAAACCCGGACAAAACTTGCGGCCGTCCTTGCCCTGGCCGTCGTAGAGCAGTTCATACTCGAACGAGATCCCGCGCGCGCCGCGATGGATCAGGACGTACTCCAGGTCATCCAGTTTTTTCATGTGGTCTTTCACCTGCGTGGGACTCATGCCCGCGTAGTCGCGCACGTCGCGGCGGGTGAATCGGACGTTTTCACGCGGGACGTTTTGTTCGGCGGCGCGGCGGGTCACGAGGTCGTCGAGGATCAAGAGAAGCCGACGCGTGGGCGCCGGCATTTCGTCCAGGGACCGGCCGAGGATTTCATCGGCCAGTTTATTCGCCGCCGCGATGTCCTCCGGCGTCGATTCGATCACTTGGACGGTCTTGCCGCCGATTTTGACGGGTCGAAGCGGGCGTTGATACTGGTTGAGAAGCGTGATCGACAAAATGAGCGTGAGATATTTGGGATGGTCGCGGCGGGTTCGGATGCACGTGTCGTTAAACGTCAACTGGTCGGCGTAGGGGTTGATGACTGGCAACGGCCGCAAGAGGCGCTGGGCGTTTCGATGCCGGCGCAGGATCGCTTCGCGCTCCGCCAGCCGCACAAGTCCGGCGAGGGTGTGGCTCTGGCGCTGCATGTCGTGGATTCGTTTCGTCTGGTCCCGATCCTCGTTGACCGTTTCGATCAGCATCCGGTTCATGAGTTCTTCCGCGATGTCCAGCTTCGTCGTCGTCATAAACACGCTGGCGGGGCCGGGCCTTTCCTTCCGGCGCGCGATGAGGTTGCCGGTTTGCGGGTCTTTGATGGTCGCGGCGATGACGAGTTTGCCGTCGCTCATGAAAAGTTTGATGGAGTAGCCGGCCTTGGCGGCGCCTTCTTCCTCCGCGATCGCCAGAATTTTGTGCCGGAGATCCACGTCGTCGAGATAAAAGAGGGCCTGACCCGTCATCGCGCTGAAGTCAACGACGTCCTCCGGCGGCATGAGGGACAGGATCGCGTTCATGACTGCCGTTTTGCCGGCGGCGGTCATGGATTGGACCAGCAGGTGGAGCGGCGCATCGAGTTTTCTGGACGTGGCGGCGATGTATCCGGCCAGGAGGTTCGTCGTCTCGCCCACCATGCCGATGGATTCGAAATCGCGCGCGATTTGGGCGAGCAGGTCGGGCGATTTCAAGAACGCCAGCGCCTCATCGCGGTCCGCGTCGGTCATCGGCGGCGGCGCGTCTTTGGGCGCGAGTTTCTTTTGAATGAGCGCGTCCCGCATCACTTCGAGTTTGAGCAAGAGTTTCCGAAGGTCATCCTTGAGTACATTCTCCGGAAGGCTCATCTCCACGGCGGCGGCTTTGAGAAAGGCCGCGCGCAGATTGGCGTTGGCCAGGTCAAAGGTGTGCATATGGTAGCGATTGCCGCAGCTGACGCTGACGTTCAATTTCAAAACGCTGTAGCTCGTGTTTTTCTCCAAGTCCCGGATCCGCCACGCGCGGCCGTCAAACGCCTCGTCCAGCAGATGGTCGTTGCCGGCCGGGATCGCCGCCGCCTCCGGCTCCGCAAGGGCCTCCGGCGGCCCACACGGGTGCATGTCCGACGCGGCCGGATCGGGCGGCGCCGGCGTCAGGGCTTCGATGGGCGCCGCCGCTTCGGGCGCGGCTAAAGGAATGGATTCATCTTTTTCCTTAGTTGCCGGCGCCGGCAGGACCGAAGGCGCAGAATCGGCGCGGGCCTGCGCCGGCGGCGCCGTCGCGCAATTTTTGCAGAGCCACGCCGCGCCGCGAAGGAGCGCCCCCAGCGCGTCGGCCGGATCGGAGACGGCGCGCGCGAAGTCGTTCGCGTCCTGGCCGTGCGGAAACTCGACGCGGAAACACTCAAAGCCCCGCGCGCACAAGATCGGCGCGAGCTTCGCCGCAGCGCGCTCGCCGGCGTCGTCGCGGTCGTAGGCGATCAACACTTTTTTGATTCCGTATTTTTTGAACGCGGCCAGATGATCCTGTGTGAATCCCTCGATCCCGTAGCTGGCCGTGACGTTGCGGTATCCCGCGCACCAGAACGTCAGCGCGTCGATCAACGCCTCGCACAAAATCACTTCGGTGGATGCGGCCAGGGCCGACACGTTCCAGACGCCTTTGTGCGGCCCGGGCAAATACAAATGTTCCGGGGCGTCCCGGCTGGTCTTTTGGATTCGACGGCCGTAGATTTCGGTCACGGCGCCGCTTTCGTCGAACACCGGAAACTCGACGCAGCCGCAAAAATGTTCCCGGAACGTTTCCCGATAAATGCCCAGACGCCGCAGCCGGTCCCGAAGGTCGCGGCCTTCCTTCACCGCCGAAAACGGCAGGCGATAGCCGAGCGTGCGGTTGGCGTAGCCGAGTTTGAAATGGTCAAGGGCGCCGGCGTGGCCGATCCGCCGGCGTTCGAGGTAAGCCAGCGCGTCCGGCGAGTCTTTCAGGGTCTCGTGATAGAACTCGACGACCTGGCGCAGCGCCGTTTGATCGTCGGCGGTTCGTTCGATGGGCGGCGGAAGTTTTTTGACGGAGAGGGCGACCGGCGGGCGTTTGGGGTTGATCTGCGACAGCGCCACATCATGGCGGCGCAGAAGTTCGACGGCGTGCGTGAAGGACACGCCCTCCGCTTTCATCACCCACGCGATCACGTCGCCTCCGGCCTGGCACGCGCCGAGACAGTGCCAGAGATTTTTTTCCGGCGTAATCACGAGAGATGGTGAGTGATCCGAGTGGAAGGGACACAGGCCAATCAGGTCCTTTCCGTGGGGTTTCAATTCGACGCCGCGGCGTTGTGCCAGGTCCGCGACGCTCACGTCGCGTTTGATTCGGTCGAGTTCTTCTTGCGGGATTCGCCGGCGTGCTCCCATATTTCCCTTAGCTGCCTCTCTGCCCGAAATCGGGCGGTTTTGGAAAACGTGTCAAGGGGGTCGCTTCAAAAATTCGCTCTTTTTACGACCATCTAAAAACGACTTGACTTATAGACCATTTGGTCTATACTGTCAAGCGTTATTTTGGAGAGGGTCTATCTGCAACTAAAAGGAGGAATACAATGGACGTGGAAAAAAATTGTGAAGGAGTGATGTCTATGCCACGTCCACCGTCCAAGGCGTCGCGGAGGGATGCGAAATATAATCAAGAATTGGCCGAACGAATCAAAGCAGTCCGTAAGTCCCGAGGTTTAACGCAGGCAGAACTGGCGGAGAGAATCGGAGAAACGCAAAGGGCTCTTAGCCACTACGAAATGGCTCAGCGCAGGCTACCGGCGGAGACTCTCTTGAAAATTGCACAGACATTACGAGTTCCAATGACAGAGTTGACCAATGGAAAGTATGTATCACCGCCCAAAAATGGCCGAAAGCTTCGCGCGATCGTGGAAAAAATAGAAACGCTACCACCCAAAAAGCAACAGCAAGTTGTCGATTACATCGCGTTCATTTCCCAGAATGGCCAGCGCGTAGCAGCCTAACCCGAAAAAGAAAAACCCCGAAGTCGTCGAGCCGCATCACGCGAATGTGATTGAAGTCGCGTCGCCTATGACCGGTCATAGGCGACGCTCGCCGGCGACTCCCGCCGCGCGTGGCATGGCTCGCGGGCGCGGGAGCGCTTGCGCTCCCGGCGCGGCGCATTCGCGCCGCTCACCCGCGAGAAAACCAGCCCCGCCCGGAGCAGACTTCCCAAGTACGAGCACCCGCCGCCCCAAAGCAAAACCAAACAGAGCAGAGCATATTTAAAGTCGCCGCCCCTCGTACGAGATTCGGGCACGGTCCCGCTGACATGGAGATAAACAGCTTGCGGTAGGGGCGTCGTCCTTCCACGCCGTGGCCGGACACTTCACCGGCCACGTCGCACGGCCGACGCCCCGGTATTGATGGGCCGGATCGGGCGTGACGTCCCTCCCCCATGCCTTGGTTTCCCCCCGTGCAGCCCCCCTTCCGAGGCACCCCCTCCAAGTAATCGGAACCCGCACGGGGGGAACCCCATCGGGGGAGGATGACGCGGCCCACGGAACCGGGCCGCCCGGCTACCTTGCGGCGAAAATCGCTTCGCGGATTCTCTTCGCCGCAGCCGGGTCACGCCCGAACCATCCGGCCCAAATGAGATTGAGGCGGGACCGAAAAGAAAAAGCTGACGGGGCGGCGACAACACCGCCGGCGGTGACCCCTCCGTGGGGCGTCGTCGCTGACACCGGAGGCGACGACGTTGGCCGGCGGACATCGTGTCCGCCGGAAAGAAAACGGCGGCTGAAGGAAAAAAGCCGGCCCCGTGTTCGTCCACGCCGGAAGCGTTGCCGGTTCCTTCTTTCAGCTGCGGGTTTCCGGGTTCTGGATCCGCGCGGGACACGATGTCCCGCGCCCAAGTTTGTGCCAAGGCCGGCCAGTTGCGCAGGGGATCCGGAAGCGTGGATTTATCTTTCAGCTACCTGCTTTTGATTACTGCGCCGCGTTGTTTCTAAAAAATCGAGGGATGTTGAATAACCAAAACAGTATTCTCCACAGGATAAAGGGAATCCATTTAAACTTTTCGGCCCGTTCAGCCGATACACTCTTGCGAAAGTGATAATGAAATCTCTGGAGTAACCACCGACCAACATTTGGATTTTCGATATAGAGTCCAAACGCGGTCTGATTTTTCATTTCCGGTTCGTAGGAACTCCCAAAAGCGACTATAAATTTGGAGCCCTCGTCTACTGATATATACCGTGCCGTTCCAAAGGGTTTATAGCGAATCAATGCACCAATTTTTTCAGCATGCGCCTTTGCCGTGTCCGTACCGACTTGTTTGAAAAACTCGATGTCCGTAATAATAAACCGAATTTTCAACTCATGGTTGTTTATAGCTCTTGTCGAAATGGCCTTGGCAAAGGGCTCGTTTTTCAGCCACGACATATCCTGGCCAATGGCGTTTATTTGGTCTTTAGCGGAGGTCACAAGCTGTAACGCCTTCGTCAAGACTTCTTCTTTACTATTCAAACAGCTGAAATTGTCCATCTCGTTTCGTCTCCGATGTAATTGTATGCGGACATTTTGTGTCCGCCTGGAAAAAGTGCGGCCGGATCAGGCGCGCGGTTCGGATTCCGTAATTTCGCCGCGCGGGACACGATGTCCCGCGCCCAGGATTGTGCCAGGGAGGGCCGTTCAATACATGCGGCCACCTCGTGGCCGCATCCGACAGCGGGCTATCGGCTGAGGCCGGGCTGGATCAGGTCTCCGACTCAATTCCCGGCCGCCGGGAACGCTGGCGTTCCCGCAGCCGACTACATACAAAAAGCGTTGCGAGAGGCGCAGATCAGCGGCGCATATCACCGGTGATATGCGCCGCGGTGGAAACTTCGATCACGGCCGGCGGCTCGTCGGGCTTCTGATTTCAAACAGCGGTCAGTCGGCGAATGTTACAATGTTAAAGAATGACCCCTTTTTCCTCGGAATGACCCCTTTTTTCCTATGACTACTATCCCGTAGGAATGATCCTTTCCCATCGCTTTCCATAAAATTCTCGAAGTCCTTTAAATATTCTAAAAATCACCCAAGAACTAAACAATCCAAATCCGATAAAAATATAGGGCTTCCATGTTATATCTCTAACAAGACAACTATCACCCGGCCTTTGTGGATCATAGTAAACGGTGACCGAACTATGTTTAGGGAATTTCTTGACGATTGATTCCATGTTCTCCTTTGTACCTTCGGCAGAGCCGTCTATTGTATAATAATGACCAATGTAATACTCGCTGTTCACTACGTACTCGTACGACATATTAATTCTAAATTCTTTTATGGGATATTCTGGATTTGCTATTTCTTTATAACCAATGTCTAATATCCTTCCATCCGCTACTTTCCAGTTGCCTATGTCATATTTAACACGAATGTCCCTAAAGCCAAAATATAGACCACCGATGGCTAAAAAGCCAAAAACTAGTACTAACATCACAACGCCCATCCAAAAGATTGAACTCGTCAAAATTACACGCGGATCTACTTTCACGATAAAAATCTACAGCCTCATCAGTTGAACATGGCCTCGACCATTCCTTGTATCAACCTCATCCCGCCGTCCAATCCCTTTGTAAGAAATACAGCGCCAAGGCCGTCAGTGATCCGAGCCTTAAATGCAACATCAGCGGCAGCCACACCCCTAATACCGGCAAATACAGATTGAGCGAGAGCCTGTTTAAAAGTATCGAATATGAGATTGCGTGTTTCTTCAGATGACGCCGGGATGCCGTTGGCCTCAAGGGTGTTTACAACATACTGCGTTGCATTTTGGGAAAAACTCACCAAGCCCTGTGAAAATACACTGCCTCCAGCCGCCACCAATGTACCAAGAGTATAACCAACGCCCCCACCTACAAAGCCTATTAAAAATCCCGATTTAAGCGCCGGCACAGTACCAATTTTTTTTCTCCATATCATGGCATTCGCCAACGAACCGACTAGGCCAGATATGGTACTCGCCGTCATGAATTCACCCAACGAAAATTCGCCCGACGGATCAATTGCGTTTATCGGGTTGCCACTAGTATAAAGATAAAGGCTATTTTCATTACGAATAATTGCTTTATCGATACGAGGGTCTTCCGAGAGAAACCGGCCTGTTTCAGGAGAATAATATCGACTTCGGAAGAACACCAAATCTATTTCCCTGTCAAACTCTCTTCCGGTATAGCTATAGCACTGTTCGAGGGCCTTGCCCGACGAGCGGACGATTTTTCCGAAGCTGTTGTAGGCCAGTTCTCCGGTGATCGTGCCATCCTTCCCGATCAACTCTGTAATGCTGTGGAGTCCGTCCCGCAAGTAGTAGTCGGTAGAAATTTCCTTGGTGGTTGGATTTTCTGTGTGAACAATAAACGGTTCATCATCTATATTACCAAAATCGATGTTTCCATCTGCCGGCCCATGGGTGAAATCCGTTGCGCCCCATGCGATCCAGAAGCCCGTCAACTCTCCAAGCCCTTGTGCGGTTTCGGCTAAAGGGGATGCGGTGTCTTCATAAGCCGTTGAAAAAATATCTGAAATTTTGCGCGACCCCCTGATGCGACTTTCCACCCCCTCACTCATGTCCGTTGCCGATCGAGCAATCGCATCAGAGGGGTTTGGGACTTCCTGTTTCTTCGGTGATTCCGTGGGCGTCCATGCGCCGGGGAACGGAATCACATCTATCTTCACACGCCGATTTGTCGGACGTGATTGAGTGGGTCGAGACGCTACGCGCGCCGGATCGAGGGCCAGAGCGCCGAACGTCGGACACACAGCCGACCTCGAAGGACGCGCGGGAAAAGCGATGACCTTGCTCACATCGGCACCAGGCCGCTAAAGACGGTCACGCGTTCCGGCAAGACCGGCCACGGTCTGCCGGGCGGTCCAACAATCTCTCGCGGCTTGCCGAACCGCGCCCGCGCGAGTTGATGACCGACGCGCCGCTCTTTAAGTTTTCGAATTTGTTTTTGTAAACGGAAACGCTCTGTCCCCACCGTCGAGAGCATCCGGACGGTGAGGCGTTGAATCTTCTGCTCTGTCCGATCCAAATAGGCGTTACCCGTTGGAAGATTCATCAAGGGAAATATAGCACAATCCCAGGAGAGCAACAACAAAATTGTTCCGTCAAATTCCTCTGTAAACCTCGCGCCGATGGCGTACATAGTAGACGATCACCAGCCGCGCGGCCGTGTCCACTTCGTAGACGATCCTGTAATCTCCCACGCGAATCCGCCAGAGCCGTTCCGCATTCGACAGTTTGACGCATTGATTGGGAAAGGGGTTGGAAGCCAGGGAGTCAATCCATCGCCGGATCCGGGCCACCATCCCGGCGGGTAAACGACGCAGGTCTTTCCAAACGGACGGCTTTACTTCAACGCGATACATTCCGTTTGAGCCGCCGCTTCATGTCCTCCCAGCTGATCGTTTTTTCCCGCCGCCGTTCGGCCACCACCGCCAGATCGTGCAGGTCTTCGACCATCTGCTCGTAGCGTTCAATCGGCAGAATCGCCGCCGTCCTTTTGCCTTTGGGGTCAACCACAAACTGCGCTTGGGCTTTGTTCATAATGGAAGCATACCAACGTCGCCGTCCTCTGGCAATTTTTGTTCATCCGGTTTGAGTTTTGCGGCGGGGTGCGTGGCGGTGTGAATCTCCTTGAGCTTTTTGATGGCGACGTGCGTGTAGATTTCGGTCGTCTGTAGGACCGCGTGGCCAAGCATCGCCTGAATGTAGCGGATGTCCGCGCCGCCTTCGAGCATGTGGGTGGCGCAGGTGTGGCGGAACAGGTGGGACGCGCCGCGATGGGTTACGCCGCATTTGCTCAAATGCGAGATCACGCACGCGGTCAGACGGCCGCGGGGCATGCGGCGGCCGGCTGGCGTGAGAAAGAGCGCGCCCGGGTCCGGCGGTGTGACCAGATGCGGGCGTCCGTCATGGAGAAACGCGCGGATCCAGCGGCAGGCGCGCTCACCGATGGGGACGACGCGGTCTTTGCGGCCCTTGCCCTGGCGGACGAAAACGATGCCGGTCTCAATGTCCACGTCGTCGACGTTCAGGTTGCAGACCTCCATCCGGCGGATCGCCGTTGAGTAGAGCGTTTCGAGGATGGCGCGGTCCCGCAGGCCCAGGGGCGTGCGAAGGTCGGGCGCGTTCATGACGCGGCCGAGTTCCTCCTGGTTGAGGATTTTTTTCGGCAGGCGTTTGTCACGGCGTGGAATATCAATGTCGGCGACGGGATTGTAGAGGACAAGATTTTGTTTGGCGAGCCAGCGGAAAAAGGACCGGAGGTTGGTGAGGACGGTGTTTTGATAGGCGAGACTGATGGGCCGGTCGGTGCGGGGGTTGATCGAGTGAAAGAGAAACCGCTGGAAGCGTTCGACGATGGGGCGCGTGACTTCGGTGGGACGTAACACGCCGCGCTCCTCGCACCAGATCGTAAATTTTCGAAAGGAATAGATGGCGCGGTTGAGCGTGTCGGGTGTGTGGCCTTTGACTTGCATCGCCTCCGTGTACTGCTCGATCCGCGCGGCGAATCCGGCCAGATCGCGCTGGGTGTCGCTCATCTTTAGCAGCTAAGGAAAAAAATATTGCTACGACGCCGTTTTGGGGCGCTTGGCGTCTTTCTCTTTTATATGCGTTTTCGCCCGATTTTTGAGAAGTGCGTTTGAAGCGGTCGGCGTTGTTGGAGTTGCGGAAGAATCCACACCCGGACCACCCCCGGACCGGGGGCGGACCGCGCCCGGACCGGACCCGGACCGCGATCCCTCCGACCCGGACCGGTCGGCATTTTGCCAGGACCGGTCGCCGTCGTAAGGCTGTTCGAGTGTGGCCGGATCGATCAGGCCCATGCAAAACGGCGCGCCGTCCTTGCCTTGGCCGTCGTAGATCAACTCGTAGACGAAGGACTGACCGCGCCCGCGGTGGAGGATGAGAAACTCCATTTCGACCAGGCGCGCCATGTGGATTTTGAGCGGCGTGTCGCTCCATCCCGTGAACTCGCGTACGTCGCGGCGGCCGAACCGGAAAGCGGCGCGGGTTATTTTGCCGCCGTTTGTTTTCGCCGTCACCATGTCGTCAAGAAGAGTGAGCAGGCGGCGTGTCTGCGGCTGGAGTTCATCGAGGGACCGGCCGAGGACGACGTTGGCGATGCGGTTGGCGCCCTCGATGTCTTTCGGCATGACCTCGATGTAGGAAATCACGCGCGGGCCGTCCTGCGTTTGTTTGACGGGGCGCTGGTACTGATGCAAAAGCGCAATGGACCGGATCAGCGTCAGATATTTCGGATGGTCGCGCCGCGTCCGCAGTTGGGTGCTCAAGAATTTGAGTTGTTTGGCGTAGCGGTTCACGACGCGGATCGGGCGCAAAAGGCGCTGGGCGTTTTGGTGGCGGCGCAGGATGTCGTCGCGCCGTTCCTGACGCAGGACGCCCTCAAGCGTCTCGCGTTCGCGCTGTAGCTCGTGGATCCGCTCCGTCTGCTCGCGGTCCTCGTTGATCGTGATGACCAGGACGCGGTTTAGGAGTTCCTCGTCAATCTCGTAATTGGTCGTCGTGATGATGATGACGACCGGCCCCTCGACTCTCGACTCAAACGCGACGTGCTTGCCGGTCGTCGGGTCTTTGCCGGTGGACGCAATCACCAGCTTGCCCTCGCTCTGTAGAAGTTTGATCGCGTAGGTGGCGTTCTCCGCGCCCTTTTCCTCGACGATGGCGAGGATTTTGTGTTTGAGATTTTTTTCGCCCATGTAAAAGAGTGCCTGGCCGGTGACGGCGCTGAATTGTTCGCGCTCCTCTTTCGGCATGAGCGACAAAATGGCGTCCATGAGCGTGGTCTTGCCGGCGGCGCTGGCCGACTGGATGATGATCGCCAGCGGGTCTTTGAACTTGCGCGACACGCACGCGAGGTATCCGGTGAGGGCGTTGACTTCCTCTCCGACAATGCCGATGGACTCGAAGTCCTTGACGATCTGGTCCAGCAGATCGGGCGCGCGAAGAAACGCCAGCGCTTCCTCTTTCTCCGCCTCGGTTAACGTCACGGTTGCATCTGGCGGGTTGATCGCCTTTTGGATGAGGTTGTCCTGGAGTTCTTCGAGTTTCAGAAGCAACCGGCGCAGGTCGTCTTTCAACATATCTTCGGACAGGCTGGTCTCGGTCGAAGCGGCTTTGAGAAACGCCGCGCGGTGCCTGGCGTTTGCCAGGTCCACGGTGTCGAGGTGGAAGCGGTCGCCGATCGACACGCGCACGCTCACGCGCAGGACGCCGTAGGTCGTGTTCTTTTCAATGCCGCGAATCCGCCACGCGCGGCCGTCAAAGACTTCATCGAGTTGGTGGCCGTTACCGGACGGGATCGCCGCCGCCTCCGGCCTCGCGTGGGCCTCCAGCGGCGCGCACTCGTGCAGATCCGCCGCGGCCGGATCAGCGCCTCCGGCGCCACAAGTGCCGATGTCTCCGACATCGGCCGGATCGGGCGCCGCCGGCGTCAGGGATTTCTCGCCTGGTGATTCTTCGGCGGCTGAAGGTGGAGAAATTTTTTCTTTAGCTGCTACCGGCATGTCTACGATTGACGATTTGCCTCTGCCGATCCACGCCGCGCCGCGAAGGAGAACTCCCAACGCGTCGGCCGGATCGGAGACGGAACACGCGAACGAGTTCGCGTCCTCACCGTCGGGAAAGTTTACGCGCGACACTTCGAAGCCGTATCCCATCAGGATCGCCGCCAGTTTCGTCGCGGCGCGGTCGCCTGCCTCGTCCCGATCATAGGCGATCAACACTTTTTCGACTTCGGACATCCTGAGCGCATGGAGATGATCCGCCGTGAATCCCTCGACACCGTAGCTGGCCGTGACGTTGCGAAAGCCCGCGCACCAGAACGTCAGCGCGTCAATGAGGGCTTCGCACAGGATCGCTTCTTTACTCGCCGCTAAAGAAGAAACATTCCAGACGCCCTTGTGCGGCCCGGGCAGATAGAGGTGATAGGCCGTCCCGTCGCGCAGGTCGTCCCGAATCTTGCGGCCGTACATTTCGGTGATGCTTCCGTTTTCGTCCATCACGGGAATGACGATACTGCCGTTGAATCGTTCATGACCTTTGACGCTGTAGACGCCGAGTCGTTGAAGCTGGCCGCGAATCTTCGCGCCCTCGTCGCGGTTTGAGTCGGCGAGATAGTAGCCGAACGTTCGGTTGGAATAGCCGAGTTTGAAATGGTCGATGGCGCCGGCGTGGCCGATCCTGCGGCGTTCGAGGTAGGCTAGGGCCTCCGGCGAATCTTTGAGCGTCTCGACGTAGAAATCGACGGCGCAGCGCAGCGCCGTCTGATCGGACGCGCCGATCGGAATGGGACAGGGAAGTTTTTTGACGGTGCCGACTTTGACGACGGGCCGGGCAGTCGCCGGCGTGAGCGCGACGTCATGCCGGCGCAGAAGTTCGACGGCCTGACGGAAGGACACGCCCTCCGCTTTCCGAACCCAATCGATCACGCTGCCGCCCTTCGGGTCCTGGCACGCGCCGAAACAGTGCCAGAGGTTTTTGTCAGGCGTGATGACAAGAGACGGGTTGTGATCGTTGTGGAAGGGGCACAGGCCGATCAAGTCCTTGCCATGCGGCGCGAGTTCGACGCCGCGCCGCCGCGCGAGGTTGGCGACGGCAACGGCTCGTTTGATTCGTTCAAGCTCTTCGTCAGGAATCCGTCCCATATTTCCCGTATCCACCGATCCGCCCGAAACGGGCGTTTTTTGAAAATGTGTCAATGCCGGGTGGGATAATTTTCGAGACGATTTAACCCACCCGAAAACCTTGACAAACAGACGCCAATTATTTACATTTTATGCAAATAGAAGTCAAGACGTTTTTTGGATATTTTCCAACCAAGAAACGGTGCGGGCCAGAGCGGAGATAAACTGGAGGTGATGAAGGTTTGCTTTCTGGAGATAGTATAATGAAACTACAGAAACCGAAGCCGGAGACTTTCGGATTCCGTCTACAGCAGTTTCGGCTGCAACGGGGTCTGACTCAGGCCGAGATTGGGAAGAAGATCGGGCTGTCGCTGCGGATGCTGAGCTACTACGAGGGCAACCACGGCCGCCTTCCGCCTGTCGATGTCGTGATGAAATTGGCGAAGGTGATTCGTGTGCCTGTTGACGATTTGCTTGGCGCCGACGCCTCCGACTTCGGGCCGCCGCCGCGTTCCGTCAGGCTGCTAAAGAGATTGCGCCGGATCGAGCAGCTGCCGCGCCATCACCAGCGAGCGATCATGGAACATTTGGACGCGCTCCTGGCAAAACGCGCCAACGGCAATGGCCGGCGCGTGACTGCCTAAATGGGCGGCGACGATTCCGAGCAAACCATTCGACTGCTGACGGAAATCAGGGACCAACTCAAGCGGATCAGCGCGAAGCTTTCAAATCTGGACGATGTCCGTGTCGGTATCAACGAGCTTGTCCGATATTTTTATGACAGCAAGCCTCGATCGCCGTTGGATGATACAGGAAAAAAATACAGCCCCCAAAAAATTCGAGAAGAACATCCCCAAGCATATCAGCCGTGGACGTCCCAGGAAATCGAACGAGTGGAAAGGGGTCATTCGGAAGGCAAAAGCATAAGGGAGTTGGCCGCCGACCTCGGACGACAACCGGGTGCGATTCGGTCCAGATTGAGTAAATCCGGCCTGCTAAAATAGAAATTCACACATCACCCCCAAAGCAAAACCAAACAGAGCAGGGCGTATTAAAGTCGCCCCGCCTGGGCAGAAGTGTGGGCACGGCCCGCTCGAATTGTGGGCGATGACCACTTACACGTAGAACGCGCCGGCCTCTCGCGCCGCGAAAAACGCGCGGCGCACGGCCGGCGCTCCGACGACGAGCGGGGCGGACCGCGCCCCCCGCCGCAGGTTCTCCTCCCCTCAACCTCTCCTCTCCTTGGCATCCCTGTAATAAGGAAGCATCAATGAGGGGAGGAGACCCAGCTCTTGGGGGGCGCTACGCCGGCGGCCTCCGTCCCTCCGCCGAACATGTGGCGCAACGTCCTGTTGCGCCACCGGCTCCGGAACTCCGGCCTTGTCGTTCCGCCCCGAACTTCCCGCACACGCGGGCCTCACTGACACCTGAGCTTGTACGGCGGGGCGAGAATCCGCTGTAGGAGACCCATCCATGGGGCGGCGTCACTGACAATCTGGGGTGACGCCGACTGGCCGGCGGACATCGTGTCCGCCGGAAAGAAAACGGCGGCTAAGAAAAAAGCCGGGCACAAGCGCGGCCGCGCCGGAAGCGTTGCCGGTTCCTTCTTTCAGCTGCGGGTTTCCGGTTTCAGGATTCGCGCGGGACACGATGTCCCGCGCACAGCTTCAAGCCATGGACGGCCGTGCGGGCACTTCGTGACCGCACCCGAAAGACGGGGTGTCGGCGTGAGCGGCCACGAATGTGGCCGCGCCGGGAAATCAGGATTTCCCGCACGCCGAATGATGCAAAAGCGTTGCGAGAGGCGCAGACCCAAAGACGGCGACAGGGCGCTGAACGTATCCGGCGTAAACGTCACCCCGGTGAGCCGGTCCAGCGCGTCGTAGCCGTACTGCCGCGTTCCGTGCCGGTCCGTCATGGCAGTGCGGTTGTCGTTTGAGTTGTACTGATACCGGAAAAAACTCGTGAGCGCGCCGGCGTGCAGGTGTTCGATATCGGTCACCCTGTTTTTCGAATCGTATTTCCATTCCGACACCAGCTTGCCCCCTTTTCTTTCCTACTTTTGCTAGGGCAGAAAATAAGAAGTATAGTCAAAATAATTGCGAAAGCCACAACAAAAATATGCACGCACGTCAAAAACAAAACAAAATTAATGGTACCCATAGTACCCAAATAATTGTCTAGTACATAATTATATTTTGATAAGATATTATTTACAAAAATAGGAAAATCGCTATTATTAGAATACATGAAATAATGCACGAAAATGAAAAACGATATCGACCAGCAAAACAAGATGATATAATTAATCAGAATATTCGAATTCCGCTTTCTTATAAGAAAATAAATTAAATGCGCAACGATTAAGAAAAGGTTACCCGCTGCCAAGATCACCCTATCGTCGATAGATTTAATAAATATACCTATAACAAAAACAGATATATACACCGACACTATGAAGCGGGGAAATTCACGCAACGAAGAATAATCAAACTTCACTTTTATAAATCTGCTTGTAAATCTTGTGGAACTGAAGATTTGATTAACTCATAGGCTTCATCATTTGTACTAAAGTTCTGCCTCAACCATGTCCAATCCTTGTCCTTACCTTCTTCGATAATTTTCTGCAGATTAGTTCTAAATGTTGTTACACTAGTCTCTAATCCTTCCAACGTCGTTTTCTTTGATGCGGATATATTACCGGTTAGTGCACTATTAATGTTTCTCAGCATTTGAGAGGCCTTCGCATTTAATAAGTCTAGTTTGGATTTATATATTGCTTTCAATAATAATTTAAAGCCATATGCGGCCACACTAACTACTATCGCACTAACAACCAGTTTCTCGATTAGTGTAAGCTGCCCGAACGGATCCACAGAATTAATAGGGTTTCCTTCTGTATATGTATACTTGTGATGGGTTTTAGGTTGATCAAGAGATTTAAATACGTTTTCGGACTGTAAGAAATTCCCGCCAATAGGATCATAATATCTAGCGCGGTAAAAAATGAGGCCAATTTCATCATCGTGTTCCCTGCTGGTATATCCATAGATGTCGGACGGTGGCGTTTCGGTAGGATCGTGACCGGATGGAAGCAGGATTCGCTTTCCGTAGGCTTTATAATCGTATGTTTTTACGGTTTCGCCTGTCGGGGTCAAAACTTCACGGACAGAATTTTGGGCGTCGTGCAAAAAGAAAAATTTTGCCGGCGGCGCTCTTGTGCCCGATGTTCCTTGTGTATATGCAATCAGCGGTTCATCGATGCCCGGCCCATGGGTGAAAAAGTGATACCTGTCAGGTGCCCGTTGCCGTCGCGCTGATAGCCGACGGATCCTTCGGGATTGGTCATCCGGGTCAGAACCTCTCCTCCGGCCCACTCCCGCGTCTCCGTCCGAACCGCGCCCGACGGCGAGCGGGTGGTCTGCTCCACCAGGTTGCCAGACCCGTGATATTTGTTGGTGATGATCGTGCCGTCGGGATCGGCCTGCTCGATGAGCCTGCCTTGACTATCGTATTTGTAGCGGGTGGTTTGTCCTTGCGCGTCCGTCATGGAGATGCGGTTTCCGAATCCGTCGTAGGAGTACGTGTTCACAAGGGCGCTGTCGGCAAAGACGGACGTGAGGTTGCCGTATGCGTCGCGGCCGTACGTCCAGACATGACCCTCCGCGTCGGTCATTCCCACGCGCCACCGGCTGCTCCAGCGGTAGGTCGTGATGTCGGCGTTGTTGCGACGCATGACAACAGGATTTCCGTGCTCGTCATATTCGATCTCGGTGACGACGTCCTGAGGCCCCGATCCGCCGCCCAGCGTTACGCCTGTCGTCCGCGTTTTTGTGAGATCGCCATGCTCATTGTATGAAAATTCCCGGACACTGCCATCGGGGTCGACCGTCCGGGTAACGCGACCCTGAGGATCATATGAAAAATTCGTGGTGTGGCCATCGATCGTCTCGGAAAGAATCCAGCCCTCCTCGTTGACGACGCGGCTTGTGCGGCTTCCTAGGCTGTCCCTGCGTTCGACGATGTGTCCGGCTTTATCGTAGGAAAAATTCTCGACAAGGTCGCCCCTCTTCTTCTCTAAGAGCCACCCTTGCGTGTTGTAGCGCCGCTCAACCGGCGGTAGGCCGCCCACCACGCCCAGCCTAGTCAGGTTGTTGTTGGCGTCATACTCGGCCTCCATCTCCATCGCGATGCTCTCGCGGCGGATGCGGTTTACCCGCCCGGCAAGATCGTATGAAAAATGCGTGGCATGATCTCCCGTTTGAACATCCGAAAGACGGCCGGTCCCGGCTTCATAGACAAAATCCGACGTGTAGGCGTGCGGCCCGCTCTGCGCAAGAATGCGGGTAAGACGGTTTAATCCGTCATAGGTCGCGGACAACGCGACGGTGGGATCGGCGGAAGTTGAGCCTTGAGACGTAAGGCCGGTGATCAATCCACGTCTGTTGTACGAAAGATTCGTCGTCAGAGGCGAAAGTCCGGGCGAGGCGCGGACATGCCGGGTCAGGCGGCTTTCAGGATCGTAGGTCATCGCCTCCGCTTCGGCCCCGTCCGAAAATTGCGTGAGATTTCCCAGCGCGTCATAATTCATGGACGTTGCGCGCGGGTTTGCCGATCCACGGATCATGGAGGTCGGGCGATTGAGCTGATCGTACCCATAGGAAATCCTGAGGCCGTCCGGCCGGCGCTCCTCAATCATCAGGCCACGCTCGTCAAAGGAGTAGTCTGTTCGGACGGCGCCGACGCCGCTTACGTTTCTCTGAACGGAGGCCAGTCGGTCAGAGGCTGCGTACTCGAAGGCGATCGTTTGCCCGTTGGGGCTGGAAATTTCCGTCACATTTCCCCAGCCGTCGTACGCCACAGCCGTGACGAGGTCGGATTCATCCCCGCCAAGCGCGACGCCTACCGTCCGGAGGGTCGCGGGCCGGCCCGCGTCGTCATACGAAAAAAGTGTCGTGCCGCCGGGGCCTTCCTCTTTGTCGGGCAGGCCCATGGATTCTTTTGTTCCATAGGTCAAGGTTGTTGTAGATGCAGGCGTCGTCACGCGGCTTACATTGCCATTCGCGTATTCCAGCGCGGTCGTGCCCCGTGCCGGGTCCGTCATGACGGAAACTGTTCCGTCGGCGTTTCTTCCCACGGAAAACGCAATATCCCCGCTTTCGGATTTCAGAAAATTTCCGGCGGAGTTGTAGGCGAAATTCACAGGAGAGGATGAAATGCCCTCCAGTCGACCCGGGTGGTTTCGTTTCGGATCGAAATCATCAAGGTTGTCTGGGTAAGTCCACGTGACAGGATCGGAGCCGGTCCATCGGGCCAGGTTCTTCATGCGGTCGTATTCGAGAGAGATCGCGTGTCCGTTCGCCTCCACGATTTGGGACGGTCTGCCCAGCGTGTTCCACTGAAGGGTTGTGGCCGCGTTATGTGGGTCTGTGACTGCATCGATCCGGCCCCCACCGATGGGCTGTCCGGCGAGGTCGAAATTTCGCCACGGGTCGTACATGACGGCCGTGAACGCGCCCGCCGCGTCGATCAGGCTGGTTTTGTTTGTCACGATCCCGCTTGACGGCTCGTACGCGAGGCTCAAGCGCCCGTCCGGCGGGGCGATGGAGATCGCGCGGTTGAAGGGGTCGTATGCGACTGAAACCTGATGGGGGCCTTGGCGAACTTCCGTCATAAAGCCGGCAGGAGCGTAGGTGTATTCTATCGGGTCCCCGGCCGGCCGCGCCACACCCGCCAGCTTGGCCGTTTCGTCGGGACGGCCATCCACATATAAATACAAATATTGAAGCAGGCGTCCCATTGCGTCGGTGATTTTCGTGATGAGCTGTGATCCGGGGAGATATTCAAAAAGCAGCGTCCGGGACGTGCTGGCGGAAACGACCTGCGTGAGACGCGCCTCATCGTCGTAGTCGAGGTCGACGGCGTTGCCGTTCGGGTCCTCGATCCGAGTAAGCTGGGCGATCCGCGTCCGTCCTTGGAGAATATCGAAGGTATACCGCGTGCCGTCCTTGCGGGTCATCTCCAGACGTTTTTCGGAAGTCTTGCGCAGGCGCATCGGTTCCGCGCCCGTTCCGGTGACCTGTCGATACTCGATCAGTTCACGTCCGTCGACGATCGTTTTCTCGATCGGCCACGGCCGGATGAACGTGTGACGCGTGCCGTCCTCGTCGATCAGGATCACCGCCGTGTCCAGCACATGGGTCATCAGACTCATATCCCAGTATGCCGCGTCGTCACCCACGATCAGGAGATTGTAGTTGTGCGTCCAGCCGCGCCCGAAAGGGAGCGGGACCGGCTCGGCATCCGGTGCGTCCTTTCGCAGGACGTTCAGATCCTGCGTCATGTCCATGCCGTTGAAGGTCCGTACGAGTCCGAGAAACGGGCCCACATTCACGTTCTCGACGTCCAGAGACTGGACGATCAGATTGCCGTTGGACACGTTCACCCCCGCGTCCTCCGTCGGCGAGGCGAAGGCCTGATCCGCCTCGATGCCGAGCATCGCCGGCAGTTCCAGGATGGCGGGTCGATAGTCCGTGACGGTGGTGCGCACCGGCCGGCCGACGGCCGCGCCGTCAATCCTGAGGCGAAGCTCATACGTCCCGGCTGGAAGTCCCGGCCGCGCAAAATGGCCGTCAGGATCGACAGGAATCGTCAGGTGCGGCGATTGCTTGTCCACGAGCGAAAACGGGTATTGCAAGTCGTCAAGGGCGAAGTAAAATCCGCGCCCATCCTGCAGATGGCGCGCCTCGATTTCGATATTGGCCGGCATCTGTCCGTAGGGTGAAACAACCCTTCCAAAAACCACGTATTTGAATGTGCCCCACTGCGCCACGCCATCTTCGATCCACGACAACAGCACAAACCGATCGGCTGTTTGCAGGACTTCCAGCAGTGCGTCCGTATCCGCGCTCAGTCCGCTCAACACGAGGATTCGATTGGGATCGGTGACAGGGGGCTGGAAAAACCGGCCATCCAAGTCTACCCGGCTCAGACCGAGATTGGCAGGCATCAAACGCTGTCCGAATCTGGGTTGATTCTTGCCAGTCCAGACAATCGCCGCGCCGGTCGGCCCGCCGCGCGCGACGTAAAAAACGCCCACAGCTTCCTGCGTGGTCCCGCCAAAGAACAGTTCCTCGCCCGTTTCGGGATCCACAAAAAACATGTCATCCGGATGGACGCCCAAGATGTCAGGCGGAACGGGATCATAACGATTCGTCGAGCGCGTGAATACGAAGGTTTGCGCTGGAGGATGCGGCTCCCGGGCACCCAGATCGGTTGAGAATTCAAACGTGAAATCCGCGTTCAGATGATACGCGCTCGTGAAGCAGTCCCGTTCCTCGCCGAGGGGTTGCGTTTGAAGAACGTCGGGCACGTATAGCCGCGCTGTAAGGACGGCGGGCGACAGGCCGTGATTGCCCTCTGAGACCGTACCCAAATCACAGGTCGTCGGGCCGGGATCGTTCTGAATCGGGCCGTTGCCGATGAAATTGCCGTCGTGAATTTCACCTATCCCAATGCGGCCATAGACGTCCTGAAATTGGAAAAAATGCGCGTGATCCAAAAACGGATACACCAGACCGTTGCCCGCAAATATCCCCGATACATTGATCGTGACCACGTCCCCTCCCAGACGTGGTCCCACGTTGCTGAGATGCGCCGCAATGCGCGCGTCCAAATCAGGCGCATGCAGAATCTGAATCGGCAGATCAGGAAGGCCACCCGATGGCCCGGTACGGCGGAACTCATGAGCGGGAACGGATACCGGAAACAACATCGAAGTCAAGACTGGCGGATCGCCCACAGTATATTCGAGCGTGGCCGTCGACGACGCCGGATTGGTGACCAGATACAGAATGTTGCCTTCCGTCATTCCTTCGAGGAACGGTCCCGTTACGAATTCGTTGACTCCGACCTGCGGCGCCGGCATTCTTGTCTGCACAAGTTCCGGAATGAGATCGCCGGCAAAGGCGCCCGTGGGAACCAGCGGAACCATCAAGACCACGAGAACATGGACAACAAATCCGGCCATCAGCGCGCCTGTCGTGGACCCGGGGCCATATAAATCTTTGGAATCAGACCTCGTTCCCGCGCCATGTCGGCGTACCGCTCCGACTCGGCACGCCGGCCCATCCTTTGATGGATCGCGGCGAGCGAGAAAATTACCGAGTTGGTCACGGTCCACGCGCGCCGCCGGTCCGGCGGCGCTTCGGCGGGCAATTTCGGGGGCATCCAGAGCGCGCGCTTTTTCAGCGCGTCCTCACAGGCCTGAAACGCCGCCAGCGCATCCGCCAGGCGGCTGTTGCGCCAGAGGTCCAGCCCACGTTTGTGTTCCTGATCGATCAGAGAACAGACCTGGGAATCGGACGCACCTGCGGGGATTTCAATCCCGGCGGACGCAGGGGATGTAGAGAGGGTGCAGAGAAGAATAAACAAAGACAATACACAATGATTTGCTGGCGGCGACCGTCGCCTGTTTGCACCCACAGACCTCTGTTCCAGATCCAACCACCTCCCCTCAAACCGGCGCAGGGTAGCTAAAAAAGATGGAATGTCAAGTAGAATTTCTACATATTACGACACAACTTAAATTAAGGTCCCCCTCCCACCTCCGCGTCCTGAAAAATCCGGCTGCCGATGGTGCCGCGCTGGTGCTGGTATTTGCCGCGGTAGGGGCGCATGCACGGGGAGGAGAGGCGGGCCAGGACGAGCTGGCAGATGCGCCGGCCCGCCGAGAATTTCAACGGCAGGCGGTTGGCGTTGTAGAGTTCCAGCGTCAGGGTGCCCTCGAAGCCCGGGTCGACCCAGCCGGCGTTTTGGATGAAGAGGCCCATCCGGCCCACGGAGCTTCGGCCCTCCACGAAGGCCGTCAGGTCGTCCGGGAGGCGGATGGATTCCATCGTGGTGGCGAGCAGGAACGAGTGCGGCGGGATGACGATTTCGTCCGCATGGATGTCGACATACCGGGGATCGGTTTCCATCGTGATCGATTCCATCGCGTTCTCGTCGATTTTCAAATAGTGCGAGCCCAGCCGCAGGTCCACCGACGCCGGCTGGATCTGGCCGTCCGACAGCGGCTCGATCGACAGTTTTCCTGACGCCAGCCACTCTGAAATATCCCGATCGCTGAGGATGGACATGCTATCGTCCGGACGAGCCGAATCCCCGCGCGCCGCGCGTGGTTTCGGCCAGGTCTTCGGATTCGACGGGGTCGAGCCGCTCGATTTTCTGGATCAATAGTTGCGCGATGCGGTCGCCTTTTTGGATCGCATATTCCGTGGAGCCGTGATTCACGAGAACC
The DNA here is from genome assembly GCA_001784175.1 of Candidatus Lindowbacteria bacterium RIFCSPLOWO2_12_FULL_62_27. Classification (GTDB taxonomy): domain Bacteria; phylum Lindowbacteria; class 2-12-FULL-62-27; order 2-12-FULL-62-27; family 2-12-FULL-62-27; genus 2-12-FULL-62-27. The sequence goes on from MFPR01000012.1 coordinate 81,905, forward strand.
ACCCGGATCTCGCCCCGGTAGTCCGCGTCGATAACGCCGGCCAGAGTGCCGATCCCGTGGCGCATCGACAGGCCGCTGCGCGGCCACACGAGGCCGACGCACCCGGCCGGGATCTCGATCGAAATCGCAGTCGGCACGGTTTCGACCGCGCCGGCCTTCAGGAGCCGTTCTTCCGACGCGCACAGATCAAGTCCTGCCGCGTCCGGTGTGCCGCGCGAAGGCAGCGTCGCATCCCCGGACAGCCGTTTGACCCGAAGGACGGATTCATTTTCCATTTGTCTACTCACCTCCTCTCCCCCCACAGGGGGGGGAGGACTGAGGTGAGGGGGGC
>MFPR01000013.1 GCA_001784175.1 Candidatus Lindowbacteria bacterium RIFCSPLOWO2_12_FULL_62_27
CGCGGATTCGTGACGGATACGCAGGCCGGCGTCGTGACGCTGTCGCAGCCTGCGGACGGCCACGAGACGGCGGCGATCAATTTCTATGTGAGCTGGCAGGCGACGGCCGACAGTGTGGGGATCGCCAACTACGCGGTGGAGGTCGACAAGAGCACGGCATTCACGACGATGATCTTCACCGACACGGTGGCGGGTGGCGTCACGGCCGACCGTGTGACGGGTCTGTACAACGACACATACTACTGGCGCGTTCGCGCGATCGACGATCTGGGCAACGGCGGCGCCTATTCAGCGGCGCGCGGGTTCGTGACGGACACGCTGGTCGCTGCCGTGACGCTGTCGCAGCCTGCGGACGGGCATGAGACGACGGCAACGACGGTACCGGTCAGTTGGACGGCCGTGACGGACAGCGTCGGGATCGCCAACTACGCGGTGGAGGTCGCCAGGAACACGACGTTCACGACGATGGTCTTCACCGACACGGTGGCGGGCGGCGTCACGGCCGACACCGTCACGGGTCTGTACAACGACACGTACTACTGGCGCGTGCGTGTGATCGACGATCTGGGCAACAGCGGCGTGTATTCGGCGACACGAGGCTTTATGACGGATACGCTGGTCCATGCCGTGACGCTGTCGCAGCCTGCGGACGGCCACGAGACAACGGCAACGACAGTGTCCGTCGGTTGGACGGCCGTGATGGACAGCGTAGGGATCTCCAACTACGCGGTGGAGGTCGCCAAGAACACGACATTCACGACGATGGTCTTCATTGACACCGTGGCGGGTGGCGTCACAGCCGACACCGTCACGGGTCTGTACAACGACACGTACTACTGGCGCGTGCGTGTGATCGACGATCTGGGCAACAGCGGCGTGTATTCGGCGACACGAGGCTTTATGACGGATACGCTGGTCCATGCCGTGACGCTGTCGCAGCCTGCGGACGGCCACGAGACGGCGGCGATCAACCTCTATGTGAGCTGGCAGGCGGCGGCCGACAGCGTTGGGATCGCCAACTACGCGGTGGAGGTCGACAAGAGCACGGCATTCACGACGATGATCTTTGCCGACACGGTGGCGGGCGGCGTCACGTCCGACAGTGTGACGGGCCTGTACAACGACACGTACTACTGGCGCGTTCGCGCGACCGACGATCTGGGCAACAACGGCGCCTATTCGGCGACGCGTGGATTCGTGACGGACACACGGGTCAACGCCGTAACGCTGTCTCAGCCGGCGGACGGCCATGAGACGACGGTCGCGACGGTGCCGGTCAGTTGGACAGCAGTGACGGACAGCGTGGGGATCGCCAACTACGCGGTGGAGGTCGCCAAGAACACGACGTTCACGACGATGGTCTTCACCGACACGGTGGCGGGCGGCGTCACGTCCGACACGGTGACGGGTCTGTACAACGACACGTACTACTGGCGCGTGCGCGCGATCGACGATCTGGGCAACAGCGGCGTCCACTCGGCGACGCGGGGATTTGTGACGGACACGCAGGTCGCCGCCGTGACGTTGTCGCAGCCGGCGGACGGACATGAGACGACAGCGATCGATGTCCGGCTGAGCTGGCAGGCGCCGGCCGACAGCGTGGGGATCGCCAACTACGCGGTGGAGGTGTCGAAGAGCACGTCCTTCACGTCGATGGTGTTCACGGACACGGTGTCAGGCGGCGTTACCGCCGATACCGTTACCGGCCTGTACAACGACACGTATCACTGGCGCGTGCGTGCGATCGACGATCTGGGCAACAGCGGGACGTATTCAAGCGCCCGGGGATTCGTGACGGACACGCAGGTCGCCGCCGTGACGCCGGCACAGCCTGCGGATGGACATGAGACGGCGGTGATCGACATTCAGGTGAGCTGGTCAGCCGTGGCGGACAGTGTTGGGATCGCGAATTACGCCGTGGAGGTATCGAAGAGCACGTCTTTCACGACGATGACGTTCACGGACACGGTCGATGGGGCGCGTGGGAGCGACACGGTGACGGGCCTCTACAACGACACGTACTACTGGCGCGTGCGCGCGATCGATGACCTGGGCAACAGCGGCGCCTATTCCACGGCCCGCGGCCTGATGGTGGACACGGCCGTGCGGAAGGTGACGCTCGCCGACCCGCCGCCGGGGTCGGTGACTGCTGATACCACGCCGACCCTCACTTGGACCGCGATCACGGACAGCGCAGGCGTCGATAGTTTTGCCATCGAAGTTTCAACCACAACCGGATTCACGGCCCTCAGCTTCGCCGACACGGTGGATGGACCGCTCACCAGCGGCGCCGTGACCCCCGGACTTGTCACTGACACCTATTACTGGCGCGTCCGCGCCTTTGACGTGCTGGGCAATGCCGGCGCCTGGTCGGATTCGTTCCGGCTGAGAATCGATACCGTCCAGACATCGATCACCCTGATCGGCCCGGCGGATGGACATGAGACCAATGCGGCCGCGGCACGATTCGTCTGGGCGGGCGCCAACGCAGATACCTACACATGGCAGCTTTCCAAATCGTCCGCGTTTTCAACGCTGGTGGACGCGGTGGCCGGCACCACCGTCACGTCCATGAACCGGCCGATGCCCGATCCGGATACGTTCTATTGGCTGGTCATCGCACAGGGTCTGACGGGGTACGACACATCCGCCGCGCGGGGAATCCTCCTCGACACCAGCGCTGGCCAGCCGGCCCTCCTGCAGCCGGCCGAGGGGCACGAAACGTCGAATGCAACCCCGCAGGTTACCTGGTCCGCCGTTTCGGACAGCGTCGGAATCGACAGCTACGCGCTGGAAGTCTCCAGGAACACGGCGTTCACGGCCATGTCGTTCGCCGACACGGTGGATGGCGGACTCACAAACGACACCCTGACCGGCCTCTACAACGACACGTATTATTGGCGCGTGCGCGTCGTCGACGATCTCGGCAACATCGGCATCCATTCGTCCATCCGTGGGTTTGTCGTCGACACGCACGTAAACACCGTGGCTCTGTCACAGCCGGCCGACGGGCACGAGACGACGAATGTGAGCGTGGGGGTGTCGTGGGCGGCGCTGACAGACAGCGTCGGGATCGATTCGTACGTGATAGAGGCGTCAAAGACGATCGCGTTTACGACGACCGTGTTTGCGGATACGACGGATGGGACAAGTACGGCGGATACAATCACGGGCCTGTACAATGACACGTACTACTGGCGCGTTCACGCGATCGATGATCTCGGCAACGCCGGCGCCGCCTCGGCCCCACGTGGATTTGTGACGGACACGCTCATCGATGCCGTCACGCTCTTGCTGCCGGCCGACGGCCACGAAACCCGCGCCGTCAATTTCCGCCTGAGCTGGAACGCCGTGCCGGACAGCGTCGGGATCGATTCTTACGCGATAGAGGCGTCAAAGACGGGTGCGTTTACGACGACCGTGTTCTCGGATACTACGGATGGGACAAATACGACGGATACCATCACGGGCCTGTACAACGACACGTACTACTGGCGCGTGCGCGCGATCGACGATCTCGGCAACGGCGGGGCCTATTCGGCCGCGCGTGGGTTCCTGATCGACACCGGAGTTTCTCAGGTCACCGTTACGCAGCCCGCGGACGGCCACGAAACCACCGTGTCGAGCCTGGAGGTTGGCTGGGCCGCCATCACGGCGGATTCGTCAGGGATCGACTCCTACGTGCTGGAAGCCTCCAAGTCGAGCGCTTTCGGCGTCGTTATTTTCGCCGATACGGTGGACGGCGTCCGACTGAGCGACACGCTGGCCGGATTGTACAATGACACTTATTTCTGGCGCGTCCGGGCCGTCGACCACCTTGGCAATCTTGGCGCATTCTCGGCGGCGCGGGGATTTGTGACCGACACGCTCGTCGGACAGGTCAGCCTGCTCCTGCCGGCGGACGGCCACGAAACAGCCGTGGCCCAACCGGGTGTGCAGTGGACGGCGCTTCCGGACAGCGTCGGAATCGACTCGTATGCCGTGGAAGTCTCCAAGAGCCTGGCCTTCTCCCCCGTCGTCCTCGCCGATACGCTGGACGGGTCTTCGACGATGGATACTCTGCCGGGTCTCCAGAACGACACGTACTTCTGGCGCGTGCGCGCGATCGACGACCTCGGCAACGCCGGCGCCTACTCGGCCGCCCGCGGGCTGATCCACGACTCGCTGGCCGGCGCCGTCACGCCGGTGTCGCCGGCGGACGGCCATGAAACGACCGCGACGAGCGTGGTGGTGTCATGGAGCGCCCTGAGCGACAGCGTCGGAATCGCCACGTACGCCGTGGAGGCGTCGCGTGGGTCGGCCTTCACATCGCTGGCATTCGCCGAAACCGTCGCCGGCAGCCGAACCAGCGACACGCTGGCCACGCTGTACAACGATACCTACTACTGGCGCGTCCGCGCGACGGACGGACTCGGCAACAACGGCGCGTATTCGGCCGCCCGCGGATTTGTGGTCGACACGGCGGTTGCGGTCGTGACGCTTTCGGCGCCCGCGGACGGCCATGAAACGACTGCGAGCGAAATTCTTCTGCGCTGGGCCTCCGTGTCCGACAGCGTCGGGATCGACAGCTACGCCGTGGAGGCTTCACGAAACGCCGCCTTCACGAACATGGTCTTCACCGACACCGTCGACGTCGCCCTCACGTCCGACACCGTGACCGGGCTGTACAATGACACCTGCTTCTGGCGTGTCCGGGCCATCGACGATCTCAGCAACGCCGGCGCCTACTCGACCACGCACGGATTCGTGACCGACACGATTGTAAATCAGGTGGCGCTCCTGCTGCCGGCCGACGGGCACGAGACATCCACCGTGAATTTCCGCCTGAGCTGGATCGCCGTCTCGGACAGCGTGGGCGTGGACAGTTACGCGCTCGAGATCTCAAAGATCTCGTCGTTCACGCCGATGGCCTACGCGGATACCGTGGACGGCGTGACCATCACCGACACGTTCACGGGTCTGTACAACGACACGTACTTCTGGCGTGTCCGCGCGGTTGACGATCTCGGCAACGGCGGCGTCTACTCGGCCGCGCGTGGTGTGCTGATCGACACGGCCGTGTCGCAGGTGACGGTTGCCGCTCCGGCCGACGGACACGAAACGACGGCGGTCGCGGTCGTGCTGTCCTGGATTGCAGTGGCCTCCGATTCGAGCGGGATCGATTCCTATGTGGTGGAAGTTGCGAAGCAGATCGGATTCGACACGACAGTTTTCGCCGACACGGTGAGGGCGTCCATCCTCGCCGATACGATCACCGGCCTGTATAATGACACCTACCACTGGCGGGTCCGCGTGATTGATCACGTGGGCAATCTCGGCGTGTTCTCAATCACCCGGGGATTCCTGGTTGACACGGCCGTGGCGGCGGTGAGCCTGCTCCTGCCGGCCGACGGGCACGAGACGTCCGCAACCGAGTTCCGCCTGCGCTGGAGCGCCGTGTCGGACAGCGCGGGCGTGGACAGTTACGCGCTCGAGATCTCAAAGAGCACGGCCTTCGCCCCGGTCACCTACGCGGACACCGTGGACGGATCGGCAACCGATGACACCATCACGGGCGTTTCCAACGACACGTACTTCTGGCGCGTGCGCGCGATCGATGACCTCGGCAATGGCGGCGCCTATTCCGCGATCCGAGGGTTCATCGCCGACACCCTCGTCCAGACGGCCGTCGCTCTGGCGCCGGCGGACGGGCATGAGACGACGGCCGGGCAGGTCGTGGTGAGCTGGTCGGCGGTGCCGGACAGCGTCGGGATCGCGAGCTACGCCGTGGAGGCCTCGAAGTCCGCCGCATTCTCGACACTCGCGTTTTCCGACACGGTGGCCGGCGGCCTCACCAGCGATACGGTCACGGGCCTCTCCAATGACACCTATTACTGGCGCGTCCGGGTGACCGACGACCTCGGCAACGGCGGCGCCTATTCGACGGCGCGAGGCTTCGTGGTCGACACAACGGCCGCGCAGGTCAGCGCGCTCGCTCCGGCCAATGGCCACGAGACGACGGCGACCGCGATCGTCCTCTCCTGGTCAGCCGTGCCGGCCGACTCGGTCGGCATCGATTCGTATGCGGTCGAAGCCGCCCGGAACGCCGCATTCACGGCGATGGTCTTCGCCGACACGGTCGATCAGGCGCTCACGGCCGACACGGTGACCGGCCTCTACAACGACATGTACTACTGGCGCGTCCGGGCCGTCGACGGCCTGGGCAACGCCGGCGCGGCGTCCACCCCCAGGGGATTCGTGGTCGATACGCAGGCCGCTCAGGTCAGCCTGTCATTGCCGTCGGACGGCCACGAGACAACCGCGACCTCCTTCCTCGTATCCTGGGCCGCCGTCGCGGACAGCGTCGGGATCGACAGCTACGCCCTCGAAGTCTCCAAGAGCGCCGCCTTCGGATCGATCGCGTATGCGGACACGGTGGGGGGCACGTCCCTCGCCGACACCATCGGGGCGCTGGACAACGACACGTACTTCTGGCGGGTCCGCGCGATCGATGACCTCGGCAACGTGGGCGCCCATTCAGCCGTGCGGGGCTTCCTCGTCGACACGGCCGTCGCGCAGGTTGCGCTCCTCTCGCCGGCCGACGCGCATGAGACGACCGCCGGCGCGCTGACGCTCAGTTGGTCGGCGATCGCGGCGGATTCGGTGGGCGTTGATTCCTATATTGTAGAAGTGGCGAAAACGCCGGCCTTCGCCACGACGATCTTCGCTGACACGGTCGACGGGAGCCTCACGAGCGACGCCGTCACCGGCTTGTACAACGACACGTACTACTGGCGCGTCCGCGCGATCGACGAAGTCGGCAACGCCGGCGTCCATTCCGCCCCGCGGGGCCTCATGACCGACACTCTCGTCCAGACGGTATCCCTCGTCGCGCCGGCCGACGGGCATGAAACCACGGCAACGCCGATCAGCCTCGCATGGGCCGCGCTGTCCGACAGCGTGGGTGTGGACAGTTTCGCCGTCGAGGTCTCCAAGAACGCTTCCTTCACCTCCATCGTCTTTGTCGACACGGTGGACGGCCAGGCGCTGTCGGATACCGTCACCGGACTGTACAACGACACGTACTTCTGGCGGGTGCGCGCCGTGGACGACCTCGGCAACGGCGGCGCCTATTCGGCAACGCGCGGATTCCTGGTTGACACGGCCGTCGCCAAAGTGACGCTGGTCAGCCCGCCGGCCGGGACCCTGACCGGCGATACAACGCCGACCCTTGTGTGGAACGCGGTCACAGACAGCGCGGGCGTCGATTCGTACGCGCTCGAAGTTTCGACGAGCTCTGCGTTCGCCGCGATCACATTCGCCGATACGGTCGACGCCGCGCTCACCGCCGATACGGCCGCGCCCGGGCTCGACTCCAACACCTATCACTGGCGCGTCCGGGCCATCGATGATCTGGGCAACGTCGGCGCGCCCTCCGACTCGCTCCATTTCAGAATCGACACGACGCCAACCCTCGTGACGCTGCTCAGCCCCGCGGCCGGGCACGAAACAAACGCGGTGACCGTCCGCTTCGAGTGGATCGCCACGAGCGTCGACACCTATACGTGGCAGCTCTCCAAGTCGCCTGCCTTCTCGACCATCGTGGATTCGGCGCCCGATACGACGGCGACAACAGTCGTCAGAGTTCTCTCGCACGAGGATACCCTCTACTGGCGCGTCATCGGCCTCGGCATCGGCGGGTCCGACACGACGGCGGCCCGCGGCATTCTGCTCGACACGGGCGTTGCGGTGGCCGTGGCGGCAACGCCCGCCGACGCGCATGAAACCTCCGCGGCGGTTCCGGGCGTCGGCTGGCAGGCACTGGCCGACAGTGTCGGGATCGACTCCTACGCCGTCGAGGTCTCCAAGTCCACCGCCTTTACGAACGTCGTGTTCGCCGACACGGTCGATGGAGTGCGCGTGTCCGACACGATTCCGGGCCTCCACAACGATACGTACTTCTGGCGCGTCCGGGCCATCGATGATCTCGGCAACGCCGGCGCCTACTCCGCCGCCCGCGGGTTCCTCGTTGACACGGTCGTCTCGCAGGTCGCGGCCGTCGCGCCCGCGGACGCGCACGAAACGGCCTCCGGGATGATCACCGTCGGCTGGACCGCGATCGCGGACAGCGTCGGGATTGATTCCTACGCAGTTGAAACCGCCAAGACCTCCGCGTTCGCAACGACCGTGTTTGCCGACACCGTCGACGGCTCGCAGACCGCCGACACCCTCACGGGCCTCTACAACGACACGCACTACTGGCGCGTGCGCGCGATCGACGATCTCGGCAACGCCGGCGCCGCCTCCGCCGCGCGTGGATTCCTCGTCGACACCGCCGTCACGCAGGTCGCGCTGGCCAGTCCCGCGGACGCGCACGAGACGACGGTCACGTCGGTCGTCCTTCAGGTTTCAGCCGTCACCGACAGCGTGGGGATCGATTCGTATGTCTTCGAAGCGTCGAAGACACCGGCGTTCTCGGCGATCGTCCTCGCCGACACCGTCGACGGCGCCGTCACGGCCGACACGATCGCCGGCCTGTACAACGACACGTACTACTGGCGCGCGCGGGCGGTCGACGATCTCGGCAACGCCGGCGCCTATTCAACCGTGCGTGGATTCCTCGTCGACACGGCCGTCGCGCAAGTCGCGCTGGTGGCGCCGGCCGACGGGCATGAGACCGCCAACGCGTCGCCCGTGTTGAGCTGGTCGGCGGTGCCGGACAGTGTGGGGATCGATTCGTATGTGATCGAGGCGTCGAAGACGGGTGTGTTTACGACGACCGTGTTTGCGGATACGACGGATGGGACAAATACGGCGGATACAATCACGGGCTTGTACAATGACACCTATTTCTGGCGCGTGCGCGCGATCGACGACCTCGGTAATGCCGGCGCCTATTCCGCAACCCGCGGATTCCTGATCGACACGCTCGTGTCGCAGGTCTCGCTGCTGCTGCCGGCGGACGGCCACGAAACAACCGCCGCGACGTTCCAGGTCCGGTGGAGCGCCGTGACCGCCGATTCGGCGGGCATCGATTCGTATGCGATTGAGATTTCGCGCACGGCCGCGTTCACGGCCCTCACCCTCGCCGACACACTCGACGCGGCGCTGACGTCGGATACGGCCGCCGGACTCGACAACGACAGCTACTTCTGGCGCGTCCGCGCGATCGACAACCTTGGCAACGCCGGCGCCTACTCCGCCGCGCGCGGATTCGTGGTCGACACGCGGACGGGCCAGCCGGCGCTGGTGGCGCCGGCGGACGCGCACGAGACATCCGCCGGATCGCTCCTCGTCCAGTGGGCGGCGCTCGCCGACAGCGTCGGGATCGACAGCTTCGCGGTGGAGGTGTCCAGGAACACGGCGTTCACGGCCCTCGCCGTTGCCGATACGCTGGCCGGCGACGCCACGACCGACACCCTGGCCGGCCTCTCGAGCGACACCTACTACTGGCGCGTCCGAGCGATCGACGATCTCGGCAACGCCGGCGCTTACTCCGCCGCCCGCGGATTCCTGATCGACACCCTGGCCGCTCAGGTGACGCTCGCGGCGCCGGCCGACGCGCACGAGACGCGCGCCACCACGCTGGTCCTGACGTGGAACGCTGTGGCGGACAGTGTTGGGATTGATTCGTATGTGATCGAGGCGTCAAAGACGGGCGTGTTTACGACGACCGTGTTTGCGGATACGACGGACGGGACAAATACGGCGGATACAATCACGGGCTTGTACAATGACACCTACTTCTGGCGTGTCCGCGCGGTCGACGATCTCGGCAATGCCGGCGCCCATTCCGCGTCGCGCGGGTTCCTGGTCGATACCGCCGTCGACCAAGTCGCGACGATTTCGCCCGCGAACGCGCACGAGACATCCGTGGCGGCTGTCACGGTCCGCTGGTCGGCCCTGACAGCGGATTCCGTCGGTGTGGACTCCTACGCGGTGGAGGTTTCCAGGAATTCGGCTTTCGCTCCTCTGGTGTTCGACGATACGGTCGACGCGGCCTTCGCGTCTGACACGGTCACGGGACTGTACAACGATACTTACTTCTGGCGCGTCCACGCCGTGGACCATCTCGGCAACGGCGGCGCATACTCCGCGACGGCCGGATTCCTCGTCGACACCGCCGCAGCCAGGGTCTCGCTGGTCAGCCCGGCGACCGGATCGGTGACCTCCGACACGACGCCCGCCTTTACCTGGAACACGGTCGCGGACAGCGTCGGGGTCGACAGTTACGTCATTGAGGTTTCCGCCGGCCCCGCGTTCGCCACGATCGCCTATGCCGACACGGAAGACGGAGCCGCAGGCGCCGACACGGTCACGCCAGGACTCAACCCGGGACTCTATTATTGGCGTGTCTCCACGGTCGACGACCTGGGCAACCGCAGCGTTCCGTCGGACTCCTTCACGCTCCTCGTCGACACCGCCCTGCCCGTCATCGCGCTCTTGAAGCCGTCTTCCGGCCACGAAACCAACACGCCGGCGATCCTGTTCGAGTGGATGGGTGACAACGCTGAAACCTATACGTGGCAACTGTCCAACACCATCGGCTTTTCGGCCGTCCTCGATTCCGTGGTCGACACGATCGGCACATCCGTCGTGCGGACGTTGCCGGCGCAGGACACGTTCTACTGGCGCGTGATCGCAAAGAGCATCGTCGGCCTGGTCGATACCTCGACCGTGCGCGGGTTCGTTCTCGATACATCCGTGGCCCAGATCGCATCAAGCCTGCCGGCGGATGGGCATGAGACGTCCAACGCCGCACCGCGGGTCTCCTGGCTGGCCGTGTCGGACAGCGTTGGCATCGATTCCTACGCGATCGAGGCCTCCAAGACCGCCGCGTTCGCCGCGATTGTGTTCGCCGACACAATCGACGGCGCCCTCACGGCCGACACGATCACCGGATTGCACAACGACACGTACTTCTGGCGCGCCCGCGCGATCGACGACCTCGGCAACGGCGGCGCCTACTCCGCCGCCCGCGGATTTGTGCTCGATACCTTCACGGCGGCAGTCTCGGCAACGGCGCCGGCCGACGCGCATGAGACGTCCAACGCAACGCCGACGGTCTCGTGGCTGGCCGTGCCGGACAGCGTGGGCATCGATTCCTACGCGATCGAGGCCTCCAAGACGGCCGCGTTCGCCGTGCTCGTGTTCGCCGACACGATCGACGGCGCCCTCACGTCCGGCACGATCACGGGACTGCACAACGATACGTACTTCTGGCGCGTCCGCGCGATCGATGACCTCGGCAACGCCGGCGCCCACTCGCAGGCCCGCGCCTTCCTCGTCGACGACACGGCCGCCAAGGTCTCGCTCGCGTCGCCCGCCTCCGGGACGATCACCGGCGACACGACGCCGTCGCTCGCTTGGACGGCGGTGACCGACAGCGTCGGCATCGACTCCTACGCGCTCGAACTCTCCGCCGGCCCCGCCTTCTCGACCCTCGCCTTCGCCGACACGGTCGATGGCGCGCGCACGTCCGATACGGTCCTGCCGGGCCTCCCGATGGATACCTACTTCTGGCGCGTGCGTGCGATCGACGATCTCGGTAATCGCGGGCCTGCGTCCGACTCATTCGTCATCCGCGTCGACACTTCGCCCACGCTCGTGACGCTCGTCCGCCCGGCCGCCGGACATGAGACGCGCGCGGCCACGGTGCGATTCGAGTGGACCGCCCTCAATGCCGACACCTATACCTGGCAGCTCTCTCGCACGGCCGCCTTTACGGCGCTCGCCGATTTCGTCACCGACACCACCGACACGTTCCTCGTCCGGACCCTGCCGGGAGAGGACACGTTCTTCTGGCGCGTGATCGGCCTTGGGGTTGGCGGGTACGACACCGCGTCGGCCCGCGGACTCCTGCTCGACACTTCGACCCGCCAAGTCACGCTCCTCGCGCCGGGCGACGGCCATGAGACCTTCAACGCCCTCGTGGTCGCAAGCTGGACCGCTCCGGCCGACAGCGTCGGCATCGACACCTACGCGCTTGAGGTTTCCAGAAGCCAGGCCTTCTCGCCGCTGACGTTCACCGACACGGTCGACGCGTCGATGACTTCCGCCACGCTGCTCGGCCTCTATAACGATACCTACTACTGGCGCGTGCGGGCGATCGACCTCCTCGGCAACGAGGGCGCATTCTCGGCCGCACGCAAGATCGTGACGCTCGACACCTCCGCCGGGCGCGTCCGCCTCTCCACACCGGCCGCCCAGCCCGCGGACATGACCGCGCAGGACCTCGACACGCGCGCCATCGCGGTATTCGCCGTGGGCGTCGACACCAAGGAAGCCGTCTTCATCAGCCGTGTCCGCGTGACGCACCAGGGCGCCATGCCGGCGGCCCGGATCGAGCAGGCCTTCCTCTACCGCGACGCGGGACCGGCGCCGGCCGCGCTGGACGCGCAGGACACGCTGTTCGCGTCGGGAACATTCTCCGGCGATGCCGCCGATCTTTCCGGCGCGCCCTTCAAGATCGCCGCGGGCGAAACCGAATCGCTTCTCCTCGTCTACCGTTTCGCCGCCGGCCTCGCCGAAGGCGACACGTTCCTCGCGCAGATCGCCGCAAACGCCGATCTGACCGGCGCCGGCCTCGTGTCCAACTCGGCGCCGCAGATTACCGGCGCGCCGCTCGCCTCCGGCGTCTTCACGGTCCGCGCCCGATATCCGGCGGTCGTGTCCGTCAATCCGCCCAACGGCGCCTTCTTCCTGCCGCCGCAGGACGAAACCGGGATCCTGCCCCTGCGCGTCAGGTTCAACGTCCCGGTCGATCCCGCCAGCGTGACGACTTCGACGGTCCGCCTCCTCGACGCCAACGGCATCAGCCGGACCGACTCCGTCTTCTTCGAGGACAGCCGGACGGTGCGGATCACGGCCGTGTACGCGGACACCGAATGGCCCTACGGCGCTGACTTCTCGATTCGCGTCAGCACCTCCGTCAAGGACGAGGACGCGCCGGCCGACTCGGTCCAGACCGAGTTTGTATCGACCTTCCAGACGCTGCAGAAGGCCGAGGCCGAGCAGATCGTGGTGTCCTCCGACAGCAAGGCGACCCTGAAGATCGATTCGGGAGACATCGACCCGTCCGTCAAGGGCATCGTGGTGACGGTCGTCATCCCGACTTCGGACGACACCGTCCTCGGCCGGGCCCTCAACGCCGTCAAGTCCAACCCTTATCTTGAAATGCTGCCCGAGGAATTCGCGATTTACGATTACAAGATCCGCAAGCGCGACACCAACGACACGCGGGCGCTCGTGAAGCTCTCCGAATCCGAATTCCGCAATCCCGTCGACGTCGTCATGACCGTCCGGAAGCCCACCGCCTACCTCGAGGTCAAGGGCACACCGCTCAGCTTCCGGCATCTGAAACTCGCGCATTACAACGAGGAGTCCGGGCTCTGGGAAGTCATCGAAGGCGCGACCCTCGAGGACCACGGAAACACCGTCGCGATCAAGGGGCCGACCAAGACCTTCTCCCTCTTCGGCGTCTTCTTCGCTTTCGCGCCGACCTCCGTGGGAGAAACCTTCAAGTCGTTCCCGAACCCGGCCGATCCGTTTACTACCTACACCAACGCGGCCGGCCAGTCCTGGCAGGGATTCCAGTTCGGGTGGAACATGCCGAAGGCCGGCGTCGTCACGATCCGCATCTTCGACTTCGCCGGCCAGGAGGTCCGCACGATCGGGCCGACCGCCTACGCGGCCGGCAACCTGTTCGGCGACAACGCGACGCTGGCCGCGCGCGTGTGGGACGGCCGCAACGGCCGCGGCCAGGTGGTGCTCAATGGCGCTTACTTCGTGTTCGTGGAAATCCGCTACAACGACGGCACCGTCGAGCGGGCCACGGACAGAATCGCGGTGGTGAAATGAGTAGCTCGATGCGGTTCCGCCGGATCCTGATCGCGGCCCTCGGTCTCGGCCTCGCCGTCCTCTCCGTCCGCCCGCCCGTTGCGCTGGCCGGTGCCCAGTCCGGCGGCGTGGTCGATCCCAGCGCGGTCCTCGGATTCGGCACGCGCGCCGGCGCCATGGGCAACGCCTTCGTCGCGCTCGGGGACGACGCCACGGCTGTCTTCTGGAACCCCGCCGCGCTCGATCTCAGCCGCCGCAAGGAAATCTTCGGCCAGTACTCGCAGGCATTCTTCGACAAATCATCCTACAACCTCGTCGCCTACAAGCATCCGCTCGGGCGCTTTGGCACCGTCGGCGGAGGCCTCATCATCGAGGGCGTCCAGGACCTGACCCGGCGCGACGTCAACGCGGCCAACATCGGAAACTTCAACGTCAACAAGACCAATCTCATGTTCAGCTATGGCAAAGAAGTGGTCGAAGGCTTCTATCTCGGCTCGACCCTCCGCGTCCTCCGCCAGCAGATCGCCGAGTTCTCCGGCACAGGCGTCGGCCTCGACGTCGGAACGCTCTACCGCTTCACCAACCGCTACGTCGAATACAGCCGCGCGTATCTCCGGCTCGCGCGCGAGCAGATCCGCCAGGACGCCGAACGCGAGTTCTCGCTCGGCCGGCGCGCAAACGAGAGCGGCCACTCCAACGGCCACGCGATGGCCGAGTTCCTCAAGACCCACGGTCAGAACGGCGCACTGCGCGATCTGCGCCTGTGGTTCGACGAGGGCGTCAAACTTTACGACGCCGGTCGCATCAAGGACGCCGTGCCCTTCTTCGAGGCTGTCATTCGCAACGCGCGCGCCAACCTCCTGACCGACCGGCTCGCGCTCGGACTCAATATTCAAAACCTCCTGCGGCCGTCCCTCAAGCTCAAGAGCACGGCCGACCGCGTGCCGACCATCTTCAAGTTCGGCAGCGCCTACCGGATCGCCGACTGGTTCAACCTTGCGCTCGATCTCGACGTGCCGTCCAAAGGCGACCACCGCGTCCACTTCGGCGCCGAATGGAAACCCATCGAGTGGCTCGCGGTCCGCGCCGGGCTTGACCACAAGGACCCGACCTTCGGGTTCGGGTTCCGGTACCAGGACCTCAAGATCGACTACTCCTTCACGCCGTCCGACGACCTCGACAACGACTTCCAGCGCGTCGGCATCTCGTACGAGTTCGGCAAATCTCACGGCGATGTCGCGGTTGAGCGCATCCAGCGCGGCCTCACGCTCCAGTCACGCAGGGAATACTCGTCCGCCAGGCAGGAATGGGAAAGCGCGCAGAAACTCCAGCCGACCAATCCGCTGCCCCGCCGATACATCCAGGAGACCGAAGAGGCCTATCGCAAGAACGTCACCGAACCGTGGTCGGCCGCCGAACGGCTCGTCGCCGCGGGCCGGCTCTCGGAGGCGCATCCGATCCTGCAGGCCATCCTCACGTTCGACCCGGCATTCGATCCGGCCCTCAAGGCGATGGGGTCCCTCAAGGCTGCCGTTCCGGCCTACGCCGAGTCCCACTTCAACGCCGGCTACCTGAAATATCTCCAGAACGATTATGTCTCCGCCCTCGAAGAGATGACCCACGTCCTCTTCTTCGTGCCCGAGCACGCCTCCGCCCGGCAGTATCGCGACGCCGCTCGAAAACGCTCGGACGAGGAGGCCGGCCGCGCGGCCACGCGCGAACTCTTTGACGACGCCGTCCGGTCGTACCGCGCCGGCCGCTGGCCCGACGCGCTCTCGCGATTCCAGGCGGTCCTCCGCCGCGATCCGACCCACGCCTCGGCCGGCGGATTCCTCGACCAGATCGCGCAGTTCCAGGCCGCGGACTTCAGCCCCGAGGAGAGAAAACTCGAATCGGACCGATTCTTCCGAATCGCACAGGCCGACTTCCTCGACGATCACACCATCGAAGCCGAACAGGCCGTGTCCAACAGCCTCTCCCTCTGGCCGGACAACGCCGACGCGCAGAATCTCCTCACGCGCATCGAGGCCATGCAGAACCGCATTCTCCTCGGCGCGCTCCAGGCCGCGGACGAGCGCATGGACAGAGGCGACATCGACGCGGCCGTCGCCGGATGGCGGCGGGTCCTCGACAAGTCCCCGCGCAATTTCGACGCCATGCGCAGGCTCGAACGGCACGTGGACGACATCCGCGCGTTCGTCGAGGCCAGTCTCCGCCTCGCCGAACGGCTCGAAAAGGACGGCGCGCTGGTCGACGCGCTCAAGCTCTACAACCGCGTCCTCGCGGTCGATCCCTTCAACGCCGCCGCGGCAGAGCGGCGCGCCGCGGTCCGGCCGGCGATCCTCTCCAAACTCGAGAGGATCTATCAGGACGCCGAGTCGCTCTACCGCTCGGGAGAGCTTGAAAGGTCCATGGCCCTCCTCTCCGACCTCATGGCCATTGACCCCGATTTGACACAGGCGCGGGACCTCAAGGAGATCGCACGCGAGAAATTCGAGCTCAACGTCTCGCTCGTGCGCGTCAAGCGCCTCTACAACGAGGGCCTCGAATTTTTCCGCCAGCGCAACTACGAGCAGGCCGTCGCCACATGGCGGCAGATCGTCGCCCAGCCGACCGACCTGCCCGAGGTCCGGGACCTCGCGCAGGAGGCCGCCGCGCGGATCGCCGAGGCTGTCCGCGAGGCCGAACGCGAGCGCGCCGCGTCCTTCTACGACGAATATCTCCGCCGCGGCGACGCCTTCCTCGCCGAGGGCCGGGATGTCGAGGCGCTGGAGGCGTTCAAGTCCGCTCAGGAGCTTCAGCCCGAAAATGTCAGCATCCAGTGGCGGATCGCGACGGCCAAAAAATCCGTCGAGGATCGCCTCGCCGCATGGGTCCGCCAGGGAACGGAGGCCTTCGAACTCGGGCGACTCGACGACGCCGAGTCCCTCTTCCGCGCCGCCGTCCATGTCGATCCGGACCGCGCCGACGCCCTCGCGGGCATCGATCGCGTTCTGGCGGCGCGCAGCGCGGCCGCGGCGGCCGCGGCGCCCCCGGCGCCGGCCGAGGAACCCGCCGCGCCGGTCGAGACGCGCGAGACTCCGAAACCGCCCGACACCCGCGACCGCATCGACCGCATCCTCGCGCGCGCGGCGGACCTCCGCCGCAAGGCCGCGGCCGTCGAGCAGAGCCGGCCGGACCTCGCGCTCAGCAGAGCCAAAAACGCGCTCGAGGCCTGCCGCGAAGCCCTCCGGATCGACGCGGCAAACGAAGTCGCCCGGCAGGTGCAGTCGGCCGTCACCGCCGACATCGCGCGGCTCCAGAAGGTCCTCAAGGAGAAAAACGCGGCTGACATCCAGAAGTTCCTCTACTCCGGCATGGGCCACTACCGCGCCGGCCGGCTCAACGAAGCCATCGCCGACTGGAACCGCGTCCTGTCCCTCGACGCGGACCACGCGCAGGCCCGCGAGTACATCCGCCGCGCCGAGAAAAAACTCGAATTGTTGAACGCCCCCGAAGCGCCGTGATAGGCTCTGATCCAGGAGGTGCGACGACGCCATGCGGCTGCCTTTGAAGGCGAAATTCAGCGGGTTGGTCCTCGGCCTGGTCATGGTCATCCTCGTCTCCATCTGGACCCTCAGCGTCTATGAGCAGTCCAAGATGGAGCGATCGATCGCCGAACAGCAGCGGTCCACCATGCGGGACGAACTCACCAAACGCGCAACCAATATCCTCGCGTTTCTGTCCGCTAACAGCGAGGCCCTCGCTATCGGCGATTACCTCACGGTCGACGCCTTCGTCCGTGATCTCTCCACGAGCCCCGACATACGGTTTATCCATATCGTCAAGGACGGCCGGCTGATCGTCCCGCTTCAGGACGGCGCGCCGCCCCGGTATCAATTGCCGCGCGGCGTCAAGCCGGCCGGCGGCGCCATGCACTTCGAAATGGTCGATGGCGCCGGCGTCGATTCCGAGCCGCTCATCATCGTGTCCGGACCCATCGTCGACAAAACCATCCGGCGCCGTGTCGCGGAGGCCTACGTCGGCATTTCGAGACTGCCCGTGCGCGACGCCATCGAGTCGGCCCAGGCGCGCGTCAAGGAGTCCGGCCGGATCGCCCGGTACGAGTTCACCTTCGCCACCCTCCTCTTTGCGATCCTCGGCGTGGTCGGGTCCGTCATCCTGGTCGCATTTGTCCTGCGGCCGATCAACATCCTCACCCGCGGCGCCAAAATCATCGGCCAGGGGAATCTCAACCACGAGGTCGTCGTGCGGACCAATGATGAAATCGGCGACCTCGCGCATACCTTCAACGTCATGACTCGCAACCTTCGCGAGGATCAAGTCAAGCTCATCGAAAAACAAAAGCTCGAACAGGAAATAAAAATCGCCATGCAGATCCAGCAGACCCTCCTCCCCAAGTCGCTCCCCAACGCGCCCGGATACAGTTTCGGCGCCGTCTACGGCGGCGCCCGCGAGGTCAGCGGCGACTATTACGACTTCCTGGATATCCGGTCCAACGGCCGGCCACGCATCGGTGTCGTGGTCGCCGACGTCGCCGGCAAAGGCATCCCCGGCGCTTTCATGATGGCCGTTACGCGCAGCATCCTCCGCGCGCAGGCGCCCGTCTCTGATTCCCCCGCGCAGGTCCTCAAACTGACCAACGGCATCCTTCAGCCCGACCTGAAAAAGGGAATGTTTGTCAGCATGGTCTACGGAATCCTGGACGTTCAATCCGGTCACATGGAATTGAGCAGCGCGGGGCATTGCCCGTCCCTCGTGTACCGCGCCGGCTCCGGCTCGGTCGAGACGGTGCGCTGCAAGGGCATCGCGCTGGGGATCGGCGCTGCGCAGTTGTTCGAGCGGCGCATTGAATCCAAGACGGTGCCGCTGGCGCCCGGCGACATTTTTTTTCAGTACACAGACGGCATTCAACATGCTATGAATATAGAGGAGAACCGTTTTGGGATGGACCGGCTCATGGCCTGTCTTCGCGAGTTCAACCCGGGAGACGCCCAGTCCCTGGTGGCCCGCATCCTTGAGCGGATCAACTCATTTACGGCCGGATTTCCGCAGTTCGACGATATCACCATGGTCGCCATCAAGCGGGACCGGGCATAGGAGCGAGGTGTAAACATGGAATTCAAAGTGGAGGTCGGGCCGGCGTCCTGGAAGCCGGACATCACCGTCATCAAACTCTTTGGATCCGTCGACGCCCAGACCGCGCCGCTGTTTGAAAAAGAGGCGATGGCGGCGGTCGGCAAGGGCAAGAAAAAGGTTTTGGTGGATTGCGCCGGTCTCGATTTCATTTCCAGCGCGGGCATCGGCGTCTTTATGGTGATCCTGAGCGAAGTCGAGGCCGAGGGATTCCTCAGGGTGATGAATCTTTCCGACGAGGTCTACGAATCGTTTGAAATTCTGGGAATCAACGAGGTCATGGAGATCTACAAGGATGAAAAAGACGCCCGGCGCGCCATCGCCTGAGCGGCGGGTCGCCATCTCCATCCAGCTCGTCGCCGACTTCAAGAGTCTCCTGAAGATCCGCCGCGCCGTCATGGCCCAGGCCACCATCATTGGCGCGCGGCGGTCGATCATCTACCGGATCATCCTGGCCGTCGAGGAGGCTTGCTCCAACATCATCCGCCATGCCTACCGGAAACATGAACCCAAAACCATCTGCGTCGACATCGAGGCCACGCCGCAAAAAATGAATATCGTCATCCGCGACGTCGGCAAGGCATTCGATTTTCAGAAATATCCCGCGCGCGCGGTCGCGCAAAACGCCATCCGGCGCCGTTCCAAGGGCGGATACGGCATCCACCTGATTAAATCCCTCGTCGACAACTACGAGTACATCCGCAGCGACAACGGCGAAAACCATCTGAGGCTCGTCAAACGCCTCCGCAATTGACCGGGACCGTTCCGGCAGGATCGTCGGCGTCCCACGAAGATCGCCAGGCGCGGCTCGATGTCCGGTTCCTGCGTGAAATGGCGGCGCAGATTAAAAACAAGACCAGCCTCCATGAACTCTTCGAAACGTTCCTCCTCACGCTCATGGGCCGGTTTCAGTTCCTCCGCGCCGCCATCTATCTGCCGGCGGCCGAGCCCTCGCGGTTCCGCATGTTTTTGTCCAAAGGCGCCGTCCCGACGGGCGGGCTTCCCGATCTCATCCGCATCGAGGATCTGCCGGACGAAACGCCCCTCCTGAAACTCGTGGACCTCCCCGTCCTCGATCCCGGCGGCGTCTTCTCCCGCGCCCAATTCTCATGCGCTCGGGTCATCGCCTGGACGCCCGAACCCGGCCGGCCCCTCCGCCGGCAGGGAATCCTCCTGCTTGGATCGCCTCGACCCGTGCGTTTCACGGCGGCCGGAAAACTTTTCCTGGAATTGATCTGCGGTCAGGTCACTCAGGTGCTCGCCGGCAGTCTTGGCGGGATCCTCGAACGCATTCAGGATTTGGAGCGGCGCAGCGACCTCGTGCGCGACAGGGGACAACAATCTGCGCCACAGCGGCGGCGCGGCATTTCCCGCGAGGATATTCTCCATTCACAAAACCTCCAGACGCTCCAGGATATCGCGTTCCGATTCAAGGGCGGCGTCAGCCTCCAGGAATTGTTCAGCACCTATCTTTTGACCCTCATGGGCCGCCTCCGGCTCAAACGCGCGGCCATCTACGCCTCGACCATGCCTGCCAGCCGGTTTATCCGGTTGCTCGTCAAAGGCCGCTCGGGACGGCGGGACTTGCCGGAGACGGTGACGATCGATGAGATTCCGGGGAATCTTGTCTGGGGATCCCTGCGGGACTATCCCGCGTTGAACCCCGGAAACGTTTTCGGCCGGGAAGGCCTGTCGCTCGTGTGGGTCCTCTCAAGAGACGCGCCGCCGGAAGACGCGCCCTCGGACCTGCATCCGGACGCCATGGTGTTCATGGGCGCTGACGGAGATATCCAGCTCACGCCGGCCAACGTCAAGTTCATCGAAATTCTCAATCAGCAGATTGTCGGTATATTGAAACTGCTCGACAGCGTCGCCTCAGGTCACGCGGCCCCTGGACGCGAAAGCCGCGCGGGACTTCTGGACTGGGACAGCAATCTCTCCGTCCTCGTGCGCGAGGGCGTCGACGACCTCGGGTTCCTCCAGGAGGCCGGCATTCGGCACAGGATTTTTTATCGCCCGGCCCACAAGGTCGGCGGGGACTTTTACGACGTCTTCCCGCTCGACGGAGGCCGCATCGCCGTCGTGCTCGCGGACGTCGTCGGACACGGCATTTCGGCCGCCATGTGGACTCAGGCCATTCGGGACCACCTCCGGCACATGGTCGCCTCCGACGCCGGCCCCGCCGCCTCCGAACCCGCCGCAGTTCTGCGGGCGCTGAACGGCGTTCTGGCCGGACATGAGAAAAGCGAGATCCCTGTTTCCGTCTGCTATGGGATCATGGACCCGGCCCGATCGACGTTCACGTATGCTTCCGCCGGCATTCACTTCCCAATGCTCTTTCGCGCGCGCGCCGACGCCGTGATCGAACTGCCGGCCGGCGGGCTCTTCCTCGGGTGCCTGCCCGACATCCAGTTCTCGCAGGAAACGCTTCACATTGAGCGCGGCGACCTCCTCGTCCTGTACACGGACGGCCTGCATCACCTCACAACCGATGCTTGGCGGACGGAGGCCCGCGAGTCCATCGGAAGAAATGCCGCGGATCCGGAGAAAATACTGGATGAAGTATTGAAGCTGACTGCGCTGTCCGGCGAGGAGCCGGAATCGCCCGCCGACGACAGGACCGCCCTCCTCTTCCTTGCGGACTTCCCGGGCGTACCCGATGGATTCCGGCGGCGGCTGGTCATGCCGGCGGATGTCCGCCATCTGCCGGCGCTTCGAAGCTTCATCGCCAGCCTCCTCGGCGCGTGTGGAAATATTTCGAGAGATGAGGCCTTCGCCATCTCCTTTACGTCGGAAGACGTCGTTCTCAACGCCATTCAGCACGGGTATAAGGGCCGCGCGCAAGGTGTCATTGCGTTTGAAGCACGCATGGCGAGGGATCACCTCGAGTTTGAGGTGTCCGACCTGGGCCGCGGCTTTGAGTTCGATCCGGGCCGCATCCCCAAATTTGTCGACGACACGGATCTCTACCGGCCCAACGGCCGCGGGCTGTATATGATGTTCCAGTTGATGGACGAGGTCAAAGTCGACAGCAAGCCGGGACTCGGCACGACCGTGCGCATGGTCAAGTACTTCAAAGGCGCCCGCTGATGGCGTTCGAATTTCAGGAAATCTCCCCCACGGCCGGCGTCCTCCGCACCGGCGTGGATGTCCGGCCGGAAAATATCGAAGGATACCGGAAAAAATTATACGAACTGTGCGAGCGGAAAAATTTTACGCTCTATCTCGACATGGCCGGCGCCGAACACCTCTCGTCCTGGGCCATCGGCGTCACGGCGCTCGCGGCCCAGAAAATCAGGCAAAACGGAGGAAATCTCAAAATGTACGGCGCCGGCGATAACCTCAAACGCATCCTCAAATACTCGCGCCTCGACATGATCATCGAGGCCTCCTCCGACCCGCCCCCGGCTCAGTAATCCACCGCCTCCCGGATTTTGATATACGGCAGAATCGCCCGCACCGTCTTCTCCGGGCCGCAGATCAGCGGCTCCGCCGGCCGCTGCCCTGCCAGAAGCGGCGCCCAGTCGCATGGACCGCCGGACAGCGTGAGGAGTTGTCCGCCCCCGCGCATCACCAGCGCCGCGCCGCCCGCGATGTCCCACAGGTGCGGCCGGCCCAGAAGCGCCGCGTCGGCAGCGCCGGCCGCGACAAACGCCATGTGCGCCGCCAAACTCCCCATCGAGCGCGTTTTCCCGGGAAAGTTGATCTGATATTTCCGGTGCGAGTTCGAGGGAACCATCAGGCATGACTCGCTGTCGAACTGGTCCATGCCTTGGCGCAGCCGCACGGGTTTGTTGTTGAGAAAAACGCCGGATTCGTCGCCCCAGTACATCTCGTTGATCGCCGGCATGCTCAGGATGCCCACCTCCGGCAAGCCCTTCAAAACAACACCGACCGAAATCACCCAGATCGGCAACCCGGCCGCAAACGCCGACGTGCCGTCGATCGGGTCGATCGCCCACAGCGTTTCATCCGTCGAGCCCGCCGACGGCGTGGCGGATGGCCCGGGCAAATCTCTGAACAGTCCCTTGACCGTCTGTTTCTTCGGCAGTCCGCCGAGGCGCGCGATTAGATCATTGGGAGGGACTGCCGATGCATCCGCCGCCGCGCCCTCTGTAAACCCCGTCTCCTCGCCCAAGATCCGCTCCGCCGGAAACACCTCCCGGATCCGCTGCTTCACGAACTCCTCGATCTCTGCGTCTGCGTCCGTCACGATCCCCTCGTTGCCCTTCCGGCGGCCCTCCGTGCGCTTGAAATGCCGCATCGCAATCTCCGCCGCTTTCCGCGTGAACGCCTTCGCCAGGTCCAGTCTCACGGCCCGCCACCCCCCTTCTCTATCTGAAGCAACTTCCAGTGCAGAAAAATCAGGTAAACAAAAAAGATGACCCAGAACACAAAGTAGGCCGCCGCAAAATATCCTTCATTCATCGTACCCGGTCCTCCAGCAGGCACACTCCCGATCGGAGCTGCCACAGAGTGAAAAACAGAACGGTCAACGCCGCCATCGACCATCGCAGCGGCAAGCCGAACGCGGCGGCCAGTTCAATCCGCGGCGGATGAAATTGCGCCTCGGGCCGCCAGAAATACACCGATGCCAGCACGACCGGAATCTCGACCGCGGCCAGAATCGAGTAGACCGCGATCACCCGGTCGCGCACCGGCGGGCGATCCATCGTCGCGCGCACAAGCAGGCACACGGCGTACGTCGCCCACAAAATCAAAAACGTCGTCAGCCGCGGCTCCCACCGCCACCACACGCCCCACACGGGTTTCGCCCACATCGGCCCGCTCACGATCACAAACGTGCAAAACAAAAAACCAACCTCGATCGCCGCATAGCACCGCGCCGCCCGCCCCGGTTTCCCCTCCGCCACCAGATACCCCATCCCATACCCCGCCGCGATCATGAACGCCAGAAACGCGGTCCATGCCGAACCGACGTGAAAATAAAATATCTTTTGCGCCATCGCCCCCGCTTCCGCTTGGGCCGGCGGCGCCGAATGGATGAACCACAGCGACGTCAATACGAGAACGGCCGCGGTCATCCACACGACGGCGACCGGTTTCATGCCCGCAGCGCCGCGCCCAGCCGCTCACGGAGAACGCCGTAAATCACGTCCCGCGCCGCGTTCGCCTCGTCGTCCGACAGCGTCCGGTCCGGAGATTGAAAGATGAACGTGAGACCGATGGCGTACATCCCGGGGGCCACGCCCTTGCCGCGATACAGATCAAACACCTCGTACCGGCTCAGATTCGTCGCCTTCGTCGAATCGATCGCCTCGTACACCTGCCCGGCCGTGACCTCGTCCCGGACCAGAAGCGACAAGTCACGGCGGATGGCCGGAAATCTGGGAATCGCCCGGTGGCGCGGGCGCACCGCGGGAAACGCGAGAAGCCGCGAGAGGCTCAGTTCCGCCAGATACGTCTCCGCCGGAAGATCCATGGACTGCGCGATCCCGGCCTCCATCCGGCCTGCGCATCCGATGGAGGTTCCGTCGATCAGGACGGCGCACGATTCCGCGTCGGCGAATCCGCCGACCGCCGCCGGAACAAATCCGATGGACTTGATCTCACGCCCGCTCTGCCCGACCAGCGTCTCCAGGATTCCTTTGAGATCAAAAAAATCCGCCGCGTGGGAATGTTTCGAGAAATGGACCGGGGCCGTTGGACCCGCCACGGCCACCGCCAGACGAATCTCCTCGGCGGGAGGATCGCCCGGAAGAAAAATCGGGCCGGCCTCGAAAAACCGAAGCGCTTCTGTCGTCCCCCGCCGCGCATTCAGCGATGCCGCCGTGGCCAGATGGGGCAGAAGCGTCGGCCGAAGATGCGACGCGGCCCGGCTCAATGGATTTTCCAGCGGAACGGCCTCCGCCGGATTGACATGGAAGACGCTCAGCGCCTCCGCCGAGACGAAGCTCATCGATACGGTCTCGACAAGACCCGCGGACAGCGCCGCCTGCCGGATACGCGACAGCGCCGTTTCGCGCTCTGGCAGCGCGCTCGCCGCCCAAACCTTGGGCCGGCGCGCCGGAATCCGGTCGAGTCCGCACAGGCGCGCCACTTCCTCTATCAGGTCCTCCTCCAGGACCAGGTCCGGACGGAAACTTGGCGGGGTCACCACCCACCGCTCGCGGCCAAGGCTCCGGACGCCGCACCCCAGTCGAGCCAGTACCCGGCTGACTTCGATGCCGGCATACCTGATCCCCAGCACCCGCTCGATCGCATCGCCCGAAAGCGGGATCGGCGCCGCTTCGCCGATCTTCCCGCCAACTCTCTCGATCCCGGTCAGCCGGCCCCCGGCAAGCTCCCCGATCAGTTCGATCGCCCGAAAGAAAACGGGATCCAGCCCCGCCGGATCGACATGGCGCTCAAATCGGATCGAGCTTTCGGTGGCGATTCCAAGCCGCCGGCCGGTCCGCCGGACCGTTCCCGGCTCGAACCACGCGCACTCGAGAAATACCGTACGCGTGCCTTCGCCGACGGCCGTGTCCGACCCGCCGATCACCCCGGCCAGTGCGACCGGGCGATCTCCCGACGCGATCACCAAATCCCCGCTGACCTCGTAAGTCTTTCCGTCCAGCGCCGCAAGTTTCTCGCCGGATCGGGCCCGGCGTACATGGACGCCGCCGGATAGCCGGTCCGCATCGAACGCGTGCAGCGGCTGGCCAAATTCGGCCAGCAGGAGGTTCGTGATGTCCACCACGTTGTTCAATACCGCGTAGCCGGAAAGACGCAGTTTTTTCGCCATGGCGGCCGGCGACGCGCCGATCCGAACGCCCTCGATCCGCGCGCCAAGATACCGCCGGCATCCGCAGGCCCGGTCGATTCGCACCGCGCCCTTCATGGACGCCCCCCGCGATTCCATCCGAACGGCCCTCGTCGGACTGACCTTGCGGCCAAACGCCGCCCCCAGCTCCCGCGCAAGACCTCGCACCGACAAAAGATCCCCCCGGTTGGCGGTTTGCTCGACGTCCAGCACGCGCTCGCCCTCCAGTTCCTCTTCGCCCGCCACCTCGATCCCGATCTCAGGCAACCGCTTCGCAAGGGTTCGGCGGTCGGAGGCGGTCAGCCGCACATGTTCCTCCAACCAGGAGAGAAGCACTTTCATAAGGACAGTGCCTGCAAAAACCGGATGTCGTTTTCGTAAAACAACCGGATGTCATCGATCGCGTACCGCAACATCGTGATGCGCTCCACGCCCATGCCAAACGCCAGTCCCGTCACGCGCCGCGAATCATACCTCACGGACCGGAACACGTTCGGATGCACCATCCCGGCGCCCAGAATCTCCAGCCACCCGGTCGACTTGCACGTCCTGCAGGACCGGGAGTGCATGCCGCCTCCGCAGATCACGCAGGACACATCCACCTCCAGCGACGGCTCCGTGAACGGAAAAAAAGACGGCCGAAACCGCAGACGCACCCCTTCGCCGAAAATCGATTTCGCAAAATACTCCAGCAGGCCCTTCAGGTCGCTCAGCGTCACGCCCGCGTCCACCCACAGACCCTCCACCTGATGAAACATCGGCGTGTGCGACACATCATCATCCCGCCGGTAGACCCGCCCGGGCGCAATCACCCGCACGGGCGGCTTCTGCTTCTCCATCACGCGAATCTGCACAGGCGAGGTGTGGGTCCGGAGAAGAAATTTTGGATTTTGGATTTTGGATTTTGGATTTGAATCCGCAAGATAAAAAGTATCATGCATGTCCCGCGCCGGATGGTCCGGAGGAATGTTCAGCGCTTCAAAGTTGTACCGGTCGGTCTCGACCTCCGGGCCGGAGGCGATGTCAAATCCGGCCAGGCGGAAAACCTCGCAGATGTCTCGCAGCGTCGTCATCACCGGATGCGCAACGCCCGCCGGCGCCCGCCGGCCCGGAAGCGTGACGTCCACCCCGGCCGCCGATCGGACGCCGGCGGCCAGACGATCGCGCGCATCGGCCAGACGCTTCTCGCAAAAGACTTTGAGCTCGTTCAACGCGGCGCCCCGCGCGCGCCGCTCGTCCGGGCCAAGTTCCCCCATCCGCCTGAACTCGTCGGCGAGCAGGCCCTTCCGGCCGAGAAACCGCACCCGGACCGCCTCCACGCCGTCAGCGCCGACGGCGCCGTCCACGGCCTTCTCGAATTCGGTTTTGAGATCCGTCAGGATTAAGCGGCCTGGGCGGCCTTCACAAGTTCCCCAAAGCCCCCCGGATCGCGTGCGGCGATCTCCGATATCGACTTGCGGTTCAACCCAATCCCCGCGCGCTTCAGGCTCGCCATGAACCCATGGTAGGACAGGCCGGCCTGCCGGGCCGCCGCCGTGATCCGCGTGATCCACAGCCCACGGAAATCCCCCTTGCGCTTGCGGCGGTCCCGCGTCGCGTAAAAACCACTCTGCAAAAGCTGCTGCTTCGCCTCGCGGTAAATCTTGCTCTTCCGGCCCCAGTATCCGCGGGCCTCCTTCAACGTGCGCTTCTTCCGGGACCGTCGCCCGGTGCTCTTCTTCGATCTCATCGATGTGTCCTTCCCTGATTAAGCCGCGTACGGCATGAGTCTCGTCAGGCGCACGCGGTCCGTGGGGTGCACTACTTCCACCGATTGGTACGACCGCTTCCGCTTCCGCGACTTGTCCGTCAACAGATGCCGGCCGAACGCCCGCCGCCGCACCCACTTCCCGCCCCCCGTCCGCTTGAATCGCTTGGCCGCGGCACGGTTTGTCTTGATCTTGGGCATCCCTCTGTCCTCCTTACCGGATCGGGTCGATCATCAGCCCCAGGAATTTCCCGTCCAAAATGGGCTCTTGGATCACCTTTCCCTCTTTCGCGAGCGCCGCGCGCGCGCGATCCAAAAGCCGGTGGCCGATCTCCACGTGCGTGATCTCGCGCCCGCGGAATATCACCGAGAGCTTCACCCGGTGGCCCTTGGTTAAAAATCTACGGATCCGCGTCATCTTAACCTCAAAATCGTGCGTCTCGATCTTCGTCCTCAGCCGCATCTCCTTGAGGTCCGTGCGGTCCGCATGAGACCGCGTCTTGCGGTCCTTCTTCTTCTGGTTGTACTTGTACTTCCCGAAATCGAGTATCTTGCATACCGGCGGCGTTGAGTTCGCGACGATCTCCACCAAGTCCAAGCCCGCCGCGCGCGCCAGCGCGATCGCCTCCGCCGCCGGCTTCTCGCCCAGATGCTCGCCCGCCGCGCCGATCAGCCGAACCAACGGCACGGCAATTCCTTCGTTAATCCGTATCGCGTCCGCTTTTGTCGTCAGAGTTCGATCGCCCCATCCGGGGTCGCTGATTCACGGCGCATCCGTTCCACAAATTCCGTCAAAGACAGTACCTCCTGGTCTTTTTTTCCTCGTCGCCGGACGTTCACCGAACGCCCCTGCGCCTCCCGCTCGCCCAAGACGGCGATCACAGGTATCTTCTCGAGCTCCGCCGCGCGGATCCGCTTGCCCAGCGTCTCCTCCCGGTTGTCCGAGTCCGCTCGCACGTCGGATGCCCGCAACTGGTCCAACACTTCCCGGCTGTATGCGCCGGCCGCGCTCTCCGCGACCGCAATGACGCGCGCCTGAACCGGCGCCAGCCACAACGGGAAGTCCCCCGCATAATGCTCGATCAAACAGCCGATAAATCGCTCCAAGCTCCCCAGAATCGCCCGGTGGATCATCACCGGGCATTTCCGGTCCCCTCCCTCGCCCACATACTCCAGTTCAAACCGCTGCGGCAGGTTGAAGTCCACCTGGATCGTCGGCCCCTGCCACGACCGGCCCAGCGCGTCTTTCAGGGCCACGTCGATCTTCGGCCCGTAAAACGCGCCGTCGCCCTCGTGCATCTCGTAGGCCATCTGGCGCGCCTCGAGCGCCGCCCGAAGGGCTGCGGTCGCGCGGTCCCACAACGCCGGATCGCCCATGTACTTCTCGGGCCGCGTGCCAACACCGACCGTATATGAAAACCCAAAAAGGCGCAAGACCGACCGGACAAAATCGAGCACCCGCTCGATCTCGCCCGTCAACTGGTCCTCCCGGCAGAAAATGTGCGCGTCGTCCTGCGTGAATCCCCGCACCCGCAAGAGGCCGTGCAGGACGCCCGATCGCTCGAACCGGTACACGGTGCCGAGTTCGAAATATCGGATCGGCAGTTCCCGGTAGCTTCGGAGGTGCGACCGGTACACCTGAATATGGAATGGGCAGTTCATCGGCTTGATCCCGAACTCCTGTTCCTCGATCTGGGTGAAATACATGTTCTCTTTGTAATTTTCATAATGCCCGGAAATTTTCCACAGATTGGCGTTTGCCATGTGCGGGGAATAGATGTACTCGTAGCCGAGCTTCCGGTGCGCGCGCTTCAGAAAATCCTCGATCACCGCGCGCATCGCCGAACCTTTCGGGTGATACAGCACCAGCCCTCCGCCCAGCGTCTCGTCCATGCTGAAAAGATCGAGTTCCACCCCAAGCCTCCGGTGGTCCCGCTTCTCGGCCTCCTCGCGCCGGCGGACAAATTCGGTCAGCATTTTTGTGTCCTGATACGAAATGCCGTAGATCCGCTGTAGTTTCGGGCCTTTGTCGTTCGCGCGCCAGTAACAGCCCGAAAACGAAAGGAGCTTGAAATGGCGGACGAGCCCCGTCCGCTTCAAGTGCGGACCCCGGCAGAGATCGGTGAATTCGCCCTGCCGGTAGATGCTCACCTTCCCCTCCGGCAGGCCTTGGATGAGTTCCACCTTGAACATCTGCCCGCGCTTCTCGAAAAATTCGGCCGCTTCCGGTTTCGTCCAGAGCATGTGCTCGACCGTGTGGTTCTCCTCCACGATCTTCCGCATCTCCGCTTCGATCTTCTCCAGATCCTCCGGCAGAAAATTCCGGCCCAGGTCAAAGTCGTAGTAAAACCCCGCCTCGATCGTCGGCCCGATCGCATAGCGCGCGCTCGGAAACAACCGGCAGACCGCCTGCGCCATGATGTGGGTGGTCGTATGCCAGAAGGTGTCCTGATCTTCGGCAAAAGCGGCGCCGGTCGCGCCTGTCATCTCCATGTTCAATGTCCCTTCATCACGCCAAATGCTTTCCCCCTCTCCCGCCACTGGCGGGAGAGGGTCGGGGTGAGGGTGGCCCGCTCACCGTCGCCCACCTCTTATAAATCAGCAGGACACAGAATTCAACATCGCATCCTGACCGGGCGATTGTGCGCGCCGGCTTGTGTCCTGGCCATCGTCCCTATATTATATATACATACAAATATATATAGATCACCCGCCACTGTTTCAACCTTGCCGGAATGCTCCCAATATCAGGCCCCAATGGACGGGGGAATGGTGTATGGCCAGAAACAAGAAGCTCAGAGTCGCCATCGTCGACGACCACCCGGTCGCGCGGATGGGGCTCAGGCACGCAATTGAACGGGAACCGGGCTGGACGGTTTCGGGGGAAGCGGAGAATTCTCAATCCGCCCTCGACATCATCAGCCGGTCCGGGCCGGATATAGTGATCGTCGACCTGACGCTTCAAGACGAGAGCGGCCTCGATCTGATCCGGACTCTCCACGCGCGACATCCGGGACTGCCGGTCCTGGTGGTGTCCATGCATGACGAGGAACTCTACGCCGAACGAGTGATCCGGCTCGGCGCCCGGGGATACGTGCGAAAGGACCGCGCGATGGAGGTTGTGATCGAAGCGATACGGACGGTCATGAAGGGAGAGATCTATCTGAGCGACCCCCTGAAATCCAAACTGCTGAATCAGACCCTGAGGGGTCGGCCGGCGCCATCGGCGATATCCGGCTTGGAAAAACTTAAACCTGCCATCCACCCTTCAACTGGTCCGGTACGCCTACCACTGGTCCGGGAAAATCTAGACCCCCTTGGCGGACCATCGCGACAGCGCCTTGGGCAAAACTTGCATGCAGGTGAAAATCCGGCAGGTTCCGGAGGCGTCCCGGCCGTTGCATTTCTGAACGAGACGGGCAAGAAACGATTTGGTCAGCCTCAAATGAACCAGATGCCGGTCGATGTCCGAGATTTTCCCGGCCACGAGTTTCTTCACGTCTCTGCATCTGCCCCCGTGGTCGGACTGCATCGCCAGGAGCCGCTGGATCTCCTTGAGTCGAAATCCCAGACACTGCGCATTCTTGATGAAGAGAAGCCGCGCCAGCGTATCTTCCGTATACACCCGGTATCCGGACAAGAGCCGGTTTGGCTCGGCGAGAGGTCGTATCCGCTCATAGTACCGCACCGTCTCGGGACTCACGCTGGCCCGCCTGGCCAGCTCGCCCCGGCTCATCGCTCTTTTGTTCGCTCTCATACTGATCTTTGCGCCCGATTCCCTCCTTCGTTTTCCAACCCGCCGCAGACTACCGGTGGTCCTTGGTCCAATGTCAAGAAAATTTCCAAAATCGCGGTAATCCTTGTTTACGGCGGGAAAAAAATCAAAATGGGAATTGTCTGAAATTGTCATAGGTCATTCTCCGACCCGAAGGGCCGAACCCGCAAGGTGAAAAGTAGTGCAGTGGGGGCTGTTCTTAAACGGTGAACAAACTCATGGGCGCTAGAGGAGTTGAACCTCTGACCTCTACCATGTCAAGGTAGCGCTCTAACCAACTGAGCTAAGCGCCCGAAAACAGGATGTGTTCGCACTCGTTTCAGGAATTCAGCGTGGCCAAGGATGGCAAAGCCGCTGAAATGAGTGCGACCGACTACTCGCAAGATAATACGAAGCCGATGATATTTCAACCGGATTGAAAACCTTCAACTACGAAAGACGCGAATGTACGCGAAAAGATTCACCGTGATTTCCTTCGGCGGGGATGTCATCGATGGAAAATGACTTCATGGTGGACGAGGCGGCTGTCCCGGTAGACGAATTTGCCGGAGAAAAATCTGCCCTCCGCCATCCATTGCAGAAAATACCGGTCACCCTCCCACAGCGGCAGGTCGAACAGGCGGTCGTCTTCGATCCACTGAAGGTTGCCCTCCGGGGAATCGATCAGCGTTCCCTCGAAGTCCGCGGCGGTGAAGACAAAAACGTACCAGTCCTCGTCGTTGCTGAAGGCTGGAAACGTCAGAAATCCTCGCAGGGACACATCCTTCACCCTCAGGCCGCTCTCCTCGCGGATTTC
This sequence comes from Candidatus Lindowbacteria bacterium RIFCSPLOWO2_12_FULL_62_27, assembly GCA_001784175.1. GTDB lineage: Bacteria > Lindowbacteria > 2-12-FULL-62-27 > 2-12-FULL-62-27 > 2-12-FULL-62-27 > 2-12-FULL-62-27. Next base: position 32,039 of record MFPR01000013.1, read on the forward strand.
CCGCACCGCGCACTCCTCCGGCGTCTCGCCCGGCTCCAGTTTGCCCCCGAGACCGTTCCACTTTCCCTCATGCATGTCGTTCGCCTTCTTGACGCGGTGGATCATGAGCGTCCGTCCGTTCCGCTGGACGTAACAGAGCGTGGCGAGCTTCACACGGCGGGTCAGGCGGCGCTCATGGCGCCGACCAGGGATTGAAAGAGCGGCGGGAGACGGCGCGCGTCGATCTCGCCCGGCGGCAGGCCTACACGCGCGGTGACGTTGGAAAAGAGCAGGTCATGGAAAGCGTCGGCCACAGGCGTGGGCTGCCTTTCTTTCAGAAGTTTTGACAGCGTGTAGACGGTTTTCATGAATTTCTCATGGGCTGCGATGACGTCCGTCAGTTTCTGCCGTTCCAGTTCTTCACGCTTCACGTCGCGCGCGATTCGGGAGGCCAGAAGCTCGGCCACGAACGTGCCGGCGCTCGGATACTGCGTGATGAGTTCCTTGAACTGCGCCGGCGTCAGCACGATCAACTGCGAGGCCTCCTCGACCCGCAGGGTGGCGCTCCGCTTCTGGGACAGGAGGGTCGACATCTCGCCCAGAATCGATCCGGCCTCCCGGAGGGTCGCGATCTTCGTGCCGCCTCGCAGCACCGCCACGCTGCCCTTCCGAAGGATGTACAGATCCGTGCCGTCGTCGCCCTCGCGAAACAGGATCGTGCCGGTGGGATAGCCTTTTGTGAGTTGATGCGATTCCGCGTACTTGACGGCTTCACTTAGAAACTCCTGCGATTCCATCATGGTTCCTGACCTCTTTCTCCCGTCCGATGGGCGCCAGCGAAACAGACGCCGGGCCTTTCGTCAATCGCCCAGCGTTTCCTGAATCGACCGGCCGGTGGCCCGGACCAGTCGCTCAAGTTCAAGCGGCGTCGAGGAGAGAGGCGGCATCAGCACCACGACGTTTCCGAGCGGTCGAAGAAGGATGCCATGCTGCAGGAGATTCCGGCACACCCGGCGGCCCGCGCCCTCGGTCCAGTCATACGCCTCGCGGGTTGTGGCGTTCCGGACAAGCTCGATTCCCACCATGAACCCGGCCTGACGGATGTCTCCCACATGACGGAGCGCGCGAAGCGCTGCAAGCTCGCCGGCCAGAAGCCGGATTTTTCGAGGAAGCGACGAGAGCACGCGCCGGCGGCGGAAATGGTCCAAGTTGGCCAGCGCGGCCGCACAGCCGATCGGGTTGCCGGTGTAGGTGTGACCGTGAAAAAATGTTTTGGCCTCCTCGTACCGGCCCAGAAAGGCTCGATACACGCGGTTGGTCGTCAGCGTGGCTGCCAGCGGAACCGTCCCGCCGGTCAGACCCTTCGCGAGACACATGAAATCCGGGCGGACGTTTTCGTGCTCGCAGGCGAACATCCGGCCCGTGCGGCCAAATCCCGTCGCGACCTCGTCGGCCACGATCGGAACCCCGTACCGCCGGCACAGACGCGCCAGTCGTGAGAGATAGCCGGGCGGCTGAACAATCATGCCGCCGGCCCCCAGAACCTTCGGCTCGAGGACAAATGCCGAAAGCCGGTGGCGGTTCCTGGACAAGGCCGCTTCGATCGGTTCAAGGCATCGGTACCGGCAGGACGGGAAACTCAGCTTCAGCGGGCACCGGTAACAATAGGGCGGGTCGACCTTGAGGCTCCTGAACAAGAGCGGCCGAAATGTCGAATGAAACAGATACACCCCGCCGACCGACACCGCCCCCAGCGTGTCTCCATGGTAGCCCAGCCGAAAGGAAAGAAACTTCGTCCGGCCCGGCTCGCCGTGATGCCGCCAGTACTGATAGGCCATTTTCACCGCCACTTCTGCCGACGTCGCGCCGTCGTCGGAATAGAAAACGCGCGTCAGGCCCCTGGGAGCGGCCCGCGTCAGCCGCCGGGCCAACTCCTCCGCCCACGGATGGGTCAGGCCCAGGAGCGTCGAATGGGCCAGCCGGGTGGCCTGACGCCGGATGGCCGCCGTTATTAGCGGAACGCCGTGGCCGTGAACGTTGCACCAGAGGGACGAAACGCCATCGAAATATTTCCGGCCACGGTCGTCGTAGAGATAGTTGCCGCGACCCCGCACGATCCGGAGAAAGGGGTGTCCCTCCGGTTCCGACATCTGGGTGAAGGGATACCAGACGGCGCTCTTCATTGCCTTCGGTACAGCACAAAATTCGGCGTTTCGTCCAGAAGCGCCCAATCACGGGCAAACGCCGGGTCACGGCCGACCGGCTCGGCGGCGTGACGCGGGAGGAAAAGGATCGAGATGTCAGGATATTCCCGCAACAGGTCCGGCCGGCCGGATTGAACCCAGAGATTCAAAAGACTCTCGGCGCGGTCGTAGCCCGGCGTGAGCGGCCAGTGACCGAGAAGGGTGCGGTGGTCAGTGAACACAGGAATCAGCGGCCCGACGTTTCCGTCGGACGCCACAAATTCACGCGTTTTCAGATCGCCCAGCCTATCGAGAAGCCGCGCCTCCTCCTTCTGAAGGGTCATGGGTGGATCCTGCGCGCGGACCGCGCAGAATACGAAATAGGACGGGTGGTCGATCGATAACGCAAGGAGGCTCACCGCCAGAAGTCCGCGGCGGGAGCAGATCGCCGCGGGCCACGTCGGGCGAAACCGGCGTATGAAGTCGACGGACAGACTCACAAGCACGACAAAAAGGTATCCGCGGGAAAAATGCGCCGGTTGGACGGCCTCCGGGACGAGCCACTGATGGTGACTCAGAAGAAAAATCACGACGCCTTGCGTCCATAGACACCGGGCGCCGGCGCTCGTCCTGAAATCGCGCAGGCTGGTTGCAAGTCCTGCGAGGCCCAAGATCAGCCACGCGCCATAGAGATGCGCATAGCGGTCGATCGGAAGGATCGCCTGGAAGCGCCGCCAGGTGGCCTGGATGATCCGGTGACAGGGATCTCCGTTGAGAAAATGGATGTAGCCGGCGAAGGCGGCCGTGAGGGCGCACACAAGAACAAGGGTTACGGCCCTGGCCCGGCGATTCACGCCGAGAATCAAATCGGTCACGCACAAAAGCGCCACCACCAGCGCCAGCTCCGGGCCCGTGAATGGATGCGCGTACAGCTCAAGCGCAATACCCCCGAGGACCGCCATGGAGTTGCCCCGCAAGTAGCTGCCGAGCGTGTAAAACCATATCGTGTGGTACAGGATCTCCGGCGTGAAAAGAAATACGCGGGCGATGGAACACAACCACTCACCGATAAATTCCTCCGACCGCACAAATGCCGCTCCAAAACTCGCGATGAAGTCCGCCCCGGGAGCCCGCAGAACCGTCCCGGCCGCCGACGCGGCCGAAAGAAGCGCGGAGAATCCGCCGGCGGTCACGACCAGCAGAAAACACAGCTTCAGGCAGGCGCGGTCGGAAAACAGCGCCGATAGAAAATACCAGAGAGACAAGGCCAGCAGGATCCCCAGAATGGGCCGCAGAAAATAATAAGTATGCAAAGGTTCGCATCCCGTGAGCCGGGCGGCGGCGGCGACCAGCAACGGGAAAAGGTGCGAATAGATGCGGGGCGCGTCGGCATGGGGATCGTATGGATTGGCATGGGAGAGGTGAAATCCATCCCGGAGCATCGCGCGGGCATTGGCGGCATAATAGAATTGATCTATTTGAAGTTCCCCCATAAAGGCGCGGTCCCCCGGCGTTCTCAGCCAGACGGCGGCGATCAGCAAAATCGGGAGCAGGGACATCAAAAGACCCGTGAATGGAACAAATACAGGAATCCGGTCCGGCGGCCGATCGGTGGCCATCACCGGCACTTCGGCGGGCGGCGCCAGGAAACGGACTCCAAGAGGCCGACACGCCGGCAGGCCTCGTGCATGCATCCTGTCAGCCTTCCGGATCCGCGCCGGCACACGACCACCGGCAGACCCGTCCATCGGGCGAGTTCACGGCGGTTCTGTCGATGATGAAGATCGCTGTCCCGGTAATTGGAAATGGCCAGAAAGCCGCACGTCACCCCTCGACGGGACAGATATTCGATGCTCAGCAGGGTGTGGTTCAGTGTCCCAACGCGCGGCGCGCAGACAAGGATCGTGACCGGATTTTTGAAGGAGGCCATGAAATCGCTCCACGTTACCCGGTCCGATAATGGCGTTGCCACGCCGCCGATCCCCTCCACAATCACAAGGCCGTATCGCCTCTCCATATTATATAGGCGGGTTCTGAGTCCCCGAAAGGGCATTCTTCGCCGCGCCAGCCTGATCGCCAGATGGGGGGAAATGGGCGGATCCAGCAGGACCGGATTGACTCGGCCATATTCCGAGATCGAGAGGCGGGCGGCCCTGAGAAGCGACCACGCATCCGCCGATAGGGCGCGGCCGCCCCGCCGGATGGCGCCCGTTGCGATCGGTTTCATCACGCCGACGGGTCGGCCTCTTCGGACAAGGTCACGAACCAGAGCGCAAGCCACGCGCGTTTTCCCGATGCCTGTGTCCGTCCCGCTGACAAACAGAATCACGGCCGGCTATGGCCCAGGGCGGCCGCCAGCCGGCGGATGTCGGAAGGCCTGTGCGCCGCGCTCAGGGAAATTCGGATCATTTCCTGTCCCCTCGGAACCGTCGGATATCGCATGCCGGGCGCAAAACACCCCGCCGACCACAGGGACTGCGCCGCTTCAAGCACCGCGGAGGAACCGCCGGCGATGGGGACAGGGACGATCTGACTGACAGGGCGCCTCTTCAGGAGCCGCACCAGGAGCCTGATGTTGGATTGCAATTTCTCCCGCAGCTCGGCCCCCGTCCGCGATCGGACGATCGCGAGCGCCTCCTCGGCCGCCAGGATCTGAAAGGGCGGCGCAGCGGTGGTGTAGATGAATGCCTTCGACCGGGCTTTGATATACCGGATGACGGCGGAAGACGCGGCAACGAATCCGCCGTACGAGGCCAGGGTCTTGGAGAGGGTCCCAATCAGAATGTGGCGCGCCTCCGGTGCCCGCCCGAATCGTTCGTAGGTGCCCCGCCCTGAGGCGCCGATCGCGCCGATTCCGTGAGCGTCATCCACAATCAACCAGGCGCCATGGCGGTCTGCGAGCTCCGCCAGCGTGTCCAGCGGCGCAAAATCCCCGCCCATGCTGTAGAGTCCGTCGGTCACGATGAACCGGCGACCCCGGATGTCCCGCGCCGCCAGTTTTCGCCGCAGATCATCCATGTCGAGATGCCGGTAGGAAAAGGACGGCGCCCGCGTGTGGTCGATGCCCGCTCGAAGAGATGCATGAATTCTTTCGTCGAAAAAAATGCGGTCCCGGCTCCCGGCCAGCGTGTCGATCACGCCGAAACAGCACAAAAATCCGCTCCCAAACACCGCAGCGTCTTCGGCACGCAGAAAATCGGCAAGGGACCGTTCCAGCCGCCGGTGCGGCGGGTGCGTGCCGCTCACCATCCGGGAACTGCCGGCGGACGTCAGATGCCCGGCCGACAAAAATCGCCGGACGGCCCGCGCCCGCACGCGCTGATGAAGTCCAAGGTAACTGTTGGACGAAAAGTCTATGCCGGACTGGCCGTCCGGCATTCGGATCCGCCGCGCATCGGGCTTCTCCACGGTCCGCTCCACACGCAGGAGGCCGGCCGATTCCTGGCGGATCAGGTCCGCCTCAAACGCCTCCCCGTCCTTCCCGGCCTGCCGCGGCCGCATGACAGACGACAGAGTGATATCATGATATCATGATATCATGATAGCTATCATGATATCATGATATCACTTGGCGGCGAAGGGGCCGCTCTTGCCGCCGGACTTGCGCAGGAGCCGGATCCGGTCGATCACGAGGCCACGGTCGACGGATTTGACCATGTCGTAAAAGGCCAGCGCGGCCAGCGCGGCGCCGGTCAGGGCCTCCATTTCGATCCCCGTGCGGTCCCGGGTCCGGCAGGTGACCCGAAAGGAGAGGGTTCGGCCGGACCGGACCGGGTCGATGTGGATGGATTCGATCCGGATCGGGTGGCAGAGCGGGATGAGGTCATGGGTCTTCTTGGCGGCCTGGATGCCGGCCACGATCGAAACCGCCAGCGGGTCTCCCTTGCCGGATCGGCCGGGGCGCCGCAGGGCGCGGACGACCCGCGGCGTCAGGCGGATCCTGGCCTCGGCCACGGCCGTACGGACGGTTTCGGGTTTGTCGGAAACATCGACCATCGTCGGGAGGCCGCGACGGTCCAGATGGGTCAGCCTTGGACGCATCGACGGAGTGCCCGAAACTTCCGAAACGCTACTTGGCCTTGGCGCCGGCGGGCGCCGGCGCAGGGGGAGGCGCGGAAGGCGTCGACATCACGCCTCGGATGAATTTGGCGCTTCCCTCCTCCACGTCCTTGTCGTCCAGGAGCATTCGATAATCCCGGGCGAAGTAGATTCCAAGCTGGTCGAGTTTGATGCTGCTGCCGCCTTTGAAGGCTTTCTGAAACTTCTTCTGCTCGGCGTCCGGGATACGGGACCAGCGCCACTCGCCGATGGCGTGCGCCGTCATCTGAAAAGGGTCGACGGTCTGAAAGACCGGAACGACGATCGCGTTCCACTCGTGAGAATAAATGGCATAGCCTTCGCCGGGCAGCCGCAGAATCGACGGGAATTCCGCGCTGCCTGGCAGCGCCTTGTCCTTTTCGTAAATTTTCTGTAAAGCGATTCCAAGGTCCCGGCCGCCGTAGATTCTCAGGCCCTCTGAAAAAACCGGCGCGACATCCTGGCCCTCCGCCTGGAGGGACAGCCGGAACCGCGCGTAAAAATCCGACAGGAGGTCGCGGAACGCATTGAGGAGGTTCATGGGCGTCAGTTGCGCCGTGTCTTTTTCCTTCTGCGCTTCGGCCTCGGCCGCGGGCTGCTGGAGGATCTCGACAAAGTCCTGCTTCTCCTTGAATGCGGTCCGCAACTGATCCTCGATTCCCTTGATCTGTCCCAGCGCCTTGCGGCCGGGATCGCCCTTCAATTTCTGGGTGACAAAGGCGTTCCGCTCATCCATCATTTTTTCCGTTTCCTTTTCGGTCGTCGCAATGTCCCGCATGGCCTCCCCGGAAGTGCCCTTTTCCTTCAAGCGCTGCATCTGGACCATCTTCTCGATCTGTGTGAGCAAGGGCCCCTCCCGCGCGTCCTCGTAGGGGATCTGGAGATCGGTATAGGCTTTCTTGCGCGCTTCGATGAGATCGGCGATCTGCTTCTCCTTTTCCGGAAGCTTGACCTTCGCGGCCGCCGCGCCGCCCATGATCGCAAGCTCCCCGCCGGCCATTTGAATCACCACGCGTTTCGCGAACTCGAGGATCGAAAGCACCGTCCGGCCGGGCGGCGGGTCGAGTTTCAGCCGGTCCGAGGCCGCATCGCCTGCCGCACCGAACTGGACAAGCCAGGTTTCGGCGGGAGTCAGATCGGTGAACTGGCCGGGCGCCGCCCAGTGGGACTCGAGGGTCGAGGTGACCGCTTCGAGATAGAGACGCCGCGCGCGGGACCTGTCCAATGGCGTCAGGGACTGCCGTTCGATCTTCACAATCGCCGCCAGGAGATGATCGGCCCGGGGAATCGCGTCCGCCGAAATCGCGCCGGTCCCGCCGCCCGCGTCGTACCGGTACATCCACCGGCTCGGCGGCTTGCTGAACAACACAATGGGAATGCCGATCGACATGGAAATCTGCTCGGTCAGATGCCTCCGGGAATCCGGCGTGCCCTCGTCGTCCAGCAGGACCTCGGCATAGGAACCGGTCTGGCCGACCTTTCCGATGAGTCTCCCATAGATCAGCGTTTTTTCGTCCACGCCGAGATGCGCGGCGAATTGGGACCTCGGCGTGTTCGCGGGTCCGAAGACTTTGCGCTGGTCGGAAAGGCAGAGAACAAAATTCGCATGCTCAAGATGGCTGTCCGCTCCGGGCGGGTTCTCCTGCAGATCGTCGCCGCCGGCCGGCGGCGGAAGTTTTGAGCCGGAGACAAGCTCGTCAAGCCCGAACGGCATGGCCACCGCGTCCTCCGACCCGCCCTTGGTCATCGCATTCACGGCTTCCTGAACGAGCGCCCCAGACTTGCCGGCCGAGTCCCTCGCCGCATCGGGCACGCTCTCCGGCAGACCGTCCGCAGCCGCCTTGACGGTCTGGGCAAATGCCGGCAGCAGTTCGCCGAAAAACGCGCCGCGCCAGGTCGACTTTTGAAAGAGAACGTCGATCTGAAGCAGCCGGTTGGCAAGCTGTCTCAGCATGAGGACCAAAAGCTGCGGGACCCGCGCAAAGAGCGGCTCCATCTTGTCGAACGGCACGGCCAGGACCATGCTGGGTTCAACGGCGATGACGGAGGCCGTCCGGCGGGTTTTGAGAAGAAAGGCCATCTCGCCCACCATGCTGCCCCGGCCCTCCACCGTCTGGATGGTCCGCCGGCCGACCACGACGTTGAGCTTGCCTTGCAGCAGAATGAACAACTCCTTCGCCTCCTCACCGCAGGCGCAGAGCATCTGGCCGGCCGAAAACCGCTTGCCCTGCACCTTGGCCAGCGCCTCCGCGACGCTCGCCGCGTGCGCCTGCGATCCGGCGGATTGAAAGGTGATGCCGCCGAAATAAGCGAAAAAGGCGCCGGCTTGGTCGTAGGGCAGCGCCAGGCTGACCGGCAGATCCGCCGGAAGCGTGTTCAGCGTCGTCGCGAGGCGGGAAAGCTCAATGAACATGTTTCCGGAAAGTTCCGCCGGGTCGGTGTCGATTTCGGCGCCAAAATTCTGGCCAAAATCTGAAAGAGCGATGCGAACCTCTTCAAGGAACCGCAAAAGACGCATGTCCTGCTTCTTGAGCCGGTCATTGGTTTTGTTCACCCGCCGGGCAAGCTCCTCCGCGATTTTGATGCCCAGCGCCGGTTTTGCGCGCAGCGCGTTTTCGAATGCGCCCGGCCGCATGTCGGCCGCGAGGACGGTGCTTTCCGCGCGGGCGCGGATGGAGGCGGTCCTGGGACAGTTGAGAATCGGAGAAATTTCTCCGACCAGTTGGCCCGGCCGGTCGAATGTTTCTATGACCTGCCCGTGCTGGGTGACCGCCTCGGCCGTCACCTCCGAATGCGCCGGCGCCAAGACCACGTCGAGCGCGCCGGACTTCAGGAAATACAACTCATGGCCCTCCTGTCCCTGCAAAAACAGATACTCGCCCGGCTTGATCGTCCGCAGGCCTTCGGTCATGACAACTCCTGCCGGACGGGCGAGCCGATGGGGAGCTTGAGGAAATGGGCGGCGCTGCCGTTTTTCACCACGATCTCCCACGTGTCGAAACTGCCCTTCAGAATCACAGGCCGGCCCTCTGGCGCGTCCGAGTAAGTCCGGACCGCCGACCGGAATCGGCGGCGGCCCGCGACGATCGCGCGGGGCGCATGGCGGGTGCTGAGATTGGTGACGAGATTTCCAAACCGATCCACGTGCACGATTTTGCCCTCCAGCCCGCCGGCCCTCCGAACAGGTGACAGATCGCTCAATCGAACAGGCGCGCTCGTCCGCCGGCCCAGCTTGGCGAGCGGCGTGCCTTTGGCAAGCGCCCCCGCGACCGGCGCAAAAATGTCCCGTCCATGAAACGTGGCGGAAACGTGCGGCAAAAAGAAGCTCCGGTTTTCGACCACCCGCATATCCTCCACGTCTGATTTCGAAATGAAACTCAATAGACCATTGTCCGGCGCCAGAAACGTCCTCCGGTGCGCCCGGACCGCCAGTATCCTCCGGTCCGACCCGACGCCCGGATCGACCACGGCCACCAGGATCGATCCCTCCGGAAAAAACGGCCACGACTTGGACAGCAAAAACGCGCCCTCGAGCACGCACTGCGGAGACACGCTGTGAAAGAGGTCCACCACCCGCGCCGCCGGGGCGCGCGCCAGAATCACGGCCTTCATCTCACCGACGTACACGCTGTCGCCGAAATCCGTGGCCAAACCGATCAAAGACATACCCCTCATGTCTAACAACGCCGGCGCAAGGTGTCAATTCCGCGACCAGCATTTACATGCTTGGAAAAATGTAATAAGAATCTCAGAGGGAGTGAGCGCTTTCGAGGAGGGTTGCTCGTGAGAATTCTGATCTCCGGCTCCACAGGTCTGGTCGGAACCGTGTTGGACATGGCGCTTCAGGCGCAAGGTCACGCGGTCGCGCGGCTCGTCCGCTCAGCGCCCAACCCCGGCCATGCGGAGGTGCGCTGGGATCCGGCCGCCGGGAAGATCGACGAAGGCGGCATCGAGGGGGTGGATGCGGTCGTTCATCTGGCCGGTGAGAACGTCGGCGCCCGGCGCTGGACGGCCACGCAGAAAAACAAAATCCGGTCGAGCCGCGTGAACGGCACGCGGACGCTGTGCGAGGCGATCCAGCGGCTCAAGAAGCCGCCCGCGTCCCTCCTCTCCGCGTCGGCCGTCGGCATCTACGGCGACCGCGGCGAGGAGACGCTGACCGAAGCAAGCCCGGCGGGCGCCGGATTTCTGCCGGAGGTCTGCGTCGAGTGGGAGAAGGCGGCCGCGCCGGCCGCGCAGCGCGGGATCCGCGTGGCGCATCTGCGGATCGGCGTCGTGCTCAGCGCCCAAGGAGGCGCGCTGGGCCGGATGCTGCTTCCGTTCAAGCTGGGGCTGGGCGGTCCCATCGGCGCCGGCCGGCAATACATGAGCTGGATTTCCGTCGACGACGCGGTTCGCGCCATTTCTTTTGTGCTCGATACGAAAACCCTCATCGGTCCGGTCAACCTCGTGGCGCCCCGGCCGGTCACCAACCGCGAGTTTTCGAAAACGCTCGGCCGGACGCTCCATCGGCCCGCGATTTTTCCGATGCCCGCGTTCGCGGCGCGCCTCGCGTTCGGCGAAATGGCGGACGCGCTGCTTCTGGCCAGTGCCCGCGTCGTACCGGGCCGGCTGGAGGCCGCCGGATTTTCGTTTGCGCATCCGGACCTGGCGACTGCGTTGAAGCACATCCTGGGAAGGTCCTGAGCCGGCCGTGATCGTTCCGTCCCTGCTCCTGGAACTGGCGCCTGTACTCGTCAAAATCTTTGGCGCCTTCTTCGTGGTCCTTACCCTCACCGCCTACCTCACGCTGGCGGAACGGAAATTCTCCGCGTTCATTCAGGACCGGATCGGCCCCAACCGCGTCGGGCCCTTCGGGCTCCTTCAGCCGCTGGCGGACGGGATCAAGTTCATCTTCAAAGAGGACATCATTCCCACACAGGCGCACAAGCTGTACTACATCCTCGCGCCGGCGCTGCTGCTCGTGCCGGCCCTCATGGGATACGCCGTCATCCCCTTCGGCGATTATGTCGAAGTCGCCGGCCGGCTGATCCCGCTGCAGATCGCGGACGTCGACATCGGCATTCTGTACGTTCTTGCCATCGCCGGCCTCTCGGTCTACGGGCTCTTCATGGCCGGCTGGGCGTCGAACAACAAATATTCGCTGCTCGGCGGACTGCGGTCCTCGGCGCAGATGGTGAGCTACGAGCTGACGCTGGGCCTTTCCATCGTCGGCGCCCTGCTCGTGTACGGCACCACGAACCTGCGGGACATTGTCGTTCAACAAACGGCCTACTGGCAGGTGGGGTCGATCCTGATCCCGAAATGGGGCGTTTTTTTGCAGCCGCTCGGGTTCCTCCTCTTTCTCGTCTCCGCCTTCGCCGAATCCAACCGACTGCCCTTTGACCTCCCGGAGGCCGAGAACGAGCTGGTCGGGGGATACCACACGGAGTACGGGAGCATGAAATTCGCGATGTTTTTCATGGGCGAGTATACGGGCATGATCACGATGTCGGCGCTCCTCACGACCTTCTTTTTCGGCGGCTGGCACGTTCCATGGCTTGAGGCGGCCGGCCTTTCACGAAATGTCGCGGCGATCCTCGGCGTCGGCGCGTTCTGCGCGAAAACGGGATGTTTCCTGTTTCTCTACATCTGGGTGCGCTGGACCCTGCCGCGGTTTCGCTACGATCAGCTCATGAAGCTGTCCTGGAAAGGCGTGTTCCCGCTGGCGCTGGCCAACGTGTTCCTCACGGGTGTCTGCCTTTACCTGTACAGCCGCCTGATGTAGGATGCCCATGGTAAAGGAGACACGACCATGATCGGGATCAAGAAACCCGAGCAGACGCTCATGCAGAAAATATATCTCCCGGAGATCCTGCGCGGCCTGGCGATCACGATCCGGCACATGCTCCGCCAGAAGCCCGTCACCTGCGAATATCCGGAAAAACCGCACGTCGTGCCGCCGAATTTCCGCGGCCTTCATCGCCTCATTCAACGGCCCGGCGGCCGCGAGCGTTGCGTGGCCTGCGAGCTGTGCCTGACGGCGTGCCCGGCCAACTGTATTTCGATGGTCGCGGCGGACCCGAACGATCCCAACGTCGAGAAATATCCGCTCCGGTACGAGATCGACGTCCTCCGGTGCATTTACTGCGGGTTCTGCGAGGAGGCCTGCCCCTGCGACGCCATTGAGCTGACGCCCCACTACGAGATGGCATCGAGCCGCCGCGAGGATTTCATTTTCACGAAGGACCGCCTGCTCGACAACAACCGGTACGTTCCGGAAGGGGAGAGAGTCTCGAAAGTCCGGACCAACGAGACATATCTGCGCATCTAACGCCGTGTCCCACCTGCTGCCGGATATTTTGTTTTACGTGTTTTCCGCGCTGTCCGTCGCCGGCGCCGTCCTGGTGCTGGTGAACCGCAATCCCATGACGTGCGCCATGTCGCTCGTGGTGAGCGTGCTGTCGCTGGCGATTCTGTATCTGCTGCTGTCGGCCCATTTTCTGGCGGTGGCGCAGATGATCGTCTACGCGGGCGCGATTGTCGTGTTGTTCATTTTCGTGATCATGCTCCTGAACCTGACCGACGAGGAGCTGGGCCGGTTCCGGTTCAGCCTCTTCAAGACCATCGGCGCGTTCGTGGCCGTCGCGACGCTCCTCGCGGTCGCTCCGGACATCCGCGTGTCGATCCCGGCGCCGGCGGCCGGCGACGCCGGCGCGCCCGCCGGCTACGGAAGCACAAAGGCGGTCGGGAAGCTCCTGTTCGGCGAGTTTCTCCTCCCGTTCGAACTCACGAGCATCCTGATCCTATCGGCCATGGTCGCGGGCGTGGTGTTGGCGAAGCGCGAGCTTCAGCCGAAGAAAACGCACAGCCTGGTGGACTGGCTGCTCGGATTTTTCCGGACGTGACCCCATGAATTTCTTTCCGGTCGGGCAGACGCATTTTCTGGCGACCTCGGCGTTTCTGTTTACGCTGGGCGTGCTGACGGTCGTCGTGCGGCGGAACCTGATCGTGATCCTGATGGGCGTCGAACTCATGCTGAACGCGGGCAACCTGGCGATCGTCGCCTTCAGCCGCTTCAGCGGCCATCCGGCCGGGCATGTCTATGTGCTGCTCATCATGACGGTGGCGGCGGCGGAGGTGGCGGTCGGCCTCGGCATTCTCATTGCGCTTTTCAGGACACGCAAAACCATCAACGCCGATGAGGCGACTTACCTGCGGTGGTAGACATGTTCCTGCTGAGATACATCGTCCTCCCGCCGCTGATCGCGCTCCTCGCGAATCTCCTCCTGGGCCGGTGGTGGGGCAGGAAAACGACGGCGACGCTGGCTTGCGGATCGGTCCTGCTTTCGTTTCTGGTTTCCCTGCGCGACAGTTATTACCTTTACATGATCACGCTTCCGGAAACGCGCGTGGCCTCGGACGTGATGTTCACGTGGTTGTCGATCGGCCGGTTCGAGATCCCGGTCGAATTCGTGCTTGATCCGCTGTCGGGTGCGATGTGTCTGATCATCACGGGCGTCGGATTTCTGATCCATCTCTACAGCGTCGGCTACATGTGGCACGATCCGGGATTTCGGCGGTTCTTCGTTTATCTGAATCTCTTTATCGTCTTCATGCTGCTCCTGGTTCTGGCCGACAATCTTCTTCTTCTGTTTGTCGGCTGGGAGGGCGTGGGTCTCTGCTCATATCTGCTCATCGGGTTCTGGCATGCGGACATGAAAAACGCGTCGGCGGGGAAAAAGGCATTTGTGGTCAACCGCATCGGCGATCTGGGATTCCTCATCGGCCTCCTGCTGGTCTTTGCGGCCTTCAATACGCTGAGCGTGTCCGAAATGCAGGAGATCATCTCGGACGCCATCGCCCGGCATCTGCCGCTGCCGCTGGCGCCGCTGGCGGCCACGGTCATCTGCCTCTGCCTGTTTGTGGGCGCGTGCGGCAAATCCGCGCAGATTCCGCTGTACGTGTGGCTGCCGGACGCGATGGCCGGACCCACGCCGGTTTCGGCGCTCATCCATGCCGCCACGATGGTGACCGCGGGCGTTTACATGATCGCGCGGCTCCATTTTCTCTACGCATTCTCGCCGTTCGCTTCCGGCGTCGTGGCGGTCGTCGGCGCGGCCACCGCCATCTACGCCGCCATCATCGGACTTGCCCAGAACGATATCAAGAAGGTCCTGGCCTACTCGACCGTTTCACAGCTCGGATACATGTTCCTCGCCGTCGGCGTCGGCGCCTACACGTTTGGGATTTTCCATCTGGCCACACACGCTTTTTTCAAGGCGCTTCTCTTTCTCGGATCCGGCAGCGTCATCCACGCGCTTTCCGGCGAGCAGGACCTCCGCAAGATGGGAGGCCTTTGCCGGCGCCTGCCCGTGACGTTCTGGACGTTTCTGGCCGGGACGCTCGCCATCGCCGGTGTGTGGCCGCTGGCGGGGTTTTTCTCCAAGGACGAAATCCTCATCGCGGCGCGGCTGGCCGAAACGCCGCTCATTTCCGGGCGCGCGCTTTTTGCGGTCGGGCTCTCTGCCGCGTTTCTGACGGCGTTTTACATGGGCCGGCTCTTTGTGATGGCATTTCTGGGCCCGTGCCGCGTGGAGGCGGATAAGCAGCACCACATCCACGAATCGCCATGGACGATGACGGTCCCGCTCATCGTTCTTGCTCTTCTCTCGGCGGTCGGCGGCGCCGCCGGGGTCTATCATCACTCATTCGCCCGGTGGCTTTCTCCGCTCTACGGCGCGCCGGATGCGGCTCCGCCGGCCGTCGAACACTTTGTGATGGCTGCATCGCTGGCCGTCGCCTTTGGCGGGCTTGCCCTCTCGTTCCTGTTCTATCTGCAGGCGCCGACCCTGCCGGACCGTCTGGCCCGAACCGCCGGATGGCTCTACCGCTGGGTCGCGGAGAAATTTTACGTTGACGAACTTTACGAATGGATCGTCGTGCGGCCTGTCTATTATGTGGGCGTCGCCGGCCAGGCCTTCGACAAACATGTGGTGGACCGGGCGGTCAACTGGACGGGCGGCGGTCTCAAGGGCGCCGGATTTCTGCTCAGCTTTTTTCAGTCCGGCAATGTCGGAACGTACGCCATCTGGTTCCTGATCGGCGTGTCGATCCTGCTCCACGTCATGCGATGAACATCCTCTCGGCGCTTGTTTTCTTCCCGATCGCCGGCGCGCTCCTCATCGCAATCTGGCCGTGCGCGGAACGGACGAGCTGGCGGATGGCGCTGATCGCGTCGGCGGGAGAGTTTCTCCTCAGCCTCAAGATGGCCCTGCTCTTCGATCCGAACTCCGGCCTCATGCAGATGGTGGAACAGTCCGAGTGGATTCCGACCTTCGGCATTACGTACCTCCTGGGCGTCGACGGGGTGAGCCTCGGTCTTGTGGTTCTGACCGGCGCGCTGACGCCGATCGTCGTGCTGTCGGCGTGGGGCTCCATACAAAAACAGATCCGCGCCTACCTCGCCGGCATGCTGCTTCTGGAGGGCGCGATGGTCGGCTCCTTTCTGGCGCTGGACCTTGTTCTGTTTTTCCTCTTCTGGGAACTCATGCTGATCCCGATGGCGATCCTGATCGGCGTCTGGGGCGGCCCGCGGCGGATTTATTCGGCGATCAAGTTTTTCCTCTACACGGCCTTCGGCTCCGCCCTGATGCTGGTGTCGATTTTGTCGCTGGCGTATCTGCACATGGAGAGCCGCAATCTTCTGACGTTCAATTTTCTCATCCTGAAGGACCTCATTCTGCCCCCCCACGTCTCGCTGTACCTGTTTTTGGGATTCGCACTTGCGTTTGCGATCAAGGTTCCCGTGTTTCCGTTTCACACGTGGCTGCCGGACGCGCACACGGAGGCGCCGACCGGCGGCAGCGTCATTTTGGCGGGAGTTCTCCTGAAATTCGGCGTCTACGGATTTTTCCGGTTCTGCTTGCCGCTGTTCCCCGACATCGCGATGCGCGCTGCGCCGTGGCTCGCGGGACTCGGGGTCGTCGGCATCGTCTACGGGGCGCTTGTGTCGATGGTCCAGACCGACATCAAACGCCTCGTGGCGTTCTCGTCCGTTTCGCATCTGGGCTTCTGCATGCTCGGACTCTTCGCCTTTACGGTCGAAGGCATGGCCGGCAGCCTCTTTGTGTGCCTCGCGCACGGCGTGTCGACCGGCGCCCTGTTTTTGCTCGTCGGGTTTCTCTATGACCGCCGGCATACGCGGGACATTTCGGAATTCGGCGGGATCACGCAGGTCATGCCGTTTTACGCGGCCGTGTTCGTCATCACGGCCCTCGCGTCCGCGGGCCTGCCGGGCCTCTGCGGGTTCGTGGGAGAATTTCTGTCGCTGGCCGGCGCGTTTCTGTCGCAGAGCCTGCCGCATGCGCGGCTTCTAACGGTGGCCGCGGCCACGGCGGTGATTCTGTCGGCGGTGTATCTCCTCTGGATGGTCCAGCGCGTGTTTTTCGGCGCGCTGTCGAATGACAAAAACCGCCGGCTGGCCGACCTGACGCTCCGCGAGCGGTGCGCGATCCTTCCTCTGATCGGTCTCATGATCTGGATGGGCGTGTATCCGGAACCGATTCTGGCCAGGATGCGCCCAACGCTCGACATGCTCCGGACGTTTGTCATGCTCAAACGCGGCCAGATCGAACGGGAACTGCAAAGAAACGACACGGCGCCGGACATCGCGCCGGCGCCGATGGAAAAACCGGGATCGCCGGCCGACCGGCCCCCGCGGGAGACGGTATGATCTCGATCACGGCCGCCGACCTCTCGGGCATTTCGCCCGCACTGCATCTTGCGGTGGCCGGCATCGCCATCATGCTCCTCGACGCGCTCTGGCCCATGCGGTCGAAACTCCTGTCGGTTTGGATCACCCTCGCGGCGCTCGGCTGCTCTCTCACAACGAGCCTTCACCGCCTGACGGCCGGCGTGGACGTGACCCTCTTTAACGGCGCGGTCCGGATGGACGGGTACGCGCACGCGTTTTCGGCGATCATCTGCCTCGCCTCGACGCTCGCGGTCCTGTCCGCCCCCAAGTATCTGCGCCTGCGGGGCGTTCATCTCGCCGAATATTACGCGCTCCTGCTTTTCTCCGTCTGCGGCATGGTGCTCTTTGCGGCGGCGGAGGAGCTGATCATGCTTTTCCTCGCGCTGGAAACGCTGTCGATCCCGGTCTACTGCCTGGTGGGATTCACGCGGACGAACGTGTATTCGACGGAGGCGTCGATGAAATATTTCGTGATCGGCGCGTTCGCCACCGGATTTCTCGTCTACGGCATCGCCCTCCTCTACGGCGCGGCCGGATCGGGGTATCTCGTGGATCTTCGCGCGGGCGCCGCACGGGCGCCGGGACTTTTCTACGCGGGCATGACGCTGTTGTTGGTGGGATTTCTATTCAAGATCGGCGCCGTCCCGTTCAACATGTGGACGCCCGACGCCTACGAGGGCGCGCCGACGCCGGTGACGACCTTCATGGCCGAGGCCGTCAAGGCCGCGCCGTTCGGGGGAATGATCAAGGTGCTGTTCGTCGGATTCGGCTTTGACGCCGCGGTCGGGCTCTGGCAGCCGGCGTTGGTGGTGATCGCCGTCCTGACCATGACCGTCGGCAACCTCACGGCGCTGGTCCAGACCGACGTCAAGCGCATGATGGGCTATTCGTCCATCGCGCATTCGGGCTACATCCTGGTCGGCATCCTCGCCGCGTCGAAACTCCAGTCGGCCGACGCCCTGGCGGCGGTCCTCTATTACCTCTTCGTCTACGTCCTCATGAACGCGGGCGCCTTCGGAATTCTGATCCTGTTTTCTCACAAGGACAAGGACACAAATGCCGTGGAGGATCTGACGGGCCTCGCGCGCGAACGTCCATGGGCGGCGGCGCTCATGGCGGTCTACATGCTGTCGCTGACCGGCCTGCCGCCGCTGGCGGGATTTTTCGGCAAGTTCTACATTTTTTCGTACGCCGTAAAGGCGGGCTATGTCCCGCTGGTGATCATCGCGATCCTCAACAGCGTGGTCTCCGCCTACTATTATTTGAAGGTCATCGTCGCGATGTATTTCCGGGGCCCCGAGGACACGGGCCGCGCGGCCGTCTTTCATTACGAGGGATACAGCGTGTTCCTGCTCGCCATGCTGTGGTTCACCGCCTGGGGCATCCTCTACTACGGCATCCATTCCGAACCCCAGCTCGCCCTAGCGCGGCTCGCGGCGTCGAGCCTGTTCGCGACGGCGCCTTGAGATTTGGCCTCGACATTCCCGGCCCGCGATGCAGCTACTGATCTATTTTTTTAACCGCCCTGTCCATTATTTCCTGATCGCTGCCGCCGCCGTCTTTATTGGTCTGTACCTGCTCGCGCGATCGCGCGAATCGCTCTCCCGAATCGTGTTCGCCGGACTGGTGTTGGAGCTCTGTGTTGTCACCCTTCATTTTTCCGGGTGGTTCAAGTTCATCGGGATTACGAAGACGTTCGTGTTTGAGTTTGTGCCGCTGACGCTGTTTTTGCTCTGGATCTCGCATGCCTTCGATCGCGAAACCCACCGCCTGACTTCCGGCCCGCTCAATATCGCGGTCTTCTCGTTCTTTGTGATCTGCGTCCTCGGCGCGTTTCTGGCCCCGCGGCGTTTCTGGTATTACGCATTCGACTGGGCGGTGCGATTCGCCTCCGCGGTTCTGTTGTTTTTCCTGGTCATCCAATTCGTGAACACCCGCCGGCGCTGGACCATTATCCTGCACACGTTCCTGGCGCTGCTCGGCGTCACTTCGATCTACTGCATCCTCCAGATGCAGGGACTCGGGTTCGAGCAGTTCGGCGGCCGGATCGTGAACGTGTCGTCGTTCGGCAACAAAAACGTCTTCGCCTCCTTCCTCTGTTTCACCACGCCCCTCGCCCTGTCGATGGCCGCCGGCGCCCGCACCGCCCCACGAGCCGCCGGCTATGGCACCCTGGCCGCGCTCGGCCTGTACAATATCTGGGTGGGTGAAACGCGTGGCGCATGGCTCGGCATGATGGCGTTCGGAGCGCTCGCGGTGCTGTTCGAATGCCGGTACGGCAGATTGAGAATGTGGGCGGGGACGATCATAAAGGCGGCCCTCCTCGTCGCGGCTGTCGCTGTCGGGGCGGTCATACTCCTCTCCGTGATCTCCGAACACCGTCTGGACACCCTGCGATCCATCTTTCAGACCACGTCCGGGACCAACATCATCCGTGTCTACATGTGGTGGGCGGCGGCACGAATGCTGTGGGACAACCCGCTGTTCGGCCAGGGACTCGGCACGTCCCACGTTGTCTTTCCCTTCTTCCGTCCCGACCAATACAACCGGATCGGGATGCAGCACAACACGGATTTTGTTCATTCTGAAGCGTTGCAGGTGTTGTGCGAGCAGGGAATTATTGGATTTTCGGCGTGGCTGGCGGTGCTGATCATATTCTTCATGCTGGCGCTGCGCAAACTCCGCGCGCTGGCCGATTCCGCGGACCGCTACATTCTCTTCGGCCTCACGGGCGCGCTGTTCGGCGCGCTGGTGCATGAGTCGATCAGTTTCAATCTGCGCTGGGCGTCCAGCATGATGGCATTCTGGTTCGAGATGGCGATGGCGACGCGGTATGTGATGGGATTTGAGGAGACCGCGGAGCGCCGCCGGGGAGTCCTGGCAGAACTGAGGATGCAGATCAGCCCGCGGACGCTGGCCGCCGGCCGCATGGCAGTCCTGCCGGTTCTGGGCGCGGCGTTCGTATTTATGAGTTATGGTCATTACCGCGTGCTGCGCGGCGACTGGGCGTTGAAAGAGATGCGGGTTGCAAGCCGGGCGGTGAGCATGGGAGAGGAATCGGTGAAATCGAATCCTTACAATCACAGCGCCTATGACAATCTGGCAATCCATTATTTTGAGGTAAAAGACATCCCCAAAGCGCTTGAATGGTCTTACAAGGTGATGCAGATCGCGCCCAATTATGGGTTGGTCCAACGTAACGTCGGACTGGCCTATTATGATCTTTATTCCAGGACCAATTCGCCCCTTCAACTCTATGCCGCGGCGATCGAGTTCGAGGCGGCAACCCTCCATAACAACGATATCGACAACAACGATCGCCTGGTCAAACTCTACGCCCTGCACATGAACAACGAATCCCGTGCCCGCTACCACAGCCGCCTCATGTTCTCACAGGCGGTGGAGGACTGGATGTACAATCACCATCGCATGGCCGCTACATACGGGTGGAATGTTCACCACCTCAACCTCTCCAACCTCCCGCCCGACTTTGATCATCACAGGTATCTCTTCGAGATATTCATCAAACCCGGCAACGACGCGATTCGGGCCTACTGGCAGAAACGCCTCGATCTGCTCCATCAGCATCGGCGGCCGCGCGACGAAATCCGATATACGCTCCGGATGGCGGCGGGATATGTGCCCGACAACCAGGCGCTGGTCGAGATGTCCATCAGGGAATACATGGAATTGGAGGAACCTGAAATCGATCTCGCCTTTCTGGCCAATTATATCGAATCGCTTCGTCCCGGGCATGGGCCGGCCGAGCTTTTGCACCAGACACGCCTGCGACTCATTGAACTGGGCGGGCCGCAAGCGTCCCCATGGATCATGTACGCCATCGGCGTCATCTCGCACCAGCTCGGCGACCATGACGCCGCCCAGCGGTTTATGTCGATGGCCCGGGCACGGGGCGCGCAGTTCAAGCAGTTCAATCCGTGGGCGGGGCGGTTGGCGGACTCGCCGGCAGGCCGGCTGCATCAATCCCGCACACCGTGAAAACCACTCGGTGAAGGATGGTGAAACCCGTCAAACACGAATGAATGAGCATGAATGTCTTCATGGGAATGAGAAACGTTTCTAAAATTCGTGACCATTCGTGTCATATGTTTTCAGAATTCCACCGATCGGTGTCATATTGACATTTGACGCGCGCGCGGGCAACTTACCCCCATGAGCCGATGGTCGAAGGTTGTGATTCTGGGTCACACCGGGTTTATTGGGAGGGCGCTGGCGCGGCATTGCGAGCGGGCGGCGGGCATGCGGGTGTTCGGATACTCGTCCGACACCGTGGACCTGCGGCGGCCGGAGAGCATGGACCGGCTGGCGGATGTCGTCGATTCTGAGACCGCGCTGTTCCTCGCCTCTGCCGTCACGCGCGAGAAGGGCGACACGAAGGAGTCCTTTGACGACAACGCGCATATGGTCCACACCGTCGCGCGCTTTCTTGAAACACACCGGCCCGGCAAATGCGTCTACTTCAGCTCGATCGCCGTCTACGGCGATTCCCGCACAGACCTTGCCATCACGGAGGAAACCCGGGTCAATCCCGACTCGTTCTACGCGCTCGCCAAGTACGCCGGCGAGTACATTCTCGGATGGGCCTGCCGGGCGGCCGGTGTTCCCTATTTGAATCTTCGGGTCTGCCACGTCTACGGCCCTGGCGACACGCACGCGACCTACGGGCCGATGCAGTTTGTCTCGACGCTTCTGGCGGAGCGCGCCATACGCCTGTTCGGCCGCGGCGAGGACCGGCGCGATCATCTCTACATCGACGACCTCATCGGCCTGACGGACCGCTTGACGTTCGGCGACGCCGAGGGGCTGTTCAATCTGGTGTCGGGCACGAGTGTGACGCGGGCGCAGATCGTCGACATGATCCGGGAGATCGCGCCGCACGAATTTGAACTCAAATTCATCCCAAGGAAAAAACCGCACGTCGATCAGCAATTCGATATTTCAAAACTGCTGCGCGCCGCCCCCGGATTCGGGTTTACCCCGCTTGAGGAGGGCCTGAAGCAAACGCTGGACGCGTTTACCGCAGATTCTCGAGCTCGATGATCGTGTAAAAGGTGTCGACGCTGACCTTCGGATTCTGAAAGAGCTTGTCCCAGCCGTCCGGCGTCATGAAGGTCTTGATGATGGGCGCCCAGGCCATCATGGACCGGTGCTGGAGGTCGTTGGTGTAGGCGTCGACCTGGATGTAGACGCCCGCGCCTTTTCGCGCCACCCGCACGACCTCGCCGAACGTTTTCTGCACGTCGGACTCTGGCATGAAGTGCAGGGAGTTGATGAGAAGGATCAGGTCGAAGCTGTTGTCCGCGTACGGAAGGCGCGTCGGATAGCCGACGTCGATCAGGTCCCGGACCGTGTCCGGCGCGGTGTCCTTCGCGTACTGCGCGACCTCGAATCCGCGCACCGTGATCCCCGGCATCGCCAGCTTGAGGTCTTTCAGCAGAAATCCCTTCGCGCAGCCGATGTCCAGAACGCTCGATTGCGGCGTCAGGCCGTACTTCTCCTGCAGCTTTTTCGCGATCGCCGCCCACCGGCCGTCGTCCTTGTAGCCGCCGTAGCCGCGGCTCCGGGGGCCGTCGAAATAATCCCTGCTGAATGTGCCGTCGATGTTGCGCGTGGCGGCGACGTCCGGCGGGAGGTTCTTGATCTGAATGGCGTCCACGCCCAGAAGGTTGTATCGCATTTAAGTCCGCAGCGGCGTCATCGGGCCAGTTCGAGCAGTTCCGGAAACTCCTCGCACCGGCGCTGCCAGTAGGGCGAGTCCTTCAGGACCGCGTCGAACCGCCGCTGCATCTCCTTTCGTTTGGATTCGTTCCCAAGATGCCGGTGCCCGTAGGCCAGGGCCGCAATCATGGAGGCGTCGAACGGGTAGGCGCCGCTGATCGACTCGAACCACCGCACGAGCTTCGCCATGTGGGGTCCGGGCCGGAAGCTCGGGTTATCTATAAAATTTGCGACGAGATTGAACGTGAACCAGATTTCCTTGATCTGCTCTTTCGACGGAACCTGGTCCTTCGGCAATTTGAAAATGTCCCGGCCCGTCAGGACCGGCGGCCGGTCCCGGTCGCCGTGATAGCCTTTGTAGTAGCCGAATTCGCCGCGGACGGCCGACCGGCCGGGGTTCAGGGTCTTATCGTAATTCTCATAGTCGCACCGCTCGTCGCCGAGGGACTGGAACACGGCGTAGATTTCGGTGCCCTTGAGCGGCTGGCAGATGTAAAAGCTCGCCCAGTCCCACGCAAGGTCCCGCGCGAACGTGTAGGTGTCCATCATTTCTCCGAAGGTTTCCTTCGGAAAGCCGACGATGAAATTTCCGCTGACGAAGACATCGGGATATTTTTTGAAAATCCGGTCCGCCTCGTATTGCTTGCGCTTCACGGTCGGTT
Organism: Candidatus Lindowbacteria bacterium RIFCSPLOWO2_12_FULL_62_27; assembly: GCA_001784175.1. Classification (GTDB taxonomy): domain Bacteria; phylum Lindowbacteria; class 2-12-FULL-62-27; order 2-12-FULL-62-27; family 2-12-FULL-62-27; genus 2-12-FULL-62-27. Next base: position 55,414 of record MFPR01000013.1, read on the forward strand.
TCTTGATCTTCTTCAGCCACTCGTCGTTCCCGCTCTCCACGCCGATCTTCAGCGCCTTCATGCCGGACTTCACCATCCACTCCATGTTCTCCTCGGTCACCGCCGCGCCGATCAGGCCGTTGTTGCAGATCCACTCGAACCCCGGCGCCTCCGCGGCGATCGCGCGGAACATCTCCAATGCGCGGGCGGGGTTGTACAGAAGATCGTCGTCGAGCCAGTCGATCTGCTTGATTCCGCATTTCTCGACCAGGAACTTGATCTCGTCCACCACGCGACGCACGTCCCGCTGCCGGACGGCGCGGCCGTTGAAGTCCCGCACGGTGCAGAACGTGCACTGCGCGCGGCAGCCGCGGTTGCTCAGGACCGTCGCGAAGGGCTTGTCCTCGCCGTTGTAGCGCGAGAAGGCCGCGAGCGACCCGTACTGGTGGTAAGTCGAGATCGGGATGAGGGAATAGTACGGCCGGAGGTCGATGTCGATCTCCTCCGCGGTCGGGATCATCGCGCCCGGGGACTCGGCGATCTCGCCGTTCAGCCGAAACCCGATCCCCTGCGGCATCTCCGTGATCGGCCGGCCGGATTCGGCGTTCCGGCAATTCTGCAAAAAGACCCGGAAGCTGTGCTCGGATTCCTTTCGAAAGACGATGTCGGCGCAGTCCTTCTCCAAAAGCTCGTCGTAGTCGTAGCTCGCCTGGACGCCGCCCACGAGCACGGGGATGGCCGGGTAGAGCTCATGGATCCACCGGTCGATCTCCATGAAAATGGACCGGGTGGCGCCGAACATGCAGGAAACCCCTACGTGGACGCGGGCTTCCTTCGACAGCTCCTCGCGGATGAGGTCCTTCCAGAAATCGAACCGGAAGTGGGGGTCGTGACACCGTTTCAGCATCTCGTAGTTGAGGTCGATGATCCGCAGATCGATCGAAGGGTCCACCGACCGCGCCACCGCCGCGATGTAGACGAGGCCCATCGGCGGGTAGGCGAAATACCCCCGCCGGCGGGCGATGTCGATGCTGAACATGTCCTCCGGCACCTGTGGCGGATTGATCAAGAGGAGCTTCCGCGGGTTCCGCACGCCGAGCGACGCGTGAAAGCGCGCATATTTTTCGAGCAGCTCATGGGGCGATGCGGATCGGGTGTCCATGGCCGCGACCGCGGATGCGGAGCTTATGTTTGGCATAAGGATCAAAGTTTATCACACTATCGACCGAATTCAATCGGAACTGAAAGCCGGCCGCCCTTCAACCGGTTTCATTCCGCCGACCCCATCTGCTTTTCAAGTTTTGCCGCCCGTTCCGGATCGCTCAATTTCAGGCGACCATGAATTTCGATGGCGGCGTCCCTCCTCCCGGCCTTCAAATGCACCAGGGCCAACTGGTACCAGGCCTCATGCTGATAATGGTCTTCGCCGGGCAACGGTTTCAGCTTGACGGCTTTTGTCAAATGTCCGACAGCTTCGTCGCGCCGGCCCAGTTTGGCAAGAATCGTGCCCAAGACCAGGTGCGCTTTCAGGTCGTCCGGTCTGATTTGGATCAATTTTTCAAGCGTGGGGATTGCCAGATCATTCTGGCCGCGTTTGGCGTAGGCCATGCTCAAGTTCCCGAGGGTGGCCACATCGTTCGGTTTTCTTCGAAGCATTTCGTTGAGTATCCCAATCTCATCCATCGGGTTCGAGGTGTCCGTGTCGAGCTTGGACAACCATTGACTCGCTTCACCCTGATCCGGTTGGAATTCAAGCACCCGCCTGAAACATGCGGTCGCATCGCGAAACCGCGCCTGCGTGATCCGGTTCTTGCATATTTGCATCATCAGCGGGACGGTCAGCGCGAATCCGCCCGGGTGGGCCAGCCGCACGGCGATATCCTCTCTTACGGCCGAAAAGGATTTCAGGCCGGCGGGCGAAGGATTCGCCCGGATCGCTTCGATCTCCCGCAGAATCCGGTCGGCGACGATCATGTGACCGTAGGGCGTCAGATGCACCAGATCCAAAAAACAGTCCGCCCGGCTGTTTTTGAACGATTCGGTGAGATCCAGAAACCGGACGCCCGCGGCCGCCGACGCTTCTTGCGCGGCGCGAACGTAGTGCGGGGTGAAGTCACGAATCCGCGTTGCCATGCCCGGCCGGCGAACCGTCTCCACGTCGAGCATGTCCTCTTCTCTTGGCTGACGCCAGTTCGAACCATAAAAGAGATTCGGCTGCGCGGCGACGATCATCTCCACGCCATGCGCCCGCACGGCCCGGGCCATTTCTTCAACCCCGTGTTTGTAGTTCTCAATCATCTCCGGCCCGGGGTCTCTGAATTGAATTTGATCACCCTCGGCCGCCCCCGGAAGATCGTCGATTCTTTCCGGTCGCTCCGCGCGGCTTCGTGAATATCGAACATACCTGAACATGCGATAGATGCCCGAATTGACGATCTGATCGCTTGCCAAAAAACGCCCGCCGGATCGTTCCGCCAGCCCCTTGCGCAGCCGGAATTGCTTTGACATCTCATTCTCCCAGCCGTCCGCCGTCAGGCGGGTGCCCGAACTGATCGCGTTCGCCAGATCGTTGTAGCCATTATATAGAATCACCATATCAGGCTCAAACGGCAGCACCCGATGGATCAGCATCTGCTGTTCCTGTCGCGTGTTGTATCCCGGCACCGCTGCGATGACGACCTCGACACGGCCCATGGCCTGCCTCAAGTAGGTCTCCAGGAGACCCGCGAACGCCTCGTCCTCAAAAACATACAAGCCGAAGGCGGCGGATCCGCCGAGCACAAATATCCTCACGAGCCCGGCCGGTTTCGGCGTCTCCAGTTCTGAACGGTACCGGAATCCCTGGGAATTGGCGGTCATGAGAACTTCCCGGCCGTTCGAGGCATGATTCGTCGTATGGGAAGGCCGCAGTCCATAATCCAGCGGCGGCTGATCGAGGGTCATCAATCCCTGATAGAAAATCGGATCCGGATCAACGCGCTTGAGATAAATCCGGCAGGAAACCTCGACCGCATAAACCACGGCGCCCGCCGCCATCAACCCCATGGTGATGAGAAGACTGCGCCGCAGGGACGGACTCCTGTCTGCCAATCTCATCCAAGCCTCCTTCCGCCGCAACTCTATTGTAATTTGGGCTGAGTCTAACATAATATTTGGCCGATAATGGGAGTAATGGAGAAACAAGGAGGCGGCATTGAGCGCGCAGAAAATTCTGACGTTGGATGAACTTGAAGGGGCCGTCGCGGAGGCGCGGCGGGCCGGCAAACGGGTGGTGATGTGCCACGGCGTGTTTGACCTTGTGCATCCCGGCCACATCCTGCACTTTCAGGCGGCCCGCAAGGCGGGTGACCTGCTGGTCGTGACGGTCACGCCTGACCATTTCGTCAACAAGGGGCCCGGGCGGCCGGTGTTCGGGCAGCGGCTGCGGCTCGAGAGTCTCGCGGCGCTCGAGTGCGTCGATTATGTCGCCCTCAACGAATGGCCGACCGCCATCGACACGATTCACAAGATCAAACCCAGCATCTATGTCAAGGGCAGCGAGTATGCGGACGCGACGAGGGATATCACCGGGAAGATCTCCGAGGAGGAGGCTGCCGTCAAGGCGGCCGGCGGGGAGATCAAGTTCACCTACGAGCAGACCTTCAGTTCCAGCTCCCTGCTCAACGAGTTTTTCAGGAAGCTTCCGCCGCGCGCGGAGACGTTCCTCAAGCAGTTCCGGGCGCGGTTCACGGCGAACGATGTCATCGAGGCCCTTCGGGGCCTCAAGACCGTTCGCGTGCTCGTGATCGGCGAGGCGATCGTCGACCAGTACTGCTACTGCGCGCCCCTGGGCAAGTCTCCGAAGGAGACGATCATCGCGACGAAGTATGCGTCCGAGGAAAATTTCGCCGGCGGGTCACTCGCGGTCGCCAACCACGTGGCCGGGTTTTGCGAGCAGGTTTCGCTGGTCACCTACCTCGGACATAACAGCCCCTTTGAGGATTTCATCCGCTCGAAATTGCGGCCCAACGTCAAACTCCATCCGGTCTACGCGGACGACCGGCCGACCATCGTCAAGCGGCGGTATGTGGACCCTGCGTTCCTGACGAAGATGTTCGAGGTGCAGCGCTTGGAGGACACGCCGCTGCCGGCCTATCTGGAGGACGAAATGAGGGCGGTCGTGTCCCGCGAGCTTCAGCAGCACGACATGGTGATCGCCGCCGATTTCGGCCACGGGCTGTTTACCGACGCCGTCCGGCAGGTTCTATATGATTCCGGCAAATTTCTGGCCGTCAACACGCAGACCAACAGCGCCAATCTCGGGTTTAATCCCGCCACGAAGTACCAGAAGGCGGACTACGTGTGTGTCCATGAAGGGGAACTGAAACTCGCCCTCCGGGTCCAGTACGGCGACGTCCAGACGCTTACCGGCAACCTGCGCGCCGCCGTCCATACGCCCACCATCGTGGTCACGCGGGGACCCAACGGGTCGCTCATGATCACCCACGACGGCGGAGTCCACGAGGCGGCGGCGTTGTCGGGCAACGTGGTCGACCGGGTCGGCGCGGGCGACACGTTTTTCGCGCTGACGGCGCCGTGCGTGTACAAACGCGTGGATCCGGAGATCGTCGGCTTTGTCGGCAACTGCGCGGGCGCGATGGCGGTGGGAACCGTCTGCAACCGCGAACCGGTCGATCCGATCGCGTTCCAGAAATTCATCTCCCACCTTCTGGCCTGACCATCAAACTCGATCGACGGTTGATTTCGGCATGGCCGTTCAAGCCCTATGCCCACTATCGCGGGGAGGTGGGCGAGGGGGCGCTGTCCCGGTTGTTTGAAGCGCAGATCCGGCGGATGCGGCCGGACGACAAACGCCATACTTTCTACAGTGTCGGCAGAAAAGGCGCGCCGGGGGGCTTGGCGGCCCTCAGCCGCCTCGACTGGGACGCAAAATATCTGAAGGCCGGCGCCGCGCGCATCGATTGGCTGATCGCGAGCGGGACCTATGAATCGCAGTTTGCGGTCAAGGAGACGCTGCTCAAGCAGATACTCAAAGCCTGCGTCGCCGCCCGCGTCCGGCATCTCTCCTGCCGCGTCGCGTCATCGGATCTGTCCGGCATTCACGTGCTCGAGCAAAACGGATTTGTCATGGTCGACGGCATCCTGACGTTTTCGCTCGACACGCGCGGCTGGAAGCGGCCGAAACGGCAGGGCGGGTTCAGCGTCCGGCTCTGCCGGGAATCCGACATCAAACAGGTCCGCGAGATCGGCCGGCGTTCCTATATCTATGACCGGTTTCACTCAGATCCCAGGATTGCAAAAAAAGCCGCCGACCGCCTCCATGCGGCATGGGTTGAAAACGCGTGCCGGGGCAGTGCATCGGACGCCGTCGTGGTGGCGGAGGAAAAGGGCCGGATCCTCGGGTTTGTCACCTGCAAGATCGATCCCTATTCGACGGAACACCTTGGCCTAAAGATCGGGACGATCGTCCTGGTGGCGACAGCCGGCGGCGGCCGGCACCGTGGCGTGGCACGCGAGATGACCTACGGCGCAATCGCATGGTTCCGTGACCAGGGCTGCGACAAGGTCGAGGTCGGCACGCAGTTCCGGAACATCCCCGCCAGCCGCCTCTACGCGGCCTGCGGTTTCCCTCTCGTCGCCACCAGCCTCTCGCTCAGAAGATGGCTGGACTAATTCAGGACTTCAGAATTTCCAACGCCACGTCCGCCACGTAGTTCGCGTCGGCGGCGGTCATGGCCGGGAAGAGCGGGAGGGAGACGATGCCGTCGTAGACTTTTTCGCAGATTGGGAAATCCCCCCGGCGGAGGCCGAAGGTTTTTTGGTAGTAGGAATGCAGGTGCAGCGGGATGAAGTGGACGCTCGCGCCGATGTTCATTTCCTTCAATTGGTCGATGAAGGCCGATCGGTCGATCCCGAATTTCCGGAAATCGATCCAGAGCGGGTAGATGTGCCGGGCATAATCGGTCTGGCGGACCATCGGTGAAACCGGAGGGACCCTCACGCCTTCGAGCGACTGGAAGCGCCCGTCATACAGCAGCGCAAGCGTCCGGCGGATTTCGAGGAACCGGTCCAGCTTCAGGATCTGGTGCATGCCGATGGACGCCTCAACGTCCGTCATGTTGCACTTGAATCCCGCCGCTGAAACGTCATACCGCCACGACCCTTCCGCGCTGTAACGCTTCCACGCGTCCTTGTCGATTCCGTGGAGCGAGAGAACCCGAATCCTGCCGGCGAGGTCGGCGTCGTCCGTCGAGACCGCGCCGCCTTCGACGGTCGTCATGTTTTTGGTCGGATAAAAGCTGAAGCAGGTGGCGTGGCTGAGCACGCCGATTTTTCGCCCGCGGTAGGACGACCCCAGCGCGTGCGCGGCATCCTCGATGACAAAGAGGTTGCGCCGCCTTGCGATCTCCAGGATCTCGTCCATTCTGGCCGGGTGGCCCGCGTAGTGGACGGGGACGATGGCCCGCGTCTTCGGCGTGATCTTCTCCTCGATTTTCCCCGGATCGATCGTGTAGCTCTCCTCCTCGATGTCGACCAGCACGGGTCGCGCGCCCGTGTGGACGACCGTGTTGGCGGTCGCGGCGAACGTGAAGGGCGTGGTGATGACCTCGTCGCCCGGGCCGACGCCGAGCGCCGCGAGCGACAGATGCAACGCGTGCGTGCAGGATGCGAGCGCGACGGCGTGCTTCGCGCCGACGTATTCGGCGATGCGCTGTTCAAACGTGTGGGCGCGCTTTCCCGTCGTGACCCAGCCGGAGTCGAGGCATTTCAGGACCTCCTCCTTCTCCTCATCGCCGATCATGGCGACGGCCAGCGGCAGAAAATCGGCGCGCTTGGCGATCATCGATAGAGATATTTGACGTTATAATAAACGTCGTCGCGGAAATCTCGAATCTGCCCGCTCCGGAAGGCCTCCGCCATCTCCCGGATGCCGTCCGCGATGGACTTCTGCGGCTTGAATCCCGTCAGCGCGGCGATCTTGTCGAAGTTGACGCGGTAGTCCCGCGCGTCCTCCATCGACGGGTGCTGCTCCACGCGCAGATCCTTGAAGATGGGGAGGAAAAAATCCGGGAGCCGCGCGATTTTGAAATTCAAGCCGTTGGCGCCGACGTTGAAAATCTCGCTCCGGACCTGCCCCTCCTCCGCGCCGAGGACGGCGAGGATCGCGCGGGCGGCGTCCTGAACGTGGACGAAGGGCCGCCACTGGTCGCCGCCGTAGATCTGGATCCGGCCTTCGTTCACCGCGCGCGCGGTCAGATGGTTGATCACCAGGTCGAATCGCATGCGCGGGGAATGCCCAAAAAGCGTCGCGAGGCGCAGGATCACAAACGGCATCGACTCGGCCTCCTTGAACAGCACCTGCTCGGACATGATGCGGGTGCGCGCATAGAGCGAGATCGGCTCGAGCTTGGAGCCTTCGTTCAGCTCGAGATTGGAATTTGCGCCGTAGACGCTGCAGGAGGAGGTGAAGACGAGCCGTTGGATCTTGTAATATTTGCTGATCTCCACCAGGACCTTGGTCGACTCGTAGTTGGTGTTGAGCGTGTCGGTCTCGCTCAGATTGCACGCGGGATCGCCCACGATGGCGGCCAGCGCCACCACCGCGTCCCGGCCCTGGATCGCCTTCACCACGTCGCCGATGTTGCAGATGTCGCCGGTCACCAGAGAAAATCCCGCGCGGCCGCGCAGGTCCCGCACGCCGGCGTCGCCGTAGCACAGCTTGTCCAGCACCGTCACCTCGTCGCCGCGGTCGAGCAGCATCCGGACGAGGTGCGATCCGAGGTATCCGGCGCCGCCGGTGACGAGGATTTTCATCGGCCGGGAAACTCGATGATCGCGCGGCCGGCCTTGCCCTGCTCGACGGCCTCGAGGGCGGCGTTGACGTCGTCCAGGCGAAACCGGTGCGTGATGAGTTCATCGAGTTTGAGCTTGCCGGTCATATACAGGTCGACGTATCGCGGAAAATCCTGCGCGGGGTCGGTCGCGCCGCCCCAACTGCCGACGATTTGCTTGCCGCAGATCAGCATGAACGGATCGATCGAGATCGGCATGCCCTTGGCAAGATTCCCGATGAGAATCGCGAGGCCGCCGTCGGCACGGATCGACTGAAAGGCCTGCTCCATCGTCTCGCGAATGCCCGCGGCTTCGATCGCCACGTCCGCGCCCCGGCCGCCGGTCAGCTCCAGAACGGCCGGCACGACGTCCTGCGTTTTGGCGTTCACCACGTGCGTCGCACCAAAGGCGCGTGCAAGAGCCAGTTTGTGGTCATGGATGTCGACGGCGATGACCTTGCCGGCGTTGGTCAGGGCGGCGGCTTGGATCGCGCAAAGGCCGATGCCGCCGGCGCCGAACACCAGCACCGCGCTGCCGGGTTTGGGCCGGGCCGTATTGAAGACCGCGCCGGCGCCGGTCGCGACGGCGCAGCCGATGAGCGCGGCCTTGTCGAGCGGCATATCTTTTCGAATGGGCACGACGCGATTTTCCGCGACGACGGCCTCGTCCTGAAAGGTCGTGATCTGGCCCGCGTTGATCTTGCGGCCGCCCACGGCGTAGGCCGGCGGCGCCGCATTGATCCCGGGACCCTTGATCCACGTCAAAATCACATGGTCGCCCGCCTTCACGCGCGTGACGCCCGGGCCGATCGCCTCCACCACGCCGGCGCCCTCGTGGCCCATCGTGTGCGGCAGGAACTTGTCCGGGCCCCGGCAGCCCCGCGCCTCGGAAATCTGCGTGTGGCACACGCCGCTTGCGGCGATCCTCACCCGCACCTGCCCGTATCCGGGGTCGGCGGCGGTCAGGTCCTCCACCACGAGCGGCTTGTTCAACTCATACAAAATGGCAGCTCTCATGACCGGATCGCCTCCTCAGACCTTGTGCTCATAGACCAGCGGCCGCGCCAGGATCGCGTCCCAGTTCTGCTCGACCCAGTCGATCACTTCCTGCAGGCCCCGGTCGAATGACTCCCGCGGATTCCAGCCGAGGTCCCGCATGGACTTGTTGTAGTCGAGCACGTATCGCGCGTCCTGTCCGAGGCGTTCCTCGACGGCGACGGCGCACGAATCGAAATCCTTCTTCATGAGCCGGCAGATGCGCTCCACAAGTTCCCGGATCGACAGCGAATGCCGGTCGCCCAGATGGTAGACGTCGCCCGGCTGCCCGACCTCGGCCGCCTTGATGACGGCGCGGGCCACGTCGCGCACGTGGATCCAGGTTTTGACCGCCTGCCCGCCTCCGTGCAGCTCGAGCTTCTGGCCCTTTTTCATATAGATCACCGAGCGGGGGATGATCTTGTAGAGCTGCTGGTGCCGGCCGTAGACGTTGGTCGACCGGATAAAAATCGCCGGGAAGCCGAAATTTTTCCGAAGGGTCGTCAGATACATGTCTCCGGCCGCCTTCGACGCCGCGTAGGGCGTGCTCGGATTGTACGGCGCCGACTCATCCAGCGCCCCGTTGCAGGTGCCGTAGATTTCCGGCGTGGAAATCTGGATGAAGCTTTTCAGATATTTTTTTTCGCGCAGGCTGCTTCCCAGGGCCACGACGCCGAGCGTGTTGACCTGAAAATACCCCAGCGGCTGGTAATTGCTGAGACCGACTTCGCTCAGCGCGGCGACGTTGACCACGTGGTCCGGATGAAACTCGTCCAGCGCCGCCACCAGCCGGTCCGGCTCGCGGTAGAGGTCGATCTGCTGGAATTTGAACTTCGGCGCCGCCCGCTTCTTGTAAGGGAGAAAAAGGTCGGAATACTCGGCCGACCGGCTGACGCCGAGAACCGTGTTGTTCGGATTTTCCAAAAAGGCGTCGACGATGTGCGAGCCGGTGAAACAGTTGCTCCCGATCACCGCGACTCGTTTGCCGATCATGGGCTTCAGAACGGCCCGAAAAATTGCGGTGCGGTGGGCGTCGTCATGCCGGCGATCGACGCCTCCACGGCGGGCGGGACCTTCCCGCCCAGTCCCATCACGTCACAGGCGGCGCGGGCGATGTCGAGGGCGCCGGGGTAATATATTTTTTCCAGCGCCGACGTCGTCGGCGTCGGAACGTCCGGCAGCGTCACCCGGCGAATGGGCGCCTTCAGGGCGCCGAAACATTCCTCGGCCGCGAGCGCGGCGATTTCCGCCGAAAAGCCGCAGGTCTTCCACGCCGTGTCGACGATCACCAGCCGGCCGGTCTTGCGGACCGATTCCAGGATGAGGTTCACGTCGAGAGGCTTGATCGTCCTCGGGTCGACGATCTCCGCGTCGATGCCGGCCTCCGCCAGCGCCTGGCGCGCGCGGATGCTTTCGAAGACCATGAGCGACACGGCCACGACGGTCACGTCCTTGCCCTCGCATTTCACCACGCCCCGGCCCAGCGGGACCTTGTAGTGCCCGTCCGGCACGTCGTCTTCGATTTCGTAAAGGCGGCGATGCTCGATGAAGATGACCGGGTTGTTGTCCTCGATGCTCGAAATCAGCAGGCCCTTGGCGTCGTACGCGGAACTCGGCATCACGACCTTGAGGCCGGGGATGTGCGCGAAGACCGACTGCAGGCTCTGCGAATGCTGCGGCCCCTGGCCCCAGCCGCACCCGACGAGGGCGCGGATGGTGATCGGCACGCTCTGCCGGCCGCCCGAGGCGTAGCAGCGTTTGGCCGCGTGGTTGGCGATCTGGTCCATCGCGTAGAGCGTGAAATCAATCCGCTGGTGCGTCATGATCGGCCGCATGCCCGCCAGCGCGGCGCCGATGATCACGCCGGTCATGCCGTTTTCCGAAAGCGGGATGTCGAACACGCGCTCGGGGCCGAACCGCTCCTTCAGGCCGGCGGTCGAACCGAAAATCAGTTTCGGATCGTCCACGCCCTCGCCCATGATGAAGGTGCGGTCGTCCCGGGCCATCGCCTCGTGCAGCGCCTCGTTGATCGCCTGGCGGAACGCGCGCATCCGGACGGCGTCGGAGATGTCGCCCGGCGCAGCCGGCTCGGCGTGCCGGGCGGGAACGCCGGCGCGGCGCGACACGGGAACGCTCATGGCGCGTACACCCCGGCTTCGAGTTCTTCGGGCGCCGGAAACGGGCTCTCCTTGGCAAATCGCACCGCCGCAACGATCTCGGCGTCCACCTCGGCCTTCATCCGGTGGATGTCCTCCTCGCTCAAAAGGCCTTCCTCCACCAGCCGGTGCTGCAGCGTCCGGACGGGACACCGGGCGATCCACTCGTCCAGCTCCTCCGGGTCGCGCGTGACGTCACTCGACGCGCCGACGTGCTCCAGCCAGCGGTACGTCCGGCACTCGATGAGGGACGGGCCCGCGCCCCGACGCGCGCGCATGACGGCTTCGCGCATGGCTCGATAGACCTCAAGGGCATCGTTGCCGTCCACGCGCACGCCCGGCATCGCGTAGGCGTGGGCGCGCTCGTATATATTGTCCGCGCACTGGCGCTGGCTGAAGTGCGTGTAGACGGCGTAAAAATTGTTTTCGCAAACAAAGACCACCGGCAATTTTTTCAACGACGCGAAGTTCAAACTCTCGTGGAACACGCCCTCCTCCGTGCCGCCGTCGCCGAAGACCGCCACCGCTACGCGGTCCGACCGGCGCAGGCGCTCGGCCAGGCCGGCGCCGGCGGCCATCGGAATGGTGCCGCCGACGAGCGCGGAGGTGCAGAGCAGGCCCTCGTCGGGCGCGATCAGTTGCATCGAGCCGCCCTTGCCGCGCGTGCATCCGGTGCGCTTGCCGTACAATTCCGCCATCATCGCGTTCAAATCGCCGCCCAGCGACAGATACAGACCGTGAGCGCGGTACGTACCGAAGACCGAGTCGCCCTTCGACAGATTGGCGCAGACGCCGGCGGCGACGGCTTCCTGGCCGATATAGAGATGCGTCGGGCAGCGCATTTCCTGTTCGGGATAGAGGACGGCGATTTTTTCCTCGATCCGGCGGATCCGAAGCATCGTCCGGTACAGATTTTTTTTCAGATCGGGCGTGACGGCGTCCACGGCGTCCATGCGGCCTATGCCTTTCGCTTATAAAACTGCCGGATGGCCTTGCACACGGAGTCCACCTGCGCGTTCGTCAGATACTGGTGCACCGGGATCGACAGGATGCGCCCGGCGAGGCGCTCGCAGACGGGGAAATCGCCCTTGTGATAGCCGAGCGCCAGGCTGCAGGGCTGAAGGTGGAGCGGGATCGGATAATGAATCTTGGACTCGATCCCGTGCCGGGCCAGATGCGCCTGCAATTCGTCCCGCCGGTCGCACTGGATGACGAAGAGATGCCAGGTGTGAAACTCGTGCGGCGCCTCGGCCGGGCACTCGACCACGTTCGAAAGCGCCCGGCGATACCGCGCCGCAATCTGTCGCCGCCGGCGGATGGTTTTGTCCAGGTGCGCGAGCCGGCAGTTGAGGACGGCGGCCTGGAGGGTGTCCAATCGCGAGTTCAATCCCCAGACGGCGACCTCGTCCCTGGTCCGAAGGCCGTGGTTCCGCAGCAGCTTCATTTTTTCGCACAGCGCGCCGTCGTTCGTCGTGATCGCGCCGGCGTCGCCGGCCGCGTTCAGATTTTTCAAAGGATGCAGGCTGAAACAACCCATCACGCCAAACGATCCCGACGGCCGGTTCCGGTACAACGACCCGACCGACTGCGCGGCGTCCTCGATCACGTAAAGGCGGCGCCGCTCGGCGATTTTCAGGATCGGGTCCATGTCGGCGACGCGGCCCGTCAGATGCACCGGCAAAATCGCGCGGGTCTTCGGCGTGATCGCGCGCTCGATCCGTTCCGGATCGATGTTGAGGTCGGGCCCCACGTCGGCGAAGACCGGCCGGGCCCCGGCGAGGGCGATGCTCGAGGCCGACGCGATAAACGAGTTCGGCGCCGTGATGACCTCGTCCCCCGCGCCGATCCCGAGCGCCTTGAAGGCCAAAATCAGCGCGTCGGTGCCGTTGGCCACGCCGATCGCGTGCTGGACGCCGCACAGCGCGGCAAACCGCTTCTCAAACGCTTCGACCTCTTCGCCCAGAATGAAATTGCCCCGCGTGAGCACCCGATCCACCGCGCGCCGCACCTCGGCGCGCATCGACTTGTGCTGCGCCGGAAAATCGACGTAGGACACGCGGGCGTTCATTAATTTCGCTTGTAAAACTCGCGCACGACGTCGATCGCGTATCGCACTTGTTTCGCCGTCAGATGCTGGTCGGCCGGCAGGGTCAGAATGCATTTGGCCTGCCGGTCGGTCTCCGGGAAATCGCCCATCTTGTAGCCGAGCGGCGCGAGGCCCTTCTGGAGGTAGAGGGGAATCGGATAGTGAATTTTCGCCTCGACGCCGTTTTTGAGGAGAAACTCATACAGCGCGTCGCGCTTGCGCGCTTCGATCATGTACAGGTGATACACGCGCCGGACGTTGGGCCGGCGCGGCGGGAGGCGGATGTCGCTGGACATTTTAGAAAACGCCTCGTCATACATCGCGGCATGATCGATCCGTTTCTGGGTGATCATGTGGACCTGCTTGATCAGCCAGTTGCCGACGATGGCCTGAATGGAGTCCAGCCGGCTGTTATGGCCGAAGATTTCGACCTCGTCACGGTTGGCGAGGCCGTGGTTCCGGAGCAGGCGCAGGCGCGCGGCGATGCCGCCGGAATTGGTCACGACGATGCCGGCGTCGCCCCAGACGTTCAGGTTTTTCAGCGGATGAAGGCTGTATCCGGTCGCGGCGCCGAACGTGCCGGCGGTCTTGCCGTCGATGCTCGCGAGGATCGCCTGGCAGGCGTCCTCGATCACGACGAGGTTGCGCCGGCCGGCGATTTTCATGATGGCCGGCATGTCCGCCGCTTCGCCGGTGAGATGCACCGGCAGGATCGCCTTCGTCTTCGGCGTGATCGCCGCTTCGATCAGCGACGCGTCCATCGTGAAATACGGCGTGACGTCGACCAGGACCGGCCGAGCGCCGATTTCGGCGATGGCGCCGACGGTCGCGATGAAGGTGTTGGCGGCGGTGATGACCTCGTCGCCGTAACCGACGCCGGCGGCTTTCAGCGCCAGCTTCAGGGCGTCGGTGCCCGATCCGACCCCGACCGCATGGCGAGTCCCGATCATCGCCGCAAAGGACTTTTCAAACTGCGCGACCTCGGGCCCCAGCGTGAACTGGCAGGTCTTGAGGTGACGCCGGATCTCCGCCAGAATGCGGCCCGGCCTGGCGAATTGCTGCGGCAAATATGAAAACCGGACTTTCCATTTCATCTTAATCCCACCGCCTGCATTGTTTTGATGTTGTAGTACCGCCGGTCCCCCATGGGGTCGGGCATGAGGCCGCCGGCGTAGGCGTCACAGATGCTCCGCACGGCGTCGCGGATCGTGTGCCGCGCGCGAAATCCCAGAAGATTGGCGATCCGGTCGGAATTGATGTGGTACGACCGGTTGTCCACCGTCGGCTCCACCTTGATCTGGACGGCCGGGTCGCGGACCTCCGCGCGGACCATTTCGGCGATGTCGGCGACCGAATGGTTTTCGTAGCCGGCGTTGAAGGTCTGCCCGGCGACTTTGTCCGCCGGCGCCTCGAGGAGAATTCGATAGGCCTCGATCATGTCCCTGATGTTGATGTTCGGCCGAAGCTGCCCGCCGCCGTGAACGGTGATCAGTTTTCGGACGAGCGCGTGGATGGAGAGAATGTTGACGGTAAGATCGAGCCTCATGCGCGGCGCGTAGCCGCAGACGGTCGCGGGCCGGATCACCACCCGCTCGCAGCCGCCGAGGTCGGCCGCCTGGAGGTCCTGCTCGCACAGGAGCTTGAATTTCGAATAATCGGTCAGCGGCAGGCACGGAGTGTCCTCCCGGACGTTCGGCACGTCCTGCACGCCGTAGACGCTGGAACTGGAAGCATAGATGAACCGCCGGGCGCCGCAGCCGCGCACGGCGGCGAGGATCTTCGCGAACGCGTCGTAATTAATGGATTTCCCAAGATGCGGGTCCAGCTCGAAACTCGGATCGTTCGAAATGCACGCGAGATGAATGACCGCCTCGGCGCCTTTGAACGCCTTCGCCAGGTCCGCCGGGTTTCGGATATCGCCCTTGACGCACGCCAAGCGGCCCGGCTGACGGAGGCCGTTGAAAACGTTCTCCCCGTACAGGAAGAGATCCAGCACGGTCACCTCGTGGCCGAGGTCGATCAGATACGGCACGAGCGCGCTGCCGACATACCCGGCGCCGCCGGTGATTGCGACGCGCATTACCAGTACGCCCCCACCTTCGGCTTGAACGACTTCGACAGCATCGAGGCCTCGAGGATCGAGTGGAGGAGCGTCAGGTGCGCGACCTCGACGACGCCGTAGGAACGCGATTTCACGTAAAAATTCAGGTCCCCGAGCGCGCGCAGGGGGTTCGATTCGTCGAAGCCCGACAGCGTGATGACCCGGCATTTCTTCGCGCGGCCGGCCTCCACGCCGTTGATCACATTGCGTGACTTGCCCGAACTGCTGATCGCCACGAGCGGGTCACCGGCGGCGGCGAAGCGTTTGATCGGCTCGGAGAAGAGATGCTCGAAGCCGTAGTCGTTCGCGACGCAGGTCATGAGGCTCGGTTCGTTGAAGGTGACGGCCGGAAAGCCGCCGTTTTTCCAGTAGTCGATCGCCATGTGCGCCGAAATCGCGGCGCTGCCGCCATTGCCGATGAAGATGACCTTGCGGCCGGACGCGCACGCCGACTGAATCAGCGCCAGGCCCTTCGCCAAGCCCTCCGGCAGGGTCACCGCGCCGCCCGACCGGGTCGTCGCGACGGACCGCGCGGTCGCGCGGCCGAGATCGGAGATGAACGTCCGGGCCAGCCGGCCGTGCGCTGCGTTGCGTGTCATGGTCTACACTCCTCCTCTCCCCCCGAAGGGGGGAGAGGATTGAGGTGAGGGGGGCGCGGACGGCGACGACCGTAATCTGCCACCCTCACCCCAACCCTCTCCCGCCAAGGGCGGGAGAGGGGGAATCCCTGGTAAACAGCCACGTTTCACGACAGATACCGGAACCAGTCGCGGGTGGCGACGGCGATCGAGTCGGGCGTCCAGACGGGGGCGTCCCGCCAGTAATCGATGTTCCGTAACATCTCCGCCACGCCCTCCTCGATGGAAACCCGGGGGCGCCATCCCAGCAGGTCCCGGATTTTCGAAATGTCCGCGTGCGTGCAGTCAGGCTCGCCGGGACGCTTCGGGACATGCACGATGTCGCCCTCCAGAAGCTCCGCGATGCGGTTCACGCTGGTGGGGCCGCCCGAGCCGACGTTGAAAATTTCCTGCTGCGCGTCCGCGCGCGCCGCGGTCACAAACGCGTCGACGACGTCCGTCACAAACGTGAAGTCCCGCGTCTGCGTCCCGTCCCCCACAACCGTGAACGGCCGGCCCTTCAGTTTCTGGGCGAGAAATACGCCGAAGACCGCGCCGTACGTTCCCGACGTGCGCGCCCGCGGGCCGTAGACGTTGAACAGCCGAAGCGACACCACCGGCAGGTGATAGACCTGGCCCCAGTGAAACGCGCACTGTTCGCCCAGGTTTTTTGTGAGGGCATACGGATACTGCGGGCGGATCGGCGCGCGCTCCGGTGTCGGAAACATGTCGGCCATGCCGTAACAGGACGAGGAGGCCGTGTAGAGAAACCGGCGCACGCCCGCACGCCGGGACATCTCCAACACCGACACCGTGCCCGCGACGTTCGAACGGAAATAATCCATCGGCCGATCAATCGACGGCACGACGTCGGCGAGGGCGGCAAAGTGAAAGACCCAGTCGACGCCTTCGAAGCTCGGCGCGATCGCGGGGTCGTTGATGTCGGCCTGCACGACGCGCAGGGGCTTGCTCCCCTGCAGGTGCTTGAGGTTGTCCAGCCGCCCGGTGCTCAGATTGTCGATCACGGTCACATCATGGCCGTCCTTGAGCAGCCGTTCCGTACAGTGGCTCCCGATAAACCCGGCGCCGCCCGTGACTACAGCTTTCATCGAAACTTACGCTCCATTTAAATCACGTACAGTACCATATTCAGCCTCAAATGAAAGTGTCCTCGCAGGAAAGGCGTAACCGGTTACGTTTTTTCCCCCCTTTAGAAGGGGGGATTAAGGGGGGTTTCTATCCGCCCTACCTCACAATCGCAAGCTTGTCGACGAGGCGGGCGCCCTGGCTTTCGAGGATATAGATATATACGCCGCTAGCCATTTTCTGGCCGTGCTTGTTGGTCGTATCCCACGTGGCCGTGTTGGATCCGGGCTGCCCGGCCTGCTTGAGTTCCCGCACCAGCCGGCCGCCGACATCGAATATTTTGATCGTCACGTCGCCCGCGGCGCCCAGATTGTACTTGAACATCATATTCCCCGCGCCGTCCGGTCCCGGATTGGGATAGACGAAGGTCTGGTCGGGGGCGAGCGGCGACGAGAGGAGCGCGGAGACGTATTCGGGCAGGCCGACGGCCAGAGTCAATGGGATTTTGGATTTTGGATTTTGGATTTTGGATTCTAAAACCAGAGATGAGGATTGACGCAGGCTGACCGGGCCGGCTGGGTCGCCGATCAGATACGCCTCGTAATTCGGCGGCAGGTTCGCCACGTTGTCCCATGACAGCGTCACCGGGCCGTCCACGTCCGACGCCACCATCACGTCCCACGTCCGGCCCTTCGGGTCCGGCTCGGCGAAACTCGCGGCCAGCCAGTCTCCCTCCTGAGATTTTGGATTTGAACCCCTGGATTCCCGAACCGCCACCGCCACGTACCCGCCCGCCGCTGCCGGCGGCTCGTACACGGCCGCCAGCGCCGCCGCCCGCGCGTCCGGCATGACGCCTACGTAATTCTGCGCGTCGGTTTTCCCGTCTCCACTCGCGATGATCTGGATCGCCCACGCATTGTCTTTCGCCGACAGACCGTATTTCGGCGCCTGATTCAAATTCCCCGTGTCCGCGGCGCCGATCTCCGCCGGGTTCGGGAAAATGTACATCGTGCACGATTGCAGCGCCTTCACCCAGAACCCGACCATCGGCTTCATCTGCACCGCGCTCACCGTCGATGTGCCGGTCACGATGGCGCCGGACTGGCTCGTCAGCGTGTTTGGTCCCCACTGGTACTGCGAGCCGTCGTACCAGTAGAGAATCTTGCTGATGACGCCGGCCGCATGCGCCGAGTCGATGGAGAGCATCGTGTCGAGGGTTCCCACCCACGTATCGCCGGCCATGCCGGTGTCGATCTTCACCGATTTCTGCCAGTCGATGTAGAAATACTGCCCGCTGCCGATCTGGTTCCAACCGTTGCCGGTCGCGTTGAGCGACACGCGGACCGTGTCAAACCCCGCCACGCCCTGCGTCCCCTCGTCGATCACCCACCTCTGTGAGCCCGGGGTCGCCGGTTTCATCCAGTACCCACGCCCGCGCTCCATCGACAGCGGCCGGTGGAATTTCGTCGTCACGCCGTTCAGGCCGGCGTTCACGCCCAAGTCCTCACGCCACTCGAAGATCAGCGTGCCCGCGCCCAGGTCCGGATTCACCAGACCCGCCGGATCGTTCGTGATCAACGCCTTGTTCGCCGCCACCATCCGCCACGACGAGTCGGAGATGTCCCGGCCGTCCACGTAGGCGGTGAACGCCACGGCGCGGTTCGGCGTCGCGCTGTCATTGCGCGCCTCCACCCGGTACACGCCGGCGGCTGAGCCTAACACGAGCGTTTCGGAAACATACCCGGACGCGTCCGCAAAGGCCGTGGTCGTCGTGGCCGTGCCGGTGTCGCCCAGATGCGCGCCGACGCCGTACGTGATCTTGAAGATCACCCGCGCGCCGCTCGACCCCGCGCCCCCGGTGTCGACGACCCGGACACGCAAGGACAGGGCCGAATCCGGATTGCCGAGCTGGTGGTTGCCGCTCACGATCGTGATCGTGTCCGCCGGGCTGGGTGGCGGCGGAATGCGCGTGGCGAATTTCGTGTCGGGCGTAAAGAACGACTCGTTCACGAACGACGCGCCGTCGCGGGACGTCAGGCGGTAATAGTAGGTGTTCTGGCCCGTCACGGTGTTGTCGCGCCAGGTCGCGTCGGACGCGCCCGCGGTCCAGACCAGCGCATTGCCCCAGTGCGTCGTGTCCGGCGTGTTGGTCAGGCGGTATATTTTCACGCCGGCAAACCCGAGCGTCCCGCCGTTCGTCTCCTCGTTCGACGACGGGTTCGTCCACGACACCGTGATGTACCCGGCCTCGGACGTGTCGAGCGCGACGCCGGTCGGCGCGGCCGGGGCGGTCGTGTCGGCGCCCGCCGACGTGTCGACGGGGGCGAGGCGGTAGGGGCGGAAATCGGAGAAGGCCACGGCAAATTTGGCGCCGATGGCGCTTTCGTCCGTCGAGCCCCACCAGTTTCGGCTGAGGGATTGAACGACAGCGCCCGAATAGGTGACGTTGGACACGGCGTTGGCGTGAATATTATTTTTGCCGATCAGGTTGGCCGACGTGGTCCCGTTGATTTTGACGCCGGTGTCGTTTCCGGTGATGTCATTCTGCGCAATCACGTTGATGTCGGACGCGTCCAGAACAACACCGGCCTGGGCATTCGACCGAATCGCGTTGTGCCGCAGAATGTTTGAGTTGTTCGACAGGAGATACACACCGGACTGGCCGTTGGACTGGATCCGGTTGGACTGCAGGAGAATCCTCGAACTGGCGTTGAGATACACGCCCATCCAGTTGTTGGACTGGATCAGATTTCCGGTCAGCGTGTCCTCGGCGCTCGAGGCCAGATACATTCCGTGCTGGGAGTTGGATTGGACGGTGTTGTTCACAAGCGCGTTAAAGGCCGAGCCGTTGAGAAAGATGCCGTTGATGTTGAAGGACGACACGCAGGCCGAAATCGTGTTCGTGTCCGAGTTCGAAAGGTAAATGCCTTCGCCGCCGCAGGAACTCACGCTGTCGTTCGACACCGCCGACAGGGACACGGCGTTGAAGAAAATTCCGTGATACGCGCCGGTGACGCCAAGGCCCTCAATCAGCAGGCGCGTCCGGCCTGTCGCGTAAATGCCGTACAGCCCGCTCGTCGTATTCGCGCCCGGCGGGTCGATCACCGTCGTGTCGGACCCGGCGCCGATCAGGCTGATGTTGCTCGAATCGATCACGACGGTCTCGGCGTAGAGGCCGGCGTCGATGTAGACCGTGTCGCCCGTGTTCACGCGGCTGAGTGCCTTCGCGATCGTCCGGAACGGCTTCTGCGGCGATCCGTCGCCGCCGTTGGTGTCGGCGCCGCCTTCGTAGGTGAACGAGTCGCCCGCGGCCCAGCCGTCGTTTACGTACCACTTCGGGCCGTTCCAGGGGCTGTTGATCGTGAAGAGGCGCGTCACCGAGTTCGGGCCGACGTTGCCGAGGTTATCGACCGCGCGGACACGCCAGTAATACGGGTTGATCGCCAGCGACGAGCGCGTGTTGCTCGTCAGAGCGCCGTCCACGGTGTCGGCGAAGACCAGACTCGTGAATCCACTTGCGTTGGACGCCTCCACCACGTACGAGTCCACACCCACGCTGTCGGCGACCGCCGCCCACGTCATCACCACGGTCGTCGCCGATGTCTCCATCAAGTCGGCCGGGGCCGTCGCCGTGACCTGCGGCACGGCCGTGTCGACCACAAAGCCGCGCGCCGCCGAATTCGCGCCCGCGTTCCCCAGAGGGTCGATGGCGCGGACGCGCCAGAAGTATGTGTCGTTGTACAATCCGGTGACCGTATCTGTCGTGTTCGTCCCATCCGTCGTATCCACAAACACGACTGCGGCAAACGCGGCGGTGTTCGACACCTCCACCGCGTACGAATCGACCCCGGCGCTGTCCGACACCGCCAACCATGACAGCGCCACCGATGGGGTCGCCGTCTGATAGCCATCCGCCGGGCTCGACAGAACCGCCTGCGCGGCGCCGCTGTCCACCAGAAATCCCCGCGCGCCCGAGTTCGCGCCGGCGTTCCCCAGATGGTCGATCGCGCGCACGCGCCAGAAGTATGTGTCGTTGTACAACCCGGTGACCGTATCTGTCGTATTTGCCCCATCCGTCGTATCCACAAACACGACCACGGCAAACGCGGCGGTATTTGATACCTCCACCGCGTACGAATCGATCCCGGCGCTGTCCGACACCGCCAACCATGACAGCGCCACCGACGCAGTCGCCGTCTGCGTGCCGTCCGCCGGGCTCGACAGAACCGCCTGCGCGGCGCCGCTGTCCACCAGAAATCCCCGCACGGCCGAGTTCGCGCCGGCGTTCCCCAGATGGTCGATCGCGCGCACGCGCCAGAAGTATGTGTCGTTGTACAACCCTGTGACCGTATCTGTTGTATTCGTCCCATCCGTCGTATCCACAAACACGATCGTGGAAAACCCGGCGGTCTTCGACGCCTCGACCACGTACGAATCGATCCCGACGCTGTCCGACACCGCCGCCCATGCCAGCGCCACTGCCGCGGTCGCCGTCTGATAGCCGTCCGCCGGGCTCGACGGAACCGCCTGGCCCGCGGCGGTGTCCAGAAGGATGCCGCGCGCCGGCGACGTGTCCCACGTCAGGGTGTTGCGCCCGATCACGCGCCAGAAGTACGTGTCGTTTTCCGGAATCGCGCGCGTGACCGAGGTCGCGGTCGTATCCGTCACGCTGTCGACGATCGTTCCAAACGCACTCGATTTCGAGAGCTGCCACGTGTAGGTGTCGGCGTTCGTGCCGGTCCACTGGAACGTCATGCTCGCGGCCTTCGTCTCGTGCCCGGCGGCCGGCGCCACCAGCGTCACCGACGCGGCGCCGGTGTCGATCACCACCATGAACGAGTCCGAGTTCGCGCTCACGTTCGACAGATCGTCGATCGCGCGGACGCGCCAGTAATACGTCGCCGATACCAGCGTCGTCGACGTGTCAGCCGTGACCGCGCCGTCCACTGTGTCGGTGAACGCGACCGACGCGAATGACGGGCTCGACGACACCTCCAGCGCGTAGCTGTCGATACCGACGCTGTCGGTCACGGCGGTCCACGTGAACGCCGGCGTCGAGTTGTTGGTGGTTGTGCTGTTCGCCGGGCTTGTCAGCGTGGGTTTGGCGACACGCGTGTCATGCATGAATCCGCGCACGGCCGAGTATACGCCGGCGTTGCCCAGATGGTCCGTCGCGCGCACGCGCCAGAAATATGTGTCGTTGTCCACGCCGTCCGCCGCCCGGGTCGTCTGCGTCCCGTCGACAGTGTCGGTCAGGAACATAGCCGTGAACGCCGTATTCTTTGAGAGTTCCACCGCGAAGCTGTCAATCCCGACGCTGTCGGCCGGCGCGTTCCAGCCCAGCGTTACGCTCGCCGCGTTCGTCTCGTGCGCGTCCGCCGGCTGGGACAGCGCCACCTGCCCGACCCGCGTGTCGATCACGAATCCGCGCGCGGCTGAATTGGCGCCGACGTTGCCCAGATGGTCCGTCGCGCGCACGCGCCAGTAGTAGGTGTCGTTGTCCGTCGACGCGAACACGTCCGATGTGGACGCGGCGTCCAACGTGTTGGTGTAGACGATCGACCCAAACCCGATCGCCCGCGAAACTTCGACCACGTAGGAATCAAGCCCGACGCTGTCCGAGAGCGCCGCCCAGTTCAGGCTCACGCTCGCGGAGGTCGTCTGGTTTCCGTCCGCCGGACTCGACAGCACGACCTGTCCGGCGCCCGTGTCTACGACGAATCCGCGGACCGTCGAGTTTGAGCCCGTGTTTCCGACCTGGTCGATGGCCCTTACTCTCCAGTAATATGTGTCGTTGTACAGCCCCGCCGGCGTGTCCGACGTTACGCTTCCGTCCACCGTGTCGACCACGACGGTCGACGTGAACGCCGCGCTCTTGGATACCTCCACGACGTACGAATCAATCCCGACGCTGTCCGCCGTCGCCGCCCACGTCAGCGCCACGCTCGCGGTCGATTTTTGCGAGCCGTCCGCCGGACTCGACGCCGTCACCTGAGCCGCCTTCGTGTCCACCACAAATCCGCGGACCGCCGAATTCGAGCCGGCGCTCCCGAGGTTGTCGATCGCGCGGACGCGCCAGAAATACGTATCGTTTTCCGCCGCTGTAAACGTGTCGGTGGTGAGAGCGCCGTCCGCGGTGTCGGTCTGGACAATCGAGGTAAAGGCGCTCGTGCGCGAAATCTCAACCACGTAACTGTCGATCCCCGCGCTGTCCGTCAGCGCCGCCCACGACAGCGCCACGGCCGACGTTGTCTTCTGCGAGCCGTCCGCCGGACTCGACAGCGACACCTGGCCGACACCCGAATCGACGAGGAACCCGCGCACGGCGGAGTTGGCGCCGGCGTTGCCGGCGTTGTCGATCGCCCGCACCCGCCAGTAGTGTGAATCTTCCGTGGCCGCCGTAAACGTGTCCGTGGTGACACCTCCGTCCACCGTGTCGGCAAATACGGTTGACGTGAAGGACGGGTTCTTCGACACCTCCACGATGTAGGAATCGATTCCTGCGCTGTCCGCCAGGGTGGCCCACGCCAACGCCACGATCGCGCTCGTCTGCTGCGAGCCGTCCGCGGGGCTTGATACTGTGACGGTCCCCGCGGCCGTGTCCAGCAAAAATCCGCGCGACGCCGAATTGGCGCCTGCGTTGCCCGCCGCGTCGATCGCACGAACGCGCCAGAAGTATGTGTCGTTGTACAACCCGCCCAAGAGTTGCGACGTCACCGACCCGTCCACCGTGTCCGTCGAGAGGATCGCCCCGAACCCCGCGCTCTTGGAAACCTCCACCACGTACGAATCGATGCCGCTCGAGTCTCCCGTGAGCGCCGCCCAGATCGCCGTAACGGCGGCGTTGGTCTGGGTCCCGTCCGCGGGGCTCGACAGCGCCACCTGGCCGGCTGTCGTATCGAACAGGAATCCGCGCGCGGCGGAATTGGCGCCCGCATTGCCGGCGGCATCGATCGCGCGGACGCGCCAGAAGTAGGTGTCGTTGTAGAGTCCGCTCAGGAGTTGCGACGTCACCGCGCCGTCGACCGTGTCGGCCGAGATCGTCGACGTGAACGCCGAATTCTTTGATACCTCCACCACGTAGCTGTCCACGCCGCTGGAGTCGCTCGCCAGCGCGGCCCAAATCAGCGTCACCGCCGAATTTGTTTGATTGCCGTCCGCCGGACTCGACAGCGTCACTTGCCCGGCAACGGTGTCGAGCAGGAACCCGCGCGCGGCTGAATTCACGCCCACGTTTCCGATATTGTCGATGGCGCGAACACGCCAAAAGTAGGTGTCGTTGTACAGCCCGCTCAAGAGCTGTGACGTCACGGTCCCGTCTACGGTGTCCGCCGAGATCGTTACCGTGAATGCCGCGCTCTTGGAAACTTCCACCACGTACGAGTCAATCCCCACACTGTCCGTCAGCGCCGCCCAGATCACCGTCACCGCGCTATTTTTCTGCGCGCCGTCCGCCGGGCTTGATGCCGTCACCTGGCCCGTCCGGGTGTCCACCACAAACCCGCGAATCGCGGAGTTGGCGCCCACGCTCCCCAAATGGTCGATCGCACGCACGCGCCAGTAGTATGAATCGTTTTCTGTCGCCGTAAACGTGTCCGTCGTAAGCCCGCCGTCCACCGTGTCGACCGTCGACGTCGTCGTAAAACCGGCGGTTCTCGATATCTCCACAACATACGAATCTATTCCAACGCTGTCGGACACCGCCAACCAGGTCAATGCCACTACTGCTGTCGTCGTCTGATTGCCGTTCGCAGGGCTCGACAATGACACCTGTCCCACGCCCGAATCGACCACGAACCCCCGCACGACCGAATTGGCGCCCACGTTGCCCGCCGCGTCGATCGCGCGGACACGCCAGTAGTACGTGTCTTCGCCGGCGGCCGAGAATGTGTCGGTGGTCACGGCGCCATCCAAAGTGTCGGCAAATACGGTGGACGTGAACGCCGAACTCTTGGAAACCTCCACCACATATGAATCGATGCCGCTGGAGTCCCCGGTCAGCGCCGCCCAGGTCAATGCCACGGTCGCGCTCGTCTGCTGAGACCCGTCGGCCGGGCTCGATGCCGTCACCTGGCCGGCGGCCGTGTCCAGCAGGAACCCGCGCGCCACAGAGTTCGCGCCGGTGTTTCCTGCGGCGTCGATTGCTCGAACGCGCCAGAAGTACGTGTCGTTGTATAACCCGCTCAAGAGTTGCGAGACAACGGCGCCGTCCACCGTGTCGGCGGAAATCGTTGACGTAAACGACGAACTCTTCGAGACCTCAACCACGTAGCTGTCGATCCCGCTCGAATCCCCGGTCGCCGCGTTCCAGATCACCGTCACCGCGGCGTTGGTTGCCTTTCCGTCCGCCGGACTCGATGCCGTCACCTGGCCGGCCGTCGTGTCCAGCAAAAATCCGCGCACCGACGAATTGTCGCCCGTGTTTCCCGCGGCATCGATCGCGCGGACGCGCCAGAAGTATGTGTCGTTGTACAACCCGCTCAAGAGCTGCGACGTCACCGCGCCGTCGACCGTGTCTGCGGAGATCGTCGACGTGAATCCTGAACTCTTTGACACCTCAACCACGTAACTGTCGATCCCGCTCGAGTCGCCCGTCACCGCGCTCCAGATCACTGTCACACTCGAATTTGTTTGATTGCCGTCCGCCGGGCCGGATGCCGTCACCTGTGCCGGGACGCTCGTGTCCAGCAGGAATCCGCGCACCGCAGAATTGTCGCCCGTGTTTCCCGCGGCATCGATCGCGCGGACGCGCCAGAAGTATGTGTCGTTGTACAACCCGCTCAAGAGCTGCGACGTCACCGCGCCGTCGACCGTGTCTGCGGAGATCGTCGACGTGAATCCTGAACTCTTTGACACCTCAACCACGTAACTGTCGATCCCGCTCGAGTCGCCCGTCACCGCGCTCCAGATCACTGTCACACTCGAATTTGTTTGATTGCCGTCCGCCGGGCCGGATGCCGTCACCTGTGCCGGGACGCTCGTGTCCAGCAGGAATCCGCGCACCGCAGAGTTCGTGCCCGCGTTTCCGGCGCCGTCGACCGCGCGAACACGCCAGAAGTACGTGTCGTTATAGAGGCCGCTGAGAAGCTGCGACGTCACCGCGCCGTCGACCGTGTCCGCGGAGATCGTCGACGTGAATCCGGAACTCTTCGAGACCTCCACCACGTAGCTGTCGATCCCGCTCGAGTCCCCCGTTACCGCGCTCCAGATCACCGTCACCGCGCTGTTTTTCTGCGCGCCGTCCGCCGGAGTCGACGCCGTCACCTGCGCCGGGACGCCCGTGTCCAGCAGGAATCCGCGCACCGCAGAGTTCGTGCCCGTGTTTCCGGCGCCGTCGATTGCGCGAACGCGCCAGAAGTACGTGTCGTTATAGAGGCCGCCGAGGAGCTGCGACGTCACCGCGCCGTCTACCGTGTCGGCCGAGATCGTTGACGTGAATCCCGAACTCTTTGACACCTCGACGACGTAACTGTCGATCCCGCTCGAATCCCCCGTTGCCGCGTTCCAGATCACCGTCGCCGCGCTGTTTTTCTGCGCGCCGTCCGCCGGAGCCGACGCCGTCACCTGGCCCGGAACGCCTGTGTCCAGCAGGAATCCGCGCGCCACGGAGTTTGTCCCCGCGCTCCCTGCGCCGTCGATCGCACGGACGCGCCAGAAGTACGTGTCGTTATAGAGGCCGCTGAGGAGCTGCGACGTCACCGCGCCGTTCACCGTATCGGCCGAGATCGTCGACGTGAATCCCGAACTCTTCGAGACCTCAACCACATAACTGTCGATCCCGCTCGAGTCTCCCGTCACCGCGCTC
>MFPR01000014.1 GCA_001784175.1 Candidatus Lindowbacteria bacterium RIFCSPLOWO2_12_FULL_62_27
CGTGTTCGCCTGGTCCACCGTGTCCGTAAACGCGATGCTCGTGAACCCCGTGTTCTTCGACACCTCCACCGCGTAACTGTCCGCGCCCACACTGTCCGATACCGCGCTCCAACTTACCACGATGTTGATCGCCGTCGTCTCGTGTCCGTCCGCCGGCTGCGACGCGCTCACCTGGCTCACGATCGTGTCCGTCACAAATCCACGTGCCGACGAGAACGACCCGCTGTTGGCCAGATCGTCGATCCCGCGCGCCCGCCAATAGTAGGTATCGTTGTACAAGCCCGTCACCGTGTCGCTCGTCAACGAGCCGTCGATCGTGTCCGTGAAGGCGATGTTCGAGAACGACGTGTTCTTCGACACCTCCACCGCATACGTGTCGATCCCCACGCTGTCGGGCAGCGTCCAGCTCACTAGGAAGTTGATCGTGCTTGTCTCGTGTCCGTCCGCCGGAAGCGACAGGGTCGGCGCGTCCACGATCGTGTCCGTCACAAATCCGCGTGTCGTCGAGAACGACCCCCCGTTCGCCAGATCGTCGATCGCGCGAACGCGCCAGTAATAGGTGTCGTTGTAAAGGCCGGTCATGGTGTCGCTCGTGAACGCCTGGTCCACCGTGTCCGTAAAGGCGATGTTGGTAAAGCCCGTATTTTTCGATACCTCCACTGCATAGCTGTCCACCCCAACGCTGTCCGACACCGTGATCCAGCTCACCACAATGTTGGTCGCCGTCGTCTCGTGGCCATCCGCTGGCAAACTCAGGCTGACCTGGTTCACGGTCGTGTCTGCCACAAATGACCGCGTCGCCGAAAATGACCCGGCGTTCGTCAGATCGTCAACCGCACGCACTCGCCAGTAGTACGTGTATGTCTGAGTCTGGGGATATAAACCCGTCACCGTGTCGGACGTGTTGGCCTGATCGACCGTGTCCGTGAAGGCGATCTCCGTCGAGAACAACGTGTTCTTCGACACCTCCACCGCGTAACTGTCCACCCCCACGCTGTCCGACACCGCGATCCAGCTCAAAAGAAAGTTGATCGCCGTCGTCTCGTGCGCGTCCGCCGGTTGCGACAAACTCACTTGGTTCACGATTGTGTCCGTCACAAATCCACGCGTCGCCGAAAACGACCCGGCGTTCGCAAGATCGTCGATCGCCCGGACGCGCCAGTAATACGTGTCGTTGTAGAGACCCGTCACCGTGTCACTCGTCAACACACCGTCCAAGGTGTCCGTAAACGCCATGCTCGAAAATCCTGTGTTCTTCGATACCTCCACCGCGTAACTGTCGATTCCCACGCTGTCGGCCACGGCGGTCCAGCTCACGAGGAAATTGATCGCCGTCGTTTCATGCGCGTCCGCCGGCTGCGAGGCGCTCACCTGGTTGACGCTCGTGTCGAGAACGATCGCGCGAACTCCCGTCGTGTCGAACGTGCTGGTGGACACCCTCTGGCCGATGACACGCCAGTAAAATGTGTCCGGATCCGGCAGGGCCTTCGTGCAGGACGGAACAGACGTGTCGGCGACAGTCAACAGGACGGTGGCAAAGTTGGACGTCCTTGACAACTGCCACGTGTATGAGTCGACGTTCTGGCCGGTCCACGTAAACACCACCGTGCCGTTCGTCGTCTCGTGCCCGTCCGCCGGGCTGGTCAGAGTCACCGAGAAAGTCGTGTCGACCTTGAACGCAAATGAGTCCGCGAAGGCTCCGGCGTTCCCCAGATCGTCGATCGCTTTTACGCGCCAGTAATAGGTCGTGTCGCCATACAAAATGACCGTCGTCGAGTCTGTCGACGCCCCGTCCCGCGTGTCCTCGTGCAAAACCGCCGAAAACGTCGAGTCGCCTTTTGATATATGAAGGACATAGCTGTCTACGCCCACGCTGTCCGTCACCGCCGACCACGTGAGGGTCGGAGTCGTATCGGCAATGACCGCGTTGTTCGCCGGCGATGTCAGCCCCGGCTTGTTCACGACCGTGTCCGTTACAAATCCGCGCACCGACGAAAACGCGCCACCGTTGCCTAAGTCGTCCACCGCACGCACGCGCCAGTAATAGGTGTCATTGTATGACCCCGTCACCGTGTCGTTCGTAAAAGCGCCGTCCACCGTGTCGATGAAGGCGATGCTCGTGAATCCCGTGTTCTTCGATACCTCCACCGCGTAGCTGTCCGCGCCCACGCTGTCGCTCACCGCAGTCCAACTCACCAGGAAATTGATCACGCTCGTCTCGTGACCGTCCGCCGGCTGGCTCAGGCTCACCTGGTTCACCAGCGTGTCCGTCACAAATCCGCGCGTCGCCGAATACGAGCCCCCGTTCGCCAGATTGTCAATAGCGCGCACACGCCAGTAATACGTATCGTTGTATAGCCCCGTCACCGTGTCGCTCGTCAGGGACTGGTCCAGAGTGTCCGTGAAGGCGATGTTCGTGAACGCCGTGGTATCCGACACCTCCACCGCGTAGCTGTCCACGCCCACACTGTCGGATACCGCGCTCCAGCTCACCACGATGTTGATCGCCGTCGTCTCATGCCCGTCCGCCGGCTGCGACAGGCTCACCGTGTTCACGTTGGTGTCCACAAAAATCGCCCGGTACGCCGGCGTGTCGTGCTCGGCGTTCGTCGTGGTGTCGATCGGAATCACGATCCAGTAAAATGTGTCATTAAACGGAATCGGCACGGTGCCGCTCCGGGAGGTGATCCTTGAGTCGTAGAGGATGGTGGTGCAGGTCAGAGACGTACTGTCCCGGCAAAGTCGGAGCAAAAAGGTATCCAGCGAAACTGTACAACTGGTGAGGTCTGCGGCAGCGCAACCCCAGTTGAAGACCACCGTGGCATTGTTGGTATCGTGCCTGTCCACCGGGGAGATCAGAGCTACCGTATCAGCGTAAGCCTCATGGGAAATGGTCAGAATGAATAACCCCGAAAAGACGAAAAGCGCGAAGAGGAGACACTTCCCACGAGCTGTAGAGAGCCTCCCCCTCATCCCAGAATGCCGGTCACCCCTTGATGGTGCCACACATCTTAACCCCTGCAAGCCCCTTGCACGCCAAGCCTGAGTACAGTCGTTTACCTTACTCATAAGTCCACAAAACGATAAATGACGATGAATCAAACCCGACCCTACTCAAGCACCCCCATGGAAGGACCCTATTTAAATACTGTATATATATATTGTCAAGGGAAAATTTCAGTTTTTTTGAAGGGGGTCAGTGAAAGACGGTAACCCCCCTCAATCCCCCCTTTGCAAGGGGGGAAGTTTGTTTAATTGTGTTTAATTGGGGCCAGACCGTAAGTTGTTAAGTTTTGCCGGAACATCAAAAATGTCATTTAGTTGCGTGTCTATGTCGTGCGGGGTCACGGCGTCCCGGCAGAGATAATCGATCGGGCAGGTCCGCAGAAAACACGGGCGGCATGGGACAGCGGCGCTGATCACCCGGACGGCATGGCCCACAGGAGCGGTGCGGTAAGGGTCGGTGGAGAAAAACAGGACCAGGACGGGCTTGCCCAGGGCCGCCGCCAGGTGGGCCGCGCCGCTGTCGCACGAGATCACGGCGCTCGAATGCACGATCAGGCGCATCAAGTCGTTCAGCGGCAGACCCGGACAGGCTTCGATTTTGGATTTTGGATTTTGGATTTTGGATTTTTCAACCAGCTCATCCAGAAACTCGCGGTCGACGGCCGTTCCGAGAAGCCGGATCGACCAGCCGCGATCCGTAAGCATCGTCAGCAAGTCGACATACCGGCTCGTCGACCACATTTTGGCGGGGCCGTAAGCGGCGGCGGGAAAGATCAATATTTCTGGTATCCCCCCTCTCCCGCCAGAGGCGGGAGAGGGTTGGGGTGAGGGTGGCAGGTTTCGGTTACCGCGGTCCACCCCCCTCACCTCGATCCTCTCCCCCCTGCGGGGGGAGAGGAGGTGATCAGTTACGATTTCTGATTTCAAATCAGAGTAAAACAGAGTCGGCGGGCAGGGAGCGACGGGCGAGCCGCCGATGAGAGGCCGGATGACGGAGAGATACCGCATGACTTGATGGTCATCGGGCATCCGCGCGCGTTCTCGAACCACCACCGGGATGCCCGCCAGTTTCCACAGGAGGCGCGATCGCATCGAGTGCGTGAAATCGACCACCGTTGGATACCCGCGGGCGCGCAAGGTCGATGCCGTCGAAAATAAATGAACGCCGCGGTCCTCGAAGACCGTCACGCTCTCCAGGCGCGGATCGTGCCGGAACAACTCATCCCACGGCCGCCGGATCAATAGATGGAGCGCGTACCGGTCCGTCCGGTGCAGCGCCTCGATCGCAGACGTGGCCATGACAATGTCGCCCAGCCAATTGGGCATCCGCACGACGATGGGTTCAAGGTTCAAGATTCAGGCTTCAGGCGAGGCGATCGCGGAAACGCGCTGTGAGCATCGACACCTGCTCTTCGACCGCGACGGCCGAGGGAGATTCCGCCATGATGCGCAGGAGGGGTTCGGTGCCGGAGTAGCGGATGACGAGGCGGCCGTGTTTGCCGAGTTTCTCGCGGGCGCCGGCCACGGCCGCCGACAACGCCGGATCGTCCTCCCACGGCCGTTTTTCGGCGACACGGACGTTCACGAGTTTCTGCGGAAACGGCGCCGGCAGATCCTTCGCCATAGCTTCGGCCGACTCGGCGTACCGTTCCGCAAAAACCTGCAGAAACGCCAGCGCCGTGACGGCGCCGTCGCCGGTCCGCTGGTCCTTCAAGATGATGTGACCCGACTGCTCGCCGCCCAGGCTCGAGCCCTCCTTCTGCATCATCTCGAACACCTCGCGGTCGCCTACCGGCGCGCGCCAGAAAGGGCGACCGAGCGTTTCGAGCGCGGCGTCCAGGGCGCCGTTCGACATCACGGTGCCGATGACCGGGCCGGCGGTTACGAGATGTTTGGCGAAGAGATACAGGAAAGCGTCGCCGTCGACGGTCACCCCCCCCGGCCCCCCCTTTTCAAGGGGGGGAGGAATCCGGATCAGCATCCGGTCGCCGTCGCCATCGAAGGCCAGGCCGATCGCGCACGGCCCAAGATGCGGATCCAGCGATTCGACGTGCGTCGAGCCGCACTCGCGGTTGATGTCGGCGCCATCGAAATCGCAATTCAGCCAGTCGACGGAATTGCAGTACCGCGAAAAGAGCGGCCGCACATGCGGCGCGAAGGCGCCATGCGCGGCGTCGATCACCAGCCGGGTACGCGAAAGGGTGAACCGAAACCGGCCGGCGACCGCGTCGAGATACTTCGACACGAGCGCTCCGTCCGGACCGCACGATCCGACGGTCCCGTCCGTGGCGTCCAGATCGGCGTCGACGCGGAAGCGCCGCTCGATCGCCTCCTCCTCCGCCACCGACAGTTTGCGGCCGTCGGGAGAGAACAATTTGATTCCGTTGTCTTCATAAGGATTGTGCGACGCCGAGATCACGACGCCGAACGACGGCCCGGCGACCATCGCGAGGAGCGTCGAAACGGCCGGCGTCGGCGCGATCCCCAAGTCCGTCACACCCGCGCCCACGGACGTCACGCCGGCCGTCACGGCGTGCGTGAGCATCCCGCCGGACAGCCGCGTGTCGCGCGCGATCAACGCGCGCCGGACGCCCCGCTCCAGATGATAACCCGCCGCCGCCCGGCCGAGTTTGAACGCCAGATCGGCGGTCAGCTCCGTCCCGACGCGTCCCCGGACGCCGTCGGTGCCGAACAGCCGGCTCAACGTCGAACGATCACTGCCCGGGAACGCTGACGCGGACGAGGGCCGGTTCGTAGGAGACGATTTCGACCCGCTCGGGCACGTTGAGGGCCCGCGGGACGGCCAGATGGAAACTCTTGTCGGCCGGCAACTCGACTTCGACGCGAAGCTGCGCGGCGTCGAGGCGGTCCACGACGTTTTGCGGGCCGCGCAATTTGACGCTCACCTGCTCGGGCTTGATCTGAACGACCCGGCCGGGGACCGGATTGAGAAGCTCCACGCGCACGCCTTCCAGGAGTTTCTCGATCACGTTTTCGTCAATCTCGACCAGGACCTCGACCGATTCCGGATCGATTTTTCGGATGGACCGCATTTCCCTCTGAAGGTTCACTTTCACGTCAAACGTGGCCTTCCGGCCGGTCAGGTCGATCGTTTCCGTTGACATTTCGGTCAGGCGCAGAAAAAGACTCGAAGGGCCGAGGACCATCACCGCTTCCGGCCGGACCTTGGTGTTCACCCGGAACCCCGGCGGCACTTCCCCCTGGAGCCGCGCGGAAACCGGCAGACGCCGACCTTCCACTTCCTCCAAAAAGGCCCGCACCGATCCGGGCTCGATCCGCTCGACTTTGACGTCCGGCCGGGGATTGAACACGTTTTCGAGCGACAACACCACCCACTTCTCGCCCTTGCGCTTGCCGGCCAGCGACGCCATGACTTTGAAGTCGGTAGGATCCAGCGCCTGGATGGAGGCCTTGGGGCCGCTGACGCGCAGGAGCGTGATGTGCCGCTGCGAATCTTCCGAGACGGCGAGGTCGGGGGCGACGTCGATGTAATCAACCGGCACGTCCCGGAACTCGAACTGGATTTCGGCCGAACCGACGATGTACATCCACAGCATCACCGCCAGCGCCAGGCACACGATCTTGGCCAGCGGATCGGCCACGAGACCCGCGGCGGCGGCCTGCAAGGTCGACCGCACGTTCCACGGTTTCTTCCGGGTCGATTCCATATTCTACTTTCCCACCAGATACAGCGTCAGCATTTCTTTGAGCGTCTCCGGATCGAGACCGTTGGCCATCTTGCCCTGCTGGACCAGCGAGATCCCGCCCGTTTCCTCCGACACGACCACGATGACGGCGTCGGTTTCCTCCGAAAGGCCCAGCGCGGCGCGGTGGCGCGTGCCGTAGACGCGCTTGATGTCGGGATTCTCCGTGAGCGGCAGGATGCAGCCGGCGGACGCCACGCGCTTGTCCTGGATGATGAGCGCGCCGTCGTGCAGCGCGCCCTTCGACATGAAAATGGTCGACATGATCTCGGCCGAAACCGCCGCGTCGACGGGCACGCCGGTTTCGATGTAGGGCTTGAGGCCTGCGGATTTTTCGACGGCGATCAGCGCGCCGAACCGCCGTGCGGAAAGGACGTTGGAGGCCTTCACGATCTCGTCGATCAGTTCCTCCTCCAGGGTTTCCTGGAAAAACGACAGGAGCCGGTGCTGGCCCAGCCGCGCGAGGGCCCGGCGAAGCTCCGGCTGGAAGAGGATGATAAAGGCGAGGACCCAGACGAGGACCGACGAGGACAGAATCCATGCGGTGGTCCGGACATTGAACTTCTGCGCGAGGAAGGCCAAAATCAGAATCAGGGCCAGCCCCTGCAGGACCTGTACGGCGCGCGTGCCTTTGACGAAGGTGTACAGAAGGTAAAAAAGCGCCGACACAAGAAGGATATCGACGATGTCCCGCGGGGAGAGATTGCGCAGGATCGCGACGAGGTCGCTCATGACGTCAGTCCCGACTTGCCCTTCACGAGCTCAAGCTGGCGCCGGCCGCAGTAGTGGACGATGTCGTTGCGCTCGGTTTCCGACAGGCCCGTAAACTCCACGATGATGTATTTCTCCTTGACGTCATCGACCACGGTCTTGATGCGCGTCAGCATGTTGTAAAAGGACTTGTGGACGATCGGCAGCGTGAACCAGAGGAGCGCGTAGCGCTTGTCCTCCGTCGTGAGGTGCACGGGGGCGCGGACCCGGGCGCCGCCGCCGGAGATGTCGACGATCACGACCGGCGTCAGTTCGTTGTCGCTGTATTTTTCCCGGCCGTACTCCGACAGGTCCTTGATCAGGTAAATGCTGCCGTCGAGGTCGGCCTCCACCCGGACGAACTGCCGGAGCATCTTGCGGTCGACCTGTTTCGGCCGGGCGACCAGCATGATCGGGGCGGCCGCGTTTTCCTTCCGGGCCGCGATCGTGACCTGCGCTTCGTAGGCCCATGACTCGACGACGTAGCGGATCGTCATCGGCTGGCCGACTTTCAGCGGAAGAAAGAGACTCCCGCAGACGGGCGTCTCCAGGAGCAGCGCCTGATCGTTCAGGTTGGCGATCAGCGTGTTGTACCGGCCCTTCATCGGCCCGTCGGGAACGTCGATTTCGACGGCCTGCCGCGCGAAATACTCCGGAGCGACCTGCGCGTCGGCCATCACATCCTCCGGAGCGCGCACAGGACGGTGAGAAACTGCGCCGTTTCCGGCACGTCATGCACCCGAAGCACATGGACGCCCTTCAGGGCCGCCCAGCCGGCCGCCGCGAGGCTCCCCGGCAGGCGATGCTCCGGCGACGCGCCCGCAAGACGCTCGATGAACGATTTGCGCGAGCATCCCAGAAACACGGGCCGGCCCAGATCGTGGAGCCGGTCGAGCCCGCGAAGGATCTCAAGATTATGATCGAGCGTCTTGCCGAACCCTATGCCCGGATCGATCAGGACCTGCCGCTCGTCTCCGCCGGCTTTCACGAAACGGTCGAGACGCGATTCGAAAAATACCATGAGTTCGTCGAGAACCGAATCGTAGGCCGGCTGAATCTGCATGGTCCGGGGCGTTCCCTTCATGTGATTGATCACGACCGGACAGCGCGCGGACACGACAAGGTCGCACATCGCCGGATCGAGGCCGAATCCTGAGACATCGTTGACGGCGCACGCGCCCCGCTCGAGCGCCGCTTCCGCCACGACGGATCGGTACGTGTCGATGCTGATCCAGGACCCGGGCGGCGCGCGGCGCGCCAGCTCCTCGACCACCGCGGACACCCGGCGAATCTCCTCCTCCACCGGAACTTCGTCCGACCCCGGACGCGTCGACATCCCGCCGACATCCACCCAGCAGGCGCCGGCGCCGAGCATCGCCAGTCCGTGCGCCACGGCGGCCGGCGCGGCGGGGTATCGGCCGCCGTCGTAGAACGAATCGGGCGTCACGTTCAGGATGCCGGCCAGAACGGGGCCGGCGGAAAGATCGAGGTCTCCGGCGCGGGATTTCAAAACGATGGCTTGAAGAGAACCGGCCGGCATTAACGTCGGATGATCAGGCGGCGGCCGGGGCGGACGCGGCCGGCGCCGCACGCGCGGTCAGCTCGACCAGGATGTGGAAGGCGGACCCGTTTCCGCCGGAGGCGCCGTTCGCGTCGAATCCCGCCGTTTCGATCTTGCCGCCCGGAAATCCGTACCGGGACGACAGGTGCTGCGCCAGGCGCTTGCGGTCGGCCGGGTCGGCGGCCTGCAGCATGATCTTGTATTTTCCTTCGGCGCCGGAGATGAACACGTGGACTTCCCGCATCGCCTTGCGAACGGCCGCCGCCACGTCCGCATCGAGCAGTCCTTCGTCGCCGCCGCCGAGGCGCCAGCCGCCGTTCGCCGGGTCCCGGCCGAGGACGGTCACGCGGAGCTTCCCGTCCTCCTTGGTCGTCCGGACGCGGTAGAGGCTGCTGTCGGTTTCGCCCGGCTCCTCGTCCTCGACCCACTGGCCCGACATCACGGACTTGATCTGTTCGGCGTCGAGGACCTCGTATTTCAGAAGCGCGCGGGCCACGCGGTCGAGCGTCGCGCGATTGTCCTCGACGAGTTTCCGGGCACGGTCGTAACAGTCGGTGATGATCCGCCGGACTTCGTCGTCGATCTTGCAGGCCGTCTCCTCGCTGTACTCGGTGTGCCAGGCGAAATCGCGGCCCAGAAAAACGTTTTCGGACCGCTGGCCGAACGAGATCGGGCCGAGAAGTTCGCTCATGCCCCACTCGCAGACCATCTTCCGCGCGATGTTTGTGGCCCGCTCGAGATCGTTGGCGGCGCCCACCGACACGTCCTTCAGCACGATCTCCTCGGCCAGCCGCCCGCCCAGGCACACGGCGATGTCGGACAGCCAGTAGGATTTCGGGTGCATGTATTTGTCCTCTTCCGGAAGCTGCTGGGTCACGCCGAGGGCGCGGCCGCGGGGGATGATGCTGATTTTGTGGAGCGGATTGGCGCCGGGAACGAAATGGGCGACGATCGCATGGCCGGCTTCATGAAAGGCCGTCACCTTCTTGTCCTGCTCCGATAGCACCAGGCTCTTGCGCTCGGGACCCATCAAGACCTTGTCCTTGGCCTCGTCCATCTCCAGCATCGACACGCGCTCCTTGTCCCGGCGGGCGGCGAGGAGCGCCGCTTCGTTCACGAGGTTCGCCAGCTCCGCGCCGGTGAAGCCCGGCGTGCCCTTCGCGACCTGGGACAGGTCCACATCGTCGGCCGTCGGAATTTTTTTCGTGTGCACTTTCAGAATTCCAACCCGGCCCTTCACGTCCGGCAGATCGACCACGATCCGCCGGTCGAACCGGCCCGGCCGAAGCAGGGCCGAGTCGAGGACGTCCGGCCGGTTGGTCGCGGCGATGATGATGACGCCCTCCTTGGTCTCAAAGCCGTCCATCTCGACGAGGAGCGCGTTCAGCGTCTGCTCGCGCTCGTCGTGGCCGCCGCCCATGCCCGCGCCGCGCTGCCGGCCCACGGCGTCGATCTCGTCGATGAAGATGATGCACGGCGCGCTCTTCTTCCCCTGCTCGAACAGGTCGCGGACCCGGGACGCGCCGACGCCGACGAACATCTCGACGAAATCCGAGCCCGAGATCGAAAAGAACGGCACGCCGGCCTCGCCGGCCACCGCGCGCGCCAGAAGCGTCTTGCCGGTGCCGGGCGGGCCGACCAGGATCACGCCCTTGGGGATTTTTCCGCCGAGCTTCGTGAATTTTTTCGGGTCCTTCAGAAACTCGATGACCTCCTGCAGCTCCCGCTTCGACTCCTCGCAGCCGGCGACGTCCTCGAAGGTCATCTTGGCGTCCTTTTCCATGAACATCT
Organism: Candidatus Lindowbacteria bacterium RIFCSPLOWO2_12_FULL_62_27; assembly: GCA_001784175.1. Taxonomy (GTDB): domain Bacteria; phylum Lindowbacteria; class 2-12-FULL-62-27; order 2-12-FULL-62-27; family 2-12-FULL-62-27; genus 2-12-FULL-62-27. The sequence continues at coordinate 10,834 of MFPR01000014.1, forward strand.
TCGCGCGGGATTTCCCGAACGACAACGCCGATTTGCCCGGACCCTGCATCTGGCGGTAAATCATCACCGCAAACACCATGATGATGAGGACCACCGGAAGAACCGACAGCATCAGGTCCCGCCAGATCCGGTCCTCCGGCTTCTTCGCCTTGTACGGAACGCCCGACTGGTCCAGAAACGTGAGCAGGGTCTCGTCCGGCAGTCCCGGAAGGTACGCGTAGACCTCGGTCGCGCCCTCGCGCTGGCCCACGATTTTCAGCTCCTGCGCGACGATGGTGACGTAGTTGATCGTCTTGTCCGTCACCATCTGGCGAAATTCGCTGTACTTGACCTCGACGGGCGGACTCGGCGCGCTGGCGTTCATCGAAGTCCAGACCACGACCAGCGACAGAAACAGGACGATCCATAGAAATCCGAATTTAAATCCCTGGGACATCTCACTCACTCCCTGTCCGGTCCGCGAAGCAGAATCAGATCAGTTTCCCCGCCGCCTCGAGCGGTTTCAGGGCATTCGGGTTCACGGAAAAAATGTACGGTATTCCCCGGAAATATTCAAGATAATCCAGGCCGTAGCCCACCAAAAACAGGTCGGGCACGACGAGTCCCGCGTAATCCGGGACCAGCGGGACTTTGCGGTGCGTCGGTTTGTCCAGAAGCGCGCAGATTTTGACGGACCGCGGATGCCGCGCTTCCAGGGTTTTCTTCAACTGGCTGTAGGTCAGCCCGGTGTCGATGATGTCCTCGACGATAAGCACATGCCGGCCCTCGACGTTCTGCCGGAGGTCCGTTTCGATCCGGACGACGCCTGAACTGCTCGATCCGCTGCCGTAGCTCGAAACGGCCATGAAGTCGATCACGTGCGGGATGGTGATGGCCCGCGAGAGGTCCGACAGAAACACGTAGGCGCCGCGAAGGATGCCCACGAGAAGCAGTTCCTGGTTTGCATAATCCTGCGAGATTCTCCGGCCGAGGTCCCGGACGGCGGCGGCGATGGCAGCCTCGTCAAAGACGACCCGGTCCTTCACTTCTTCAATGCTCAGCGTCATGCGCCTGGTTCACCTCGGACTTTTGTCTCCATGTGAAATGCCCTACGCTACGCGACTTCTTGCGGCCTGTCAACCGCCCGCCAGCCGGATGCGGGACCGGTCGATCAGCAATTTCCGGCCGCCAGGCAGGTCCAGCGATGCGCGGGCGGCGCTGCGGATCAGCCGTGCGGCCGCGGCCAGATTTTTGTGGCCGCCCAGAACCGCCGACCCGCCGCGCCGGCGGCCCCACCGCTGCAAAACACGCGCCACCACCGCCTCCGGCCAGTTCCTGAGTTCGGCCGGATCGAGCCTCCCGCGATAAAGACCGTCGGCCAGGTCCGACAGCGCGGCGTCCTCCGATTCGAGCGCCTGCTGGGTCGCGGCCATGGCCTTGGCAAACCCGGGATGCCAGGATTTCAGCATCGGGATCAGCTCCAGCCGCAGACGGTTCCGGAGGAACCGCAGGTCCCGGTTCGTCGAATCTTCGTGATATGAAATTTTCTCCGCCGCCGAAAATTCCAAAATCTCGTCGCGCGTGAACGGCAAAAGCGGCCGGATGATGTTCAAGGAACCGCCGCCCGCCGCCAGCGTCTCCGTCGATCTCAAACTCGTCAGGCCCCTGAGGCCGCTCCCGCGAAGAAGAAAGAGAAAAAATGTCTCGATCCGGTCGTCCAGATGATGCGCCTGGGCGATGGCGTCCAGCCGGTATCGCCGGGCAGCGCGCGAAAAAAATTTCAGCCGGGCCGAGCGACCGGCCGCCTCGAGCCCCTCCCCGGTCGCCCGGAGGCGGACCCGGTCAACGACGAGCGGCGCGCGCACGCGCCGCGACAGCGCCCGGAGGACCGCTCGATCCCGGCGGCGCTCGGCCACGGGCCGAATCCCATGGTCCAGATGCAGGAGGACAACACGCCGAACCCCAAGATGCGCCTTCATGCGCCCGATCAGCGCCGCCAGCACACACGAATCCCGCCCGCCCGATACCCCGATCCCCAGGCGGAGGCGCCGGCCGGCACCGGAGGCGCCGAACTGTGTCCGCCAGAAATGCAAGAAACGCGAAACGAACGCGCGGGAACTCGACATCGCCGGCAGTCTATCTCAGCCCGCCTCAATCTGCTATGACGGGATCATGCGGCTCCCGGAATTTCGGATGGAATCGCTCTTTACGGGGTGCCTCGTTGCGGCGGCGCTGATCGGGCTCACGAATCTCTACAGCGCGGCGGGCGGCGGGCAGGAGGAGTATTTCTGGCGGCAGGTTCTCGCGACGGCGGCCGGCGTGGGGATATGCGCGGTCCTGGCCGCAACCGATTACCGGTCCCTGCGGCGCACCGGCGCGCTCCTGTATATTCTGGGCAACGTCGTGCTGCTCCTGACGGCGCTCATGGGCCGCGAAGTCAAAGCCACGCGGTCGTGGCTTTCCTTCGGGATTTTTTCGGTGCAGCCGTCGGAGCTGTTCAAGGGTATTTTCATTCTCCATCTGGCGGCGTATCTCGGTCAGATCCAGCGCGAACACCGTGCGACGCTCCTGCGCGGGCTTTTCATTCCGCTCTTGCTTCTGGCCATACCGGTCGCGCTCACCCTGTATCAGGGAGACGCGGGGACGGCGGCCGTTTACATTCCGGTTTTCTTTGTGATGATCTACACGGCCGGCCTGCATTTCGCCCTGATCGGCATCGCCCTCAGCGTCGGCGCCCTCGCGGCCGCCACCGCCACCCTCCGCGTCTTCATCGAAACCACGCACACCGGATGGGAAGCCTTCATACAGAAGTACCTGTTCGGATCGCTTGCGTGGCCCGTGTTCGGGCTGACGTTTCTGGCCTGCGCCCTGTTTCTGATCCTGCGCCTCCGGTTCACGCATTACCGGGGCGGCCACAAGACGCGATTCGTGATGCTGATGGTGGCGGTTCTGTTTGCGGGTCTGCAATCGGGCGAAGTGTTCTATCAGAAGCTGAAACCTCATCAGAAAAATCGCATCGCGTCTTTTTTCAACCCGCAGATCGACCCGCGCGGCGCCGGATACCAGGCGCTTCAAGCCCGGATCGCGGTCGGCTCCGGCGGGATATGGGGCAAAGGGTATTTCAAGGGCACGCAGAAGGGCCTTGGGTTTTTGCCGGAACAGTGGACCGATTTCGCTTTCAGCGTCCTCGCCGAGGAATGGGGATTTGCCGGCAGCACGGCCACCCTGCTGATCTATGGCCTGCTCATCGGGTCCGCCCTCTCGATCGGCCGCAACGCCACCGACCTCTACGGGTGCCTCGTGGCGACCGGAACGGCCGCGCTGTATTTCATCCACATGGGAATCGGCGTCGCCATGAATCTCGGCGCGTTTCCGGTCGTCGGCATCCCCATGCCCTTCCTCTCCTACGGCGGCTCCGCCCAAGTCCTCAATTTCATGATGGCCGGCCTCACCCTCTCGGTAGCCCGCCACCGGCGGCTTTTGGCGGCGTAGCGCCGGCCCACCCCCGTCGTCAGGCTGAAACGACGACGCTGTCGGAGATTTTGTCGTGCCACGCCATCCGGCGGGCGTCCCAGAACGCCCAGAGGAAACCCAGAAACAGCGGCGCCGCGGAAAGATAATAGAGGACGCACCTCAAGAAGGCGCGTTTGAATCCGAGCGGCGTTCCGTCCGAGCCGACCACCCGGAGTTTCAGCAGTCGTTTTCCGGGCGTAGCGCCCTTTTTCCAAAGTAGGAGCGTCGAATATAGGATAAAGATCGCCTGCCAGAGAACGCCGCCCGCTTTTTTCAGTTTGCCTCTTCGGCGGTTGAGCGACTGCCTCTCTGCGTCGAGCGGATGGCCGGCCGGAATGTCGCCCGGCGCCTTGAATCCCTCAGCGGCCATCGCCCGGCGAAACTCCGTCTGGCCTTTATGGATTTTTGAGCGCGCGCCGAGCGTCAGAACAAGGACCGCCAGAAAAACCAGCACGGCGTCGAGGCCGAACGCCGCCGCCCGCCGCCATACGGACGCCGGGCGCGGCGAGAGCGCGACGCCCGAATCAAAAACGATCTCGGGCGCAGGCGCCGCCGGCGGCGATTCGCCCTCCCGCAGCACCCGGTATACTTTGATCTTGTGCGGGATTCCCTTGAGGACGCGATATCCGATCTCGGCGGACGGGACCTCGGATTTGTTCATGGCCAGGTAGGTGGCCTCGGTGAAGTATATCTCGTTGGCTTCGGCGATGCCCTCGATCCGGGCCGCGATGTTGACCGCCTCGCCGTAGATGTCGCCCTCCTCGAGGGTCACCTCGCCCGTGTTGATCGCCACCCGGATCTCGATGCGGTCCGGTTCGGCGAGCGTGGCGTTGTGGGTTCGCAGGGTTTCCTGAAGCTCCATGCCGGTGAGAACGGCGTCGGTCGGACTTTCAAAGGTCACCAAAAACGCGTCGCCGATGGTTTTGATGAGTTTCCCGCCCCGGTTCTCGATCACCGGCAGAAGCAGTTCGCGGTGCCGGCGAAGCATGTCCATCGTCGCGCTTCGGCTCTGCCCGCTCGTCCGGGGAGTGAATCCCTTCATGTCGGTAAACACGATGGTGAGGTTCTTGGTATCCACGAGAGCGCAACACTATCTTATACCATTCCGCGCCGCCAGCCCATTGACGGAGGGCCGCCGGCGTTATAGAGTGGCGCAAATTTTGAGGAGGCTTGTATGGCCAGAGTATGCGAGATTTGCGGCAAGGCGCCGGCCAGCGGGAACAACGTGAGTCACGCGCGCAACAAGACCCGCCGGCGATGGATGCCCAACCTACAGAAAATCAAAATCACCCTGCACGGCCGGGTCTGCCGGGCCAACGTCTGCACGCGTTGCATCAAGTCCGACCGGATCCGGAAAGCCGCCTGACCCCCGGCCCGGACTCGGTCCCAGGGCCCCAGGCGCCCTTCCGCGCCCGACGGCGGCCCTGCCGTCCCGAGTGATATCATGATATCATGATAGCTATCATGATATCATGATATCATGATATCACTTGGCTTCGGAGTCCTTTCCAGATGAACTGACGGGGGTTTTCCCGCCGGGGGACCCCGAGTCCCTGGAGGGGATGAGGCTCCTTAACCGGCTCCTCCTCCGGTTTTCACGGCCCCGCGAGGTTCTCCGGGGAATTGCCAATCTCGTCCGGTCCGGCGATCCACTGGTGGCGCCGCCGGAAACGTTCCTCCACCGGCGATATGCACAGCAGTTTGAAAATTGGGATTACCCCGTGACGGTCCAGTCCCTGGTGGAGACGGAGGAAGGGCGGCTCCTGTCGTTGCCGCCCGGATCCCGGCGGTTTTCGAAGTTCCGCAGAATCATCCCGGACATTGTGAACCTCCAGCTTCAAGTCCGCTTCCCCCGCCTCCTGGCGGAACTGGCGAACCGGCCGAACCTTTTTTTTCCGGGCGTTTTTTTTCCGCAGGAGCTGGAGATCGGAAACATGGAAATGATCTCGGCTCTCCACGGGACATTTTATGTCGTCCACGCGGAGCTCAAGGTCGGGCGGCCCGCCGGGCGCGGCCAGCCGGCGTCGGTCGTGCTGAAACCGACGGACATGGCGCTGGAGTCGATCGTCACGTTCACCCTGCAGTTCATCAACCGCCGGCTCGATCCAGCCACCCGGAGAAGCCTCGGGCCGATTCTGGCGCCCACCATTGTTTCGATCGACGACCGCTACGGCATCATGGATCTCATCCCCGGCAAAAACGGCGTCGAGTTCCTTCCCCAGGGCATCCAGGCCGGGTCCATTCAGGAACTTCGCCGGAACGAGTTTCCGCCGGACCTCGATCTTTCGCGCGAAGAAGTTCTGCAAATTGCCCGTGAATTTTCCAAGCAGGCTGTGATGGCCTATTACCTCCGGCTGTACGACCGCAAGCCTGACCAGTTGATGATTCACCGGATCGAAGACGGTCCCGCGCGGGCGGCGCTCCAATTCGCGCACATCGATTTTGGCCGGGCCCTCAAACGGAATTATGCCCTGCCCTGGAAGCGCCACTATGATCCGACCCGGCCGCCGCTGGTGTTCGACGTTCACGAAATTCCATATTTTGAGGCCGCCGCCGCATTCATCTACCTTCCTCATTTCATTCCGGCGGATCTGAAGGACCGGTTGAGTCCGTTCGACGGCGAAATGCGGGAGGTGATCATCGAGACCTTTGTCCGGCTGGCGGGCGAAATCAAATCGGAAGCGGACGAAATTCACTCGCTCCTCAAATACCTCATCGGCCGCCGGACCCAGTACCGGCCCGTGGAGGTTCAGGATATTTGTGTGGCGCCGGAGGACGTGGAGGAGGTCTATACCACGCTCATCGCGCTGGACGACCCGGAGGACATCATCGAATCGATCCTGAACCTGGCCTATCACGAGCGCGAAGGCACGGCCGCGCTCCTTGCGGACGGCGACGACGAAAGCGGCGTCTATCGCCGGGCGCTGTTGTCCGGAGACCGCGTGACCCGCCTCACGGACCGATTGGACGGCGCTCACCCCTACCGGCTGCGGGACTATCGAACGCAGGGCCGGGTTTCGTACGACGTGGAACAGAAAAAACTGCGGATCCATTTTGGCGATCAACCGGAGCGCGTGATCGCGCACGTCGAGCGGCAGTATTCCGCCCGGCTGGCCCGCTTCATCCGCCAATACCCGGGCGACCCGCGCGGCGTCGAGCTTGAAATCGTCAGCGACGGAAGCGTCACCGCGCGAAAAGTATCGCCGGACGGCCGGACGGGGCTTCGGCAGAAGCTGCGGTTTCCGCCCGACATCATGCAGGAGATCAACGAATCCGGGTCGGGATTTTCGCCCGCCGCGCACGTTCTGGCGCACGCCGCCGACTACAAGATGCGCCCGGCCGCCGACGACTACCTGCTGGATGAAATCGACAAACATCGGCGGATCATTGCCAACGATCTGGAAGGCCGGGAAATCCTCCAGTTCATGATGGCGACCGAGCCACCCGGCCATCCGCTCAACGCCGCCATGGCGGAGATGGTCCGGTACCTGCTGGCCAATCCGGATTACCTGGCCGACAAGGACCCCTACGAGAGCATCAATCAACTGGTCCTGTCGCTGGCGCGCAAGCATCTGCAACGGCGATGGCCCGGCGGCCGCGCGATGATCGAGGAATTTCTGCCGAAAAACTTTCTGGAGGCCATCCACCCGCTGGGACTGCCGATCCTCGGTCTCTACGAGCATGTCGACCTGTCGCATTTCATCCATCTGATCCTCACGGTCCGGCTGGCGGACGAGCTGGGCAGGCGAGCCGCCCTGGCGCCGGCCGAACTGAAAATCCTCCGGACGGCCGCCTTCCTCCACGACCTGAACGTCATGGACGTGCATTTCCGGGAGGCGTTGATGGAGCCCAGCGGCCGCTTGAACCGGCCCATTCTCGCGCAGGTGATGGAACGGCACGCGGAGATTGCCGCGGAGATTTTTGAAAAGTCCCTGTCGGAACGGAAAATTTCCGCGCCCGACGGCATGACGGCGGAGATGCTGCTTCACATCCTGAAAAACCATCATCGCCCCTCCGGCCGGGTGGAGCAAATCCTGCACCTCGCGGACAACATCGCCGTCTTCGCCGACCGGACGCGTCCCGATCACTGGAACCGGGGTTTTTTGCGGCTGGAGGAGATCGCACCGCGATGGATCGACGCCCAACTGGAGCGCAAGCTGATCGACCGCGAGGTTTGGTCCGCGGCCCAGGGATTTTTTTCCGATCCGAAAAACTACGCGCTCCTTCGCGAGCTGGACCGCATGTCGGCCTTTTTCCCCCAGGTGTTCGCCGCCCTCCAGATGGCCGCCGCGCTGCACTTGGGTCTCAATCCCCAGCACACCAATCCGATGGCGGACCTGCGCGAGCGCCACGGGGAGGATCTGGTCAACCGGATCTTCGACAATCTCATGAAGTCCGGCCTGTCGGTTCGGGACAAGATCAAGGTGTTGAACCGGACCGACGCTATCGCGCCGATGTTTCGGAAGGAAACCGTGTCGTCCTTCGCGTTCATCAACGCCGCCATTCAGCCGGTCCAGCGCATGGTTGAACTCATTGTCCGGTTCGTAACGGAAGGCCGGACGGTCATCCTGATGGGGATTCTGCCGCGCGTGATGAAGACGTACCAGCGATTCCGGTCCCGGTACGCGGGCGACACCGCGCGGGAAGGGCGGCGGGACTGGGAGCGGGTGTGCGTGATCGCCGGCGTGCGGCGGCTCCAGTTCATCACGCATTCGTATCCCTACGAGGCTGACTTCAGGATGCCGTTTCACAAAATCATCCGGACGTTCCGCGAGTCGCGCGGCGTTCAAGAGCCCTGCTGCCTGATCCCCTTCGAGCGGTTCATGGAATCATACGCGCCGACCGCCGACGCCGAGACCCGCGTGCGGCAGCTCGAGAAGGCGTCCGATGTCGAAGAATTGCGGGGATCCGACCATATCCGCGCGGAAGCCGGGCGGTATCTCCAGTGGGAGAGCGCGCATCCGGACCGGACGTTCGACGATCGGGCCAAGGAGCGGTTTCGGAGGATCCTGCTGAGCAACTTCACCAACCGGGACGTCCTTCTGTTCTATGATGAAACCGTCCACGGCGACGTCTCGTTCACAAAGGCGCTCCGGGAGGTCATCGGCGCGCTCCACGAAAATCCCAATTACCTCAGCGACCGCTCCGTCTACTACAGCCTGCAGGAACTGGTTCGATCGTTCGGCCAGATCCATTTTTACGGAAAGGGTGCGGCCGACATTACGGCCGATCTCGGGAAATTCCTCAAGGCCGAGGGACTCGCGACGTGCGCCGGCATGGCGCGGCTCCTGGACGCGCTCAAACCCCAGTTCACCTTCGCCAAACAGAACCTCTCGGTCAGCCTCCAGATTGCAGTGGCGCTGGGCCGGCGCTGGGAAAAAACCGCCCGGACAAAACTTTCGGAGGATGACTGGCGGGCGATCACCGCCGGGATACTGCTTTCCGGCACCCTCCTCGACGACGAAACCCTCGCCGATTACGCGCTGTCGCCCGAAGACATCTCCGCCAACCGCGCGCTCCGGCATCTTTTGTTTGACGCCCGGCCGCCCCTCTGGTCCCTCATCCGCCGCCGCAACGACCTGCCGGGGGCATTGAAGGATTCCGACGAGGCGCGGTTGCGCCGGCTGTTTGACGACAGCCCGGTCGATCCGGCCGACGCTGTGCCGTTCCTGCTGATCCACACCGGGCTCATTTTCGGGTCGTATTGCGATTTTTCGAAAGTTGAAAACTGGAAACGCGGAAAAATCGTCATCTCGGCGGAGGACCTCGAGTTTCTCTGGGAACTTCTGCACGGCGCATTTCAGGCCCACGGACTGAAACCGCCGGCCCGGTTCGATGAAAGCTTGCGGGCCTTTTGCAGGAAACCCGGGCCGGCCCTGCTGAACGCCCATGCCGCCAAGACCCATTCGTATGTCCGGCTCTTCAATGCGCTCAGCCTCGCGGCTGAATTGCGATACGGCCTGAAAGCGCGCGGATTCGATCTCTTTCACCACGTGCGGACCATCTTCGGCGGCAAGGTCGCGGATCTCGTCGTGGAAGGCATCATGACGGCCGATTTCCCGCTCCGCGAAAAGGTCAAGTTTGCCCGAAAGCTCCGGCTCCTCGCAGCGGCCGTCCAGGAGGAGCGGGGACTGCCGGCGCGGCTCATGTTCATTCACACCGAACAGCCGCTGGGCGCGCCGCCTGTCCGGGATATCCGGCGGGCCCTCCGGATCGGGCCGGCCGCCGGCCGCGCGCCGGCGCTGATGGTGCCGTCGGGGGATTTTGATCGGACGGAGCGGATGTTCTCATACCTGTGCGCCCGGTTCGACCCGCAGGAATTCCGGGATTTCCGCCGACAGGCCAAATTCCTGGTCGGGGAGGATTATCCGCTGCTCATCAAGGAAAAAAGTCTACAGAAAACGGATTGGTTCCGGGACCGGATCGCCGCGTTTCGAAAAAGCCGCAACCTCTCCAGCCGCCACCTCTTCGTACCCGTCAGCGAGCTTACGGATCCCGGCCCGTCCACGGCCGGCGTCAGAGACGCCGGCACTTGGGGCGCCGGAGGCGCTGACCCGGGCGGCGGCATTCCGGCCGCGCGGGGAGGCGACAAGGGCCTCTTTTTCTTCAGGACGTGGATGCAGTTGTTTGATTAAACGTGATGAGCTAAAGTTCGCGGAACATGAATATGAATGCAGCGGCGCCGTATGTGTCCGTGATTGTTCCCGTTCACAATCAGGCGAATTTGCTCCAGAAACTCCTGCGATCGATCTGGTCGGAGGACATGCCGACCGGATCATACGAGGTCGTCGTCACGGACGACGGGTCCGCCCGGCCCGTCCGGGAGGAGCTGGAGCAGGCATTCCCGGACGTGGTGCGCGGCCGGCCGCTCCGGATGCTGCGGCACGAGCACTCGAAGGGCGCGGCGGCGGCGCGGAACACCTGCTGCGCGGCGGCCGCCGGCGAGGTTCTGTTTTTCCTGGACGCCGACACCATCATCGAAGCGGGATCCCTGCGCAGAGTCCATGACCGGTTCCGCTCGGAGCCGGCCTTGGGCGCCGTCAACGGCGGTGGAGCGATGGACCCGGCCAATCCCGAAGACGGATTCACGCCAAGATACCGCGCGCTGCTCGACCACATCCAGCAGAACCGCCGCGCGCCGGTCGCGTGCACTTTCTTCACGCCGCGCTGCGGCGCCGTCCGGAGGAAATTCTTCGACGCCTGCGGCCAGTACGATCCGAGCTTTCCGGGCGCGTCGGTGGAGGAATACGAGTTCGGCTACCGCCTCGCGCGCCATACACCCATCGCATTTGATCCGCAGATCAACGTCCTGCACCATTACCAGAAATTCTGGAAAAACAACCGGAACTTTTTTTCCCGCGTCCGGTTCTGGATGCGGCTCTTCCGAAAACACAAAAAATTCGAAAACTTCGGCTCGGTCACCAGCTACTACGGCGCCGGTTCCGTCCTCGGCGCGATCGCCGCGCTGCTTCTGCCGTTCGTTTGTTGCCGCATGGGGATCGCGATCGCGTGCCTCATCAGCTTCAAATTGTTTTTGATCTGCTACGCCGAACTCTTCATCTGGACCTTCCGGCTCAAAGGCCTCCGGTTCACGATCCGGTCCATCCTGCTCTCCTGGTGGCTCTGCCTCTTCATCACCGCCGGCGCCCTCGCAGGCGCGATCGATGGTCTTACGGGGAAATCCGATTAACCGGTCTGTGAGGTATGAGTCGGTCTGTGGCGGTCTGTGGACAATGTGTCCGTCCTTGACCGGTTACTTATGGACTTAAACCGGACAGCAGCGATCAGGCCTTTTTTTTCATGGCATTTCTGATTTTTGCTGGGATAAACTTTTCCACCATTTTTCTGTTGAGTTCTTTTCCAAATTTTTTGGCATCCATTCAGGCGTTTAGGCGTGTGGCGATTTGATGCTGACGACTATCCACGCGCCAATCGTCCAAATCAACGCGGTACAGATTAGAATCAGCATTCCAATTTCCGCGTGTTCCATGATCGCTGTTACTGTTGCTCTGATTTCTTCGCCAGATACAGGGCAACCGCAGTGTAGATCAGCCCGAAAGAAGTAAAGACAAAAATCGCTGTTGCTGAAGCATCCATGTTTTGATTATCCCTTATCTTTTTTCTTTGTCAACCAGACGGCGCCCGCCAGCATGAGGGCGCCCCCGACCCATCCAAAAAGTTGAATCGGCCGGAAAGATTCCTTTGTGACCCAATCTGCAATGCTGCCGATGATCGCCGCAAGTCCGAAAGATCGGACGTGGATTTTTATTTCTTCGATACGTTCGGGTGTCAGTTTCATATCAGCGCCGCCACTACTCCCACTCATGGCGGCCGGCCGGCAGCATTTTTTGCGCGTTTTCCGCATGGCCTCGCCCGTAGCCGGCGTGCGCCTCGGCGTGGTAGGAGGACCGGACCAGCGGCCCGGATTCAACATGTTTGAATCCCAGTTTCAGTCCGACCCGTTTCCAGTGTTCAAACTCGGACGGGTGGACCCAGCGATCGACGGGGAGATGCCGGCCGGAGGGCCGGAGGTACTGGCCGAGCGTCAGGATGTCGACCTGCCGCGCGGCGATGTCGCGGAGCGCGCGGAGGATTTCGAAGGGCTGTTCGCCGATGCCCAGCATAAGGCCGGTTTTGGTCCGAAACCCCGCGTCTTTGGCGCGAGACAATAGTTCGAGCGACCGCTCGTACCGCGCCTGGGGCCGAACGGTGGGATAGAGGCGCGGGACAGTTTCGAGATTGTGGTTCAGGACGTCCGGTCCCGCATCGAGAACCGTTTTGAGCGAGGCGCCGTCGCCCAGGAAGTCCGGGATCAGGACCTCGATCTGCGTCTCCGGATTTTTCCTGCGCACCCGCCGGATCGTCCTCGCCCAAATTTCCGCGCCCCCGTCCGGCGCGTCGTCCCGGTTCACCGACGTGATGACCACATGCCGAAGCCCCATCTCCTGCACGGCCGCCGCCACCCGCGCCGGCTCAAACTCGTCCAGCCCGGCCGGCCGGCCCGGCGTCACGGCGCAGAACCCACAGGCGCGCGTGCAAACGTCCCCGAGGATCATGAACGTCGCCGTGCCCCGGCCCCAGCATTCGCCGAGGTTCGGGCAGTGTGCGCTCTCGCAGACGGTGTGCAACTTTTTGGTGTCCATGATGTCGCGGAGCTTCACGTACACCGGACCGCCGGGGATCGGCCGGCGAAGCCAGTAGGGTTTCGGGCCGACACGATCCGGCAGGCCGCGCCGCGGCAGCGCGCTCATTTCGACCGGAACCCCGTCCGGAAACGCCGTCTGCCACACCGCGTCCGCATCGACGGATTCGGAAGGCCCGCCGGCGGACTGAAACGCCCGGACGAACTCGTTCGCGACACGCTCTAGGCTCGGCGCGCGGCCCAGTTCCTGTTCCATGTGGGTGATCGCATCCCCCGCGCAGGCGCACGGCACGATGTGGGAAAAAGGCTTGAGATCGGGATCTACATTGAGCGAAACTCCATGGTACGAAACCGACCGGGAGATTTTAATGCCAACGAATCCGATCTTCCGCCCGCCCACCCGGACCCCGACCGACTCCGACGGCGCCGCATCCAAACCAAACGCTCGCAGGGTGTCGATCATGCACTGTTCGAGAAACCGGACCCATCGAAGCACGTAGGGGCCCGACAGTTTGAAGATCGGATACGCCACGAGCTGGCCGGGGCCGTGATACGTGACGTTCCCGCCGCGGCGCGTTTCCACAACGTCGATCCCGAGCCGCGAGAGCGTATCGCGCGGCGTCAGGACGTGCGAGCCGGGCGCGGCGGCGCCCAGCGTGATCGTGGGCGGATGTTCGAGGATGAGGAGCGTGTCGGGAATCCGGTCCTGCGCGCGCATCTCGACGAGCCGTTCCTGTAGCGCCAAGGCCGAGCGGTACGGCACGAGGCCGAGGCGCGCGTGCTCAAACATGGATGGCCCGGTTGTCGGACGCGAGCGCGGCCTCCAGTACCGCTTCGGCCATGGTCGGGTGCGCGTGGATGGTGGAGACGATCTCGTCCCTCGTGGATTCGAGGGCGAGGGCGATGCCAAGTTCGGCGATGATCTCCGTCGCTTCGTGGCCCAGAATGTGCGCGCCGACCAGTTGGGCATGAGGACCGGCGAAAATGAGTTTGACGAACCCCTCGGTTTCGTCCGCCGCGATCGCCTTGCCGAGTGCCTGGAACGGGAACCGGCCGACCTGAATGTCGTCGCCGAATTTTTTCCGTGCGGCCGGTTCCGTCAGGCCGATGCTCGCAACCTGCGGCCGGCAGTACGTACACGCGGGGATGGCATCGTAGTTGATGACCGGCGTGTGGTCCGTGAACATTCGCTCGACCGCGACGATGCCCTCATGGGACGCGACGTGCGCCAGCCACGGCGGCCCGATGATGTCGCCGATCGCGAAGATTCCGGGCAGAGAGGTCCGGTAGTTGTCGTCGACTGCGATCCAGCCATTCTCATCCTTCAGTTTCAAGCCCTCGGCCAGAAGGCCTTCCACGTTCGGCGCGACGCCCAGCGCCACCAAGGCGGCGGAAGCGTCCACCGACGAGGGCCCCAGATCGATCCGGACGCCCGGGCCGTCGGTCGAGATCGCGTTCACCCGCGCGCCGGTCAGGATCATCATGCCGCGTCTCTCGTAAATCTTCCTCAGCCGGTCTGAAATCTCCGGATCCTCCTGCGGCAGGATGCGGTCGAGCATTTCGATGACCGTAACCTTGCTCCCGAGCGTATGGAAAAAATACGCGAACTCCATGCCGATCGCGCCCGCGCCCAGGACCGCCAGATGCGCGGGCGGCGTATCGACCAGGAGCGCCTCCTTGCTCGTCAGGATCCGCCGCCCGTCCGCACGGACGCCCGGCAGAAGCCGTGGCTTGGCGCCGACCGCGATCAGGATTTTTTCCGCCTCCAGATCCTCGCCGGCCGCACGGCCGTCGCCCGCGGGCAGGACCTGTATTTTTCCCGGCATGACGATCCGGGCCCGGCCGATCCTGTAGTCGATTTTGTTCTTCTTGAACAGAAACTCGATCCCCTTGTTCAGCCGCCCGACGACGTCGCGGCTCCGGGCGACAATCTTTTTCAGATCAAAGCCGGCGCCGGTCACGGAAAACCCGTACCGGTCCGCCGATCGCAAAAATTCGTACTGCTCGGCCGTCTTGAGCAACGCCTTCGACGGGATACATCCCCAGTTCAGGCACGTGCCGCCCGGCCGGCCCTCCTCGTCGATGACAACGACCCGCCGGCCCAACTGCGCCGCGCGGATGGCCGCCACATACCCGCCGGGCCCGGCGCCGATCACGGCGAGATCGTACGATTCAGTCATGACCTATGGACACCTCCTTGATCAGGCAAAAATCCTCTTCAGTTCCTTCACCGCGTTGTTCACCCGGCCGTACAGGCGGCCCATGTCGACATCGCGGTTTCCGAGCAATGCCTTGTAAGGCTCGTAGGCCAGCTCGGCCTTCGCCATGATTTCGAACTCCTCGGCGGTTCCCTCCATATCGGCGAGCGAGACCGACAGATTGAGGATGAGGGCGTGTTTGGACAGGTTCTGGACATTCTCGAGGAGGCCGAGCGGATGATGATGAAACATTGCGGACTGGATCGTTTCGGTCGAGAGCTGCCACGTTTCGAACGTGAACGCCGCGAGGTCCGCGTGGGTTCCGCCGATCGAGCGGCGTTCGGCCTCGATCTGGGGCGTGCCCTTTTCGATGAGCGACGTGATCTGGCGGTATTCGGCCGGGAAGTACTGGATGACGATGAGTTCGCCGACGTTGTGGACGAGTCCGGAGATGAACATCTCCTCCGTTTCCTTGAACGTGAGCGCCATTCCGATTTCCTTGGCCCACTGGCCGGCGTGGATCGAGTGGTCCCATATTTTGAGCGCTTGCTGGGTCGGGATGTTCTGGAATTTATCCATGACGCCGGCCGTCAGGATGACCTGCCGGATTTTCTTGAGGCCCAGCACCACCATGGCCTGGGTCACGGTCGTGATGCGCGACCGCAGGCCGTAGAAGGCCGAGTTGACGATTTTCAGGATCAGCGCCACGAGCGTCGGCTCCACCGACACGACCTTCGCGACCTGATCGACGTCGACGTCCGGGTCCTGAAGCATCGCCAAAATTTTCTGCGCGGGGCCCGGCAGGGCCGCCACAGTCTTGACGTTCGACAGCACCTCCCGGACCTTGCGGCCCGTCGCCACGCGCTCCTTCGACTCGACCAGCGGCTCGTCCGGCGGCGCGGCCTTGAGGTAGTCCTTCAATATCCCCGCCATCCTGTCCGGCGGCGCGACCCGCGCCAAAATGGCGGCTTGGGAGAAGAGGTATAGATCGTTCTGCTGCAATTTGAGCATCTCGTCGACCTGGCTCTGGGTCATGTACTGAAGCTGCATGGCGGCCTCTCCGAATTTGAGCTGGATGTTGTTCAGCAAAACGTTGAGGACGGCGTTCACCTGTTCCGGTTTCAGATAGCCGCGGGACACCGCCAGGAGCCCGATCCGGCGGTCGATCTGGACCATCTGCTTGACGATCCGGATGATGTCGGACTGTTCGAAGACTTTGTTCTGCCGAAGATGGCCGATGAAGGCCTGCAACTGAGCCAGTGACATCCCGGGTCAGCTTCCGACGGGAATTATCTCGCCCAAGTTTCCGGCGCGGCCAGGATCTGTTTGAGGTCACGGAGGAAGCTCGCGCCGGCGGCGCCGTCGAGCGCGCGATGGTCGCAGGCCAGCGTCACGCCCATCCGCCGCCCGACGTAGAGGTGGCCCTCGTCGTCCACGCATGGCTCCTGCCGGATCGCCGCCACGGCCAGGATCGCAACCTGCGGGGGATTGATGATCGGCTGGAAATTGTCCAGGCCGAACATGCCGAGGTTGCTGACGGTGAAACTGCCGCCCATGTACTCGTCCGGCTTCAATTTCATCCGGCGCGCGCGCTCGGCCATCTCCGCCGCCGTCCCGTGAATGTCCGGCAGGGTGAGCCGCTCGCAATTTTTGATCACGGGCGTGAGGAGGCCGCCCTCGAACGCGACGGCAAAGGCCAGATCGACGGCCGCGTGGGTGTGGATCCCGATGCCGTCAAAGGTCGCGTTCAGGCCGGGATTGAGCATGAGCGCGCGGCACACCGCCATCAGGACGAAATCGTTGTACGAAAATCCTCCATCTGAATCCCCGACTTTGGCGTTCAGGGCCGCGCGCAGGCCCACGACACGGTCCATCCGGATCGTGTCCTGCAGATAAAAATGCGGAATGGTCTGCTTGGCCTGGCTCATCCGCTCCGCGATGACCTTCCGCATCCCGTCCAGCGGCTGGAGCGTTTCGGCCAGCCGGTTTTCGATGACCATCGCCGGCTGCCCGGCGCGACCGCGCGAAGGCAGCCGCGCGTCGACGCCGGCTTTCAATATCTCTTCGATGTCGCTTTTCACGATCCGCCCGCCCGGGCCCGATCCCCGCACGGCCTCGAGCGGGATGCCGCGCTCGGCGGCCATCTTCGCGGCCAGGGGCGAGACCCGCACGCCGCCGGCGCCCACCGCGGCGGGAGGAGGCGGCGGAACCGGCGCTTGGGGCCTGACAGCGGCGGGTTCTGGGACAACGCGGGCCGGCGCGAGCTTCTTCTCAGCCGCCGGAGTTTCCTTCAACAGCGCGTCAATGTTTTCGCCCTTGTCGCCGATGACGCACATCACGGCGCCGACCTGGACTTTCTCGTTTTCCTGGACCAGCCGCTTGAGGAGCGTCCCCGGGTCGAACGCCTCGAGGTCCATGTTGGCCTTGTCGGTCTCGACTTCGGCCAGGACGTCGCCGGGCTTGACCTCGTCGCCCTCATTCTTGTGCCACCGGATCAGCCGGCCCTCCTTCATCGTGTCGCTCAGTTTGGGCATGCTGATTTTGGTGGCCACGGGATCAGGCCACCGCCCGGTAGAGGGATTTTTTGGCGGCCATCACGATTTTTTCCGGCGAAGGCTGTGCGAGGGTTTCGATGGATTCGTTGTACGGCATGGGCGCCTCTTCGAGGGTCACGCGTTCGATGGGCGCGTCCATGTAATCGAAGGCGTGGCGCTGGACGAGGTCGACGATCGACGCGCCGATGCCGCAGAACGACCAGCTCTCCTCGACGGTCACCATCCGGTTGGTTTTCCTGAACGACCGCAGAATGAGGTCCTGGTCGATCGGCCGGAGACTGATGAGGTCGATGACCTCGGCCTTGATCCCCTCCTGCGCCAGAAGGTCGGCCGCGGCCAGCGCCTGATGGACGCGCTTGCTGTAGGCCACGATCGTCACGTCCTCCCCGTCCCGCGCGATGCGGCCCTTGTCCAGGGGCAGCAGAAAATCGGGGTCGTCCGGAACGTCGCCCTTCATGGCGTACAAAAGCTCACTTTCCATGAATATCACCGGATCGTTGTCCCGGATGGCAGACTTCAACAGGCCCTTGGCGTTCTCCGGCGTCGAACACGCGACGACCTTGAGGCCGGGGCAGTGGGCGAAGATGGACTCCAGGGCGTTGGAGTGCGTCGCCGCGAGCTGATGGACGACGCCGCTCGGCCCGCGCATCGTGATGGGCAGGGTGATCTGGCCGCCCGACATGTAGCGGATCTTGGCGGCGTTGTTGAGGATCTGGTCCATGGCGACGAGGGAGAATGAAAACGTCATGAATTCGACGACGGGCCGCATGCCCGCCATGGCGGCGCCGACCCCGAGCCCGCAGAACCCGCTTTCGCTGATCGGCGCGTCGACCACGCGCTGGGGGCCGTACTTGGCCAAAAGCCCCTTGGTCACCTTGTAGGCGCCGTCATATTCGGCGACTTCCTCGCCGATGATGAATACCTTCGGGTCCCGCGCCAGCTCCTCGTCCAGCGCCATGTTCAGGGCTTTCCGAAATTCGACTTCAGGCATAAATATCCTCGTAGAGCGCGTCGGGCGAAGGCGGCGGACTTTCCTCCGCGAATTTCACCGATTCCTCCACCGACGCCGACTCCTCCGCGTCGATCTCGTCGAGATCCCCGGACGCGGCGTGCTTCTGCTTCAAAATATGCTGCGCCACCTGCGCGATCGGATCGCGGGCCTTGTGCGCGTCCACTTCCTCGCGGGTGCGGTACGAGCCGGGATCCGACATCGAGTGCCCGCGGAACCGGTACGTGACGGCTTCGACAAACGACGGCTGAAACTCCTCGCGGGCGCGCCGGATGAGGCCGCCCGTCACGTCCATGACTTCGAACAGATTGTTTCCGTCCACCCGGCAGGTCGGCATTTTGTAGGAATTGGCGCGAAGATAAATGTTCTCCTCCGCCGCGCCCCGCGCCACGGCGGTGCCCATCGCGTAGCCGTTGTTCTCGCACACGAACACCACCGGAAGCTTGTAGAGGCTCGCCAGGTTCAGCGCCTCGTGGACCGCGCCCTGGTTCATCGCGCCGTCGCCGAAAAAACAGAGACAGACGCCCTTCTGGTCCTGGTGCTTGATCGCCCAGCCGATGCCGCAGGCCAGAGGCACATGCGCGCCGACAATGCCGTGGCCGCCCATGAACCGGACCGACGTGTCGAAGAAATGCATCGACCCGCCCTTGCCCCGCGAACAACCCGTGGCCTTGCCGTACAGCTCCGCCATGCAGGCCTTCACGGACAGCCCGCGCGCGAGGGCCTGGCCATGGTCGCGATAGGCGGTGATGACGTAATCCTGCGGCCCAAGAAGCGATATCATCCCGACCGCGACCGCCTCCTGGCCCGAATAGATGTGACAGAACCCGCCGATTTTCCGCTGAAGATACACCTGATAGCACCGCTCCTCAAATTTGCGGAGGCGCACCATCGTCCGGTAAATCTCCAACAGCTTCGGACCCGGAAGGTCCGAGGAACGCCCGGGATCGGCCGGCGGTCTGGCGGCCCGGGAAGCGGCCAGTTTGGCGGCGGATGTTTTCATGGGGTGGAATCGTATCTGGCGCGGGATTTTTTGTCGAGCCGTTCCTTGAAGTTCCTCGCGGCCCCTTCGGGGTCCGGGGCGGCGAGAATGGCGGAGAGGACGGCGGCACGGCTTGCGCCGGCGGCCAGGGCCGCGTCGAGGGTCTCAAGGGTGATGCCGCCGATGGGAAAAACGGGGATCGGCACGGTCAACTGCAAGGGCCGGATCAAGGCCGGGCCGACCACCGGCCGGAGTCCCTGTTTTTTCGTGCCGGTGGGGAAAATCGGCCCGAAGCCGACATAGGTGGCGCCCGCGTCCGCAGCGGCCTTCGCCTCATCCACCGAATGCGTCGATACGCCGATCCATGCGGTCGGCAGAAAGGCCCGCGCCTCCAGGATCGACTGGTCGGTCTGCCCGAGATGCAGGCCGGCGGCCTTGACGCGCCAGGCGACCTTCGAATGGTCGTTGATGATGAGCGGCACGCCGTGGCGGTCGAGCATTTCCTTCAAGCGGCCCGCCTCCTCGATCTGGTCCGGGATGGATTTGGTTTTGTTCCGGTATTGAACGATGTCCACGCCGCCGCGGACGGCCGCCTCGACGACATCGAGGAGCGGACGGGAGCCGAGAATTTTTTCGTCGGTCAGAAGGTAAAGCCGGGGGAAGTTCAGGAGAGACTAGAGTTCGATCGTGACGCCTTCGGTGGCGGCGCCGATCTTCATGGACGAGCCGCGCTCCTTCAGATACTGGCGGGAATCCTCGAGTATCTTGTCGAGCTGGTCGTCCGTCCGGTTCGGATCGTGATGGGTGTAACAGAAATGCTTGACGTTGGCCTTGATCCCCATCTCCATGCACTGGACGGTGCTGGTGTGCCCCCAGCCCTGCTTCATTTTGTATTCGTCCGGCGTGTACTGTCCGTCCCAGACGCAGAGGTCGGCGTCGCGGACGAAATCGACGATGCGGGTGTTCAGGTCTTCCGCGATGTTTTCGGCGTCGGGGTCGCCCTCGGAGCCGAAGACGTTGTAAAAGGGTTCGGTGTCGGTGCCGAAACAGAAAATCTTGCCGCGCGGTGATTCAAAGCGGTAGCCGAGACACAGCACGGGATGGTTCAGATACCGCGTGACGACTTTCAAGCCCGCCTCCTCAAAGGTGCCTTCCTTCAAATCCACGTACTGGATGTTCGCGGCCATGTCCTCCACCCGGACCGGAAAATACGCGTACTGCGTGTGGCCGACCATGACGTCCTTCAGGCTCTGCTCGTAGTGGACCGGGCCCTTGAAGGTGAAGGCGTTTCCGGGGATGTAGGCGGGGACAAAAAACGGGAAGCCGCAGATGTGGTCCCAGTGCGTGTGAGAGAGGAGGATGCTGCAGTCGAGTTTTTCCTTGCGGGCCAGGCACGCGTCCCCAAAAACGCGCAGGCCCGTGCCGCCGTCCAGGACGATCAATTTGTTCTCGTCGGTTCGAAGCTCAATACAAGTGGTGTTGCCGCCATACCGGACGGTCTTCGGCCCCGGCGAAGGGACCGACCCGCGAGTGCCCCAGAAGGTGATCTTCATTCTGCTACGAGAATATTATCCGCCGGCGGTCTTCAGGAAGGACATCGCCTTGTTCAGTTCCTCTTCCAAGTGGCCAAGTGTTTCTGTAATCGTGGCCTCGTCGATGCCGAGCTTGGCCATGATCTCGGGCGCGGCCGGGGCGGCGGAACCTCCGGGCATGCCATAGGCGTTCTGGTTGCAGATGATGTTGGACACGTACACGGAGAGGACAAGCTGGGCATGCTCGCCCGCGATCTGGGGATCGTGATGTTCCTCGATGACGGCGACGAGATTGTCGGAGATTTTCCAGTGCCGGCCGAGGGCGGCGCCGATTTCGGCGTGCGTGGCGCCCAGGATGTCGCGTTCGGCCTCCTCCAAGGTCGCCCCCGCCTGGATCCGGGGGGCGATCTGCTCGAGCTTGTCGGGGAAAATCTCGACGATGACGATTTCGCCGATGTCGTGGAGAAGTCCGGCGATGAAGTATTCCTCGCGGAAGCGGCGGTCCACGCCCATTTTTTCGGAGAACTTCTTGCACATCACGCCCACGGCCATGCAGTGCTTCCAGTATTTGTCCATGTCGAAGAGCTTGTGCTTGGTCTTGGAGAACTGGCCGATGACGGCGGTGGAGATGGCGAGGTTTTTGATGGTGTTGACGCCGAGGAGAATGATGGCGCGATTGAGGTTCGTGATCTGGTCCGGGAGGCTGAAATAGGCGGAATTGATCAGCTTGAGGACCTTGGCCGTCAGGACCGGATCGACCTTGATGACGTTGGACAGATCGTTCGGCGACGCCTTGAGATTGTTCGCCACCTCCATGACCTTCGCCACGGACGTGGGCAGGGAGGGAAGCTTGTCGACGTTCGCAATAATCTTGTCAATGGGCAACATGGTCGTCACCGCTTCTTTGTAGCAGAAATAATCTTTTCTTCAAGCGCATAGGCCTGAAATCTCAGGCGCTTGGCGTCCTCAAAGAGGCGCCGGGCCGGCAGGGTCCGGCCCACTTCCTCGATGACCCGGAGCGACTCCTTCAGGCGCTGGAGGTTGGCGGCCAGAAGCGCGTGGTAGGAGGGATACCGCTTTTCCTGCGCGTCGGCCAGGAAGGCGCCCGGATCGGACTCCACGTCTCGGGCCCCGACGAGCCGCCGGAGGCCGAACTTCGAACGAAGAAATGAGATGCGATGCCGGAGAACTTTGAGATCGACATGGCGAACGCCGGACACCGGAGACGGGCCCCGGGCAGCGGTTCCATTCCGCGGACCGCCGAGCCGCAGGACGTCCTCGACGACGCGGCAGCCTTCGAGGGCGCGGTTGAAATTCGCGTCGAGAATCCGCAGGATCGGGCGGGCGGGATCGGATGCTCGCGGCGACGGCAAACGGCGGCGCTTCATATTGAGGATTTCTCCTTTTGCGGCTTCGGCGTCGACACGCCCTGAACGTTGACGTTGACCTCGCGAACCATCAGCCCCGTCATCTCCTCAACGCGGCGCTTCACGCCCTGCTGCACTTTCCACGCCACGTCCTGAATTCGAACGCCAAACTCCACTTCAATCGACAAGGAAAGCGCCACGGAGTCCTCGCCCATCTGCACCGTGATGCCCCGCGTCGCGGCCTTCTTGCCGATCAACTCCGCAAGGCCCTCCCGGAGCGTGCCGTAGAGTCCATGGACGCCGGGCACCTGCATGGCCGCAATGCCGGCTGCCGTCGCCACCACCTCGTCCGAGATTTTGATCACTCCAAGTTCCTGCACGTTTTCGATCATTCGGCTCCGCTTTCAGATTGCGCATGAGGCTACCCCATCCGGGAGGTCGTGTCAACAAGGATTTTCGTGGGAAGGTAATGGCTCGGTCGAGGCCAAGGTTTTTGATTGAAGACTCAATATTCATCTATTCTCAATTTTCAAGTTTGAAAACTTGAGCATTGGTAATATTGAGCCTTCTCGAACCGGCTTTGACCGACCCCATACGAAGTTAAACTGCACAGGCCGATATGTATACTTTTTTATTTTGATAAAATAAAAAACTTGACTTTTGTGGATTATGTGTGGATAATGTGGGCAGAAAATGTGTCAACCTTCTCGCAGGAAAGGAGGTGAGCACGATGTCCGGGACGATTCTTCTGGGGCTTGTGTGTTTGGTTGTTCCGGTGCTTTACAAGTATGCCGGTCTGGGAACCCACAAGTACATCAAGATCGTGGGCATGTCAGGGCTGTTTTTTCTGCTGTCCGCGGTATTCGCCGACGGCATCTGGGTCCATGAGACCCTGATGAAAATAGGCGTGCTGTGCAAGATGGGAACGTACTTTCTGGGATTCCTGGGGCTTCTGATCGGCACGATCATGGGAGCGCTGGACGTGATGTTTGAAACGGGCGAGATCACAACCCACTAAGGATAGCAAACGCCCGGTGCGAGTGGAATGAGTTGCAGTTCCATACCGAGGCGGCGTGAAAACGGCGCCGCTCCAGGAACGGTTATCCGACGGATGTTCGCTCGGGGCCGGTCCTCAACCTGAGGAAAGGGTTCGCTGTGAGAAACGGCGAGCCCTTTTTTTGCGTCTTGAAAGACTTACTTTATTCCAAATGATCCCAGTTTCGGAAATGGAGCCGGCACCAGGTGTCGTAGACATCGAGCCAGTTGGCGAAGGACTCGCGGGAGTCGAGGTGCTGGAAGAATTTGTCCATGATCATGGTGTAGCCGGCGACGTAGTGGCGGCAGGAATGGCAGTCGATGTTGGCCACGCAACACTCGGCGTCGCTGTACGAAAAGTCCGTGTGATACTGCCGGTGATAGGGCTTGTTCAGGATCACGCAGTTGGTCGCCCAGCCGGTTTTGGCGTTCACCTCATAGCGGCCCTTCGGGTCGTTGATCCAACTGTTGTAATAGTGCGAGTAAACGACGGTTTCCCGATGATCGTCGAGGACGCGGTCGAGGATGTCGCGGACGCGCGCCAGGTCATCCGGTGTGAGCCGGAGGTTGTTGTCGGCGGTGCTGAACCGGAAGGTGCTGCGTTCGTCATGCTGGGAAGCGCCTCCATCCCGGAGTTTCGCGTTGTACTGGCGGGAGGGGCTGTAATGGTTGAATGAAATGCGGTTGCCGTTGTCGCGGCACATTCGGACGAGGTCCTGAATGAAATCGATGTTCTGGTGGTTGATGGTGTACATGAAAATGGCGCGGGAATCCCCGGCGTAGTTCTGGATGCCGCGCTTGAACACCGGCGCGCCCCGGAACACCTTGTCGGTCTCCTCGTTGCCCCAGAGGGACACGTGGAGCATGAACGTGATTTCAGGATCGATCTTGATGGTGCCGTTGGTGTAGATCAGGCCGTTTTTCCAGAACCGGTTCGCCAGCCGCAGCCGGTCCTGGACCACGGCGGGCTCGGCGCCGGCAAAGTGCGGAAACGTGACGCCGCGCTCGGATTCCTTGCGGAAAAACTCCTCGTACTCTTCGATGGTGTGATTGTCCTGGTAGCCGGCGGAAAGATCGCCCTCAAAGAAAAAACAGCCCTCGCAGCGGAGGTTGCAGCGCTTGGTGATGTCGTACCCGGATATCACAATCTTGGGCGCGTGCTTGCGGATCTTGTAATAGGCCCGCGCCAGCTCCGGGTTCTCTTCCAGATACCGGTCCAGCCGGGTCTTCCGGCGAACCGGCGCAGCCTGCGCTGCGCGCTCCTCGAGTCGGACGTTCATCCGCAACTCCCTCCTTGCCTGAAAGCCCCCGTGACAGAAAACCGTCACAAAGACATTCGGATTTTATATCCTTTTCGGCGCGTAAAGTCAAGAAATTGAAAAAATAAAATTCACCCCGGCGTGCGGGCGTGCGGGGTTGAGAGGATTTCGAGGACGGCGAGCGGCGCGGAGGCAGCGAGGTCGACCGGCTGCGGGGGGCGGTTTTTGGCGGCGACTGTGACGAGCGGGTGGAGGAGGTCCTTGGGGCGGCTTTCCGAGACGACGCCCACTCGGCCATCCGAGAGTTTGACCGTGCAGCCGACCGGGAAGATGCCGATGATCTGGACGAGGCGGCCTACGACCTTCTGGTCGAACTTGTCCCGCTGCGCGAGCATTTCTTTGGCGGCCTTGTCCGGCGAGAACGGCGGGCGCCAAGGGCGGGGCATGAGGAGGGCCGCGTAGACGTCGGCGGCCGCCACGATCCGGCTCGGAAGATCGAGGTCGGCGGCGACCTTGCGGTCCGGATATCCGCTGCCGTCCAGCCGTTCGTGATGGTCCATGACCAGCTTCACCAACGTTTCGGATGCGCCCTCCGTCCGGCGTAGAGCGCTGCACCCGAAGGCCGGATGCTTGTCGATTTCGGAGCGGAACATGCGGGTGAGAGGTTTGGGCGAGACCCACATGTGTTCCGGGACCTGGAGCATGCCGACGTCATGGAAGATCGCGCCGACGAAAATGTCCATGACCGCCGCGGCGGGCAGCCCGAGACCTTGCGCGGCCGCGACGCCCAGCACGCAGACGTTGTGGGTGTGATGGAAGAGGAAGTTTCCGTTGGGATCGCCGGCCACGAGGGCCGCGTAGGGCGATTCGGTTTTCAGGCGGCCCATGCACGCCTCCGCGAGGGACTTGATGTTGTCGATGTCCAGCTTCTTTTCCCGGATGCATTCCAGCATCACGTGGCGGGCCATGCTGATCCAGCCCTCCGTCGTGGCCATCGCGGCGTCGGTCTTCATTCCGCCGAACGTTTCGTCCACGCGGGCTTCGGGCGGAAGCTTGAGCCCCGGATCGTCCTGAATGACCAGATGCAGGATGTTCGCGTCGAGGATCGTGCGGATGAGGGCGGCGGTCAGGGACGTCCCGGAAGGCGCGAGGACCTGGCCCTTGTCGGACAGGACCGTCCGGCCGATGCGCATGCCGGGTTTCATGTAGGCCGTGTCGATCGTGCAGGTGCTCATGCGGACGCGGAGGAAACACCGGGCGCCGATTGCAGGAACACGCGTCGCCCGAACCGGACGCGCGCCATCCGGCCGCCGGCCAACAGTTCGCGGACGGCCCGGTCGAAATTCGATTTGGGCAGGAGGAGGCTCCTGCGAAGCTCGGCGGGCGATTGAGGGCGGAGCGAGACGCTTCGGAGGATCCGGCCGGCGATTTTGGATTTTGGATTTTGGATTTTGGAGCTCACCCCTGACATCTCGCGCGGCCGCACGATGACGTCGACCGCGTGGCCGCTCTGCCGCGCCACGCGCCGGGCCAGCATCGCCAGACGCGCGGCGGGCACCGGCCGGGCCTGGCTTTTGGCCGGCGGGCGGTCCACGGTGCCGATCTGAACGCGGTCGAGCCGCAAGGTCCGGAGGAATCGCGCGAGCGCGTCGACGTCCTCGATCGAGTCATTGATCCGCCGGACGAGGAGAACTTCCATCCATATTTTTCCCGGATGCTCCGCGCAAAATTGCCGGGCGCCGTCCAGATACCGGTCGAGCGTCAATCCGGGATGCGGCCGGTTCACCTTGCGCCAGGCCCGATCGGTCACCGCATCGAGCGACGGGACCACCAAGTCCGCGAGCCGGAGGTTCTCGCGAACGCGCGGCATCCACAGGAGCGATCCGTTTGTGATGACCGTGAGCGGATAAGGACCGAGTTTTTTGAAGGTTCGCAGGATGTCGCCGAGGTTCGAGATCAAGGTCGGCTCGCCGGTGCCGGAAAATGTCACCGAGTCGAGATCGGCAGGGCCGTGGGCGCGGCAGAATCGGGCGTATTCCGCGTAGAGCGCGGCGGTCGGCTTGAATTCGATCAGCCGGAGCGCGTCTACGTGATGGACGCGGACTTCGCAGTAAGGACACAGGAACGTGCATTCGCCGCGCAACAGGTCCACGCCGAGGGAGCGGCCGAGGCGGCGGGAGAGGACGGGGCCCACCAGAAAAACCGGAGATTTTGGATTTTGGATTTTGGATTTTGGATTGGAATTCATGGGAACAGTTTCCGGCACTCGGCGAGAAGTCTGCGGTCGGTGAGGTCCAGGTGGATGGGGGTGAGCGACACGCAGCCCCGCTCGATGGCCTCGATGTCCGTGCCGCGCTTTTTCAGGCTTTTGGGCTCGCCGACGATCCAGTAGATCCAGCCTTTGCGGCTGCGGCCGAGGGCCTGCGGCGCGCGGCGCCGGGCGATGGGATCGCTGTAGGTGCTGCGGCCAAGCGGAACGACGCGGACGCCGCGAATGCGAGCGGCGGGGCGGGGCGGGAAATTGACATTGATGAAACTCCAGCGCGGAATCCTGAGGCGCCCGATCGAGGGGAGGACCGATTGGACGAAAAAGTCGGCATGGTCGTCGAAGTAAAATTCGCCGTCCCGGCCCGTCAGCGCCGAAATCGCGACGCTCGGGATGCCCTCCATGCAGCCTTCGGCGGCGGCCGCGCAGGTGCCGGAATAGGTGACGTCGTCGGCCAGGTTCTGGCCGTGATTGATGCCGGAGAGCAAAAGCGAGGGCCGGCGGTTTTTCAGGATCTCGAAAATCGCCATCATCACGCAATCGGTCGGCGTGCCGTCCACCGCGTATTGGTCCTCGCCGAGGCGCCGGACCGTGAGCGGCCGGTGAAGGGAGAGGCTCCGGGAGGCGCCGCTGGCGCCGCGGTCGGGCGCCACCACGACCGGCCGGTATCCGGCGGCGCGCAGGGCGCGAGCGAGGGCCTGGAGGCCGGCGGCGAAGATGCCGTCGTCGTTCGTGAGGACCACCGTCTGCGCGTTCACCAGGTACCACTCTCCGACGCCGGTGCGCATTTGGAACATCCACGGATGAGTATCTTTTGCGGCGGCTTGGTGTCGACAATCAAACCTTTGAGGGTCTCGTTCTCCGCCAGCTCGCTCTTGCAGAGAGGACAATACCGCCGGGGTTTCGCCGCGCCCGGCACGCCGGGATGCATCATCCAGATGAGGGCGGCGATGCAGGCGATGAATCCCGCCGCGAGGGCGGTAAGGACATAGACATTTTCCAGCATGAGGAGAGAATACGACCGATTGGGGGAAGTTACAAGTTGAAGGCTGTCAGCCCACGCGCTTCTGGATCAGCGCCTCCGCCTGTTCGATCAAGAGGTCCGCCTTCGCTTTTCGGCGGGCGCTGTGGATGACGTGGCCCGCGATGTAGCCGATGAGGCCGAACGGAAGGAGTCCGAGGAAAACGATGCCCCAGAAAAAGCCTTTGGCCTGTTGAGGCTCAAGGTCGCCGTAGCAGACCGGGCAGGCCGAGGCGCCTGCCGTCAGGAGGAAGACCCCAAGACCGAAAACGGAAACCCATTTCAAGATCAGTTGCATGGTTCGATTATCTCGCACCCGAGCCATCCCCGCAAGCAGGCGGCCGCACGCTTAGTGGCGGACTCCCCCCAGGATGCCCGCGATGTCGGGGGAGATGAGGAAGATCAGGATGCAGATGGCGACGAGGGCGAGGGCCACGACGCCGTAGATCCATTTGCCCTCGAATTTGAGATGCATGAAGAACATCGCGATGAGGCAGACCTTGATGATGGCGATGCCGGCCGCGATCGCGATGGCCGCCGGGCGCGGCACGTGCAGGGAGTTGGCCCAGACGGTGAGGACCGTGAGGACCGCGAGGGCGGCGAAGATGGCGATATAGACCCGGACCATTCTTTTGGGGTCGCCATGCGCGTTGGCCACGGCTGTGGACTGCGGGTCCTGGCTCATAGCAGGTACAGGAGCGGGAAAAGGACGACCCAGACGAGGTCGACGAAGTGCCAGTAGATGCCCGCGTATTCGACGCGCTCGCAGCGGCGCGGGGACCAGTGGCCCTTGAGGCCGCGGACCAGGATATAGAGATTGAAGAGAACGCCGCCGAGGACGTGGATGCCGTGGAGGCCGGTCATGGTGAAGTAGAAGGACCCGTAGAGGCCGCTGGAGATCGTGATGCCCTCGTGCCACTTGTGCGGATACTCCCAGCATTTGACGGTCAGGAAAATCAGGCCGCAGGCGATCGTCGCCGCCAAGTACCAGATCATGCCTTTCGGGTTGTCCTGCTGGATCGACGCGAGCGCGAGGACCATCGTGACGCTGCTGACGATGAGGACGAGCGTGTTCACGAACGCGACCGGGACGCTGAGCATTTCGTGGGACGGCACGATGAAGAGCGGGCTGCCAAGCCGGAGCACGATGTAGGAACTGATGAGACTGCCGAACAACATGACTTCCGACGCCAGAAAGACCCACATGCCGAGCTTGCCGTGCGGAACGCCGGTCGAGGTCGGCTCGTCGGAACTTTCCAGAATCCAAGGGGTCGAATAGGACGACACGGCGGCTACTCCTGCTGCGCCGGCTGCTGCTGCATCCGGCCCGTGAGCTGGTCTTCGGGGACATGTTGCGGAGACCAGTCGGTCTTGTGGCCCGGGACGCTGTACTCGTACGGTCCCCGGTGGACGGTCAGGTCGCCGGCGAAATTGCCGTGGGGCGGCGGGGAAGGACAGGCCGCCATGTCGAGCGTGGTGGCGTTCCATGGATTGTCCGTGGATTTCTCGCCTTTAAAAAGGCTGATGAAAAAATTGAGGATAAACGGAATCTGTGCGACCGCCAGGAGGATGGCCGACCAGGTCATGACCTTGTTCAGTCCGAGCGAGGGGAGGTTGTGCACCTGGGCGGTGGGGTCATACTGCCGGCGAAGCACGCCGGCCATTCCCTGGATCAGCATCGGGAAGAAAATGCCGTTCATGGCGATGACGGACACCCAGAAATGCACTTTGCCCCAGAACACGTTCATCCGCCGGCCGAACATTTTCGGGAACCAGTAATAGATTCCGGCAAAGAGGGCGATGAGACTGCCGGTCACAACCACATAGTGGAAGTGCCCGATCACGTACAGGGTATCGTGCAGGTAGATGTCGGTGGGCGTGAATCCGAGCGGAAGGCCGGTGAGGCCGCCGATGCCGAAGAGGGGCAGAAAGGCGATGGCGAAAAGCATGGGCGTGGTGAAGTGAATGGACCCGCCCCGGAGGCTCAGGAGGAAACACGTCAGAACCATCACCGACGGGATCGAGATGAGCATGGTCGTCACGGTGAAAAACTTGGTGACGTCCGTGCGCATGCCGGACAGGAACATGTGATGGGCCCAGACGATGAAGGACAGGACGCCGATCGAGCAGAGCGAAATGACGAGTTCCTTGAAACCAAAGAGGGGTTTGCGGGTGCCGTTGGCCAGCACTTCAGCCACGATGCCGAATTCGGGCAGGAGCAGCACATAGACTTCGGGGTGCGCCAAAAACCAGAACAGGTGCTGCCACAGCAGCGGATTTCCGCCGCCCGGCTGTTCGACCGGAACGCCGCCGAAGATCAGGTTGGCGGGGATGAAGAAGTTGGCCTTGGCGACGCGGTCCATCAGTTGCAGGATCGCGCCCCCCTGGAGAACCGGGAAGGCCAGCACGAGCAGGATGGCGGTGACGAACTGGCACCAGACAAAAAACGGCAGGCGCATCCACGTCATGCCCTTGGCCCGCATGTTCATCGTGGTCGTGATGAAGTTGATGGCGCCAAAGAGCGAGGAAGTGATGATGAAGGTCATCGCGATGAGCCACATGGTCTGGCCGGGCGGCGCGAGATCCGCGAGCGGCGAGTAGGAGGTCCAGCCGGACTGGGCGGCGCCGCCGGGCATCGCGAAACTCGAAAGCATGAGGATGCCGCCCACGAGAAAGATCCAATAAGAGAGCATGTTGAGGAACGGAAAGGCCATGTCCTTGGCGCCGATCTGGAGCGGGAGGACGAAGTTGCCGAAGGCCGAAACGCCGAGGGGGACGACGCCGAGGAAGACCATGATGGTGCCGTGCATGGCGCCGAGTTGATTGTAAAATTCCGGCAGCATGACGCCGCCGGGCGCCATGGTGTCCGGCAGAAACCGGCCGATGATCGGGAGGACATGGCCGGGATACGCGAGCTGCCAGCGCATGAGAAGCATCATGGTAAACCCGGACAAGAGAAACAGGAGGGACGTGATCATGTACTGAATGCCGATGACCTTGTGGTCGGTGGAGAAGATATATTTCCGGACAAACGACAATTCCGGGTGGGTTTCGTGCGCCCCGGCCTTTGGGTGGACCGCTACTCCTTCCATATTATATAGCGCCCTCCTACAACTCGGCCTTTTCGGCCTGCTTTTTGGCCAACCACGCGTCGAATTCCTCCTGCGTGTGAACGATGACGTCGCCGCGCATGCGGTAATGGCCGAGTCCGCAAAGCTGGGCGCAGGCGATTTCAAAGGTTCCCGTCATGATCGGCTCGAACCAGATGCGGACCCGCATGCCCGGCGTGGCGTCCTGCTTTGTGCGGAAGGCCGGGACGTTGAAACTGTGGATGACGTCCATGGAAGACAGATAGACGAGCGTGGGTTTTCCAAGCGGCACATGGAACTGGTTGACCGAGACGAGGTCGTCCTTGGCGGCGGGGTCCGCGTCGTCCAGCCCGATGGGGTTGCCGGAACTGATGAGTTTGATGTCGCGCCGGCCGAACAGTCCATCCGGGCCGGGGTAATGGATGTTCCAGGCGAACTGCTGGGCGATCACCGCCGCCACGTTGGCCTTCTTCTCCTCAGGAAACGTCTCCATCACGTGCGCCCAGACCGGAAGGCCGATCACGAAAATCATGAACAGCTCAAACGCCAGCACAATGCCGTCCGGAATCATGGACTTGACAATGCCGGTATGACTGTACACCGCCGGCACGCCGGGCCGGGCACGGTAGCGTATGAGACAATAGATCATGAACGCTCCCCAGCAGACGAAGATCAGGCCCATCGCGACATGAAAAACGTCAAGCTGCCGATCCAAGTCCGCCGCGTAGGTGGACGCCCGGGCCGGAAGCCACCAACCATACAGTTGATCGGGTGTCATAATGGCTCAAGATTATAGACAATGGATGGCATCAAGTCAAACATAATTTGGCAAAAAAACAGGCGAATTCTCGAAGTGTATGAGCAGACTCATCTGTAACAGAACGGAACAAAATTTGTGTCTAAGCGGCGATCAGAGCTTTGACCTTCGGGGCAAACGTCCA
The DNA here is from genome assembly GCA_001784175.1 of Candidatus Lindowbacteria bacterium RIFCSPLOWO2_12_FULL_62_27. Classification (GTDB taxonomy): domain Bacteria; phylum Lindowbacteria; class 2-12-FULL-62-27; order 2-12-FULL-62-27; family 2-12-FULL-62-27; genus 2-12-FULL-62-27. The sequence goes on from MFPR01000014.1 coordinate 42,722, forward strand.
GTAGAGCGCGCGGGCGTCGTCCGGCGACAGGACGAGGGTGGCGGCGGGGGAGCGGGGGGCGAGGACGCGTTGAAAGAAGAAGAGAAGGCGGATGGCGGGCGAGGAAAGGCGCCGAATCCAGTCCACCGACTGTTCGTTCCTCGAGAGGACGAGGATCGAGGCGCCCGTTTCGAAGCGGAGCGAGTAGACGGACGGCATATCCGCGAGTTCAAGGCTGTCCTCGACCCGCTCGACCATGACTGACTCGGTGTCCTCGATTTCCGCCGCATTGATCGGCACGATGACGGTACGTTGCGGCGGCCGGGCCAGGCCTTTTTTCGCGAGCGCGGCGGCGGTGACGGCCGCGTTCCAGGGCCGATGGATTTTGAGGTCGAGGATGGGCAGTTCGCGCAGGGGTTCGCCGCGAAATTTGACCTGGACGCGACGCCGGCGGAGATCAAAGACGAGATAGGTTTCATTTTTTTTGGCGAGCGGAATTTCCAGCGCGTGGAGGCGGTTTTCAACGGCGAGCGGGTGCCGGTCCGCCGGCGCCGGCGGGTTGCCGCAGCCGGACAAGAAGAGCGGGAGGGAGACTGAGAATGAAACAATGAGACAATGAAACAACGAACAACGAACAACCGGAACGGGATTCACCGGGGGCAACTCAGAAAATATAAACAGGGGTGCCGACGGCGCAGGCTTTGAAGACTTTTTCGAGGTCCGCGTCGCCGAGGCGGATGCATCCGTGGGTCACCGGGCGGCCGAGGAGCCTGCGGTAGAGCGTGCCGTGGATCATGTAGCCGTCGCCGATGTGCATCGCGTAATTGCCGAGCATCCCTTCTTCGACCCGCTCGCTCACGGAGGTCGGGATTCGTTCTCCCTCCTCGATGAACGCCCAGTCGGGTTTGGTCCACACAGGCTCGTGGACTTTTCTCTGGATCTTCCGCTCGCCGCGCGGCGTGTCGAAGGTCCAAGTGCGGTTTTTAAAAGAGTCGTTGAGGATTTTGCCGTTTCCGGTGGAACAGACCGCCTCGAGGAGGGTTTTGCGCCCGTGTTTGAGGAAGAGCCTGTTGCGGGCCGTGTCGATGACGACGTAGACGCCCTTGGGCCGGATTGTATCGAGGGATGCGGTCCATTTGTCGTTTTCGGCTTTCAGTTTCCGCAGCGTGGCCGGGTCGACGGCGGCCACGGCCGGATCCGCGACCGGCGCGTCCCAGCTTTCGGTGGCCGATGAAAGGAGGAGGACGGCGGCCAGAAACGCCGGGATCACCATGATCCAACGGAATCGGCGATTGCCGAAGATCAGGCAAAGGAAGCTGTCCAGCATCGGGACTTCCTTCAGGATTTGTTCGGCCGGCTGAAGAGCCGGTCAAAGTCGGAGAAGTTGCCGACGATGGTGACGGGCGTGCCGATGGCGGTGCGCGAGAAAATGTGGTCCATGTCGGCATTCGGGAGCGCCACGCAGCCTTCGGTCCAGTTGCGGTCGCGGCCGCCGTCCCCGTGGATTTCGATGTGCCCGCCCAGCCGGGACCGGATGGAGACGCGTCCGAGGGTGCGGTCTCTGCGAAACGCGCGGATGTCCTCATCGTTGGGGTAATTGATGAGAAGCGCTTTGTGATACTTGGACTGGCCGGCGCCCTTCTTTTTAATGATCCTGTATTTTCCCTCCGGCGTCGCGTAGTCTCCGCGGTAACTTTTGTCGAAGACGCCGTTCTTTCCGAGGTCCGCGTCATACGCGCGGACCATGTGGCCCGACTCGAGCAGAAGACACAGGTTGCGGGACTTGACGACCACCACGGCGCGCTCCCCGTTTCGGGAGGACCAATCAAGCGTTTCGTAGACCCAGCGGTCCCACTGCTTGATGAGCCCGGCGTCGTCGTACCGGCCGACCCGATTCTGAAGTTCGGCGTGCGCGGTACGGGCGAAGGTCAGGGCGGTCCGGACCCGGTCGTTGGATTCATGCCATCGGTCCTCACGGCCGAACATGTCGGCCTCCCGGAGGAGCACCTCGACGCGCACGAGGCTGGCGCGGCCGGAGTCGCTCAACCCGACCCGGTGGGTCCGCGCGCGAACGGCGCCGAGGAGGGTGCGGGCTTCGCCCGCAAGCTGAGACGCCTCCTGTTTGACGGCCGACCGATTTTCCCGGGCCGCCTTCTCCGCCCGGCCGGAGGCCTCGACCGCCTCGCGGCTGAGCCGCTCGAAGGTGAGATACTGGCGGGAGTAGTAAAACTTGGCCTGCTGCGCCGCGAGTTCCTCTTTGACGCGGCTCATGGCGCGGACGTAGTCATCGTACTCGTCCGGCGCGTAGACCTCCGCCTGGGCCTCTTTGAGGATCCGGTCCTGGGTCATCGCGGAGTGAAAAAGGCCGATCTGCGGCGGGTCCGGGGCCAGACCGAAGACGGCGACAACAAAGGCGCCCGCGCCCACCACCGTGCCCCACCAGGTTTTGAGGTGCTGGAGTATGCGTTTCATGTGTTAATTATTATATCGGACAGAAGCTATTTCAAGCTTGAACTATTCGGCCCCCTCTCCCCCGGAGGGGGAGAGGGTTGGGGTGAGGGGGCGGGGGCGGTCATGAAGCGCCACCCTCACCCTAACCCTCTCCCGCCATGGGCGGGAGAGGGGATACCTGAACAGTTAAGAAAAGACTCCTATTTCCTTCGACCCTTCATCTTGGCCTTGGCCTCGTCTACCTCGGTCTTGATGGACATGGCTTTTTCCTTCACCGACGTTGCCTTGTTCCTGGCGTCCATGTACTGCTCGGCCGCCATGGCGTTGTCCAGTTCCGGGAGCATGCCCTGGAGGGAGGCGAGGTCGGCGTTCATCGCGTCGATCTCAGCCTTTGTATCCTTCCCGCGCGGCGCCGACTTGAGAGCCTTGGCGGCGTCGTCGACCGCGGTTTTGGCTTCCGCGATCAGGGTGGTGGCCTCGTTCTTGACGGCCTCCTTGTTCACGATCGCCGCTTCCTTCGCCTTGTTGGACTGATCGATGGCGGCGGCAAACAGGGATTTGGCCTCTCCATAATTTCGAAACAGCGCGAATTTGGCTTTCTGCGCTTCAACCTCCGCCTGGGCCTTGGACAGGGCGTCCTGGGCCAGCGCGTGATCGGTCTGGGCGTAAACTTCCGCCTGGGCGGCCATCGCGGCCTGCATGGCCTCGTCGGCCTGCGCCATGTCCTGCTCGGGGGGTTTTGCGCATCCCGCAAAAAGCAGTGACGGGATAAGCACGAGAATCCACAGATGCTTCTTCATCATCCCACATTCTCCTGTCAACCTGATGGTGCTGACGCGGCCTGGTTCGCTCACATGCAAACGGGGCCGTGTTTCATATCCAACCCTCTATTCGCGCAGGTGCCTCACGAGCCGTTTTCAGGCGATGTATCCCCGCGAATCTACTCAACGGCGTGGCGTTCTATATTATGGAAAAGGGCTTGTCAATAGGCAGGGGTCGCAGTCAGCGGCTATTGATCTCCATTTGCCTGATTCCAAGGATTGACCGTCTTCGCGCCGCACCGGTGGAGGTGGGCGGTGTTGCGAGTTACAATAACCAGGTTGTGCGCGCATGCGGTTGCGGCGATCAGGGCGTCCACCGCCGGCGCCGGCTCCCCGGCGCGCTCCGCCTCCCCGAGAATCCTTCCCCACGTTATCGCGATGTCCTCGGTGATCTCCAGGATCCGGCCTTCAAAGCGTCCGCGAAGATCCTGACGCAGCCAGGCGGTCAGTTTCGTTTTTCGAGCCGATTCGTCCAGCCGGCTGATCCCTTTTTGGATTTCCCCGATCGTCACAACGCTTAGAAAGCACGACATCTCGTCAACGTCGTTCATCCATTTCGTGATGCGGGGTTCCGGTCTTTTGCGGACCAACTCGGAAATCAGAGGCGTGTCCAACAGATAATTCACAATTTTACGGCCCTCCCGGCGTCCCGCGAACGCCCGAAATCCAAATCCTCGCCCACCAGAGGCGATCTCCGAAAAAACTCCGCAAGACCGGTCCGGCCGGTCTTTAGTTTCTTGAAGTCCGATGCCGACAGGACCACCGCCGCGTTCCTGCCGCGCCGGGTGATCGTCTGCGGCCCCTCGGCCATCGCCCGGTCAACCACCTCGCTCAATTTGTTCTTCGCCTCCTGAATCTGCCACGCGCGCATCGACGCCACCTCCTCCTCGGTCATTTCTCCATCTAGACTGTCTAGCCATATTATACGCCGCCCGGGCGACACATGCAAGAACGAGCCAGGGACCGCAGTCAGCGGCTCAGGACATGCTCCTTTTTTTCCAGCACGCGCCCCTCGGCGTCGAGCCGGTAGAGGATGGGGGCGCCCGTGGCGATGTTGAGGTCGAGGACCTGTTGTTCGGTGAGGCGGTCGAGGTGCATGACGATGGATCGGAGGCTGTTGCCGTGCGCGGCGACGAGGATGTTTTCGCCGGCGCGGAGGCGGGGCACGATCTGACTTTTAAAATATGGGAGGGTCCTTGCGGCCGTGTCTTTCAGACTTTCGCTGATGCCGTCCGGGTTGAGGGGCGTGCGGTCCCTGGGCGGCGCGACGTCGTAACTGCGGCGCCAGATGTGGACCTGCTGGTCGCCGTACTGTTTGGCGACCTCGGCCTTGTTCAAGCCCTGGAGCGCCCCGTAATGGCGCTCGTTGAGCGCGGCGTCCTTCACGACGGGGACGCCCGTCTGTCCGATCGTTTCCAGCACAATGCGCAGCGTATCCTGCGCGCGGACGAGCGCCGAGGTGAAGGCACGGTCGAATCGCAAGTCGCGGATGAGTTCAGCGCCCATCCGGGCCTCCTCACGGCCCTGCTCGGACAGGGGCACGTCGACCCATCCGGTGAAGCGATTCTCGAGATTCCACTGGGACTGGCCGTGGCGGATCAATACCAAGAGAGACATGCGATCTATTTAGGATCAAGTTTGGAGAAATTCAAGGGCGGCCCCCCTCCCCCCGACCCTCTCCCGCCAATGGCGGGAGAGGGGGGTACCGAGTATCCGCCTATTTTGTCTTGTCCGCGAGAGGTCCGAGCGGAAACGAGAGACGATACCGGTTGCGGGACCACTCGCGGTCCGATTCCGAGGCGAGCCAGTCCGGGTGGGTCAGCGCGAGGGCGAGGCCGCGTTCGAGGATGGCGTCGGGCAGGCCCGGCGTTTCGCGGAGGGCCCGGAGGGCGGCCCGGACCGGATCGCGGGCGGGCCAGGACCAGGCGATGTCGACCCGCGCGGCGGCGCCGTACAAGGTGGCCGGATGATATTCGGCGGCGAGCATGTACGGCACGGTGGCGTCCGACGCGCCGCTGGCGCGCCTCCAACGGCCCACGCGATAGAGCGCGTCGGCCGCGCGGGGGTCCTCGGCGAACAGGACCGCGAAGAGTTTCAAGTACCGTTCGGCCTCCGCGGATTCGCCGTCCGCGTCGAGCGCCTGGCCCATCCGCAGGAGGGACTGCCGGCCGATCTCGTCCGGCGGTCCGGCCACGAGGAGGCGCCAGATCCGGGAGGCGGACCGGTGCATTTCGAGCGACATGAGGGATTCCGCGAGGAGAAAATGTTCATGCCGAGCCGTGCGAGTCAGCGTGTCGGTCCAGGCGGGCGGAAGTGCATTCAAGAGCCCGAGTTTTTTAAGTTCGGCGAGGTGCGAGGCGATTTCGGCCATCGAGAAACTGGGCTGCGCGCGATGAATCGCCTGAACATGCGCCGTCGCCGGCTCGATCCATCCAAGCGTCCGGGCGGCGCGGTATCCCATGACGTGCATCCATGCGCCGTTTTTATTTTCAGGAACGCGCCCGGAGAGCTGACGCAGCGTCCGAAGAACGCCCTGGAAATCCTTTTCGAGGAAGTACGTTCTCACGATCCCGAGATTGGCAAGTTCCCGCTCGCGCAGACCGCCGTTGCGGATCACCGCCGCGTACTGGGCTCGCGCCTTGGCCCACTCCGCGCGCTCGACGCAGCGGTCCGCCTTTTCGAGCGAAGCGGCGGCGGCGGGAAGGGGGCAGAGCAAGAACAAAATAGATACATAGAGAGCGACAAAACAATGACCCCCCACCCAGCCTCCCCCACAAGGGGGGAGGTGAAAGACACTTCTGCTCATCGCTTCACCCGTACCGTGTCGGACCAGTCGCTTTCTTCGAGCGAGAACGCCGAAAGAGCGCGGACGCGATAGTGGAGTTCCGAAAACGTGTCCGGTAGATCCGTCACATAGGGCGATGAGGCGAGGGACGCCACGCGGACCGGACCGGCAGCATCGATCCGATAGACATTGTATCCGCCGATCTCGAAGCCCCCGGCCCGCGGCCACGTCAACCACAGGCGGCGGCCGTCGACTCGATACGCCACGGAGTTGGGCGGGCGAAGTTCTGCCGGCGCGGCGGTGAAACGAACGGGATCGGACATGGGGCTTTCCTGACCGAGATCGCCGACGATGGAGGCGCGGTAGTAATAGGAAAGGCCAGGATCGATTTTCTCCCCGTCGATGAAGGACGGCTCTTCTGTTTCCCCGACAACGACGAACGGTCCGTCCGTCGAATAGCTCCGATAGATGCGGTAGCGCGATCCACGCGGCAGGATGTCTTCAAATTCGAGCGACACGCCGCCGGCGATGCCCGAAAGCCTGAGGGACGGCGGGTCGCCCGGCGGGGATGTGTCCGGTCCGGCGCCGGCTGTTCGAGGGCCGTCTGCCGAACCTTCTCCTCCGGCGCGGGCCAAGGCGGCCTGCCGGAACACGAGCAAGGTGTGATCGGCGCGATGGCCGGCCCGATCGAAGGCGAGGAGGCGGATTGAATTTGGACCGGGCTCGAGGTCCCGGATGAAATTGAACTGGCCGTCGCGCGTGGTGACGGGTTTGCCCCCGCAAAACAGCGCCGCCGGCTCGTTGAGTTTTCCGCTAAGCAGGATCTGTTTCAGCGCCGTGGTTTCGGAAACGGGGTCCATCGCAAGGACCGGCGGCGCGACATCGACGCCGATGCGCACCGAGAGCGTGGCGACGGCCGCGTCGCGCCTGAATTGCGCCGAGAGCGTGTCCTGGCCCGGCCTGAGCGTGACGGCGGCGGAGAAATTTCCGTCGGCCGACCATCGAACCGGAGCGCCTTCCACGGTCGCTTCGACCGCGCCGTCGGAACGGTCCGCGCGGCCGAGGACGGTGATTTTTTCCCGGTCCGAGATCCGCCCGGCGCGCGGTGAAAACCAGCGGATGCGGGGAACGCGTTCGCCCCGGGCGCTGTACCGCAGCGGCAGTCTGGGCTTGCTTTCGAGCGCGCGCCGGATCTCCGGCGGGATCGGCAGGACTTCCGGCTTGCCGCCGGCCGGCGCGCGGATCATGGTCCCGGCGGCTGCGGCCATGCGCTGATCTTCATGTTCGACCGAAACTTCACCCATGAGACAGTAAACGTGCATCCGCTGGCCGCCGGCTTCGACATCGACGATGGAATTGGGCTGGAGCGCGAACGACCCAAAGGGCGAGGTCAGCGTGAAGGGCACGCCGGAAACGATTCTGGCCCGGCCGGCGCCGAAATGGACGGAGGTGTCGGCGGCGGCGAAGAGGGAGAACTCGGAGAATTCCAAGAGCGCGCCCTGCGGCCATTCCTCGCCGAACTGGATCGCGAGCGCCGCCTGGTCATCAACCCGGACCCACTCCGGCTCGCGCTCCGGGCCGCCCAAGCGGTCGCCCATCCACAAGAGCGCCTTGTCGCCCAGCGGCTGTTTCATCCGGACCGCCGAATGGACGAGGCCTACGACTTGGAATCCAGCCGGCCATGCGGGCGTCGCGAAGACCGCCACCCAGAGGCAGGCCAGAAGGCGGGCTGCCAAGCCCGCGCTACCGATCGACCTGTCGGACAAAATCGCCGATTCCGATAAACCGGGCACGCTCGACTTCCTGCACCCGGATCCGCGCGAACCATTCGTAAATATTGATGACATCCGCCAGGAGGGGCCGGCCCAGGACATGGCGGCCAAACTGCCCGCTGGCGTTCAGGCCGTGCCGGCGGCCGACGTCGACGATCATCGCGCCCTCGCGTTCCTTTTTGACGACCCTGGCGTACTGCGCGGATGCGAGCTGGAGGGACTTGACGGTTTCGAGGATGAGGTCGTCGGTGAAATCCGAGCGGCTTTTGAGGACGACATGCTGTTCCTTGAATTCGAGCGCCTGCGCGTCGCCGCTGCCGCCGACCGGAAAAATCCCGAGTTCCGCCGAGAAGGCGCCTTCGAGGTTGAGGCCGATCCGTCCGTGGAAGAAAAAATCCGCGCCTTTCTGGTGGGCCACCTCCTCCGCTTTTTCGAACGGCACCGCCGGTTCCAGCGCCTGGATGCGGAAGGGCGTGAGGGCCTCGGCGAAGAGGGCGATGGCATCGGTGACCAGCCGGCCGAGGGCCGGCCGAACGGAGGCGGGATCGTCCGACAGGCGAAACACGAACAGGTTATAAGTGCGGCGGCGCGAGTCGTCGGTCGGCGGGACCTCGACGGAGAAGCTCTGATAGCGCTTAAAAATGGTTTCATCGTCCGGGTCGAGATTGCGGGCCACCATGATTTCCGCCCGCGCCGATTCGGCCAATCCCATCCGCCAGGCGGTTTCGGCCAGATAGCGCCGGATTTCCTTGTCCCGCGGATTGAGCTTGCGCGCCAGATACAGCGGGATGAACGCCTCGAGGTTCATCGCGTCCAGATAGGCCTGCCGGCCGACCTTCAGCCGCTCTTCCGCGCGTTTGAGCCGGAGAGGATCCGACACCGGCGCGTGTCGGAGCAGCCACAGATCGAGCTGCATCATGAGATAGGGCCGGTCGGGGACGTCCCGCAAGAAATCGGCGAGGGTCTCGATGCCCGCCACCGGCCGGCCGCGGGCCACGTCGCTCAGGCTGCGCAGATACGCGAGGTCCTCCCGGGCCTCGGCCGATTCGGCGGCGAGGGGCAGATTCCGGAGGATGTCCTCCGCGGCGACATAATAGGGTTCGGAGTCGGCCAGGAGGTTGAGCCGCGCCATGAGGCGCCCGAATCGCGGGTCGAGGAGGAGGGCCGGCGGCGCCTTGGAAAAGAGATCGATCACCCGCTCGACCGGCGCTTTGGCCTTGAGGAGATGCCCGACCGAAGCCTCGTAGCTTTCGACGACATCGGGGAAATCATCGAGGAGGAGGCCGGCGGCCTCGATGATTTTTTTGGGGTCGCCGATGATCGATTCGATTTCGAGCTGGAGTTTGCGCGCGTCGAAATATTTTTCGCGGAGGGCGAGGGCCAGTTTGAGTTCCCGGCGCGCGTTCATATAATTGTGCTTGCCGACCATGACCTGCGCCTTGTAGAAGTGGATTTCGGGGTTCTGGCCGAACCGGCTCGACACGTCGTCGAGCAATTTTTGCGCCTTGTCGAAATCCTTCAGGTAAATCGCATAGAGTCTGAGCCGGCGTGTGGCGGCATCCATGTTCTGGGGGTCGTTCCGTTCGGCCCAGACGTAGGAGGAGTCAGCCTCGGTGAATTTTCCGAGCTTGACGAGGACGTCCCCCATGAGGAGGTGGGCGGGGATGAAATTGGGGTTGTCGGCGATGGATCGCCGGAGGCTCAGGATCGCGGTGTAAAATTCCCCGCGCTCGTAATTGCCGGCGGCGTTCTGATACTCCTTCATCGGATCGGCCACCGCCGGGAGGCACATCGGGAGGAACCAGATCAGGAGGCAGAGCCGGAGGCGCGGGGGGAGGCGCATTTCAGGACGCTTTCGGCCCGCCGTAGAGGCGTTCTTCGCCGTAGGTTTCGCGGAGGACCTCGTCGATGGTGGTGGCGCCGGCAAGTATTTTTTTCTTCCCGCGGCTTCTCAGGGTCTTGATTCCGGTCTGCTCCATCGTGTCCAGGAGTTCCTTGACGGAGGCGCCGCTCTGGATGAGGTGGGTCAGTTCGCGGTTGAACCGAAGCACCTGGAAAATGCCGGTCTGTCCCCGGAATCCCGAACCGTTGCACCGCTCGCATCCGGCGCCGCGGTAGAAATCGTAGTCCTTGTATTCGAGCATGTCGAGTTTCTGGAGCTCATCGAGGGTCGGATGGTAGACGGTGGCGCAAGTGGAGCAGATGCGCCGGACGAGTTTCTGGGCGACGATGCCGAGGATTTGCGTAGCGAAGATGTACCGGTCGAGTTTCGGATTTTCCAGAAGGTGCAGGAGGGCGTCGAAGGCGGTTTCGGCGTAGTAGGTGCAGAGGACGAATTTTCCGACGGCCGCCGCAAAGAGCGCCTGGGAGACGCTGTCCTGGTTGGCCAGGCGATCGATCAGGAGCACGTCGGGGTCCTGGCGGAGGGCGCGCAGGACAATGGCGTCGGCGTTTTCGAAATCGGGATTCTTGGTGGGATGGAGCTGGTTGAAATGCTCGACCAGGAGTCCCATCGGAGCTTCAATGCTCATCACAAACCGGTTGTGCGTCCGGTAGAGGTAGTTGGCGACGCTGTAGGACGTCGTCGTCTTCCCGCTGTGGGCCGACCCGCAAATGAGGAGGAGCCCCTCGGGGGCCGTGATCAGCTTTTCAAAGATGTCGAAGGCCTCCAGCTCAAATCCCATGTCCGCCAGGTCCCGGATGTACATGTCGCGGCGCATGATGTGGAGGACGGCCTTGGTGCCGAGGACCGTTTCGAGCATGCCGACCCGCAGCTCGAACCGCTCGTCCCCGCCGGCCATCCGGACTACGAAACTTTCGTCGAACGGCGTCTCCATCACGAGCTGCTCGCGGGTCGACAGGTCCTTGAGCCTGGCGAGGAGCGCCTGGTACTGCTGGACCGGGACGTGGGTGCGGTCGTAGAGAAATCCGTCGATGCGGAACTTGACCTGGAGGAAGGACCGGCGGGGCTCCATGATGAGGGCCTGGGCGTTTTCCTTCAGGGCCTGCGAAATCAGTTTTTCGAGGAGCAGGTCGGACATGCTTTCCCCGGCTTCGCTGACGAGCGGGACCGCGTCGCCCGTGCGCGACACGAGATAGAGTTCGGGCTCGGCCGCCGGCGGCGCTTTCTTTTCGGCGAAGATCGCGTCCAGCGTTTTCTGGATGTCGTCCCGGGTGCTGACGACGGGCGTCACGTTCAAGCCGCAGGCCTTGGTGAGGCTGTCGATGAGTTCAAGATCAAAAGGGTCGTCCATGGCGACGTCGAGGGACTGGCCGGACCGCGCGATCGGCACGACGTGGGTCTTGCGGCAGAGGTCCTCGGACAGGATTTTCGCGACGGCGGGATCGATGGCGTAGTGTTTGAGCCGGACGAAGGGCACGCCAACCTGCTCGGCGATGACTTTGAGCATGTCGACTTCCTGGACGATCCCGCGTCGGACGAGGAGTTCGCCGAGTTTGCCGCCCTCTTTTTTCTGAAGGTCCAACGCCTCGGCCAGCGTCGGTTCGGAGACAAGCCCGGCCTTGAGGAGGACATCTCCGAGCCGGATCCTGCGGAACATCAGCGGCGCGCCATCCGAAGGGGGTTCAGCCGGCGAGGTGGACGGCGATTTTCCGGAGGAGGTCGATCATCAAGGTTCCGAAAAAAATGGCGCCGAAGAATACAACGATGAGCGACAGATCGACCGTGCGGGGCTCGATCCCCATTTTCCGCCGGACGGGATCCAGCACGACCTCGGTGACGCGAAAAACGAACACGATGCCGGGATTCGACGTGCCGTCCGCATAGAAGTTCAATATGAACCGCAGGGCCAAGAGCATGCACAGCGTGATAAAGACGGCCGTCAGAAGATTGGCTGCGGCCGTGATGACCGCCGATAACAGTGTCAACATGAATGTCCTCCTTCGCCCGCTGAAGTCAGCGGGAGAGTTCCGCGCCCCTCCGGACCGCCGACCGGATGGCCGCTTCGACCAATCCGGGGAGCCGCCGGCGGGCAAATACCCGCAGGGCCGCTTCGGTGGTTCCGCCCGGCGAGGTGACCATCTCGCGAAGCTGGGCCGGGGTGAGACCCCCGCTCCGCAGGAGGGCCGCCGTGCCGGCCAGCGTCTGGAGTCCGAGTTCCTCGGACAACTCCGGCGGCAGGCCGTTCTTGCCGGCGGCGGCGATGCACGCTTCGAGAAACGCGCAAACCAGCGCCGGGCCGCTTCCGGAAAGAGCCGTTATACCATTCATCCATTTTTCCTGCACCTTCCAGACGCGGCCCATCGGCTCAAAGAGCCGGACGGCGAATCGAAGGTCCTCGGGGGCGACGCCGTCGCGCGCGATCGCGGTCGCGCCCGACCCGACCAGAAGCGGCGTGTTGGGCATGACGCGGACGATCCGGGCGCCGGGGAGAAGCTGCCGGAGCCGTGCGCGGGTCGTGCCCGCGAGGATGGAGACGACGCGCTTGCCCCGAACCGCCAGACGGATCCGGGCTGCGACTTCCTCCACTTTCTGCGGTTTGACCGCGAGCAGGATCGACGCTGCCTGCGAGGCCGCCAGCGCGGCGTCGGCGGTCACGGCGCACCCGAGCGCCGCCGCCCGGCGCCGCTGGGCGGACAGCGGGTCGGCCATCACGAGTTGGCGGGGCTGAAGGATCTTGCGTGCAATCAGCGCGTGGGCAATCGCGTGGCCCATCCGGCCCGCACCCAGAACCGCGAGCGTTTTCTTCAAGGCGACGGCGATCTCGGTCCGAAAATGAGCGTGCCGATTCGCAGGAGCGTCGCGCCCTCCTCGATGGCGATTTCGAAATCGTCGCTCATGCCCATCGAGAGCGTGTCCCAGACGGCGCCGCCTTCCTGCGTGGGCCGGATCGACTGGAACAACTCGCGAACCTGCCGGAAGCAGGCCCGGATTTTTTCGCGATCCTCCGTCAGCGGCCCGATGGCCATGAGGCCGCGCAGTCGAATCCGGTCAAACTCCGCCAGCGACCGGACGAACGCGGCGGCGGCCTCCGGTGGGACGCCGTGTTTGGCCGGCTCGCCGGTCGGCTCGATCTGGACGAGGGCGTCGATGGTGCGGTTTTCTTTTTCGCATTCTTTTTGGATCGCCCGGGCGAGATCGATCCGGTCGAGGCTCTGGATCATCGAGAAGAGCCGGACCGCCGGGCGGACCTTGTTGGTCTGGAGCGACCCGACGAGATGCCAGCGGATGGAGAGATCGGCGAGCTGTGCGGCTTTGGGCACGGCCTCCTGCACGCGGTTCTCGGCGATCTCGGCCAGACCCTCACGCACGGCGACCCGAACCGCCGCCGGCGGATGGCCCTTGGCGACCGCGATGCACGCGATCCCGTCCGGAGGGCGGCCGGCCCGGGCCGCGGCGGCGCGAATCCGTTCTCTCAATCGTTTGATATTCTCACCGATGTCCGTCGAATTCCGCATGGCCTGTTCGATCACAGCGTGATCTTATATTTTTCCGGCCGCAATCGCAAACTCCGCCGCGCGGCCGGAAGCGATTCCGGCGCTCAGGGCGACAGACTCGGCCGGCAAATCAAGAGGCCCACGTACGCGATCAGTCCCAGTCCTGAAAGCCATGCGCCGAGCCGGGCCAGGGGCGGCTCGTAGGCGAGGTCGATTTTGTGCTCGCCCTTGTCCAGCACGAGTCCCATGAATCCGATGTTGACCTTGCGCAGATCCTGCCGGCGGCCGTTGACGGTTGCGGTCCAGCCCCGATCGAAAGGAATGGAGAGAAAGAGGATCTTCCGCCGGTCCAGCCTGAGCGTGCCCCGGATGAGATTCTGCCGGTATTCGGAGATCGCCAGCGAGTTTTCCTTCAACCGGCCCATCGACCGGACCAAGTCGTCCGCCGGCAGGTCCCGTGAAACGGTGGTGATGGACTCCAGGCCGGCAAATTCGCCCTTGTCCGCGGGATCGATCACGCAGGCCCGCAGAAACGCCAGGGGTTTGACCGGGGCCTCCAGCGACTTGAAATCGCTGTGGAGCATGTAGGCGTCATAGGCGTACCCCAGCGGGAGAAAAAAATTGTTCTTGTAGAGATGAACATGCCCAAACGTTGCCACCTTTTCGTATCCCAACTGCGGGAGATTCGTGGCCGTGCGGCGCGTGAGGGCATATTTGACGGCGAGCATCGTACGTATCATCGGATGGGCTTTTTCGACGCCGTCCGTCACGTGCGTGGACAGCTCGTCGGTTGGATCGATCACGCCCGCCTCTCCGAGAAACCGGATGTAATTGATTTGATTGAATGAATAATAGCTGGAGGTCCCCCGAAATCCCTGGATCTTCGCGTCATTGATCGAATAATGCATGGCCGGGCTGGACGAGTAATCTTTCGTGACGCGGAAAAATTCCGTGTCGGTGGCGTTCAGCCAGGCCACCGCGTCGACGGTGTAGTCGTTGTATCCGGTTTTCTCGTGAAGCGACGCGGCCGTCAGCGCGGATCTCGCGTCGATGGTTTGCACCGCGAAGTAGCCCATCTCGGCGGCGACGCTCGCCACAAGAAGCAATCGCGACACCCTGCCGAGGTTGCCGGCGCCCATCGCAAGCAGCAACACCGTATGCGCCGCCAGAAACGCGGCCGCCGCGCTCCGCAGGCCCGGGTCCACCCGCAGGCGGGGGTACGGGACAAACAAGACGACCAGGAGAACCGCGCACGTGACGATCAGGGTCGGCCGATCGAGTTTGGAGGAGCCGTCGATCAGGCCGAGGGCGCGCACGGCGAGGTGAATGATGAGAATCGTCAAGAACAGGGAAATGGTCCGATAATAATCGCCGCTGAACAGGTTGATCATGTACCTGAAAAATGGGAACACCAGAATCGCGACGGCGAGGGCGCAACCGCCGCCATACAGGCGACGGGTCTTGCGATCGGAGAGGGAAAAAAACTGCGGCAAAAGAAGGAGGCTGAGCAGGCCGGCGTAGAGAAGCGGCGCCTCGAAGTAATTGCCCCAGCCCCGGAACGCGCTACCGGCGCCCAGGAGGTCGTTCGAAAACAGGCGTAGCAGGATGGTGAGCGACTGTCCAAAGGTGTTGGTTTCCAATATCTGTTTCGCCGCCAGCTTGCTGAAGAGGGAGACCTCGCCGCTGACTCGCGGGCTCTGCAGCATCTGCAGGACGCCCGTCATCACGTACACGGCGCCCATGAGGACCCCGAGCGCCCACAGCCCGGCCAGCTTCGTCAGAAACACCGCATAGGCCCGCCCGAGCGGCCCGCGCTCCTCCCAGAAACGCAGCGTCGCGTATGCGGCCAGAAAGACCGTATCCATATACAGGAAATACGGCTGATCGATGCCGGCGCAGGCCACCGCAACAGGAATCAGACCCCAGCGGGACTGTTTGAAGAACCGCTCAAAGGCGTACAACAGGAATGCCACAAACATCGCCTCGGTCGGCGGAGAACGCCATGTGCCGCCCAGGACCATGTACCCGCAGAAGGTGTACAGGAGCGCGCCCATTCCCGACGCATAGGCCGAAATCCCCAGAAGCGACAGATAGCGGAAGAAGAAAACGCCGCACAACAGGATTTTCAGCAGATGGACATAAATCACCGCATACGGAATCAGCCGCGTCGGAAACAGGCTGAGGAGCAGCGCGGTCGGCTCGTTGATGGAATACGGAAAAATGTTCTGGCCCGCGCCCTGCTGAAAGGACCACCGCGGAATGCCGTCGGACCTCAGATACTCCCGCAGGTGCACGTAGTGCGGATAATGCTCGTTCATCGTGTCGCTGCCGATGTCCTTGAAGAGAAAAATTTTCTCGAACAGCAGAAAGTCCTTGAAAACGATGAAAACGAGCAGCGCAATTAGAATGCCGAACGCGAGACCGGCCCCCGGGCCGCCCCGCGGGCGACGCAAGTCGGGCGGGTCCACGGAAACTTTTTTCATGATTCGGAAGAGGCTACCACACGAGGACGCGCCGTCCAAGGCAAACTTGGCCCTTGTGCGGCCCTTGTGGCAACGGGGACAATACATCCCTGATGTCCCCGTCGCACCCTGGGCAATTTTCGTACTTCCTGTACGAAAATTGCCCTGCTCCAGGGACAATACATCCCTGTATGCCGGAGGAGGGACTTGAACCCACACGGGGGGTGACCCCCACGGGATTTTGAGTCCATCCAGCGGCGGTGGCTATTGACCACCAATATGCGTAATCGTAGGAAAATACGGGGATAAAAGCAATATGCATTTATGCTATGAGTTCCTTTTTGCACAATGGTATCGAATAGTTTTGGCAAAGTATTGGCAAAGTCATTTTCGCGAATGAATCGGGTTGGCCACCGTATGCGATTCCCTCTTTTCTATTTCAATATTCCTGATAAGATTCGTGTGGTTGTCGTCCCTGCCTGACAGAATGACATCCATGTCATTCGAGGGCAGGGACGTAACCATCCATGGTTACGCCGGAGTGGCGGAACGGCAGACGCGCTAGACTCAAAATCTAGTCCGGGTCACCCCGGGTGTGGGTTCAAGTCCCTCCTCCGGCAATTTCAAATATCCTATTTTACAAGAGAAGGGCGTTTCGGAAACCCCGGAAACGTCTGCTCCACCGCACGGTCCTGTTCCGCCGCTCGCGTGGTTTCGGTGAGCGTTTTTTGTTCTTCACGAGTCGCCGTCGCTGCGGGCTGGTCCACAGTTTCTGTGGAGACGGTGGCCGCATCTTTTTCTGAAGCGGACATACCCGCCGGCGTCACATCCGGCGTCGCATCTTTGGCGAGCTTCTGGTCCGCGTCCACGATGCCGGCCGGATCCTGAGCGTCGCGGATTTCGACGGAGTGCCCTTTTCCGGCGTCCTGAACAAAATCCATGGTTTTTTCGTCCAAAAGACCGATGTCCTTTTCTTCCGCGGCGCCGGCTTCCATGATGGCATTCTCATTTTCCTGCAACCACTGGTTAAACTCACCGACGGCCTCTTTGGGAGTCTCTTCCGTACCGATATCACGTCCCGCCTCATCGGAGCGGTCTTCCTTGTCTTTTTCCGGCCTGCCGCCCTCATCCGCTTTTTCGCCTTTCTCATCCTTCTCGGACTTCTCATTCTTCTCGCCCTTCTCGTCGTCCTTTTTCTCCTTATCCTTGTCTTTGCCCCCTTCCTCTCCCCCTGCCTTTTGTGGGCTTAGGCCCAGGACTTCCTTCATCGCCCCCGGTAATTTGTTCGGATCCTGCGGCGCCATGAATCCATGGCCTTCGAGCATCTTCATCTCCGTGCCGGTTTGCGGGAAATGCCCCACCTCCTGCTTGCTTCCCCGGATGCCGGCAACGGCGCTCGGCGTGGTTACGTTGAACCGATTCTGTTTTCCGCTTTTCGCATTTACTTCCGTGACGACTTTGCCGACCTGAAGGAATAGTTCCGTATAGAATTTTTGGGAGTCCTCAACCGTGCGCCCGATCACGAATTGGGTCATCGGTGTGATTTCGGTCAAGCTGTTCTCAAATGAAAGAACGGCGCTTCCGGAAATGCCGGTCGATATTTTGTCGCCGGGTTTTATCGGCATCCCTTTTGCGGCTTTCTGCCACTGCTTTTCGCCCCGCCGCATGATTTCGACGTTGCCTGTTACATCCGTCAGGACTCCAGTCATGATCTCCGCGGCCGTCGCGGGCAAGACTAAATTCACGGCAAATAAAATAAACAAGGCCATGGTGAGTGTCCTATTCATTCCGCGCCACCTGCTTCGCCATCGTCTGGGCAAGTTTGCTGACAAACCCCAGAAGATCCTTGCCGGAGACCACGTCGTCCGGAGACCGGTCTGACGGCAACAGGCCCAGATAAACAGCCTGTCTCACCGCATAACGCTGGCTGCCCGGAAAAACGCGTGCCATGACGCCGCCCTTCAACCGGAGCGCATCGATCATCATGTGCGCGAGATTGCCGGTGGTCAGGCGGCTGTTTCGAATCACGGCGACATCCTTGCGAAATTTCACGCCGCTCTCCGCCAGAAACCTCAACTCGGATTCAATCCTCTCAGGCCCGTCGTATCCTCCCAGCCGGGCAAGAAGCCGCACGGCGTCTTCGACCGTCGCGGTTTCCTTCCTGAAAAGCGCGGCATAGAACTCCGATTCGGACGCGGCAGATGCCGGAGAAAGTCCGATCCACCCGAATAGTAAAATGACCGTGATCGCCAGAGCGCGCGACGCCATGGACGGCGTCGTACCCGGAGTCGGAGATTCTGCGACACACGGACGTGTCGCAGCCGACGGAGGGTGCGTTTTCATAAATCGAGCGAGAACTTCAGGCGCATATAATTTTCAGCCCCGCGGTTCGTATACGCGGGGCCGGGCGAGAACCGGCCGAATTTGAACTGGTAGCTGATGTCCACGGCGGCTTTCCAAGCGACCGTCATGTCAAACTCCGAGCCGATCTTGCGAGACGATCCGGCGCCGGACGAAATGTAGGGATCCGACGTCACACCGGATGCCTTATCGCGCGAGTAAAGGTAGTACGTCGGCTGAACGGACATATCCGACCACAGCCGGTTGGCAGACCATCCAAACGGTTTCACGCTGGCGCCGAATTTGTAGACTTGGATATTGGTCAGCTGCGGGGCAAGCGCATATCCGAGCGTCAATCCGCCAAACGAGATGAACCGCTCATCCTTGCCGGCCGTGCTTCCGCCGAATGACGAGTTTGCGCTTCCCTGGGCGTCGCCGTCGCCGCTGCCGGCGGCGTACTCGACATAGAAACTGGGCGCCATGGCCGTCGCGAAGTAATACCGCAACCCTCCGTCGATCGCGCTGGATGAAATGCTGACTTTTGTAGTTCCGCCCGATGGATACGTTTTGCCGGACTCCTGAATATACATCGACCAGTATCGCAGATTGCCGATCACCCGTCCCTCAAATCCCAACCCGTAATAGAGCGAATCCAATTGATGGGGTTGGCCGGTTGCGGGATTGACGGATTCGTCATTCCGGTCCTGATTCATAAGCCCGAACAGATCCAGTGTCTGGGTCTTCATGAATTTCACTTTCCATTCCATACCGTAGAACCAGCGTTTGGTCCGGCCCGATCCCGGTGAGAAATTGTCGATGTTGTCATCTGAAGGATTCTGCCGGGCGAAAAACACCTGAAACTCATTGATCCGTGAAAGGGCCTTGTAATGCAAACCGTCAACCGTGAGTCCAAACGATATGCCGCGTTCGACCATGACGAACTGCCGGCCGAGCGTGATCTGATGTTTCCAGCCTCCCGCCGGATACTGTTGTTGCAGATACAGGAGATCGACCGCCGGTCCCACCATATCCCGGCGCCGGACTGCGCCTGTTGGCGTGGAATTGAGAGACTGGGTGGCTTTCATGCGCGCGTAAAATTGCGTCTTGCCTGACCGGCTGGCGACGTTGGTGAAAAATCGAAAATCGTTCTCCCACGTGTGGTCGAGGGAATCCTGCGCGGCCACATTCCTGTCGTTTTCGTCAGACGACGAATAAGATGGCGCGTACCAGCCGCCGAAATTCATGCGCCAGCCCAAACCGCGTGCGAGGCCGCGCGTGACCCATGAGGAGCTTCCCGAAAAATCCTGTGTGCGCTTGAGTTCGTCGAGCGTTTCAACCCGCTCCCGGCGGAGTTCTTCCTGGGACATCTGCGCGTATGAGCCGGCAGAAACCATGAGCCAGAAGCCGGCAGCCAGAATGAAAATCCCGATTCTGTATTTGACACTCATCTAGCCACCGCCAGCTTGTCGACGAGTTTCGTGCCGGGCGTTTCGAGGATGTAAATGTAAACTCCCGACCCGACTTTCTGGCCAAACCGGTTGGTCGTATCCCAGATGACCAGATTGGATCCGGGATTTCCCTGGTGCTTGAATTCCCGCACGAGCCGGCCGCCGACATCGTAGATTTTCAAAGTCACGTCACCGGCCACCTGCAGATTGTATTTGAACGTCATGCTGCCGGTTGTACCGTCCGGCCCGGGATTGGGGTATACGAACGTCTGGCTCTTGTCGAGATTGGGCGACAAAAACGCGCCCAGATATTCGGGCAATCCCACCGCGACTGTCAGTTTCAACGACGATCCGGCGGCAAGAACGGCGGACGAGGATTTGCGCAGATTCACCGGCCCTTGCGGCAAACCCACGAGATAGGCGCCGTATTTTTCCGGCACGGATTCAAGATTGTTCCAATTTAACAGGATGTTGTCCTTCAAATCGCTCGACACACCCAATGACCAGCTCCTGGCGGTTGTCACCGGTTCCGCGTAGGCCGCCGCGAGTCTGTTGCCGTTCTCTGCCACAACTCCAAGCGAGACAAAATTGCTAGCCACCGGCGGCGGCTCGTATCGTTCAGCGGCGGTCGCTTCTTCCGCTTTTGAAACGACGCCGATATAATTCTGAAAATCCTGCATGCCGCCGGCCGCGGCGGTAAGTTGGATCGTCCAGTTCTGGTCCGACGCGGCATCCTGCTGATAGACCGCCGACAAAAGTTTAGGCGCCTGATTGAGAACCTCGGCGGCCGTTTCGGGTGGAACGGATGGGTTGGGATAAATCGTCATGTTGCAGGCTTTTTTCGCGTACATAAAAAATCCGACCGTCGGTTTCAAATGTATTGCCGACAGGGATGGCCGATTGATATCCGGACCCCAAGTATAGTCACTTGATCCGTTCCACCAATAGACAGCATTCTGGATTAATCCGGCGGCCTCGGCCTTGGCCGGCGTTAGTTTTTTGTCGCCGGTATCAAACCGGACATCCGAGTCCCAGCTCACATAGAAATACTGCCCGCTGCCGACCTGATGCCAACCAGTCTTGAGGGCCACCGTTATGGTGTCATAACCGGCGGTTCCCTGGAAATCGATCGTGCCGCTCGCATTTTGCGGATCAAAGATCCAGTACCCGCGGCCGCGAACCAGCGCGGAGGGCGTGACATAGTCGCGTTCTCCTGCCGCCGTTCCCGCATCCTGATTCCATTCCCCGATGTTGGAGAGCGGAAATTTGGCTTTGATCGCATTCTGAACATCCGCGACCGTCAGCGACTTGTTGGGCGCGATCATCTTGAACACCGACTTGGATATCTCGAGTCCGTCCGCATACGCCACAAAAGCATCCTTGAGCGCGGAGTTCGACGCAACGGTAACAGCGACATGGTAGGGTCCGCGACGGGCGCCGAGCGTCAGCGTGTCACAGGCCATCCCGCTGTTGTCCGTGATGACGGTACTCAGCGCCAGACTCGCTCCCGCGCCGCCCGCGGGGACGGCGATCGAGAACGTCACGGCCTGGCCCGGGACGGGATTACCGGTGTCGTCTTTCAACACGACGCAGAGCGGGCTTGGCAAGATTGTGGAGTGCGTGCCCAACTGGTGGTTGTTGAGAAGAATGATCTTTGTCGGCAACCCCGGAACCGCAACCCTGAACCGCCTCGACGTAGAGTTCAATCCGACATTCCGCAACCGGTCAATGGCCCGGACACGCCAGTAATACGTGCCGTCGCTAAGATTGGCCACGGTGTCGCTCGTCCTGCTTGCAGAAACCGTGTCAGCAAACAGCAAACTCGAAAATGTCGGTGAGCTTGAAAGCTCCAACACGTAAGAATCGATCCCAACACTATCGGCAAGATTCTTCCACGACAGAACCGGTCTCGATGTCGTCGTTTCCTGTTGATCCGCCGGCGAGGCCAACTCCACCCTGTCGGCGTGGGTGTCCAGCAGAAAGACGCGCACGGCGGTATCGACCTTCCCGACCCGGTCGCGGCCGATGACCCGCCAATAGAATGTGTCCTCGCTTGAAATCCTTCTGACGATGCTTGCGGCGCTCGTATCCACCACGCTGTCTGTGAGGACGGAGAAAGACGCCGCGTTCGACATCTGCCAAGTATACGTCTCGGCGTCGTCCGTCGACCACGAGAACGTCAAAATGGCCGACGTCGTTTCCAATCCGTTGCCGGGCGAGGCAAGAATAATCTTCACGCCGGTATCAAACCGGAAGGCAAAGGTCGTCGAGTTAAGACCAATGTTTTTCAGATGATCCACCGCGCGCACGCGCCAGTAATATGTATCCTCCTCGGTCAACGCCGGTACCGTATCGGTCGTCAGCGAGCCGCGGACGGTATCGACAAAGACAAACGACATAAACGCGGATGTCCGGGAAACTTCCACGACGAAACTGTCGATCCCGACACTGTCCGACACACTCTGCCATGTGAGCGCCGGCTTGGTATCCACGATCGCAACCCCGTTTGCGGGCGATACCAGCGTCACTTGAACGACAAACGTGTCGATGACCAGGCCGCGCGGCGACGAGTAGGAACTCAGGTTTCCGAGTTTATCGATGGAACGAATGCGCCAGTAATAGGTATCGTTGGCAGACAGGATGAGCGTGTCGCTGGTCCGCGTGCCGACGATGGTATCGGCGAATACAAGAGATGAAAACGAAGGAGTCAGTGACACCTCAATCACGTAACTGTCGATGCCCACGCCGTCGATGACGGCGCCCCAGCTCACGACCGGTCGGACGTTGGTCGTCTCGTGGCCGTCGGCCAGCAGCAGAGACGAAACCGCCGCCGCATCCGTATCGACAACCAGCCGGCGGGACGGCGGCGAATCAAGTGTGTTTCCGAGTTTGTCGATTCCTCGCACTCGCCAGAAGTACGTGTCGTTATACAGGCCGGTCAGCGTGTCGGTCGTGCGGTTTGAAGCCACGGTGTCAACGAACACCAGCGTCGAAAACGCCGTTGTCTTGGAAACTTCAACAACGTAGAAATTAATACCGACACTGTCGGCGAGAGAGAACCAACTGACAACCGGTTTGACGTTCGTGGTTTCATGCGCATCGGCCGGCCGGTCCAGCAAAACCTGCCCGGCGGATGTATCGACAACAAACCCTCGTGCCTGGGAATTGGCTCCAATATTTCCAAGCCGATCTATGGCTCGGACACGCCAGAAATATGTGTCATTATAAAGGTTCGACAGAGTGTCGCTGGTTCGCAGTCCCGAAACGGTGTCAGTAAAAATGAGAGCGGTGAATAACGTAGATTTGGACACTTCGACGATGAACGAATCGATGCTGACGCTGTCTGCGAGGGCAACCCAGGACACAAGCAGTTTAGTGTTCGATGTTTCATACCCATCTGCCGGTGAAAGAATCGAAACCTGTCCTACAGACGCATCCAACATCACCGAGCGCGCCGCTGTCGTATCAACGGCGCCGTATGTGTCCTTCGCAATGACTCGCCAGTAAAATGTGTCCTCGTAGGGCAGATTTCGCACAAGAGCAGTTACTTTTGTATCGACCACGCTGTCTGCGGACGTAGAAAACGACGATGTCCTAGAGAGCTGCCAGGTGTAGGTTTCCGCCGTTGGAGAAGACCATTCAAACCTTAGCCATATCGAATTAGTCTCGTATCCGCTCGCGGGTGATATGGCGGTGACTGACACAACCGTACTTACCTTCGTGCCTTTCGTGTCGGTGAAAAACGATTGATTCATCCGCGTGGCGGCGTCAAATGAAGTGAGTCTATAAAAATAGGTGTTCCCAGCGGCGACTGCGGTGTCGATCCAGCTTGTGTCCGACGCACCCGCCGTCCAAACGAGATTGGCCGGATTGGCCCAGTTGTTGGTATCCGCCACATTGGTCAACCTGTATATGTTTACGCCGGCGTGTCCCACGGATCCGCCGTTGGTTTCTTCATTGACTGTCGGAATCGTCCATGTAATTTGAATCTGGCCGGCGGTGACTGTATCAAGGATCACAGTTGCCGGAGGCGCCGGCGCGGTGGTGTCGGCGCCAGCAGATGTGTCTGCGGGACCGAGACGATAAGGCACATACGTGACAGAACCCCCTGCAGCGTTTTTCAATCGATTGGCTATCGCCAGCTCGTCGGTAGTGCTCCACCAGTTTCTGCTAAAATTCACTGTTTGGTTTGTTCCATTGAACACACCGCTGTCCCTGTTCACCGACGCTGGGGTAATGTTATTTTTCACGATTGTGTTGGCGGTGGATGTTCCATCCAAATAGAACTGATATCCACCATTAGAATCTGATGCATTTTGAACAAAAACATTCGTTTCTGCGGAACTCAAATAGTACCCATGACTGAAATTGCTCGTGCTCGAGTTGTTGGAAAGAACATTTGAACTGGAGGTTGACAACCATACCCCGAAATACGCGTTCTGATGGGCCCGGTTATTGTCCAATTTGTTGTTATTGCTTGCGCCATTCAGAAAAAAGCCGTATTGGGCGTTGCCTGCACTGTAATTGTCCATTAAAATATTGCTCGCGCACGAAATATTTAGAATAAATCCCGCCGCACTATTTCCAACGCTTTTGTTATTTTTTAGGATATTACTGTTCGCATTTTGCAAGAGAAAGCCGTAGGCGAGATTGTTTGAGCAGGTGTTGCCAATCAATGTGTTCATATTACTGTACGCGTTCAAAAAGATGCCGGAATTTGAATTGTCCACAACAAGGCAATTAATAATAGAATTCGAATCCGAATTATTGGTCAGGGTAATTCCCAAATCTCTGCTCAAACGAACCGTCACATTCTCCAGAGTCGAACTGTCAACGTTTACCCATTCGATACCGGCATGGTAATTGCGTATCCCAAGGTTCTTGACCAGAAGTCCTGATTGGGTGTCCGCAAATATTCCCTTGCGGCCCAAACTGCTATCGCCCCCCTCTAAAATTGTCGATGCCGAGTCCACGCCGATAATCGATATTCTATTTGTATCGATCACAATTGTTTCCGAATATATTCCGGCATCCACAAATATCGTGTCCCCCGATTTGGCTTTTTGAAGTGCTTTGGCAACGGATCGATATGGTTTCGAAGGCGAACCCTCGCCGCCAGTGTCAGATCCGAAAGCATAGGTGTAAGAATCTTCTACCACGTAACTGTCATTCACGTACCACTTCGGACCCGCATATGGGGCTGGGGTAGTGATCGCAAATGTCTCTTCGGGCGCCCACACCGACCGCATCATGCCGCCGTCGACAGCCTGGACGGACCAGTAGTAGGCGCCTGCCGGCAAGGATCGGATGAGATAAGCGAAGGTGTCGTTCTGCACATTGCCGAGGATGGTGTTGCCGATTGAATCAGAGCTGTTGGTATCGGCGGCGACGATGTCGGCTTTGCCGGGGGCGGAACCGACTCGCAGGTTGTACGTCATGGCATTGGCGGACGTGGAGTCGGTGGTGACTTTGGACCATGTGAGTACCATGGTATCACCCTGTAAAAACGATACGCCCTTTGGACTCAACAATGTCGGCATACTTGGTCTAATATTCATTGAACCGTTGGCATCGTTACGAAAGAGAATCAATCGATATGTTCCTGTACTTGATTGTCCAGAAACCGCCAAATCAAGGTCGCCGTCATTGTCGTAATCACCCCACTGAATTGAACTGTAATCGACACCTTGATTGACGCCCATGGGCTCTGCAACGTTTGTAAAACTATCGATTCCGTTATTCCTATAAATAATCACTCGCCTGCTTCCAGAGGCGGCAAGGTCAAGGTCTCCATCGTTATCGTAATCACCCCACTGAATCGAGCTATACGCAAGACCCACGTTCACGCCCAACGGTTCCAACACATTGATGAAATTATCACCGCCCGAGTTTCGAAATATAATAAACCGTTCACCACTTGTTATGCTGCGTCCGGAAACCGCAATATCCAAATCGCCGTCGTTATCGTAGTCACCCCACTGGATGGATCCATCATATACCCCCACACTGGCCCCCATTGGTTCAGCAACCTTTGCAAAACTATCGCCACCATTATTTCTATAAATGATGAATCTATAGGATGCACCATCATATCCAGAAACGGCCAGATCAAGATCACCATCTCCGTCATAGTCACCCCACTGAATAGAACTCTCATCAAGACCTGATCCCGCGCCCATTGGTTCTGCCACTTTTGTGAAGGTCGTATCACCATTATTTCGATACAGGACCAATCGTCTGACTACTCCATCGAACCCAGAGACAGCCAAATCCAGGTCACCGTCATTATCGTAGTCACCCCACTGAATTGACCCTTTGTCGACCCCTCCCATACCGGGACTTGTCGGTTCGACGGCGCTTGTAAAACTACCCCCACCACTGTTTCTGTAGATAACCAATCTTCTGGTTGAATTATCATCAAACCCCGAAATGGCCAGATCAATGTCTCCATCGTTGTCATAGTCGCCCCACTGGATCGAACTCCTGTCTACACCTCCACCAGGTATCAAGGGCTCGGCCGCATTTGTAAAGCTACCGACGCCGTTATTACGAAAAACAATCAAGCGTCGATACAGCCCATCCTGTCCTGATATCACCAAATCCAAATCCCCATCTCTGTCGTAATCACCCCACTGAATAGATCCGTCATACACTCCTGAGCCGGCTCTGACCCCCATCTCCGTGTCTAGTGTAAAGCCAGAAGGCTTGGCTGATACGATGCTGTCGGAGTAAAAAGATTCATTCGGAATGGTAGCACTATCCCTGGTGGTAATCCTGTAGTGGTGCGCCATACCTAGTGTTGCGGTTGTGTCTGTATAGGTTTGTCCCGAACTTGTTCCAATCCGAATCCAGCTCGACGTATCCACCATCGGCGCGCGATAAACTTGATACTGGTATACGGCTGGCACACCCGTGACACCTTCTTCATTCGCCGACACAGACGACCAACTCACATTCACCTGCCCCGAACTCTGCGGTGCTGTCGCCACTACCGTGTCTGGCGCTTTGGGTGCAACCGTGTCCACTCCTAGCGCTGTGTCCACAGGCCCGAAACGATAGGGAAGAAATGACGAGGCCGTATCCCTGACCCTTGCCGCTATGACTGACTCATCCGTCGAACCATACCAGTTACGCGCGATGTTCTGCACCAACCCAGACGAGTTGCCGATTGCGGCGATCGTGTTGTTGTAAAAGTTGTTCTTGGCAATCGTATTGTTCCTTGTCGTTCCGTACAACCACACGCCGGAGTCGCCGCCGGCGACGTCGTTTTGCGCGATCGTGTTCGTATCGGCATTATAAATAAATGCGCCGGCCCGGGTGTTGGATGCGATGCGGCAATTCGAGACCAGGTTGTCGTTGGAGGAGCCGCTGATATAGACACCGTAGAGCGAATTCGTCAGGATCGTATCGCCGATGATGCGGTTGCCGCCTGAACTACTTTCGGCCGCGATGCCGTATTGGGAATTGGAACTTGCGGTATTGTTGATGATGGTGTTGGCTGTGCAGGAGGATATCAGATTAATGCCCACAGAGTTGCCTGTGGATGAGTTATTTTGAATCAGGTTGGAGCTCGAACCCGATACGATGTAAATGCCTCTATAGGTCGAGGAGATGGCGTTGCCTTGAACGACGTTGTTCGACCCGGCCTGCAATATAATGCCGTCGCTTGTCGGCCCACTCACCGTGTTGACCGTTACTGTGCATCCTTGGCCGTAGTACAGCCCGATCCCCCAGTTGCCGTTCGACGCGGAGGTGTTGCCGGAGACGGTGTTGTTCCATCCGGACACAAAAATGCCGTTGGTGCCGTTGGATTTCGTGGTGTTGCCACTCACCAGGTTACTCGAGCCGTAGAGATGGATTCCGGAGCTGTTGGCCATCGTGCCGTTCGTGTTAAAACTACCGATGTTGTTCGTCAGGGTATTCGAATCGCATCCGTTCAGGAGATATATCCCGTTGTTGGTGGAGCTTACGCTGTCCGAGACGATGGCCGACAGATCGACATTCAGGAAATGAATTCCGATGAGCGCGCCTGTCACGCCAATGTTTTTGACGGTCAGGCCGACTTGGGTGTCGGCATAAATGCCGTAGAGACCAGAAACTGAACTATCGCCGGGCGGGTCGATGACCGTGGCGCCGGAGTCCTTGCCGATCAGCGAAATATAATCGGTGTCGATGACGACAGTTTCCGAGTAGAGGCCGGCGTCAACGTAGATCGTGTCGCCAGACTTGGCCTTTGACAGTGCTTTGGCGATCGAGCGGTAGGGGAACGTCGAAGAACCATTGCCAAGCGTATCGGACCCGGCCGAATAGGTATAAGAATCCGCCGCAGTATACTGATCGTTCACAAACCATTTCGGGCCGCTATAGGAAGAAAGGACGATAAACATTTCGGGCGCGGGCCACACGGATCGTTGCATGCCGCCGTCCACCGCTTGGGCGGACCAGAAATATTGGCCGTGGGGGAGATTCTTCAAAGATGCCGTCGTACCGTTCTGGACATTCCCGAGGATTGTGTTTCCGATGGAATCAGATGAATTTGTATCTGCGGCGGCAATATTCGTGCTTAGCACAGTGGTGCCGACCCGAATATTATAGGTCTGAGACGCCACGGGTGTTGCATCTCCCAGCGCGGAGGTCCATGCAAGTGTTACCGTATCGATCTGACTGAAGGTCGTACCTTTCGGAGAAACAAGAGTTGGCGCCGGCGGTCTTACGTTGGAAGGACCAGTTAAATCGTTGCGATAAACTACGAGCCTGTACTGCGATGTCGCGGAGTTATAACCGGCGGCGGCAAAATCAAGGTCGCCATCATTGTCGTAATCGCCCCACTGGACGGATGAATTCCCATTACTGCCATCGACCCCGGCGTTTACTCCCATGGGTTCAGCAACATTCGTGAAGTTGTCTGATCCATTGTTTCTGAAAACTATTAATCGTGAAGAAGATGGACCATAACCGGAAACGAGCAAATCAAGATCTCCGTCGTTGTCATAGTCTCCCCACGCAATCGACGATCGCTGAACGCCGGTGAGGCTTGCCACATTGGTAAAAGTATTTCCGCCGTCATTTCGATAAATGATCGTTGATGCGCCACCCGGCTGAGCGAATCCGGAAACCGCCAAGTCCAAATCACCGTCGTTGTCATAGTCTCCCCACTGGATTGATGACAACTGCAGCCCGCTTGTAGATCCACCCAGCGGTTCCGCAACATTTATAAATGTTTCTCCGCCGTCGTTTCTATAGACGGTCAATCGATAACTGGTTGAGTTGTCCAATCCGCTAACTGCAAGATCGATGTCACCGTCGTTGTCGTAGTCACCCCACTGGATTGAACCCTTATATACGCCAACATTGACCCCCATGGGTTCTATAGCACTTGTGAAAGTACCGCCCCCGTCATTCCTATAGATAATCAGACGCGGCGATGTTGAGTTAATGGGCAATATCGTTCCAGAAACTGCAAGATCGAGATCGCCGTCATTGTCATAATCACCCCACTGTATAGAAGCATAGATGAGGCCTCCCCCTTCCCAAACATTCGTAAATGTTCCACTGCCATCATTTCGAAAGATGGTTAATCTTAGGCCTGATCCAACCCCGTCTCCCGCGACAGCCAAATCAAGATCCCCGTCTTTATCATAGTCACCCCATTGGACCGAACTTTGATGTACGCCCGCATTTGCCCCCATCGGCTCTGCGGCATTTGTGAATGTCCCGGCGACGTTGCGATAAATGATCAGCCGGGCGCCGGATCCGGATGTGCCTGAAGTGACCAGATCCAAGTCACCGTCGTTGTCATAATCTCCCCATTGAATTGAGGCACTAAAAAATCCCGTTCCGGCTCCATACGGTTGTGCAACCAGTGTCCACACGGAAGACGAGGCACTTGCTGCAGCTTGAGTCGTATCCGAAAAAAAGCTCTGGTTCACAGGCGATCCTGCGTCATAAGATGTCAGTCGGTAGTAATAGGTATTTCCCCCTGTAACCGCATTGTCATTCCATGTGGTTTCCGTCGAGGTCGCTGTATATACGAGATTGGCGCCGTTAGCCCAGTTGGTAGTATCAGCCAGATTCGTCAGGCGATAAATCTTCGCCCCGCTGTAAGCGACCGCGCCCCCGTTCGTTTCTTCGTTGATCGTGGGTATAGTCCACGAGACTTTGATTTGTCCTGCGGCACTTGCGTCAAGCGTGACATTGGCTGGTGGGGCAGGGGCGGTCGTGTCTACTCCTGCAACTGTATCTACGATACCCAATCGGTAGGGAATGAAGAATACGGAGTCGCCGTTCGATTCTTGATAAATCTTACGCTTGATGGACACCTCGTCCGTCGTGCCCCACCAGTTGCGTATGAACGAGAATCTGTTTCCTGTGACGGTCGATGCGACGTATACACCGCTGTCCGGATTTTCCGGGGTGGTTCGGATGATATTTTTTTGGACAGTATCAGAGTGCGATGCTCCCACAATTTTGAATTGCCACAGGCGATTTGAATCAAGCGTGTTCTGGACGAAAACATTCTTGTTGGATGCGTTCAATAAAACGCCGTGCGAATTGTTGAAGCTGACGTTGTTTGAAAAGAAATTATTATCCGAGGAACCAAGTGCGATTCCTTCGGGATTACCGATGACACTATTGCCGTGGAATACGTTGTTGCTGTTCAGATAATCGAGATAAATCCCGTATGTCCCGTTTGAGGTAAACGTGCTGCCCAGGACCGTATTGTTGTCGGAATACGAAAGACGCATGCCGTCTTGGGAATTGCTCGTGGATTGTGAATTCTGAACCAATACGTATGTACAATGGTCTAAATCAATCCCAATCTGTTCGTTACCGGTACTGACGCACTTTTCAATTGTGTCCGCCGAGGAGTAATAAGCATAAATCCCAAACCCACAGTTGCGAGTAGTTATATTTTCAATGCTGGATCGCGATACGTTGTCCAGGCGAATACCGTAGAATCCTCTTTGAATGAGAAGATTGCTTATTCTGATGGCAGAACGATTGGCCGCATATATGACCTTCAAATTCGATCCGGAACTGCTGTCACCGGCGTCGATGATTGTACCTGTCGGACTTGAATCGACTCCAATAATCCATATGGAATCGATACCGATCGTGAAGGATTCGGGATAGTGACCCCGGTCGATAAGGATCGTATCGCCCGCTTGGGCAAAGCTCAGCGCCTTGGCCGCCGTTCGATATGGTGAATTCTTCGTGCCGGTACCCGACGTGTCCGAACCACTGGCATACGTATACGAGTCCGACCCGGACACGTATGTATCATTCACAAACCACATTGTTTTCTGGGCATATGCAGTTTTCGTGTCGGAATTGAAGAAAGACTGATTTGTAATGGATGCCGAGTCGAACGAGGTTATCCTGTAGTAATAATTATTGCCGGTGGTGACGGTCGTATCGATCCACGACGATTCAGAGGCTGTGGCAACATGAACCAGATTGACAGTATTCGCCCAGTTTGACGTGTCAGGCAAATTTTTCAATCGATAAATTTTAGCGCCTGTGTATCCGACAACACCGCCGTTGGTTTCTTCAGTCGTCGAAGGCCCAGCCCACGTCAATTGGATGGACCCGTCCGATGTGGCGGTAACCGTGAGCACCGGCGGAGCCGGCGCGGTTGTGTCGGCGCCCTGGGTGGTGTCCACCGTCCCGAGTCGATACGGTATGAAGACAATAGAGTCAGCACCCGTGGGAGCGCCACTCACCATTTTCTTAATCTTTATTTCATCGGTTGTATTCCACCAGTTGCGGGTGAAGGTGAATTTGTTAGCCGCGGCCGTCGAAGCATTGTACACTCCGCTGTCAGGATTGGTTTGCGAGGTATTGATATTGTTCTTTTGAATCGTATCACTTGAAGACGCGCCATCAAGATAAATTTGATATTTGACATTTGAATCCAATGTATTCTGAACCAATGTATTGTTCGAACTTGCATTTAGATATACCCCGGAGAGTGAATTCGACTTGAGAGTGTTGTTCCTGATTGTGTTATTATTCGATCCCGAATATAAGAATATCCCGTTGTTGGAATTGAAAAATGTTGTATTCCCCGTCACTGTGTTATTCGAACTGGATTCCAGACGAATCCCATCAATATTCGAATTGGCCGTGTTTCCGCTTATGTTGTTAGTGCTGGATATCAGGTGGATGCCGTAATTTGTATTCGAATTGGCCGTGTTGTTGCTGACAGTATTGTTATTACTTCCGGAAAAATAGATGCCACGCGTATTCGTATCACACATATTGTTGCTCAATATGTTGCCGGAATTTGAATTCAGATAAATGCCGAGGTTTGCGTTTGAACTGACTAAGTTGTTGCTGACCGTGTTGTTGTTGGAACTGGAAGATAGAGTAATTCCATCGGAATTGAGCTTGCAGATATTGTTGCTAATTGTGTTACTCGAACTCGATCTAATCTCAATACCGGAACCATTCTCATTGACCATGTTGTTGCTGACCGTGTTTGTATCCGAACCATTAATGAGATAAATGCCTTGGTCGTAACATACACTGATGCTGTCGCCGATGATTGTCGACAAATCCACATTGACCCACTTGATACCCTCGCGGGCGCCCGTGACACCGATGTTCTTAATCAAGAGCCCGGTTTGCGTGTCCGCATAAATTCCATAAAGACCAGCAGTCGAATATGATCCGGGCGGGTCGATCACCGTCGCGTTTGAATCCTTCCCGATGATCGAGATGTAGTCCGAGTCAATGACGACGGCTTCGGTATACAGCCCGGCGTCGATATAGATCGTGTCCCCGGATTTGGCCACCGACAGGGCCTTCGATATGGTTCGAAACGGTTTTGTTGATTCACCGGTCTGCGTGTCATAACCGTGGACATACGTATAGGAATCGCCCGCCACCGAAAGGTCGTTGACATACCACTTCGGGCCGCTGTACGAAACAGTAACCACAAACGTTTCCTCCGGCGCCCACGCCGACCGCATCATGCCGCCATCGACGGCCTGCACGGACCAGTAGTATGTTCCGGCAGGCAGGGACCGGATCAGATACGCAAACGTGTCGTTCTGGACGTTTCCAAGTATCGTATTGCCGACCGAATCCGCGGAATTTGTGTCGGCGGCGACGATGTCAGCCCTGCCCGGCGCGGAGCCGACGCGTAGGTTGTAGGTCATGGC
Source organism: Candidatus Lindowbacteria bacterium RIFCSPLOWO2_12_FULL_62_27 (assembly GCA_001784175.1). Lineage (GTDB taxonomy): Bacteria > Lindowbacteria > 2-12-FULL-62-27 > 2-12-FULL-62-27 > 2-12-FULL-62-27 > 2-12-FULL-62-27. The sequence continues at coordinate 75,343 of MFPR01000014.1, forward strand.
GGTGTCAGGCGTCGTGTCAGTAGAGACTTTCGTCCACCGGAACGTCACTGTGTCGCCCTGCGTGAACGACATGCCTTTGGGCAAATTGATCTGTGACGCATCCGGGCGGGCGTTTGCCGGGGCGATAGCGTCGTTCCGGTAGATGATCAATCGTCTGTTGTTGCCGGTATCTCCGGACACGGCAAGGTCGAGGTCGCCATCGTTGTCGTAATCAGCCCACTGGATGGAACCCAACCACACCCCCGCGTTGACGCCCATCGGCTCGGCCACGTTCGCAAAACTTCCGCCGCTGTTGTTCCGATAGATGATCAATCGAAAGTTTGCGCCGTTATGTCCCGACACGGCAAGGTCGAGGTCGCCGTCGTTGTCGTAATCGCCCCACTGGATCGAACTATTATACACACCCGCGTTGATGCCCATCGGCTCGGCCACGTTCGTGAAACTTCCGCCGCCG
>MFPR01000015.1:0-8924 GCA_001784175.1 Candidatus Lindowbacteria bacterium RIFCSPLOWO2_12_FULL_62_27
GTGCGAATAACAACATGGTCGTGAGCAACACCATCAATTCGAATACGACCGACGGCATCCGTCTGTATTCAAGTTCGAACAACACGGTGACGAGAAACACCGCCAATTCGAATTCGACCAAAGGCATCCTGCTGTCTTCGAGTTCGAACGACAACTTGGTGAGCAACAACACGGCCAGTTCGAATTCGTACTACGGCATCTATCTGGGTGCGAGTTCGAACAACACGGTGGTTCAAAATGACGTGAGGAACAATACGGAGTACCAAGTTTACATCGACGGCACATCCTCCTCCGACACAGTGCAGAAGAACAACATCGTACCGTCGGGGACGAATCCCGACAGCGGCGTGTACAACGCCTCGACCAGCATATTCATCCTCACCCGCAACTGGTGGAACTCGACCGACACGGGGCGGATCAAGAAGATGATCTTTCAGGAGTCGAACGGCAATTCAGTCATCTGGCAGCCGTTCCGGCTGGGGCAGGTCGACACCGCCGCCGGCGCCGACACGACCGCGCCGAAATCGCCGGACACGGTCGCGGTGGTGGGCGCGCCGTCGGACACGTCGATCATCGTCGAGTGGGCCGCGGTGACGGCGAACGAGGAGACGGCGGCGGGCGGCGTGGGGCTGTCGGGGTACCGGGTGTACCGTAGCGGCGTCAAGGACACGTCGTCGTGGGTGAAGGCGGCGCAGGTCGGGTCGGGTGTGACGCGGTGGGAGGACACGGAGGTGATCCTCGGCTCTCCATATTATTATAGGGTCACTGCGTTCGACACCGCAACGCCCTTTGAGAACGAATCGTTCTTCTCGGACTCCCAGCCCTTCGATTCCGCGCAGGCGCAATCCCAGGTGAACTGGTACGTGAACGATGGTTCGACGACGGGAGACAGTTTCACGTCGGCGGTCGGCGCCGACACGAACACCGGCAAGGTTGGATCGCCGCTGCGGACGATTACGAAGGCGTTGCTTTTGGCGACGGTAGGGGACACCATCTATGTCGACGCCGGCCTCTACGCCGAGACGGTGGTTATCAAGACCGACTCGATCACGCTCGTCGGCAAGGACTCCAACGCGACGGTGGTCGACCCGCCGGGGTCGAGCGCGACGGCGGGGCTGTATGGGATTTACGCCGACACGCAGACGGGGCTTCTGATAAAAAACCTCGGCGTGACAGGGGCGTACGACGGCATCCATCTTGAGAACGTGGACAGCTCGACGATCAGCGGGGACAGCGTCAGTTCATGCGGATACTTCGGGATGTATCTGCTCAACGGATCGGACAGCAACAAGATCACGGGCAATCAGATCGCGTCCAACGCGCAGACCGGTATCCGGTTGTATTATTTCTCGAACGGCAACACGCTGAGCAACAACGTCGCGACGTCGAACGGCAACCACGGCATCGATCTGTACTGGAGTGCGAGCAACAACACGCTGAGCAACAACACGTCGAATTCAAACAGCAATGACGGGATCAATGTGGACACGGCGTCGAACAACACACTGAGCGGGAATACCTGCAATTCAAACACGCTGAACGGGATCAAGGTCCATGCGGGGTCGAACAACAACACGTTGACGAGCAACACGGCCAGTTCGAATGTAGACGGCGTCTATCTGAATGCGAGTTCGAACAACACGTTGACGAGCAACACGGCCAGTTCGAATACGGGCAACGGTATCCGTCTGGCCGCGAGTTCGAACAACAACACGTTGACGAGCAACACGGCCAGTTCGAATGTAGACGGCATCTATCTGGATGCGAGTTCGAACAACACGTTGACGGGCAACACGGCCAGTTCGAATTCGAGCCTCGGCATCTATCTGTATTTGAGTTCAAACAACACGATGATAAGGAACACAGCCGGTTCGAATGCGAACTACGGCATCCGTCTGTATGGCAGTTCGAACATCACAGTCCTACAGAACGATGCCAGGAACAATACCAAATATCAGGTCTATATCGAAGCGGCTTCCTCTTCCGACACTGTCCAGAAGAACAACATCGCAACGTCGGGGACGAATCCAGATAGCGGAGTCTACAACGCCTCAACTGCCGCAGCCAACAAATTCACCTTCACCCGCAACTGGTGGAACTCGACCGACACGGGGCGGATCAAGCAGCTGATTTATCAGGCGTCGAACGGCGATTCCGTGATCTGGCAGCCGTTCCGGCTGGCGCAGGTCGACACCGCCGCCGGCGCCGACACGACCGCGCCGAAAGCGCCGGACACGGTGGCCGTGATCGGCGCGCCGTCGGACACGTCGATCATCGTCGAGTGGGCGGCGGTGAGCGCGCTGGAGGAAGTGAACGGCGGCGCGGTGGGGCTGTCGGGGTATCGGGTGTACCGCAGCGCCGTGAAGGACACGTCGTCGTGGGTGAAAGTCGCGCAGACGGGGTCTGGCGTGACGCGGTGGCAGGACACGGATGTCGTCATGGGCACCCGATACTACTACCGCGTGACGGCCTTCGACACGGCGGCGTTCGAGAACGAGTCGTTCTTTTCGGACAGCCAGCCGTCGGATTCGGCGGTGTTCACGACAACGGTGAACTGGTACGTGAACGACGGGTCGACGGCGGGGGACTCTTTCACGTACGCGGGCGGATCGGACACGGCGGACGGCAAGGGGACGCCCGGGGCGCCGTTTGGGACGATTGCGAAGGCGATTGAATTTGCGACCGCCGGGGACACGATTTTTGTCGATGCCGGCGCATACGCCGAAACGGTGGTGATCGGCGCGGATTCGATCAGTCTGATCGGCAAGGATTCCAACGCGACGGTGATTGATCCGCCGGGTGCGGCGGCGACGGCGGGGCTGTACGGCATCTTCGCGGCGAACCGGAACAATCTGGCGGTCCGGAATCTGGGGGTAACGGGCGCGTACTACGGGATCTATTTTGTGAACGTCGATCGGTCGGCGATCAGCGGCGACAGCGTGAGTTCGAACGGATATCTGGGCGTCTATTTGTCGGGCGGGTCGGACACGAACACGTTGACGAACAACATGATGATGTGGACCTCGACGGAGGACGGGATATGGCTGAGTTCGAGCAGCTACAACACGCTGACGGGGAACGTATCGAGCAACAACGCGTCGGAGGGGATCTATATTCTCACGAGTTCGAACAACACGCTGACGAGCAACACGTTCAACTCGAACTCCTACGGGATATGGTTTGCGACGTCGGCGAACAACAACACGCTGACGGACAACCGGGTGAATTCGAACGCGAACAGCGGGATAACCTTTGACGACGCCTGTTCGGGCAACGTGATCCGCGCCTGCCAGATCCGGTCGAACACGGTGAGCGGCGTGTCTTCCATCAACAATTCAGATTCGAACCGGATCGAGCAGAACGACATATCGGGAAGCGACACGGGTGTCCGGCTGACGGGAACGACGGCGGGGAACGTGATCACGAAGAACAACATCACGGGCAACGCGGTCAACCATTTCTGGAACGGCGCGGGCACGTCCCAGACGCTGACGCGGAACTGGTGGGGCACGACGGACGAGGTCGTGATTTCGGCGAAAATCAGCGACGCGGCCAACACGTTCCGCCCGTACCGGCTCGCGTCGGTGGACACGGCGTCGGGCGCCGACACGACGGCGCCGGCGTTACCGACGGGCATGACGCTGGACACGAGCGCGGCGGGGCAGATCACGCTGACGTGGACGATCCCGACGATCAACGAGGAGACCAACGGCGGCGCGGTGGGGTTTGCCGGACTCAACATCTACCGGCTGGTCAATCTGGCCGACACGACGAACTGGGCGAACTCGGTCAATCTCATCAAGCAGACTGCGTCAACCGACACGACTTGGACCGACACGACGGTCACGGCGGGGAACGCGTACTATTACCGGCTCACGTCAAAAGACACGGCGGCGTTCGCCAACGAGTCGTTCTTCATGGACACGCGCGCGACCAAGCCCGCGTACGGCGGGCCGGTGTGGTACGTGAACGACACGGTCACGACGGGCGACTCGTTCACGTATCAGGTGGGCGGCGACGGGGGCAATGGGGACGCGGCGTCGCCGTTTGCGACCATCACGAAGGCGCTGGCGAAGGCGAAGGCCGGGGACACGGTCTATATCGACGCGGGGACGTATACGGAGACGGTGGTGATCGACACGGACAACATCTCGCTGATCGGCAAGGATTCCAACGCGACGGTGATCGATCCGCCGGGGGCGAATGCGACAGCCGGTCTCTACGGCATCTACGCTGACACGCAGACAGGTCTCACGATCAAGAACCTCGGTGTGACGGGGGCGTATGACGGGATAAAATGGGACAACGTCGACCAATCGACGATCAGCGGCGACAGTGCAGGCGTCTGCGGAGACAAAGGCATTTATCTTCTGAACGGCTCCGACACTAACACGGTGAGCAACAACACATCCAATTCAAATACGCAGGCCGGCATCTATCTGGATGCGAGTTCGAACAACAACACGGTGAGCAACAACACGGCCAATTCGAATTCGAATGGCGGCATCACTCTGGTTTCGAGTTCGAACAACACGGTCAGCAATAACACTGCCAGTTCGAACGACCCTGGCATCTATCTCTATTCGAGTTCGAATAACAACACGGTGAGCAACAACACGGCCAATTCGAATACGAACTTCGGCATCTATCTGAATTTGAGTTCGAACAATAACCGGGTGAGCAACAACACGACCAGTTCGAATACGGCCTATGGCATCTATCTGGCTTCGAGTTCGAACAACACGGTGAGCAACAACATGGCCAATTCGAATACGGGGGCCGGCGTTTGGATTTTAGATTCAGATACAAACACCGTCGTCCAAAACGACGTCAAGTCCAACGACACGGGCGTGTGGATCGCCGGATCATCCACGGCCAATGTCATTCTGAAAAACAACATTACCGGCAACAACGTCAATAACATCCGAAACTCCGGCGGGCTTTTGCAGACCATAACCCGCAACTGGTGGGGCACGACGGACGAGGTGGCGATCACCGCGAAGGTTTCGGACACGGCGGACAATTACCGCCCCTACCGCTTCGCCATCGTCGACACCGCCGCGGGTGCCGACACGACCGCGCCGGACAAGCCGCTGAACGTGACGCTGGACACCTCCGTCGCGGGCCAGATCACACTGACGTGGACGATTCCGAGTTTGAACGAGGAGACGAACGGCGGAGCGGTGGGGTACAGCGGGGCGAAAATCTACCGGACCACGACAGGGGATACGACGAATTGGGCGAATACGGCGAATCTGGTGAGAAGTACAAGCTCGACTGAGACGACGTGGACGGACACCACGGCGTCCAACGGCGGGACGTACTATTACAGGCTGTCGTCGATTGACGGCGCGGCGTTTGTGAACCAGTCGGCGCTGACCGACACGAAATCCGGCTCGTGGAAATCGTCCGCGACCGTGCGGCTCTACGAGGACGCCGGGTTTGTGGACGAGGTGGACACGCTTCTCGTGCGGGACGCGGCGTACATCGAGGTGCGGGACAGCGACGAGAACAAGAGCGCGGGCGCGGTCGATACGGTGAGCGTCACGGTCTTCGTCGGCAACGGCGCCGCCGAGGGGCCGTCGGGCGCGGGACTGGTGCTGGACACGGAAACGGTTATGTTGAACGAATCGACGGGCAACTCGTCGATTTTCCGGAGCGCTGCCGTCATCCTGACCGACACGCTTGTGCCGGTCGTCGGCGACGGCCTCGTAAGCTGGGGCCGGGGCGACACTCTCCATATCAAATATACGGATGCCGACGATGCCTCCGACCTCGCCAGCGATACGGCGCTTGCGTTGGAGATTGGGACCGTATCGCGCGCCATTCTTTACGAGGACGCCGGCTACACCGACGAAGTCGATACGTTTCTAACGCGCGACGTGATGTACGTCTCCGTCCATGACACGGACGAAAACAGGAACCCGCAGGTGAAGGACACCGTGCAGGTGACCGTCTACGTCGGAAACGCCGCGGACGGTCTTGTGCTGGACACCGAAACGCTCGTGCTGACCGAAAGCGCCGAAACGACGGGCATATTCCAGCGCGGACCCTTCGCCTTGGCGGACACGGAAGCCCCGGCCGCTCAGAACGGGCGCCTCACGTGGGGCCGGGACGACACGATGCAGGCCGTCTACACGGATGTGACCGGCGCCGCCGAGAGTTCCTACGACACGGCGCTGGCGATCGAGATCAAGGCGAACAGCATCGTCAAGTTTTACGAAGACGCCGCCTTTACGGACGAGGTCGACACCTTCCTTCCGAGGAACGACGTGGTCTACATCGAAGTGTTGGACACGGACATGAACGTCGACCCGCAGACGGCGGAGAATTTCACAGTATCGGTCATTGTCCACAACGACACGGACGGAACAACCGTCGGCGGCACGGAACTGATCACGGTGACGGAGGTGGGCGTGGCGAGCGGCAGATTCCGGAGCGGCGCCGTGCCGATTGTGGATACAGCGACGCCGGCCGGCAGCAACGGCGTTTTGGAAGTCGGCTTGAATGACACCATAAACGTGGAATATGCCAGCGACGACAACGATCCGGGGGATGTGAGCAACGACACCGCGTTGATCGTGGACGCCCCGACCGCCGCCGTTCTGGCTTTTTATCAGGCCGCGTTTTCCGCCGTTACGGACACGTACCGCGTGCGGCTGGACGCGGTATTGATCCAAGTGACCGATGCCGACGAGAATCGCAATCCGCAGGTGAAAGATACGGTATTCGTGACGGTCTACGTGGGGAACGTCGGCACGGGTTCTCCCAGTCAGGTGTTGGACCGGCAGGACACGTGGGTGCTGACGGAGACGGGCGAGACGACGGGCATTTTCCAGGGCGCGGGACTTGGCGTTTTCGACACGGTTGCCGGCACCCTCAATGATGGCCGGTTGCAGGGCGGCTTGGACGACACCCTGCACGTGACCTACACGGACGCGAACGACGCGCCGGACGCGTGGAGCGACACGGCGCTCCTGGTGGACGCGCCGACGGCGGCGACCATCGCCTTTTATGATTCAACCGGATTTGTCGTGCAGACCGACACCTATCAGGCGGACGGGGATGTCGCGTTTGTCCTGGTGATCGACACGGACGAAAACCAGAATCCGAATCTGGCCGACACGATCGTGGTTGAGCTGACCGTCTGGAACGCGAACGGCACAGGCGGCGGATACGTGGATACGCTGTATGTGACCTTGACGGAACGCGGTCCCCGCACAGGATATTTCCGGAGCGACACCGTGGCCACGACGCGCACGGATTCGGACCTGTCGGACACGTATCTTCTGACCGGCGTGGGCGACACGATCCAAGCGCTTTACGTCGACGAGAATTCCGCGTCCGATCGTGTCGTCGACACGGCGCTGGTGGTGGATGTCCTGTCGGCGAGTCTTACCCGGATTTTCGAGGACGCCGCCTTTACGGACGAAATCGACACGGCGATGAGCCGGGATGTTCTCTACATTCAGGTCATCGACACCGACGAGAATCGAAATCCGCAATCCAAAGATTCGGTCACGGTGACCGTGTATGTCGGTGACGACGCCGCGGGACTCGTCATCGACACCGAGTCCCTGACGCTGAACGAAACAACAGATACCTCCGGCGTTTTCCAGAGCGCCGCCATCAACACCGTCGACACCGACGCCGTGGCGCTGGCCAACAACGGGCGGCTGGGTGTGGGGCGGTCGGACACGGTGCACGTGGCGTACAGCGACGGGAATTCCACGGATGCGACGTGGGACACCGTCCTGATCCTCGGCCCCCAGGTGACGTTGACGGCGCCGGCGAACGCCGCGGAGACGACCGCGGCGGCGATCCGGTTCGAGTGGTCCGGGACGAACGTCGACACCTACACGTGGCAGATGGCGCGATCGGCGGCGTTTTCGACGATTGTCGACAGCGCGGTCGATACGACCGTCACGTCGATGATCCGGGTGATCACGGCGGGTCAGGACACGTTTTTCTGGCGCGTGATCGGTCGAAACGCGACCGGCAGTACGGACACGTCGGCCGCGCGCGGGTTTTTGCTGGACACGTCCGCGCCGCAGGTGGCTTTGGCGCAGCCCGCGGATGGACACGAGACGACGAACACGGCGGTGATCGTATCGTGGACGACGCCGGCGGACAGCACGGGGATCGACAGCTTCGTGGTGGAGGCGTCGACGACGGCGGGGTTTTCCGCGGTCGTGTTCGTGGATACGACAGATAGGACGAATACGACAGATACGATCACTGGCTTGTACAACGACACCTATTACTGGCGCGTGCGCGCGATCGACGATCTGGGGAATGTCGGGCCGAACTCGGCCGTGCGCGGCTTTGTCGTGGACACGGCAGCCGGTCAGGTGGCGTTGTCGAGTCCGGCGGACGGCGCGCAGACGGTGAACGCGTCGGTGGCGCTGGCGTGGGTGGCGCCGTCGGACAGCGTGGGGATTGACTCGTATGTGGTGGAGGTATCGAAAACCTCGGGGTTTGCGGCGACGGTGGTGGTCGACACGGTGGATGGCGCGGTAACAACCGATACCCCGAGCGGTCTGTACAACGACACGTATTTCTGGCGGGTGCGCGCGGTCGACGATCTGGGGAATGTGGGCGCGAACTCGACGGCGCGCGGGTTCCTGCTGGACACGGGCGGCCCGGCGCAGGTGACGGCGTCGAGCCCGGCGGACGGGGCGCAGCAAAACAGCGCGGTGACGGTGATCTGGAATGCGGTGACGGGGGATTCAAGCGGGATCGACAGTTACGTGGTCGAGGTTTCAAAGAGTTCAGGATTCACGTCGACGATCTCGGCCGACACAGTGGACGGCGCGGTGACGTCGCAACTCCTGAGCGGGTTGTACAACGACACATACTACTGGCGGGTACGCGCGATCGACGGCGCCGGAAACACGGGCACGAACTCTGCGGTGCGCGGATTC
>MFPR01000015.1:8938-12979 GCA_001784175.1 Candidatus Lindowbacteria bacterium RIFCSPLOWO2_12_FULL_62_27
GACACGGGCGTTCCCGGCCAGGTGACGGCGTCGACTCCGGCGGACGGGGCGCAGCAAAACAGCGCGGTGACGGTGATCTGGAACGCGGTGACAGGGGATTCAAGCGGGGTCGACAGTTATGTGGTTGAGGTGTCGAAGAGTTCAGGATTCACGACGACGACCTCGGCGGACACGGTCGACGGTGCGGTGACGTCGCAACTCTTGAGCGGATTGTACAACGACACATACTTCTGGCGCGTGCGCGCGATCGACGGCGCCGGAAACACGGGCACGAACTCGGCGGTGCGCGGATTCCTGCTGGACACGGGCGTCCCGGCGCAGGTGACGGCGTCGACTCCGGCGGACGGCAATCAAACAAATTCGAGTGTGACGGTGATCTGGAGCGCGGTGACGGGGGACTCGAGCGGGATCGACAGTTACGTGGTTGAGGTGTCAAAGAGTTCGGGATTCACATCCACGATCTCGGCGGACACGGTAGACGGGGCGGTGACGTCACAACTCTTGAGCGGGTTGTACAACGACACATACTTCTGGCGCGTGCGTGCGATCGACGGCGCCGGAAACACGGGGACGAACTCGGCGGCGCGCGGGTTCCTGCTGGACACGAGCGCTCCGGCGCAGTGGACGTCGTTGAGTCCGGCAGACGGGGCGCAGCAAAACAGCGCGGTGACGGTGATCTGGAATGCGGTGACGGGCGATTCGAGCGGGATCGATTCATACGTGGTGGAGGTATCAAAGAGTTCGGGGTTCACGTCGACGATCTCGGCGGACACGGTAGACGGCGCGGTGACGTCGCAGCTCTTGAGCGGGCTCTATAACGACACCTACTACTGGCGCGTTCGCGCGATTGACGCGGCCGGGAACACGGGCACGAACTCGTCGGTGCGCGGATTCCTGCTGGACACAGGCATTCCGGCGCAGGTGACGGCGTCGAGCCCGGCGGACGGGGCGCAGCAGAGCAGCGCGGTGACGGTGATCTGGAGCGCGGTGACGGGGGATTCGAGCGGGATCGACAGTTACGTGGTGGAGGTGTCAAAGAGTTCGGGGTTCACGTCGACGATCTCGGCGGACACGGTGGACGGCGCGGTGACGTCACAATTATTGAGCGGATTGTACAACGACACATACTTCTGGCGCGTCCGTGCGATCGACGGCGCGGGAAACACGGGCACGAACTCGGCGGTCCGCGGATTCTTGCTGGACACGAGCGTTCCGTCGCAGGTAACGGCGTCGAGTCCGGCGGACGGCAATCAGACAAATTCGAGCGTGACGGTGATCTGGAGCGCGGTGACGGGGGATTCGAGCGGGATCGACAGTTACGTGGTTGAGGTCTCGAGGAGTTCCGGATTCGCGTCAACGATCTCGGCCGATACGGCGGACGGCACGGTGACGTCACAACTCTTGAGCGGGTTGTACAACGACACATACTTCTGGCGCGTTCGTGCGATCGACGCGGCGGGGAACGCGGGCGCGAACTCGGCGGTGCGCGGGTTCCTGTTAGACACGAGCGTCCCGGCGCAGGTAACGGCGTCGAGTCCGGCGGACGGCACGGCGAAAAACAGCGCGGTGACGGTGATCTGGAGCGCAGTGACGGCAGACTCGAGCGGGGTCGACAGTTACGTGGTGGAGGTGTCGAAAAGTTCAGGATTCTCGTCGACGATCTCGGCCGACACGGTGGACGGCGCGGTCACGTCACAACTACTGAGCGGCCTCTATAACGACACCTACTACTGGCGCGTTCGTGCGATCGACGGCGCCGGAAACACGGGGACGAACTCGGCGGTGCGCGGCTTCCTGCTGGACACAGGCGTCCCGGCGCAGGTGACGGCGTCGAGTCCAGCGGACGGCGCGCAGCAAAACAGCGCGGTGACGGTGATCTGGAGCGCTGTGACGGGGGATTCGAGCGGGATCGACAGTTACGTGGTTGAGGTGTCAAAGAGTTCAGGATTCACATCGACGATCTCCGCGGACACGGTCGACGGCGCGGTGACGTCGCAACTCCTCAGCGGACTCTATAACGACACATACTACTGGCGCGTTCGTGCGATCGACGGCGCGGGCAACACGGGGACGAACTCCGCGGTGCGCGGCTTTTTGTTCGACACATCCGTGGGTCAGGTGACGGCGTCGAGTCCTGCGGACGGGGCGCAACAAAACAGCGCGGTGACGGTGATCTGGAACGCGGCGGCGGGGGATTCAAGCGGGATCGACAGTTACGTGGTTGAGGTGTCAAAGAGTTCAGCGTTCACGAGCACGATCTCCGCGGACACGGTGGACGGCGCGGTGACGTCGCAATTATTGAGCGGACTCTATAACGACACGTACTTCTGGCGCGTGCGCGCGATCGACGCGGCAGGGAACGCGGGCACGAACTCGGCGGTACGCGGGTTCCTGCTGGACACGAGTGTCCCGGCGCAGGTGACGGCGTCGACTCCGGCGGATGGCGCGCAGAAAAACAGCGCGGTGACGGTGATCTGGAGCGCGGTGACGGGGGATTCGAGCGGGATTGACAGTTACGTGGTCGAGGTGTCAAAGACTTCGGGATTCACGTCGACGATCTCGGCGGACACGGTGGACGGTGCGGTGACGTCGCAGCTCTTGAGCGGGATCTATAGCGACACATACTTCTGGCGCGTGCGGGCGATCGACGGCGCGGGAAACACAGGGACGAACTCGGCGGCGCGCGGGTTCCTCCTGGACACGGGCGTCCCGGCGCAGGTGACGGCGACGAGTCCGGCGGACGGCGCGCAGCAAAACAGCGCGGTGACAGTGATCTGGAGCGCGGTGACGGGGGATTCGAGCGGGATCGACAGTTACGTCGTTGAGGTGTCAAAGACTTCGGGATTCACGTCGACGATCTCGGCGGACACCGTGGACGGCGCGGTGACGTCGCAACTCTTGAACGGGTTATACAACGACACATACTTCTGGCGCATTCGCGCGATCGACGGCGCCGGAAACACGGGGACGAACTCGACAGCGCGCGGATTCCTGCTGGACACGAGCGTCCCGGCGCAGGTGACGGCGTCGAGTCCGGCGGACGGGTCGCAGAAGAACAGCGCGGTGACGGTGATCTGGAGCGCGGTGACGGGAGACTCGAGCGGGATCGACAGTTATGTGGTTGAGGTATCGAAGAGTTCGGGATTCACCTCGACGATCTCGGCCGACACGGTGGACGGTACGGTGACGTCGCAGCTCTTGAGCGGGTTGTACAACGACACATACTACTGGCGGGTACGCGCGATCGACGGCGCCGGAAACACGGGCACGAACTCTGCGGTGCGCGGATTCCTGCTGGACACGGGCGTCCCGGCGCAGGTGACGGCGTCGACTCCGGCGGACGGCAATCAAACAAATTCGAGTGTGACGGTGATCTGGAGCGCGGTGACGGGGGACTCGAGCGGGATCGACAGTTACGTGGTGGAGGTCTCGAAGAGTTCGGGATTCACGTCGACGATCTCGGCTGACACGGTGGACGGTGCGGTGACGTCGCAGCTCCTCAGCGGTCTATACAACGACACCTACTTCTGGCGTGTCCGGGCGATCGACGGCGCCGGAAACGCGGGCACGAACTCTGCGGTGCGCGGATTCCTGCTGGACACGAGCGTCCCGGCACAGGTGACGGCATCCGGCCCGGCGGACGGCAATCAAACAAATTCGAGTGTGACGGTGATCTGGAGCGCGGTAACGGGGGATTCGAGCGGGATCGACAGTTACGTGATGGAGGTCTCGAAGAGTTCGGGATTCACGTCGACGATCTCGGCCGATACGGTGGACGGCGCGGTGACGTCGCAATTATTGAGCGGGTTGTACAACGACACCTACTTCTGGCGCGTGCGTGCGATCGACGGCGCCGGAAACACGGGCACGAACTCGGCGGTGCGCGGATTCCTGCTGGACACGGGCGTCCCCGCGCAGGTGACGTCGTCGACTCCGGCGGACGGCGCGCAGAAGAACGGCGCGGTGACGGTGATCTGGAGCGCGGTGACGGGAGACTCGAGCGGGATCGACAGTTATGTGGTTGAGGTCTCGAAGAGTTCG
>MFPR01000016.1 GCA_001784175.1 Candidatus Lindowbacteria bacterium RIFCSPLOWO2_12_FULL_62_27
CGACGTCGGACTGACCTTCCACGGCGAGGACGTTCTTATTTCCGGCCGCCATTCCGAGGAGGAACAGTGGGTGAAATCTGCCCGCGAAAAAGTCCGCAACGCCATCGAAACCACCGGCACCCCGCCCCTGAGCGAAATGCTGGACCTGGCCCACGGCGAGGGTCTGTGCCACAATGAGACCTCCTTCCGAAAATCCCACGAGATCCTCGATCATGTTATCGAACAGCATCCCAAAAATGCCCGTGCCTGGAATATCCTCGGTCTTGTGCGGTGGAACGAAAGCGACCTCCCCGGCGCCGAACGCGCATTTCGTAAGGCCATGTCCCTCGATCCGGACACCCGCGTCCATCGGGCGAATCTCGGCCATGTCCTTCACGAAATGGGCCGCCCCGATGATGCCATCCACGTCCTGCGCGCCGCCCATACCAGATGGCCAGATTATCCATGTGCCGCGGAACTCTACGCTCGCACCTTGGAGGCCGCAGGCCAGTATCAGGAGGCGCACGCGGTCCGGACAAAAACCATCGCCACATTCTGCCCAAATGGCGTCATCCCCGCCGATGTCCAGCGATATGACATCGCCTGGTTGCTCCGCCTCTACGAGGGTACCGGCGACTCGGCCAAAGTTGACGAGCTGTACAAACACAAAAACCTCAGCGCCACTCCGCCGACCGACACCTCCGCCCAGCCGTACCGCGAGGCCCTGCTGGCCGGGCCGGAATCTCCGGCGCCGTCCGGGCAGGCGGTCCAGGGACGCCTGATGCCATGAAACAGAGGGAAAGATGAGGATGAGGAGGTCGAGGATTGAATATATGCAAACTACAGTCCGAGCTATTGAAATTCTCACTCAACTTCTTCCCTTGTCAGCTTCGTATTTCAAAAGTAGTCTACACCTTACTGAGAGGGGATATCGAATAGCGTGGGCTATTCACAGCATGGAGGACTTTGTTTGATGACTACCTCTCAGACCCAACCAATTTCGACGATGGATATTTCTGTAGCCGGGCGGGCTTCACGCGGTACTGCGGGCTAACTATGGAAATCTCCGTCACCCACGTCGTCTTCCTGGCAATCGGGTTGTCTGTGGGCGCATTCATCGCTTGGCTCATATTTAAGAACAAGATCGCTCTTGCCGAAGCGACTGGCCGCGCTGCCGGCGAAGTCGAACGGACATCACTCTCGGAACAACTTAAAGCCGCCCTGCAGGAAATCGCGGGCATTCAGAACAGGCTCACGGTAAGTGAAGACCGGGCTCAGAAACTTCAGGCCGAGCTGGATAAGACCGGTCGAGAGAGCGCGCAGTTTGCCGAGAGAGCCAATCGGCTGGCTGATGTTGAAGCCGCACACGATGGGCTTCTGAAGAAGTGTGCGGAATTTCAAGCCAAGATTGCTGAACTAAATACCGCACTGGAACACGAGCGGACTCAGTCGGCGGAAAAACTTTCTCTTCTCAACGACGCGCGGGAGGAGTTGAGCAATCGTTTCAAGGCGCTCGCGAATGAAATCCTGGATGAGAAAAGCAAAAAATTTGCCGACCAGAATCAGTCCAACCTCAACCAACTCCTCGATCCGCTCAAACAACAGTTGACCGACTTCAAATCGAAAGTTGAGGAGGTCTACGTCAACGAAGGCAAGGACCGCAGCGCGCTGACGGAGCAGGTCAATCAGCTGATTCGGCTCAACAACGCGCTGAGCCAGGATGCGCAGAACCTCACGCTTGCTCTGAAAGGCGACCGCAAAGCCCAGGGCAACTGGGGCGAAATCATTCTCGACGACGTTCTGGAGAAGGCCGGCTTGGTTGAAGGCCAGCATTACGAGCGTCAAGGCGGCATCAAGAGCGAGGACGGGCAGTCACACGTCATCCCGGACGTGGTCGTTCACCTGCCGGGCGATCGCCATCTTGTCATGGACTCAAAGATGACATTGCCTGACTACAGGGCGTTTGCAGACGCCGAGCGGGATGAGGATCGGGAAGCCGCGCTCAAACGACACCTGACGTCGATCCGAAACCACATCAAAGGATTGTCCGAGAAGAATTATCAGTCGCTCTATGGCCTGAAATCTCTTGATTTTGTTGTCATGTTCATTCCGCTTGAGCCTGCCTTCATGCTCGCCGTCACCAACGACCGCGAGCTTTTCCACCATGCTTGGGAAAGAAACGTCCTTCTTGTCAGTCCCAGCACGTTGCTGTTTGTTGTTCGGACCGTCGCGTATCTCTGGCGCCAGGAGGATCTCAGCCGAAACGCGAAGGAGATCTCAAACCGCGGCGCAGAGCTGTACGATAAGCTCGTCGGATTTGTCGCCGATCTGCAGGACGTCGGCAAGCGCATCCAACAGGCGCAGGACAGCTACAATGACGCGCGCAAGAAATTGAACGAAGGTACCGGCAACGTCATCCGTCAGGCCGAACTGCTCAAAAAGCTGGGCGTCAAACCGAGCAAAGCCCTCCCCGCCCAGTGGGTGGAGCCGGCGATGGAACAATCTCTTCCGGAAATCCGCACCCTACGCGAGCGACCCGTCGCGCAGGATTCTGGCGGGAAGGCCATCGATGACCGAAGCGAATAGTTCCGTATCCCCGGCGGCCACCCTCCCCCGGACCGGCATGGTCGCCACCGTTCGCAATCGGCGGGGCGTCATCGGCGGGGTGCGGCCGTTTGACGGGCCGCAGGGGGTGCTCCATGTCGTCGATATCGATTATAATGACGGCGGCAGTCCTCTGCAGGAAACGCTCCTCTGGGAGCGGGAGGCCTTTGCGCGCCTCCTGCCGCCGGCCGCCCTGCCCGAACCGCAGGCAAGTACGCCCATGTCGGAGGAGGACCTGACGGCGCTGGTTCGCGCGTGCCGGTGGTCGGCGCGCACGCCCTATATCGATCCCGACGCCGACGGGCCGCTGGACCGCCTGCCGGTCTCGGCTCCCTTCCACGGAGCGGTTCAGGTCGAGGATTTCCAGCTCGTTCCTCTGCTCAAGGCCCTCCGGATGCCGCGCGTGTCGCTTCTGATCGCCGATGACGTGGGGCTCGGCAAGACCATCGAGGCGGGCCTGATTCTCAGCGAACTTTTGCTTCGCCGCCGCATCCGGCGTGTTCTGATCCTCACGCCGGCTGCCCTGCGCCTGCAGTGGCGGGACGAGCTCTGGACCAAATTCGCGCTCGCGTTCAACGTCGTCGACGCCGACGCCACCGTCAAGCTCCGCCGGCAGATCGGCCTTGACGCCAATCCGTGGCGCAGCCACGCGCGCATCATCGCCAGCTACCACTATCTGAAACAGCCCGACGTCCTCGAAGAATTTCGCGCAGCCGGCCGCGCCGACCCGAACGAGGCCCGCCTGCCCTGGGACCTTCTGATCGTCGACGAGGCGCACAATCTGACGCCTCCGCCCCTCGGCGACGAAAGCGACCTCTGCAAAATGCTCCGCCATATTTCCCCGCTGTTCGAGCATCGCGTCTTTCTCACCGCCACGCCCCACAACGGCCACACGCGGTCGTTTACGGGCCTGCTTGAAATGCTCGACCCCGTCCGGTTCAGCCAGACGCACGAACTGAAGTCCGTCGAACGCGCGCGCATTCAGGATGTCCTCGTCCGGCGGCTCAAACGAGAAATCAACGCGCGATCCGCAACCAAAAAATTCTGCGACCGCCTTCCGCCCCAGGCCCTCACCATCGCCCTCCGGCGGAAAGAAAAGGCGCTATCGGCCGCATTCGAAAAATTCCGGGAAAAACTTCATACGCTCATCCGCACCCAGAGCCGCCGTCGCCGGATCGCCGGAAACTTTGCCGTCGAAATCCTCGGCAAACGCATGCTCTCCTGTTCCGCCGCCTTCGCCGAAAGCTGGCGGCGATGCCGGGCCGGCATGGCCGAACCGGACGAGGTGACCGACGCGGAGGTCCTGGCCGCGCAAAAATCGCTCGAAGATGAGACCGTTGATGACCGGGAGGCGGAGAGCCGCCGGGGCGCCGCATCATCGGTGGTCGGCGCATGGCTTCGACCCTTCGCCGGCGACCTCGCCGATGTTTCGTCGGCGCTCGATCAGGCCATCGAGGAGCTTGGTTTCAGATCCGCCTCCGACCCCGCCGCCCAGGATCCCGACGAAGACGCGCGATTTGCGGCGCTCAAATCCCTCATCGAATCGAAACTGCGCGCCGGAGGGGAATGGCGGGCTGATGAGCGGCTGGTCGTGTTTACGGAATACAAGACCACGCTCGATTATCTCCTGCGCCGCCTTCGGGAGGAATTCGAGCCGCACCGGATCCTCTGTCTCTTCGGCGGAATGGACGACCCTCAGCGCGAGCAGATCAAACGCGCGTTCAACGATCCCGACAATCCCGTCCGCGTCCTCGTCGCGACCGACGCGGCATCCGAGGGGCTCAACCTTCAGGAGACCGCGCGGTATCTTCTGCATTTCGACATCCCTTGGAATCCGGCGCGGCTCGAACAGCGCAACGGGCGGCTCGACCGGCACGGCCAGGCGCGGGACGTGTCGACGTGGCATTTCGTGAGCCAGGACGACCGCGACCTCGCGTTTCTGGATTATGTGGTCCGCAAGGTCGACGCGATCCGCGAGGATCTGGGCGCGACGGGCGACGTGTTCGACGAGGCGCTTCAGCGGCGGCTCATCGCGGGCGAGGACAACGCCGAGGTTCTGCGCGATCTCGACCGGCGGCTGGTCGAGGCGGCAAAACTCGTCGACATCCCGAGAGATGACCGCGCCGTCCCGGCAATCCGGCCGGAGGAAAAAGATCCGGCGGGGGATCTTAAGGCGATCGCGGCCGAACTCGATCTTGATCCCGAATCGATGCGCGTCACACTCGACGCCGCCATGGCCGTCGGCGCGGGCCGGCCGCGCATCAGCAACCCGGACGATCACGGCATATCCAGAATCCTCCAGCCCCATCCGCCCGCTTGGGGTCCGATCCTGGACGATTATGTACGCCTGCCGGCCGGAAACGCGGCCGCGGGCGCCTTGCCCGGTCTGGCGTTCGATCCCAACGCCTTTATCGTGACCATCGGCGGCGGCCTGCCGGTATTCCGGCCGCGGCCCGACGCGCTCCTCATGCATCTGGCCCATCCGCTGATCCACCACGCCCTGACGGCCCTGACGCGTCTTCGGTTTCCGGGCGCGTCCGACCGCGTTGTCTCGCGCTGGACGGCGCGGCGGAGCGAAATCCCGTCGGGCGCCGAAGCCGTGATCGCCCTCCATGTCGAAGAACTCGCCGTCAATGAACTTCGCGAAACGTTCCACCACTGGGTGCGGACCCTGCGGTTGCCGGTCAGAAAGGGCAAACTCGGCGCGCCCCTTTCTCATTCCCCGGCAATGGATCTTCGAACCCCGCCCGCGCCGTTGGACGCCGCCGCATCCCGCGAGGCGGGCGATCTCTGGCTCGACATCGAGCCGGATGTCCGCGATTTCCTGAAACGGTTTTCGGCGGAACTCACCGCCACGGTCAAATCCCAGATCGAGTTCGACAGAAAAAAGGCGCTCAAAGACGAGCAGGATCGATACCAGAGCCGGCAGGGTGAAATCTCCGCGCTGATCGAATCCAACACCGTTGCCCGGCTCGCGCGCGAGATCGAGGACCTCAAGCGCAAACGCGAGCAGGGCGTCCTCTTCGATCAGGAACGGCGGCTTGACGAACTCGACCGCGACCTGGAGCTTCGCGAGGAGGAACTCCGGCGCCGCCGGGTTCATTACGAGGAACTCCGCGCGGAATTGGCCAAAGAACGCGACCGCATCCTGAAAAATCTGATTCCGAAGCGGTTCGCCCTCCGCTCCGACGTCCAGATCATGCCCATCGCCGTGGAGATCATCCTTCCGGCATCGGCCCGGCCCGTCACGCGCGCCGCTGCCGGCGGGCGAAAAAAATCCCGCTGATGCCCCCGAACGCCCCGGCCGCGCCCGCCATGTCGTGGTGGGAGTCCCTCCGGCATTTCGGCTTTCTGCTCGGTCCGGGCCAAGTCTCGGACTTGGAGCGCTCGTTCTCCCCGCCGGATCTTGCGCCGTACCGGGCCGACCAGCTCCGCCGCGAGATCACGCGCCGCGACGCCGGCGACATCACGGCCGCCGATTTCGCCGCCTGGGCGCTCGATAAAATTTGCGGGTTTGCCGACGCCCCAGGCACGTGGCGGCGCGGCCGCGATGTCTCGACCGAATACAGCCGCACGCTGGTGTCGGGCGAAACCGCCAAACCGCGGCACATCTGGTCCGGCTTGAACGGCGGCCGGCTCCCAGTGTTTTTCGACGAGGCCAAAACGATCGGCGTCGGCCGGAGCCGCAAAATCGTCAGCGATGTCGTCCAATGGATGCGGCTGGCCCGCCGGCCCCTCGCGCTGATCACCAACGGCCGACAATGGCGTCTCATCTATGCCGGACTCGACTACACCGCCGCCTGCGAATGGGACACCGACCTGTGGTTTGCGGAAGGGCAACCCGGTCCGCAGATCGCCGCCCTGCGGATGATCCTTCAGGCGAAATTGTTTGATCCCTCCGATCCGGCCGCCGAGTCGGCACTGGTCGCCGCCATTCTCGCCGGGCGCAAAGGCCAATCGGAATTGTCGGCCATCCTGGGCGAACGCGTCCGCGAGGCCGTCGAATGCCTCGTCCGCTCGCACGGCCCGGCTCTGGACCGCGCCGCCGCCGTCGCCCCGCCGGATATTTACCGCGGCGCCGTGCGGACGGTCATGCGGCTGGTCGTCGTACTGTTCGCAGAAAGCCGCGAACTTCTGCCGCTTGGCAATCCCCTGTATTACGCGTCCTACAGCCTGCGCGGCATTTTCGAGCGACTGCAGAAATCAGCCGTCCGCGGCCGCGCGCGGCTGGATCACCGATTCAGCGCCTGGCCCGCGGTCCTCGCGCTCTTTCGGCTCATCCATGACGGATCGCATCACGAATCGGTCGTTCTTCCGGCCTACGGCGGCGAGCTGTTTCAGCCCGGCGATCCGAATTCGCCCGACGGCGTCACCCGCGCGCTTGTTCTGTTCGAGTCCGCCTGTTTCGATCCCGGCCTGCAGATCATGCCCGACGGCGTCGTCTACCGCATGCTGGAACTCCTGACCCGCACGACCGTCCGAATCCGGCAGGGCCGCGCCGCCGCCACGGTGGCGATGCCGGTCGATTTTTCCGGCCTGTCGTCCGAATACATCGGCATCCTCTATGAGGGCCTCATGGATTACGAGCTTCGAAAGGCGCCCCCGGCCGATCCGGTCGTTTTTCTGAATGTCGGCAACCAGCCGGCCCTGCCTCTTTCCCGGCTGGAACAGATGGACGACCGGCAGATCAAGGACCTGTTCGAAAAAATGAAAAAAACGGATGCGGCCGATGAGGAGACGGAGGAGGAGTCGGAGGAAACGGATGAGGCGGAGGCCCGCGAGGCGGAACCGGAGGCCGACGAATCCGACGCGTCCGAGACCGATGGCGCGCCGGAGGAGGACGCGGCCGCCGAACCTTCAGCGTCGGAATCGTCCCGCGGCCGGGCGATGGCATGGGCGCGACGCGTGTGTCTCGCCGCCGGGCTGGTCCGCAATCCCCGCGGGCGCATGACGCCGGAACTGCGGATGCAGTTCGACCGCCGGCTCGATGCGGCCGCCCGACAGCTCACCGCGCGCGTCGTCCTTCCCGGCGAATGGTTTCTCGTCCGCTGGGGCGGAACACGAAAAGGTGGGGGAACATTCTACACCCGTCCGGCGCTGGCTGTTCCCACCGCCCACCGTACGCTCGCCCCGCTGGCATTCACGCCCGCTCAACCTTCCGGGCCGCCGGACACGCCGAAAAAGCCGGAGGAGATTCTGTCGATCAAGGTCTGCGATCCCGCGTGCGGATCCGGATCCTTTCTCGTCGCGGCTCTGCGGTTTCTCACCGACGCGCTCTACGCGTCGCTTTTCGCCCATCGGCGTCTGGCCGGCGAACAGGACCGGACGATCGTCAATCTTTTCAATGGCGCGGCCGGCCCGGCCCGGCTCGGCGACGAATGGATTCCCTGCCGCGTCGAGGATGCGGACTTCGAGTCCCGGCTGAAGGCCCGCTTGCGCCGGCATGTGGTCGAACGGTGCGTCTACGGCGTCGATCTCGACCCGCTGGCCATCGAGCTCTGCCGCCTCGCGCTCTGGATCGAGACGATGGACCGCGATCTTCCGTTCTCGTTCCTCGATCACAAGATCAAATGCGGCAACTCGCTCGTCGGATGCTGGCTCGACCGGTTCCGGCATTATCCCGTTCTCGCCTGGAACCGGGAGGGAGGCGACAAAGGGCACGGCAACGGCGTTCACTTCGAGAAGGAAACGCGGACGCGCGCGATCAAGGCGTTCAAGTCCGAAGCCGTGAAGGATGACCTCGCGCAGTTTCTCGGCGCGCCGTCGCTCTTTCGAAAGGACGCGATCACCGAAGCCGAAACGGCGCACGCGGCGGCGACGAAGGTCATCGACGCCATCCACGAGATCCCGCTTGCGGATCACGAGGAACGCGCGCGGATCTATCGCGAGGAGTATGCCGGAAGCGCGGCGCTCCGCGCGATCCGCGAGTCGCTCGACCGCTGGTGCGCCATCTGGTTCTGGCCGGCGGATGCGCTCGAGGATGCGCCGCTCCCGTCGAATCTCCATAAGCCGTCCGAGCGAACAGCCGCGATCGCGCGCGCGGTCGCCGCGGAGAAGCGTTTCTTCCATTGGGAGATCGAGTTTCCAGATGCCTTCAATTCCCGCAGGGCCGGATTCGATGCGATCCTTGGAAATCCGCCGTGGGATATCGCCAAGCCGAACTCCAAGGAGTTCTTCTCGAATATCGATCCGCTTTATCGATCCTATGGAAAACAGGAAGCGGTCCGCAAACAGACCGACTACTTCGCGGACGATACCGCGGAACGGGAATGGCTCGACTACAACGCGGATTTCAAGGCGCAGTCGAATTTCGTGAAGTTTGCGGCATCGCCGTGGGGAGATCCGAAAGAGAGCGACGAGCGCTTCTCGATCGCCCGCGGCGGGCTTAACGATGCGCTGCACGACGAATGGCGATCGCGCCGCGCCGGTGCGCGCGGCTACGCCGATCCGGAGCACTCGTTTCGGCATCAGGGATCGGCCGACATCAATCTCTACAAACTCTTCCTCGAACTCGGCCATTCGCTTCTCCGCTCCGGCGGTCGCCTCGGCTTCATCGTCCCGTCGGGACTTTACTCCGATCACGGTTCCGGCGCGCTCCGGGAGCTCTTCCTGAACCGCTGCCGCTGGGAATGGATCTTCGGCTTCGAGAACCGCGAAAAAATCTTCGATATCGACGGACGCTTCAAATTCAATCCCGTCATCATCGAGAAGGGCGGTACAACCGAGGCGATCAAGACCGCATTCATGCGCCGCAAGCTCGAGGACTGGGAGAACGGCGAGACTTTCGCAACGCTCTACACCCGCGAGCGCGTCACGCGCTTCTCGCCGAAGTCGAAGGCGATCCTCGAGATCCAGTCCGACCGCGACCTCGAGATCCTCGAGAAAATCTACGCCAACTCCGTCCTCCTCGGCGCCGACGGGCCGGACGGCTGGGGCATCAAGTACGCGACCGAGTTCCATATGACCAACGACTCAAAGCTCTTCCCGCCGCGCCCGTGGTGGGAGGAGCGCGGCTACCAGCCCGACGAATACAGCCGCTGGCAGAAAGGCGAATGGCGCCCGATCGCGGATCTATGGCGGACGCTGAAGGTAAAGGCCCTCCCTGACGGTGAACGCCGCTGCGCGCAACCTCCCTACGACACGCTTCCGATCCCAAGAGCCGACATCCCCGCAGGCACCATCCTGTCGCGCGATGCCAGCCACTGGATCGCGGAGGATGAGATAGACGATACGGCGTTGCCGCTCTATGAAGGCCGAATGATCGGACAGTTTGATTTCAGTCAGAAAGGGTGGGTCAGCGGCAAAGGCCGAAGCGCCGAGTGGCGCGAGATTCCATGGGATTCGAAGCAGATCGAGCCACAGTTCTGCATGGGGAGAGAGACTTTTCTGAGTGAACGGCCGAAATACGCCAATCGCATCAAGTTCAGCTTCATGGATGTGAGTTCAGCAACCAATTCACGAACGATGATTGGGTCGGTCGTTTACCGAAACCCGTGCGGAAACAAAGTCCCCGCACTTCACAATCGCTTTGATACGAGTGGCGCCCTATCACTTTGTGCGATCGCTAATTCATTCCTTTACGATTTCCAGCTTCGCTGCCGCTTCGGCGGCCTTTCGTTGAACTACTACATTATTGAGGAAACCGAGTTGCCGCATGCACGCGATGGGTTCAATTCACACCTGCAAGCAAACGCAGTGAGCCTGATGCTTCCTTCGCGAGTATTCGCGCCAATCTGGCTATCTCTTGGAGCGACGCCGGTGCGTGTGCGGTGGCAACAATCTTGGGCCGTATCAGAACACGAACGCATCCGGCGACTCTGCAGTCTTGATTCTATCGTTGCTCTCAACTACGGAATGGACACGGTCCTGCTTCGTTCTGTCCTTACAGACTGCGACCATCCCGCCACGGCGATCAGTTCTCTCTCCCTCAACCCCAAAGGCTTCTGGCGCGTCGACAAGGAGAAGGACCCCGAGCTCCGCCACACCGTCCTCACGCTCGTCGCCTTTCATGACCTCCAGCAAAAGATCGCCGCCGCCGGCGACCGCGACAAAGGCATCGAGGCATTCTGCAACCAGAATGCGGGCGAAGGCTGGATGCTCCCCGAAACCCTCCGCCTCGCCGATTACGGTCTTGGCCACGACGACCGCGCGAAAATCGCCCAACCCGTCGCCGGCCGACTCGGCCCCAGATTCCTCGACTGGCAGCTCGCCCAGTCCCCCGAAGAATCCTGGCGCGAATGCGAACTCCACGCGCGAAATCTCCTCGGCGAGGCCGGATTCAAACAGCTCCAATCCGGCATCGACTCCGATCCCCGCGCCGCCCGCCCGTCCGCCATCAAGCAAGAGCCGGCGAAACCCGCCCGAAAAAAAGCCAAATTGGCGCCGAATCAAGCTACACTTCTGTGAAATGCACGCCCGTTACTACTCCGCTGAACAAGCAGGAGTGGGAATCTTTAAGGTTCCAAATTGGAACTTTAAGAGATTGCGGCGATCATCGAGGTGATCCGGCAACTCATGCGGCCGCCGGAGAAACTCAAAAGGAAGATCGGATATTAAGCGCGGAGGGTGAAACACGATGGCCATCTATGTTTATGTGACGGACCGATGCAAGCGTGAGGCAGAAGAGAGCGGCATGTCGGAGGCATTAACCCGATTTGCCGATCGGATTCAAAAATCTCAACAACTGAATGCCTTTGATCCATTCCCCGCCGGATTCTATGTCAAAAAGAAATTCCATGGCCGACAGGGACGGCTCGTCGGGAAATCCTTCAAACACGGCGACCATCTCGTTCTCTGTCTGTTCTCCATATTGACCCAGCACGACACATACAATAATCGATTTGTGGCCGATCCGGAAGGATATGCCCGGCAGTGTCTCTATAACGAGGTCACCAAGGAACAGATGGAGTTATTTGCCGACGAGAAGGCAAAACTGGCGATTCCCGCAAGAACTGCAATGCAGGATTCGGAGTACGAGTACCTGTATTCCTCTCCGGGCGCTGCGACTCAGAGCGACGATGATTTTTCGGTCTTTGAAACCGCGGAGTGGACACGGGTTGTCGGGCGTCCTGAGATCAAGGAGCGTTTGTTTGTGATCGGGGAGAAGATGCATGAACTGCAGACGGAAGGCGGTGCGCCGGCGATGCGAAGCCATGACTGCGGACGGGGACTGATCGTCGATTATGCGGTTTTCCCGGATATCCGAATGCTGGTCCTGCTTCGGCTCCGTCATCCCGGCGGCGCCCCAGCGGAAATTCCCGATTTCTGGACGACGGCGGTCACACGCGGCTCCGTGGACAAGGCGGAATTACTTCGTCGGTGCCGGCGTTCCTATCCCCACCTCGTGTTGTTCGATGACGATCTCTGGCGGCAAATTCAGAAAGAGACGGAGGGCAATCTGGCGTTGTCCCCGGAGGAGGCGGACATTCTGGCCATGGCCCGGTCGATGGGCGCCTTTCCGCTGTTTATCAATGGCCGGGCGGGCAGCGGCAAGTCCACGATCCTTCAATACCTTTTCGCCGATCACATCCACGCGCATCTGTCCCGTCAATGGGTGGGACTGGCGCCGCCATTCTATTTCACGTGCAGTGAAGGACTGCTTTTGAGGGCGCGGTCGACGGTCGAAAGCATCTTGAAATGCCGCGTGGACGATCCGGCCGCCGGAGGCGATAGGAAGCTGTCCGAACGCGCGGCGGGATTATTGGCCGGCGCGTTCAAGGAATTTCACAAATATCTGTACAGCCTGTTGACGGAGGCTGAACAACGCGACAAGTTCCCATGGCCGATGCGCATTGGACTTTCCCGGTACAAGCAAATGTGGCACAAGCGGTTTGGGCGGGAGCCGCGGGCGATCGAGGAATACGGTCCGGATCTTTCATGGCACATCATCCGGACCTACATCAAGGGATTGTGTCCAGACGACCTGACAAACGCCGACGAATATGAATTGATCGACCGAAGACAGAGGACTGTGACGAAAGAGGCGTACCGGACTGTCCACGAGAAAGTGTGGCAGAGGTGGTATGAGGATATCTGCACGAGCGGGCGGTTCTGGGATGATCAGGACCTCGTCAGATATCTCATCGAGAATGACCGGATCCGCCCGGTCGCGTCCGGAATTTTCTGTGACGAAGTCCAGGATTTCTCGAGACTTGAGCTTGAAGTTCTTCTGCGGCTTTCAGTCTACAGCGACCGGGAACTGGATCCGCGGGATATCGACAAGGTGCCGTTCGTTTTTGCGGGCGACCAGTTCCAAACGCTGAATCCGACGGGGTTTCGGTGGCAGTCCATCAAGGCGACATTTGTGGAGAAGTTCGTCCACGCTCTGGACCCGTCCGAAAAGTCCGGCAAGACCGACTTGAAATACAAGGAATTGACGTACAACTACCGTTCGTGCGGCAACATCGTCCGTTTGTCCAATTACGCGCAGTTGATTCGATGCCGTTTGTTTCATATTAGCGACAAGGAAATCCAGCCGCAGGTTCCATGGGCGCCGGACAGCGGCATGCCGGCGATTTGGTACAAGGCGACGGACTCTCAGTTCTGGGAGAACGTGACGAAGGAAGAGGATGTCGTGATCATCGTTCCCTGCGAGGAGGGAGAGGAGGCGCAGTACGTCGGGAGTCAGGCGAGTCTCAAGCATTATGTCAAGGTCGAGGAGGGCGTTCCACGGAACGTGTTCAGTGCGGCGCGGGCCAAGGGGCTCGAGTTTGGGCGCGTCATTGTTTACGGATTCGGCGAGGCCGCTCCGGCGGCGCTGATGGATCCGCTGACGAACGGCACGGAGCACACCTCCGATCTCGACCGAGCTTTGCCGATGGAGTATTTCTTCAACCGTCTTTACGTGGCGGTGAGCCGGGCCAAGCGCCGGCTGTTCGTCGTGGACACGAACGACGGCTTTCAACAATTATGGAAGCACTTTGGGGATGACGCGTCGGCCCGGCGGATCCTGGAATGGATGCCTGCCGACGCTCCGGCGTGGCGGGATGAGGTCGGGTATCTGACGGAAGGCGTCGAGTACGATCTGTCCGGCGACCGGAACATTGACAGCCTTGAAAACGCGCGCGTGTTCGAGGAGGCCGGCCGGGAGCGTCGCGATCCCATGTTTCTTAGAAACGCGGCCCTGTCGTACAAGAGCGCCGGGGACATCAATAAGTATCGCGACTGTATGATCGAGGCACTTCTGATCGAAGATCGATTTGTGGACGCCGGAAACCTGTACGCCGAAGCCGGCGAGACGATCAAGGCCGTGGACTGTTTCTGGTCCGGCGGCCGGACATGCTGGGACAGGATTTTGCAGGCGGCATCGAAGGATCCGAAGATCGTTCAGACGCTTGAATACAGGTTTGTCTCCAGCATCAAGCAGAGCGAGCCGGCCGCGAACGTGCTGAAGAATATTCAGGAATTGAAACGGCGGTTGGACGACGAAAGCACCCGTGATAAATATCTGGGGGATCCGGCGTGGCCGGCCGCATTTAACGAAACCGTCGGGCAGATTCTGAACCGGACGTTAAAGGACGTTCCGTGGGTGTCGATCGCGTCGGCGGTTGACGGCGTGGTGAAGCATGGATTTGGCATCGAGGCCGAGCGGCTCGGGCATCTGTACCGGAAAGCGAGCCGGTTTGAGGATGCCCTGCGGGTGTGGGAGGAGGCGGGGATCAAGCCCAAGGAGTACTCGGCCGTCGCCGCGTCGGGCAAGAGGTATCCTGACAATTTGATTTATCTGTCTGAGCTTGGCCGGCACGACGAGATTCTGAATCAGTATGATTCGAATCGGGATGTGGCGCTCGCAAATGAAATCCGAAAGATTGTCGGAGCGGCCTACCTGCGCAAGGGCAGATTGCGTGAAGCGATACCCCTGTATGCGGGGTCGGCGGACGCCGAGGGCCTGATGGAGGTCGCGCAGGTCGCGTTCAACAAAAGCATGCGCGGTGTTGCGTCTCACGCGGTGGGCATTATTCCCGCCGCGCTGATTCTTGGAGGCCGCTGGGAGCCGATTATCAATTATGTCAATGGTGGAAATTTTGTCGCGGTGTCCGACCGGGCGGCTCGATTTAGGAAATGGTTCGGCCTTCAGGAACAGATGATCCGGGACCGGTTCGTCAGAGCCTTCGCCCGTTACGAGGCGTCGGCGGAATTAACGGTGAAACAGTCAAGTCGTCTGTCTGATTTCCTGAAGGAACATTATATTGACAGGATGGCGCGGGTCAGCCCGGATGTGGCTCTTGAGATCGGCGTGGCCATCGAGCGCGCCGGACGCGTCATCGATGCGCTTGAATATTACGAGAAAGTCCAGAAGTTGGATATGCCGGATGATGGCCGGCGGCAGGCGGCCATGAGATGGATCAAATGCAAAGAGCGACAAATTGAGTATGAAGAGAGGCAGGGCCGCAGAAATGTGGTCCTGCGTTATACGCAGGAGGTGGTAGCCCGCCGCCGCGATATTGGCATGAGGCGCGACGAAGCGATACAGGACCTACCGACGTTAAGTCCGTTGGACGAATTGTTCACAGGCTATCTGCGTGCGCCAGTGGAGGAATCGGACCCGGCGTCCAGCAGGCAAGCTGCGGCTGAAACACCTGCGACGGCCGGCAGAACGGACTTGGGCGACAGGACGGAGTACTGGCTTGGCTCCCTCAAGATTCGCGTCTTCAAGAAAAAACGCAGAATCAATATTGAACATCAGGAGACAGGCGACACGATGTCATATGATCTCGTCCGCGAGGAAGCGCACTCCGCCGATATGACGGTCCAGAAACGATTGGGAAGTAAATGGTATTGCGAGGAATGGAATTTAACCTTGGATACTGAAAAATATGTTGGCGACCGGCGGATCGATTTCATCGTTGGCCCGACGAACGAAAAACTGACGTTGAAGTTGTAAGCCACATCGAGCGCCGATGGCCCTAAACCCCCTCGCCTACACCGAGAAGGTCGTTCGCTCATTCCTCCGCTATCAACTCACGGCCTATCCGTTCGCGGATGAGCGGCTCAACCGGCAGATGCGGCGGCTGTTGTCGCTTGACACTGTCCGGCAGACGCCGCTCTTGAAAGGCCCCTATGTGAGCCTCTCGCGGGCGTTTCGGCCGGGCGCGGCGGTGGAACAACTGGTGTCGGAAGGCGTTCTGCATCCGCACATGCGGCAGATCATCCCGTTTCCGGCCGTGTTCGGCCATCAGGAGCAGGCCATCCGGGCCGTCTGTTCCGGCAAGACCACGCTGATTTCGACCGGCACGGGATCCGGCAAAAGCGAATGTTTTCTGTATCCCATCATCAGCCGGTGTCTCGAACTGCGGGATCAAAACGCGCCCTCCGGCGTCTCCGCCGTCATTGTCTATCCCATGAACGCGCTGGCCGAGGATCAGCTCGGCCGACTGCGCGATCTTCTGGCCGGAACCGGCATCCCGTTCGGGATGTACATCGGCAAGACGCCGGACTACGAGTCGGAAGTGCGCGGACGGCGGCTCAACGCTGGATCGTCCCGCGCGGACTATCAGGCGGCGCTCAAGCAGTCCCGCGCGCGCGGCGAGGGCGCGGCGATCCATCCGGTGGAGGAGGTCTGCAGCCGCGAGAAGATGCGGGCGGCGGGCGGACAGCCCCGGATTCTGCTGACGAACGTCAAACAGCTCGAGCTTCTTTTGACCCGGCAGAGCGATGTGGAGCTGTTCGACCGCGCCCGGTTGGATTATCTGGTGTTTGACGAAGCCCACACGTTTACCGGCGCCCAGGGAGCGGAGGCGGCGTGCTTGATCCGCCGTCTTCGAAGTTTTTGCGGGCGCAATCCAGAAGAGTCGGTTGCGGTCGCGACATCCGCCACGATCGTGGACGCGGGGAATCCGGATGCCGCCCGGGACTTTGCGAGCCGTTTTTTCGGCGTCGCCAGAGAGGCCGTCGAAACCGTTCAGGAAATCTACGCCGATGAGATGTGGGCCGCGCACCGGACGGTTCCGCCGGCGCCCGATCATCCGTCCGAACGATTGGCGGAAGTTTTGGCGGCAGTAGACGCGCCAGACCCGGAACCGGCCGTCCGGCAGTCTTGGCGGAATTTGACGGGCACGGAATTGCCCGCCGGCGACTGGCAGGCGGTTTTGTATCAGGCGCTGGCCGGTAACGAACTTGTCTATCAAGTTTCAAAACTGCTTGAATTGCCCCGCGCGCTTGGCGACCTGTTGGGCGAACTCGAGGGCAAGATCGGCCGGGTGGTGACGGAGGAGGAACTGATCGCGTGGCTGACCCTGGGCGCCGCGTCCCGTATGGACAATCGGCCGCTGGTTCGGCCGGTCTCGCACGGATATCTTCGCGGCGTTCCCGGAGCGGTGGTGACGTTCGATGAGAATCAAACGGATCCAGTTCTGCATTTGTCGGCTGAGGACGACCCCGGCGGCGGAGTTCCCAAATTGCGTCTGCGCGTGAGCACCTGCACCACCTGCGGCCAGCATTATTTCGAGCACGCGCTGGCCGATTTTGACTACACCGGCGACATACCCGGCGGCGGTCGCGCGGCCGGGGGAGCTGTTTATTGGGAGCCGCTGGATGAATCGCGCGGCGGCATTCGCATGCTGTTGGTGGACCGGCTGATTTCGGAGGAAGACGGCGACGGGGATGATCATCCGCGGTTGACGGCTCTGTATTTTTGCCGCAAATGCGGCGCGGCCCATGCGGACGAAACCGAGCATTGCCTCGCCTGCGGCAAGGGCGGCCGCCCCGTCGCTCTCATGGCCGTGCAACAGCGGGATGGCCATCGCGGACAGCTTCGGACGTGCCTGAGCTGCGGCGCGGCGGGCCGGACGACGGCCGGAAGATTCCGTGAACCGGCCAGGCCGGTCCGGGCGACTCCCGTCGCGGACGTTCACGTTCTGGCGCAGGACATGGTCCATCACGCCGAGCGCAAGCGTCTGCTGGTTTTCGCGGACAACCGTCAGGATGCGGCCTTTCAGGCGGGCTGGATGCGCGACCATGCGCGGCGATTCCGCCTGCGCGCCATCATGGCGCAGGCCATCGCCGGCCGGCCGATGTCCGTTGGCGACCTGGCGCACACGCTGGACCAGATTCTGGAACAGGACGACGCGCTGTCCATGGCGCTTCTGCCCGAAGTGTGGGCCGTCGCGCCGAAGGAGACCGGCGGGGCGGTTCATCGGGAGGAGCGAAAATATTTGCTTCGGATATTGATTCTTCTCGAGATCACCATGGGCGCGCGTCAGCAGGTGGGGCTTGAGCCGTGGGGGCGTCTTTCCGTTCGATATCTGGGATTGGACGCGGGCGCGGAATTTATTCAAACGTGGTCGAAACGGCTGGGATTTACTCCCGATGTTCTGTCCGAAGGCACGACCGCGCTGTTGGACGTCATCCGCCGGAAAAAAAATCTTCTGGACCGGACCGGCGACATCTTTTCGAAAATCTGGGGCGACGGCGATCGAGAATTGCAGAACGGGTATATGCCGGAACTTTCCGGCATTCCCAAAGGCCTGAAGCTAACCCGACAGGGACAGGACGACGACCGCTGGATCGACCAGTGGGTGTCCTCGTCCGGCCGGCAGACCCTGGCGAGCGAGATCGCGAAAAAATGGGGAGTGGCACCGGACCAGATCCAGACGTTCCTGACCGGGCTGTGGGATTATCTGACGTCCGAGCCGGTCGGTCTTCTTGCGCCGGTCACGCTCAAAGGCCAGCGGGGAAATGCGCTGCCCCGCTGTCACGGCGCCCGGCAGATCGACGCGGACAAACTGCTCCTGGCCGCCCACCGGGGCGTCTACCGGTGCCGCGCGTGCCGCCGCCGGACCGTGTCGCGGCCGCCGCTCGATCGCTGTCTGGCGTGGCGATGCGACGGGCAATTGGAATTTGTTCAGGAAGATCCCGAGAATTACGACCTTCAGCTCATCGACCAGCAATACGCGATGCTTCGGCCCCGCGAACACACCGCCATGGTGCCGCAGGACGAGCGGGAGCATATTGAGCACATCTTCAAGGGCGAAAACGACGTGATCAACACGCTGGTCTGTACGCAGACGCTCGAGCTTGGCGTGGACATCGGCTCGCTCGATGCGGTGTTGATGAGAAACATGCCGCCCCGGCCGGCCAATTACTGGCAGCGCGCAGGCCGGGCTGGCCGCCGGCATCGGATGGCCGTGAATCTCGCCTACTGCCGGCCGGTCAGCCACGACCGGGCGTATTTTGCCGAGCCGGTGAAAATGCTCGGCGGACGCATCGATCCGCCCGCATTTAATCTGTCCAACGATCTGATGATCGCCAAACATGTCCATGCGTCGATTTTGACCCGATTGCATCAGATGTCGCGCGAGGGGTTTGGACTTTCAGCGCCGGACCGGGAAGAGATCTTGGAGGCGCTGAAGACCGCGTTTCCGACGAGAATCTGCGATTACCTGTTTGACGAGCGTGGAGACGTGCGGCCGCGGCCGCGGGATGTTACCGCTCTGCACACGGTCATCACCAAACATCAGCAGGCCATCGAGCAGGCGGTGACCGCGGCGTTCCGGCAGGGCTGGCCGGCGGAGGATATGACCGCCGTGTCACAGACCAAACTGGCCGGGCATGTGCTGAACATGACGGCCGAGTTGGAAGCCGTCGTCCAACGCCTCCATCGTCGGCTCCGATGGGCCATGGATCAGATGGAAAAAATCGAGACGCTTAGGCGGCGGGTTGGCGTGCCGGACGAGGAACAGCAGGCATTTTATGACCGATGCCGCCGCCTGGTTAAAAAGCTGAAAGGCCGGGCGCCGCGCCGTCGGGCGCAGTCGGAAGGCGTGGACGACATCCTGACGTACGGTGTTCTGGCGGCGGAAGGATTTCTTCCCGGATACGGGCTTGAAACGGGGTCCATCGTCGGGATGGCGGAGGTTCCGAAGTCGATTCGCGGCGCTCGGGATTTCGACCTGCCGCGACCGCCAACCATCGCCGTTCGGGAATATGTTCCGGGCAACCTGATCTACGCCAACGGTCAACGATTCGTGCCGAGGCGGTTCACGCGCGAGGTGGAGGAGGGGCAGGATCAGTCCATCGTGTTTGAAGTGAATCCGGCCCGGCAGGCCGTGCGGCAAACGACAACGGCTGCGACGGGGGATCCGTCGGCCGCGGTGATCCGAAGCATCCCGATTTCGGACGCGACGCTTGTCCACGTGTCCCGGATTTCAGATGAGGAAGAGAACCGGTTCCAGATGGCCGTGACCCTGTTTATTCGAGAGCTCGATCAGCACAGCGGAGGCATGGCCTACCGGTGGGGTGAGAAGGAGATTCAGCTCCGGAAGGGCGTGCGGATGCAGATGGTCAATGTCGGCTCGGCGTCTCTCATCCGATCCCGGAACCGGTATGGCTATCCGGTCTGTCTCGGATGCGGCCAGAGCGTGTCGCCGCTCTCCTCGGACGCCCAGATCGACGACTTCAGGCGAAAACATGAGGAGTGGTGCGGCATGCGGCCGGAGTCGATCGGATTTCACTGTGAAATGGCGGTGGACGCGCTGACGATTTCGGATTGTCAGGACTGGGAGGAGGCCTATTCCGTGGCCGAAGCCATCCGATTCGCCGCGGTGGAACTTCTGGACATGCACATCGAGGATCTTCAGGTGACGGTGATGGGCAAATACGATTCGGACCGGCCCAACGCCGTTTTGTACGACCCCATGCCGGGCGGGTCCGGACTCTTGGAGCAGATCTGCGCGCGGTTCGGCGAGATCGCGGCGGTAGCCCGGCGATTGGCCGAAACCTGTCCCTCCGTCTGTGATACGAGCTGTATCGATTGCTTTCAGACTTATAGAAACGCGTTTTATCACCGGTTTCTAAACCGTCATGCAATGTCGGACAGATTCACGCGGTGGGGAGACAGCCTGTCGGACACGCGGCCGATTCCGCAGAGGCTTCCGGCGCAGGAACCGGCGGGGGCGGAACAGCCGGTCAACGAGGGCGAGCGAAAACTGCGGCGGATGCTGGCGGCGGCGAATTTTTCGGAGGGCCGGTGGCAAGAGAGCGTCTCTCTGCCAAGGCCGCTGAACTCGACCACGCCCGACGTGACGTTCGCGCATCCGGACGAAGAGGACCGGAAAATATTCATCTACCTGGACGGACTGTCCGGCCATCTGCATGGCAATCCCGAGACGCGAGCGCGGGACATCCAGATTCGCGCGGAACTGCGTGCGCAGGGGCATGACGTCCTCGAAATCACGCGGGTGGATTTAGATGACCGCGAGGCGATGACGCGGCATTTGAAGCGTTTGGCGCGGCTCTTGATCGGCCGGGATGCGGTGGATCGCGTGGCGGGCGAGGCGGATCAGTGGTTCGCGGCGCGGCAGGACCAGCCCGCCACTGCGCCGGTGGTTGTCCCGCCGCCGCCGGTTGATCTGTTGCCGTTCTACCGGGTTGACCCTCAGCCGCGGGACAGATGGACGACGGCTGTGCCGTTCATTGAACTGGAAGTCGCGGCCGGGTGGTTTAGTGACGATCAGGTGGTCGATCACAAGCTGGAGGAGGCCGAACAGTGGGTGGCCCCTCACACGGATCGAAAGATCGCGGAGGGAATGTTCGTCGCGCGGGTCAAAGGCAAGTCCATGGAACCGCTGATCCCAGACGGCTCGTTTTGCCTGTTTCAGACGCACAAGGGCGGCGGCCGGGATGGCCGCATTGTCTTCGTCCAGCACCGAGACATCCACGACGCGGAATGGGGCGGAAATTACACGTTGAAACGCTATGCGAAAAGCATCAAGGAGACATTCGACGACGAGACATGGCGGCACAAGGAAATCCATCTGGCGCCGATCAATCCGGATTACGAGACTATCATCCTCCGCGACGTGCGGGACGAGCATTTTGCGACGATCGCGGATTGGGTGGAAGTCTTGAGGCGGAGAGTGTGATGGCGGCGGTCCGTGTCAGGCGCTGTCCGCGATGTGCCGTGAAACTGGGAGTCG
This sequence comes from Candidatus Lindowbacteria bacterium RIFCSPLOWO2_12_FULL_62_27, assembly GCA_001784175.1. Classification (GTDB taxonomy): domain Bacteria; phylum Lindowbacteria; class 2-12-FULL-62-27; order 2-12-FULL-62-27; family 2-12-FULL-62-27; genus 2-12-FULL-62-27. Next base: position 21,498 of record MFPR01000016.1, read on the forward strand.
ACAAGCTGGTTTGCAGGGTATGTGGCTATCATCTGGCGCCCTTTCTCAATATCAAGTCAGACACGAAGCAGTGCTCCATGTGTAGGAAAATCAAGGCCGTTGCGTCATTCAATCTGGATAAAAAGTGCATAGATGGATATGACATTGTTTGTACTGTGTGCCGTCAAGCCAAAATTGATTCATTGAAGGCTTTGTCAGACGCGATCGCGTTGATACGGGAAACTCCCGGCGCACTGAACGATCGGCAAGTTTTTGTATTGGCCAAAGAAGCGCATCGGCTCAACCCTTCCGACACGCAGACGGCCGAAACGTTCGAGAAATACAGAGAGGTCATGCAGCAGCATGAGAGGAAGGCCGCCGCCAGTTCGAAGATGTCAAAGGCATCGCGGGAGACCAGAAAGAAACTCAGACAAAAAAAACTTGCCGCCAAAAAATTCCGCATGTCGAAAAAGAAATTCAGCGTCTCAGAACTGTACTGGGGCGGAGCATCGCTTCGAACTATCAGCTCGAACAGATATTGGCGCGGTTGAGTGTGACCTATAATCTACATATGGGGATGATCGGAAAGGGGTATTGACGCTTGTTTCCTGACCCGGCGGAAAAAAGAGTTCGATTAGATGTCACGATTGAAAGATCCAGCCTCAAACTTCTGAGTGGAGAACCGATTCCGGTTGTCAGGGACGGCACACTTGGCCAATTGACCATTCCAGCGTCTGCGATAACAGATGACGCACAACGGCGCCGGTTTACAATGACCCGATATGAGGGAATGCTTGGTCAAGGGACAACAGTGTTGGTCGAAATACAAACGAACAAGGGAATTCCGGACCGGCTTGCGGCCGGCGCAATTGTTCGGGATGACGGAGATCGTCGGTTAAGGCCGACAACCCGATATGTGAAAGTACGGATAGAAGAACCATTGCGTTTAGAAATCATCGGTGAGAATTTGGGCCGGCTGCTGGACTGCAAGTGCAAGATCGAGAGTTTGAACCAGGAAGCCGATAGCGTCAATCATGCCTATACGCTCATCTCGACCGCATTCGAACCAGAACGGAAAAGTCATACCGGCAACGTATTTTCCAAAGTTTTCGTACAGCGGCATGACAAGAAGTGGGTGACGTTGGATGCATTGAGGCAAACCATCCTATGTGGGGTTTGATTCACTATAAAAATACATTGGCGAGGTTCGCTTTCACCGGCATCGTTCGTTTACCGAAATAGCGGGGCCAATTCGGAGGTGGAGGAAATCCATCATGTTTGACGAGGCACTTTGGGCCGGCGCGCATGCGACGCGGAATTTTGTCCTGAACGATCCTGTCCTGGACTGGCTAAACCTTTACGGCGAGCAAAAAGGATTTATCAGGGATACCGGGCTGCCGGGGTACGATCCGCGTACGGACATGTCCGCGTTTCTGTTCAAGAAAGGCATTGAATTCGAACAGGCTGTGATTGGGCACCTTAAAACGCGGGCGGCTGTGGTCACCATTGCGGTTGAGCCGGGGCAAATACGTGATCCGCAGATGGCCGAACAGACAGTGGATGCCATGGCGCGGGGCGCTCCGATTATCTACAAGGGGGTGCTGCATGACGATCGGCATCAAACGTATGGCAGTCCGGACCTGATGGTGAGAAGTAATATTTTACATGAGTTGTTTCCCGCCGCGTTGTCAGCGGGAGACGCCGCCGTTTCCGCGCCGGCGGTGAAGGGCGGGTCATTTCATTACAGAATTGTCGATATCAAGTTCACGACTCTTGATCTGCTGGTCAGCGGCGAACTCGGCAACTCCGATTCCGGACCCGCTTATAAGGCTCAACTGTTCATCTACAATCGCGCCCTGGCGCAGATTCAGGGGTACCTCCCGCCTGTCTCCTATCTCCTGGGCCGGGGCTGGAAGCAGACCATCAAGGGTGAGACTCGCAGGGGAGTCAACGCGATGGAACTGCTTGCGCCCGTTTCGCAGACCGGCATGGTCAGCAGGGAAAAAACAATTGCCGCCGTCGTCGACGCCGCTTGCGATTGGGTCCGGCGGGTCCGATCGGACGGCATGAACTGGACTGTCTGCCCTCATCCGTCCGTGCCGGAACTACGACCCAATATGGGAAATAAAGAGGACGCGCCATGGGCTGAGGCGAAGAAGGCTATCGTCGATGAGCTGGATGACCTGACGGTTCTATGGCAGGTGGGAGCGGGAAAACGCGACGCGGCCTGCCGACAGGGGATTCGTTCCTGGAGAGACAAGAGATGCACAGCCGAGGCCGTCGGCATCACCGGCGCCAAGCAGCAGCCGATCTTGCAGGCCATTCTCGATATCAACCAGAGAGAGGACGGCCCGACGCTCTCACCCGATCGTGTCACCGCCTGCCGCGAAATATGGGGCCCGGATCCCCCGCTGGAATTTTTCGTCGATTTCGAAACGGTCACCGACCTGAACGACGATTTCTCCGATTTCCCCCGCCGCGGCGGCCAGCCCATGATTTTCATGATCGGGTGCGGCCATATGGAAAACGATGCATGGACATTCAAATGTTTTACCGCAACTTCGCTGACGCCGTCGGCCGAAGCCGTCATCATCGACGACTGGATCGACCACATGGGGCAAATCCGTTTGAAGACCGGCAACGGCATTGAACGACCGGTGGTTTACCATTGGTCTCACGCCGAAACCACAAATCTCTCTACCGCCTATAACGCCTCAGTCCAGCGCCATCCGGACAAGGCCGGCAAATGGTCCTCCCCACACTGGTTTGATTTTCTCAAAGAGGTCATGAGAGCGGAGCCGGTCGTGGTCCGGGGCGCGCTGGGGTTCGGCCTGAAAATGATCGCCCGCGCCATGCACCGGCACGGACTGATACAAACCCTCTGGGGGGAAGGCTCCATGGACGGCCTGGGCGCCATGGTCGGCGCCTGGTGGTGTTGCGAAGAGGCTGCGAAAAATGGGCTCCGGTCATGCGATATCAGCCTGATGAAAGAGATCGAGCATTACAACGAAATCGACTGCAGAGTCATGATGGAAATCGTCCACCACTTGAGAAAGAATCACTGATTCCTTCCTGTTCGCTTTCGCGGGCATTTCTCGTTTACTGAAATAGAAAGACACAAAAGCAGATCCGAGTCCTCAGGGAGGCGGTCGTGATGGGCTGGAGATGGAGCAAGATCAAAAATTTCGGGCCGTTCCGGGTGATATTCAGCCGAGGCGGGGTTGGAGGCAGTTTCGGGATTCCCGGGTGCCGGGTGGGGGTGTCTGCGTCAGGACGGCGGTATCTATCGCTTGGGATTCCGGGGACCGGATTGTATTGGACGCATTATTTTGGGAAAGATCCGGGCGAGACAGGGACGGCGGATTCGCCGACAGATCTGGAGCACCGGGATGGATCCGTTTAAGCTTGCGTATATTCTGATCGAGACGTTTCTATTCTGTTTGACTTTCTATTACGCCACGATGATACGCAACCTGTTCCAATCGGCGGCGGTATTTTGCGTTTTCAACGCCGTGACATGGATTGTCGGATTCGTCATGTTGATTTTGAAAAATCCCGGGACGGTGAATGGAATGATTTTGGCCAAGATGCAGTTATGTCTCATTGCCGCAGCCGGATTTCTACTTGGGGCGTATGAGTGCATCAAGCGTGGCAAGGAGTCCTGACATGAGCCGACGGTTGGCCGGGAGGATGAGCATGAAGGGCGACGAGATGAGCGGGGAAGCGCAGTTCTATACGGTATTCTTCCTCATCGCCGGCGCCATCGCTTTTGTCGGCACGCCTTTTTTGATCGGGAGTGATTACATCGAGAGTGACGAAGCAAAGGCGATGATTGCGCTCTTTTACACCTTCAGTGTCATCGGCATTGGCGGATGCCTGCTCCTGGGACTTGGGATACACGTTTTGCAGTCAAAACTGCCGATCTCTTCAGCAATTCTGGCATTTTTGATCAAAGCGGCCGTGGCGGTAGTCGTCGTTGCGATTGCATTGTGCTGGTTTTTTGCGATTATTCCCCTGTTTGCGTTTGTCGCGGGCGGTATAGCGGGCGTGAAAAAGGCCAATCGCCGGTGATAAAATCGATTCTGGAGGTGGCGTCATGAAAGGTTACTGCGGCGAATGCAAGAAAGAGGTGCGGATCCGGTACGAAGAGGATGACGAGGGAAACATCACCTATCACTGCGTCGAATGCAACTGCGAGATCGACCGGCTGACCGGGAGATGAGAACTGTGGTCATGGAATCCATATTGCCTGCACGTCAATCCGTAGGTTATCCTTAGCTCATCGACCATGTTGAAGACCATATCCGAAGAGACCGAAATTCAGCACTGCCAAAAACGCTTTGTCGAAGCCCTCAAGGGGCAGTCTTCGGATCGCCTGCCGGTCAACGTCGGACATCTCGGCGCCAGTTATGACATGGAGGCAACCTACATCGAAAAACAAGCATTATGGTTTGTCTCAAAAAGAATAGAAAACAGCCGATACTGGAACGGATTCGGAATCGGTTATCCGGAACGAAAGACTTCCTTGTCCATCACATGCGAGATCAATTTCCCGCTGAATGGTATCAACCGCCGGGTTGCGGGTGCGTTCGCAACTGACCAAAAGGGCGAGCGTTATGTGATTCATCGCGGCAACATTGGCGGCGGACGCAAAGGCATCAGCAAAACCCTGTTCAAAAACTGCTACAAGGGTGAATGGATCGAATTGGACGATGGCGAAATCACCTCGTCCGTCGCCCTGATAGGTGCGCTGGGATCGGATGACCTGCCCACGCGTGTCGGACGGTTCGTGCATGAAATCGATGAAATCAAAAAACGGCGATGATTTCGTAACGTCTGTTTGACTTTTCAGGTTAATCTTAAGAGGAGATCCACAATCGCCGGTTCGCTATTGAATACGTCTCTCGCGCTCACTCGCACAACTTTGTATCCGGTCGCCTCGATTCGTTTGTCCCGGACGTTGTCGGACCGGATCTGTTCCGGGCTGTTGTGCTGTTTGCCGTCGACTTCGAGGTCGTAACGGGTTCCGAAGGGGGAGACGACGAGGAAATCGAGTTCGTCGCGGCCTTCTTTGAAGTGATGGTGAAACCAGAGTCCGGCCTTGCGAAGAAGCTCTGCCATGCGGGATTCGGAGGTTTCGCGGATGTCTGCCTCTGAGTGTCCGGCAACGTGGCCGGAAGACACGTAATCTGCGAATTCACCGATATACCCGCCCGCGTTTTTGCAGGCTTCCAGATTGCCGATGACATGAAGGGCGGCGCGGGCGCGGGTGACGGCGACATTGAGGAGCTGATCGGTTTTGGCGACCCAGCCGGCGGTCTTTTCACGGATGCCGTCGGAAATGACGGGGGAAAAAATCATGAGGTCGCACTCATCGCCCTGAAACTGGTGCGCGGTGCCGACAGTCAGCCGGCCTTTCACCTCTTCCCACCACGGTTGTTTTTGAACGGCTTCGCCCAGCTTTTCCATCTGGGCGCGAAACGGAGTGACGATGCCGAATGTCAGATCGCGGTTGGCCAAGAGTCCGGCTCCGTGCCAGAGATTCAAAAGATGGATTGCCGCCTCGATCTCGTCTTTGTTCCATGCGCCGCGTGATGTTTCCGGCACACGGCCTTTCACGTCGTGCCAGAACACACCCAGTTTCTGACCATCCACCTTTTTTTCCAGAGCAGAGACAGCGGTTCGGAGAACAAGCCGGCCCTGATAGAAGACCCGGTTGGAGAATTCGATGACGTCGGGATGAGAGCGGTAGTGTTCCGCGAGAAAAATCGGGGGATTGTCGCGCCCAACCACCGCGGCCGCAGCGACATCATACAGAGAACAGCGGACAAACGACCAGTCCGTCAGAAGATCTTCCGCGCCCTGTTGGTGCGCCAGGTACTCTTCCCGCTGATAGCGGATCGCGCTGATATGGCGAAGCTGGTTGGGATCGCCGATGATGAGCGCGCGTTTGGCGCGAAAGAGAAGCGGGATTGCGGACGGAATATCGCACTGGCTGGCCTCGTCAATGATGACCAGATCAAACAGGGCAGGCTCAAGCGGCATGGACCTCCGAACCGATAGATTCGTGACAATCCAGACGGGCAGAAACGGGCCGAGAGATTTGATCGTTCTGCTGAAGTCCTCCATCAGCCGCCTCGCCTGCGGGCTGTTGCCGCTTCTCGGCCGGCTGGATAGATCGAAAAACCGGCGGGCGCACTGATGGGCGACATCCCATTTGGCCCGGATCCTGCCGGTCCACTCCATCCTCAGAAAATCCCGGGACCGCGTTGATTTTTCGTGCTTCAGTTTTTGCCATTTCTGGAGAAGGCTATTCGCGGTGGGCAAAGATCCAAGTTTTTTCAGCATTAGCCGATATGTGTTCCGGGCGTTCACCCAGGATGCGTAATCGCTGAGTTTCTGAAACGCATCCGCCAGCGTGGAAAATGTCACGTCCGCTCGAACGTCGCGTAGAATCGCATCCTGAACCGCGGCGGGTAACGGGCGCGCGCATTCAGTCAGACGTTCTGTCAGCTCTCGAAGGAGGCGTTTTCTTGCGAATAGCCGCCGAATCCACAGGATAAATCCCATCAGGCCGCGGCCGGCCAGAGCGCGGGATTCGGTGACACCACGGCGTAAAGGTTCTTCCGGAATAGCCGGAAGATTTGAAAGGTCGGTCGAATCAGTCCATTCAGGAGGAACCGTTTCGGCGGCTTTGGACATTTTTTCCACGGCCGCTTGAACCTGCTCACGCATCTCACCCAACTGTTTCATTTCCTGTCGCACGGTCTGCAGTTTCTCGTCAATGCCCTTGAGTACGGCCGTGGCGTCCAGGTCGGACGTGACATTCGGACGAGTGCCGATACTGGACAGCCGCCGGAGCATGTCTGCGGAAGTTTCCTCCATTTTGGCTTTGCTTCCCAACCGCAGTGTCCAGTCATCCTCTTCGAGGATCGCGTTCAGGCGCTCGTGGACCACGTCGACGGCCTTGTTGTTCTTGCTCGCAAACAGAACCGCTTTGCCCGCGGCGGCACAGCTCGCGAGAAGATTCACAACGACCTGGGACTTGCCGGTGCCCGGCGGGCCGGTGACGACAGTGATCGGTTTCGTGAGACCCGCCAAGGCCGCCAGTTCCTGTTGGTCATTCAGGGGCAGAACTTCCAGAACGGGGACGGACGACTCCGTCATGGGGGGCGCCGCATGTGATTGACCCGGGGCCAGAATCGGCGCAAGCGCGGTGCCCATCACATTCTTGAGGAGGTCATCCCGGCCGAGGAGTTCATCCATTTCTTTTTTGAGATTGTACGTGAACAAGTTTCGCTCACTGCGGAACAGGATCGGCTTGTTGACCCATCGCGATTCCACCGCGCCTCCATCGGGCAGAGGCTCCAGACGGTCATGCCGGAATGGCTGAGGGTCGACCCGCAAATGATCGAGCGCCGCGCGAAGCCGCGCCTCGAACGATCCGAAGAGGCCTTCGAGTTCGGAGAGAATAGCCGGCAGTTGTTCCGACAGATGACCGTGGGATAGAAGGACATGATGGTTGACCATCACAGCGTTGGGATCCACCGGCCGCATCGTGCAGGCGCCGCCGGAACCGACCACAAGTTCCACTTCAAGCATGAACAGCGGCGTCACAAAATCCCGGGCATCGAGGAAAATGGGATAGCCGTAGAAAAATCTCTCGGCAGGTCCCGCGCGCGCGGCCCCGCGCGTGACAAATGAGAGTTCGCCGGTGTCCACCTGAAATCGGACTTCGGGCGAGCCCGGATGCAACAAGGGTTCGGACCTTTTCCATGGAGAGATGAACGACTGGCCGTACTGCGCCCGCTCGAGCTTGAGGGCATGCTTGTCCTCCTCTTCGATACAGGACTGATAAAATCGGAGCAGTCGTGCGAAGTCGGACTCGCCGCAGTCACGCCGGCCTGTCGGCTCTGCTGATTCAACCCTTTGACGGGGGCGCCCGCCTGCTCCTGAATCAGCGACCCGTTCCAAGTCGGATTTCAACTCTTTCATGTTGCGGTATCGATCGGCCGGGTTTTTCTTGAGACAGGATTGAACGAGTTCCGCCAGCGGTGGCGGGACGTCCGGGCTGAAAGAGCGCAGATCCGGCGCCGGGGTTTCGAGAATGGAGTGGTACAGCCTGTCCAACGTTTCCTCTTCAAAAGGAACTCTCAATGCGAGGAGTTCATAGAGGACGACTCCAAGGGCGTAAACATCCGTCTGCTCGCCTATTTCTTTTTTGCGAATCATCTCAGGGCTGATGTAATACGGCGTACCAAGGACTTCGCTTGTCCGGGTGCGGACGGAACTTTCCGCCAGTTTGCTGATTCCGAAGTCCATGAGTTTGATCATGCCGTGCGTATCGTAGAGGATGTTTTGAGGCTTAACGTCACGGTGAATGACCCGCGCGCGGTGGGCGGCATCGAGGCCATCGCAGGCCTGTCGGGCGATATTGACGACGGCGTTGATGTAGTCGGCGTCCAGGATGGTGCGGACGCGGTTTTTAGGCGGCAAGTCGGCCATTCGGCCTGTCGCGACGTCGAATACATCGGAAGCGCGGGAAAATCTATTCTCCTTGATGTGTCGGACAACCTTGTCCAGCGTCAGGCCTTCGAGATATTGCATGACGTAGTAATAGAATTCGTCGGTTTCACCGTGAGAGTAGATGACCACGATGTTCGGATGTGTGAATTTGGCGAGTATCTTACTTTCTTGCTGAAATCGTTTGAGTACTTGCTCGTTGTCCATCTTCGGAATCACTTTGACCGCGACCTGCCGGTCAAGGGACGTGTCGTGGGCCAGATAGACTTTCCCCATGCCATGCCCCAGAAGACGGGTGATGTTCAGGTTCGGTATTTTTATGGAATCGGAGTCACCTGCTTTCCCGCCTCGCGCTTTTCGGAACATGTCTTCAACTTTTTGGTATTTCTTCACTTTCTCGAGGAAATGCGGATCCCCGTCATAGGGGGACTTTGAGAGGTCCGGCTCGCGCCCTTCCTGTATTTCGTCCAGGTATTTCAGGAAAAGATCTCCGGTATCAGCCTTCATCCGGCACCAGCTTGGTCAGTTTTTCCATGATCCGATTGTGCCGCATCCGCATGCCGTCTTCCGTCTTGCCCCGTTTATGTGCCATCTCATTGAAGGAAAATCCGTAGATGTCACGCTCAATCACGATTTCGCGTTCCTCTTCGGTTAATTGGTCCAGAATAGATTCCAACAAAATCTGGTCGTCCCACTTCTTGTCCGGAGACGTCCGTTTCCCCTGATCCGCAGCTACGGCCAACCCGCCGCCGGTTGTATCCATGCGTATTTGCCGGCTGATCCGGCGCCGGTCAGCGTTGTGGTACTTGATTTGGTCGGCAATCTGGGTTTTGACGATGCTGTACAGCCAGGCAATGAATTCTCCTTCGCTTGGAAAGACTTTGGGCCGGCCATCGTTCTGTGCATTCTGTACCGACTTGAGAGCCTTCTCCATGGAATCCTGGACGATATCCATGGATTCCATTTTGCTCCGAAGTTTCTGACCCATGCGAATCCTGGCCAGGCGATGGATTTTCTCCTGATACTTCTCGAGAAGCGCGTGGATGGCGCCGATGTCACCGGCGCTCGCAGCGTGCAACAGGCGAAGTGTTTCGGAAAAGAGGCTTTTGGTGACCATCGGATTGTCACGTTATCATGGGCTGGCCGGGGTCTCTACCGGGATTTACTGATCTCGACCGGCACGATCAGGACGGTCATATTGTCGGACGAACCCTTGCTATTAGCCTGCTCGATGATCCGCTGTGCGGCCTTGTTTGGATCATCGCAAGATCGAAGCAAATGGTCCATTTCCGGAATATCCACCGCGTCGCAGACTCCGTCAGTGGTCAGGATCACATAACGGTCATGCGGTGACAGAATGTAACTTCCGATGTCCGGCATTGCATGCAGACCGACTTCACGCATCGTCCGATCGCCAAAAGCCCGAGTCGGCATGAGTCCCATCCCTTTGTGGAGATAATATGGATCCTGCACAGAAGCGCCGGCGCTTGTGACACGGGCCCTTTCGGTTGGATGGTCAATCCGATGGGACGGTGTCAGGCGGTACGTCGATTCTGAACCAGCGAGAAACACCGCGCAATCTCCGGCGTTGGCGTAAACCATCGTCTTGCAGTTAATGAATGCGGTGGCCGCGGTTGATCCACAATCGTATTCCCACGTTTCTCGTTCGGCGGCGCGGTAGGCCATTTTCATGGCAGTTTCGTAATCGCCGGTCTGATCCAGCGCGTAGAAGAATTCAGTCGAAACTGTGTGGACAAGGACGTCCGCGACGTCCGATCCCCCATGACCATCATAAACTCCGAGAAAAATGCCCACCCCCTTCTTTTCCCGAACGCTGAACCTGTCTTCCATTGTTTTCCGGTTTCCGAGATGTTGACGAACCTGAACCCGGCTGTGCTGTTGCATCCCGATTTCCTCCTC
>MFPR01000017.1 GCA_001784175.1 Candidatus Lindowbacteria bacterium RIFCSPLOWO2_12_FULL_62_27
CAAAAGTCAAACGGATGTTCGGGACGCTCGACATTGAGACGCGCCGCTATTCAGTTCTTCGCGCCAAAGGGGGACTTCGCAAGGCCAACGGCAAAACAGTTGACCTCGGCTCCCGCATGGTCCTGATTGACGCGATGGGGATTGACCGCACGCTTCACGATATCCTGCTCGACATTCGGCAGACGAGCCGAAAAAACACAGACCCCAAACACGAGACGCCCGAGGACAGAGCACGCGCCGCCCGGATGCAATGGCACTACGACCCGATGACGCATTACGTCCCGCCTGAGTGTCGCGCCACGGCGTCGATGTTTCGCGATCCGGCGGACATGCCCGACCACTCGCTGAAAAAATTCGCCGACGGCACGGTCAGGGCTTTGACGGCGGACGAAATCTGCGAGCCATACCCGGACCTGATGCCCGGCGCTGGCGAGCCTTCGCCGTTCCCGGCAGTTGCCCGAGGGGAGAGCATCGACCCCCACGAGTTCCAGGTCGACACGGATCCAGCCCGTGAATTGAAATATGGCCACTTCGACCTGACTCCGGTTGTGCGCTTCCTGCACCGCCGTCGCTATCTGGAGTGGCTCGCCGCGTAGCCCGATCCTGAGCGGTCCCACCCCGCTCCGAAATGCTGGGATAAAAAATCGGGCCCCGAACCCCTCTCCCCTGCCCTCTCCCCAAGGGAGAGGGTGCGTTGGCGGCGCGGCCGCGCCGCCTTCGCCCCGCCGGTATGCTGAGGCGGGGCGTTGCTGGACGAGAACCCCGAAGCTCAAGCGCCGCATGGCTGAATGGGCGCGTGCGGACGCACGCGCTAAAGCATTCTGGCGCGCCGGCCAGTGGAGGTATCTGTGCGCGCCCAACAGCCAGATGGCCCTCCATGGCAGTCGGTCGGCGGTCATCCTGACCGCCGATCCTCCCCGCAGACCACACCCGACCACCGGCGATGTCAAAACATCGCCGCGAAAGCGGCTGTCACGTTGTGATCAGCCGCTTTTCATTCGCGGCAAACATTCAGTTCAAAAACAAGCAGGTCAAAAACGTCCTACCAGGGACGGCGACCCGGAAGATCACGGCAACAAGGCGTGACTCGTCGGCGTTGATTACCGCGCTTCATCCCCACATGGGTCGTGCAAATAACACAGTCCGACGGACAGGACTTGTAAAAACACTGCCAAGACGGTCGGGGTCACAGAGGCCTGACCCAGCGGTGAGCGCGGTCGGAAGTCCGCGTCGTTACAGAGCGCGTAACCTCTGAACACATATCTATCCCGAGCGAGCCCTCGCTCAAAATCGCCTCGAAGATCCCCAACCCCGGAGGGTGGGCACCCCGCACATCTCCCACCCGTGCGGCCCTCCGGAACATATACGACCCCGCGTTTGCATCTCTCCAGATCGGCGCGCCTCACAAGCGCGGGGTCACTGCCTTATATCCATCATTCCGGTGGCGTCTCCTCCACGCCACCGGCTTTTTTTCAAACAGGGGGGCGTGCGGCAAGTCCCAACTATTGACACCTGCATAATAATGTCCTAATTTCTGGGTGGGAGGTGGGAACCCATGAGATCTAAAGGAACCCCCGGGGAATTGGAACAAAGAAGGATCAAAGCCATCCAGTTGTTGGAGGAAGGACGAAGACCCGTCGAAGTGGCCAGGGTGATCGGAGTAGATCGCCGGAGTGTGAGGCGTTGGAAATCGGCCTATCGAAAAAAGGGCATGGATGCCGTCCGATATCCAGCCAAATGGGGAAGGCCGGTGAAAATTTCGAGCAAACAGAGTCGGCAACTGGAGCGGGATCTTCTGCGAGGAGCGAAATCCTGCGGGTTTTCGACAGATTTGTGGAGCTGCCCTCGGGTTGCCAAGCAGATTCAACGTCGATATGGAATCAGTTATCACGTCGATCATATCGGCCGTTTGTTGCGGCGGATGGGATGGAGTCCACAACGGCCAGCCCGACGAGCCATCGAGCGAAATGAAGTGGCCATCCGGAGATGGGTAAAAGAAAAGTGGCCCCGGTGTAAAAAAAAGCCCACGACCTGAACGCTTTTCTTGTTTTCATAGACGAAAGTGGCGTGTTGATGGCGCCCTTGGTCCGCCGGACGTGGGCCCCCATCGGTCAAACGCCCATTCTTCAACAGAGAACGCGATCCCATCAAAAAGTTTCGATGATCGCCGCGCTCTGTGTTCCTCCCAAACGTGATCGAGTTCGGTTGTACTTCCGATTGCATCCGAATGCCAATCTCAATGCCATTACGATTCGCGCCTTCCTGCGTCTTTTGATGCGCCATATCCCCGGCAACATCGTCCTGATCTGGGACAACCTTGGGGCGCATCATGGCAAGGTCATGCAAAGCCTTTTGCAAAAGACGCCTCGGCTCCATGTCTTCCGGTTTCCGCCGTATGCTCCGGAACTCGATCCGGTAGAATATTTCTGGAGTTATTTGAAAACGAAGCCGCTTGCCAACGATGCGCCGGAGGATATTGCCACATTGGCCACGAAGGCGCGTTCTCACAGTCGTTCGATACAGAGAACGGACAGACTCCTTCGCTCGTTCGTTCAACACAGTCCTCTCTCTTTGCGCCTCAGATAGGACATTATTATACAGGTATCAATAACGCACTGAAACCCCTCGACATAGATGAACCACTCGTTTCCACAAATCGCGCATGGCGCGAAAAACCCACAAAAACAGGAGGTTTGAGACCCATGAAGGTCCACACCACCTACGCCCGCCGCGTCAACCTCGGTGACTACGGCGAGCATGCGTTTTACAGCGTATCGATCGACAAGATGTTCGAGGGCGCGGCACTCTCGGACGCTACGAAGATCGCCCATGAACTCATGGCTGAATGTGAAAAGGCCGTCGTTCACGCGATCCATCGAAACGAACCCTCGTCGCAGGTCGGTACACCGCCGCTCGAAGTCCAGACGCAACTGGATGATCTCGCTGCGCAGTCGAAAGCCGCGCCGGTCCAGACAGAGACGAAAACGGTAGCGGTAGCTGAAACCAAAACCGCTCCCGTTGTCCCGGCGTCACCCGCGCCGTCCCCCGCTCCGAAAGCAGCGGCTCCGGCCACCAAGCCCAACGGCAACGGCAATGGTAACGGCAACGGCAAAAAGTCCGTCAAACGCCCGGACGATCCGGCCAGCCCCGCGCAAGTCAGCCTCTACGAAAAACTCTCGCGGCGCTACGAAAAGTCCACGGGCCAATTGCTCGACAACGCCGTCGGACTCGCCGGCGCATACTTCGCGGACATCAGCAAAGGCCACGCGTCCGAGATCATCGACAAGGCTCTGGAACTCGTCGCGAAAACCGACCGCACATCCAAGGCCGAATCGCCCAACTCCGCGCCGGGCAAGAAAGCCTTCGTCCTCGCCCAGCCTCGCCAGCTCTCCTACGCCGAGTCGCTGATCAATCAGCTCGGCCGTCTCATCGGCGAGACCAACACCCACGATTTCGTGGAGTCGACGATCAAGGAGCTTTGCAAAGGCCGGGTTTACCCCCTGCCGCAGCTCTCCAGCTTCAAAATCTCCAAGCTCATCGACGCGCTCAAAAAGAAAGTCGTCGAATCCAAAAACGGCGAGCTTGCCCACGCCGGCGTCGCCCACGACGACAACGTCCCGTTTTAAGCAAGCACTGACCCCGCGTGGCGGGGTACACCACGCAGCCGGCGAGGTTCCACCCCTCGCATGGTTGTTTGAAAAGGAGTGATCGACTTGAACAATGGCAAGGTCTATCTTTCCGCGAGCAAGATCACCGCCTACCTGTCCTGCCCGCATAAGTTCCGCCTGCGCTACATCGACCAGGTGCCAACGCCGAACCAGACGTTCTTCATCGTCGGCACCGCCACCCACGCCGGCGTCGAGGCCATCCACATCGGCAAATCCCTGCAGGACGCCCTGACGGAAGCCTCTCTCTCGGTCGACGCCGCAACCAGCAAGGAATACGACAACGCTCTGACGCCTGCCGAAATCAACGACCTGGTCCGCACGCTGGTCACGACCTATCACGAGCAGGCCATCCCGCTCAAAATAACCGCCGTTGAAACGCCGTTCCAAATCGACGGCAACAACGTGGTTCTGACCGGCACGGTTGATGCGATGGTCGAAGGCAAGACCGTCCTCGAAATCAAAACCGCCAAACGCGCCTGGTCTCAGCCCCAAGCGGACTTGCAGATCCAGCCGAGCGTCTACGCATTCGGCTTGGCCTTCGAGAAAAAACTCCCCGGCCCGATCGAAGTCATCTACCGCGTGATCGTGAAGCCGACCAAGAAGTTCCCGAAAGGCCAGCTCATGGAGCTTCGTACGATCCGGACAAAGGAGCATTTCGACCACCTGATCGCGACGATCAACCAGGTCGGCAAAGCCGTCAGCGCCGGCATCTTCCCTCGCAACGTCACCCCGGCCTGCGGTTGGTGTGAATTTCGACGGCTCTGCCTTGGCGGCACGCTGCCCAACTACGACCGACCGGATGGAGGGAGTGTCGCGGGATACAGGGATGTATCAGGAGCGACCGCGGAGAACGGGGGTGATTCAGAATGAGCACGGCAACTGCCACGCAGGACTTTACCCTCGAAAAGTACGACCGATTCTGGGCGGTCTTCGACCCGGATGGAAATCTCGTGACACTGACCGTCTATAAAAAGGGTGGGTTGGAGGTGATTCGTCGTCTCAAGGGTCCCGCCGCCCAAATCCAAGACAACCCACTCGCGTAATTCATGGCCGTCTCTGCGTTGCGGAGACGGCCGCTTTTGTTTTCTAAAAGGAGGTGAGGATAAATGAACAAGGTCTATCAAATCATTACCGAGCGCATCATCGACAGAATGAAACAGGGGATCATCCCGTGGCAGCGGCCGTGGCACGCGCGCCAACAGACCCCAAAAAATCTTGTCACGAAACTGCCCTACCACGGGACAAACTTCTTTCTCCTGTGGTCGCTGGGGTATGAAAGCCCGTACTTCCTCACGATGCGGCAAGCCAACGAACTCGGCGGCTCTATTCGGGCGGGAGAAAAGGCTTTGCCGGTCGTGTTCTGGAAGATCCTCAAATTCGACGAGGAAATTTCTTCGGATGGACAACCCAAGAAAGTACCCATGCTTCGTTACTACCATGTGTTCAATTCGTCCCAATGCGAAAATCTCGCCGGTAAAATTCCCAGCTACACGGACGTGGACAATCCATTCTCGCCAATCGAAGCCGCGGAACTCGCCGTCGATAACATGTCTGCGCGCCCGTGCATCGAACATGGCCATACGCGCGCGTACTACAGCCCCGTGAACGACTTGATCTGTCTGCCTTCGCCCGAAAGATTCGACCGGCCGGAGGACTACTACGCAACGCTCTTCCACGAGCTCGTTCACAGCACCGGCCATGCCACAAGACTGTCCCGCCGGGATTGGCTGTCGGGCGACGACAAACACGACGCCTATTCAAAGGAAGAACTGGTCGCCGAAATGGGCGCAACGTTTCTCTGCGCCGAAACCGGCATCTTGGCCTCACAGGTTGATCGTTCGGCGGCGTATATTCAAAGCTGGATCGAAACATTCGAAAACAACCACCGCCTGATTTTCACGGCCGCAACCCACGCCCAGAAGGCGGTTGACTTCATTTTGAACCGCATGGCGGTTCACGTAGCTTCGAATTGATACACGAAGGAGGGCAACCCATGTCCAGCTCCATTCACCGCATCGGCAAAAGCGGCATCCCGGTCTTTTGTGATGGCCGGGACCCCGCGCTTGACAATTTCCGGCTCACGGAGTCCGACCCGCGAAAAGTCATCCTCGCCGTCGCCTTGTCCCACGCCCGGGCGGTTGCTATCGCCTACATGCGAAAACACGCACCCCATCTCCTGACCGAGATGGATAACCTGCTCCCGCCCATGGCGGAGAAGGAGCACGCACATGGCTTCCCGTAGCACCACCTACGCCGGCGTCCCGGCGCTCGTCATATTTGACCGCACCCTGAACATCAGCCGCATCATCACGCCAGCCATTGCCAGAATTATTCTGGACCATGTGGACGACATCCGCGATTTCCTCTCCAAAAACGAGCCGTTTATCTCCGAGGAATTGGACAACCGTCAACTACGTCGCGCACAACAGGGCGATTGACGTCCGATCCGCCTTTACACCGCACGGCCGACTCTATTAATATTCTGACTTTGATTTATAATGTGGTAGAATTACACAGTGAAATGAGGATGGCCAGATGAAATTGCATGTATATCTCGACACGTCGATAATCAGCGCGTACTTTGATGAACACCTGAAAGAAAGACAAACGGAGACGCGGCACTTTTGGAAACGTATCGGCGATTTCGATGTCTCGACCGCCGAAATTACTCGTCAAGAAATATTGCAAACGACCGATGGAAATTTGAAGAGTAAAATGGAGGGGTTGCTCGAAGGATTCTCGATCCACTCGCTGACGGAAGAAATGCAGGGCCTGGCACAGCGATATGTTGATTCGGGTGTCTTTACGCCAGTCATGCGCAACGATGCCTTGCATGTGGCGGCATCCGTATTGACGAGGCAGGATATTCTGCTGTCTTGGAATTTCAAGCACCTTGTCAATCGCCGCCGGAGGGCAAAGGTCAATGATGTCAATATTTCATTGGGTCTGCCGACCATTGAAATATTGTCACCGCCAGAAATTTGAGGAGGCTGACATGAAATATTTCAACTACAGGAAAGTGGCGCGAGAGGCAAAAATTCCGGCGGGTAAATTAGACAAACTGCGTCACTCCATTCGCGACGAGTTTCCCACCGATGATATGATGTACGAGCTCCATTTGCTCCGTGCGTGCATGGCCATAAAGGATGGCTATATCACAGTCGATGAGGCTCTAAAATCCGAATCTCCGGTTAAGGCCTAAAAACTGCCAAAGCCTCCAGAGAGGAAATTGAACATACCCCCGATCGTGTATGAAATGAAACACCATGGAATGATTCTGACCGGCCGCGAAGCAGGGGACGACGCCTATCCTGCGTTAAAGACGGCCATGGAAAAAGTAGCCGAACATGGAATGTTGGTCCTGTCCTTTGAAGGCGTCAAAATGATCACGACATCCTTTGGTGATTCGTGTATCGGCCAGATCCTCGTGGATATCCGCGAAGGACGATTTGGAAATCGCAAATTGGCCGTCCGCGATGTTGGAAATGCCGCGCTTGCCGCAGCCCTTGCCACGATTGCCGAAATTGCGGCGGCCCCCCTGCCATTGGCCCCAGCCTGACCGTAGAATTTATTCGATCAACTTCCAGACCCCAACCGCCGACCCAATCGCGCCAACAAATCCCAGCCACACCCGCCAGTTCCAATCGAGTTGTTTGGCATGACTCGCCACCTTCTCCGTCAACACCGCGATTTTGCCGGTGAGCTTTGACTCGATCGTATCCATCCGTCCGTCGAGTTTCGCGTTCTGGATCCGGATCTCCGTCAGAAGTTCCATCTGTTCATCCTGTTTGCCATTCAGATTATTCAGCGCCGCCAGGATTTCCTCGTTCTCGCTCATGGCCTCGTCCCCTCCGATTTGCCGAATAGCTGTGCTTTCTCCCACGTCCGCGCGCCCACATACCCCAGCATGACCGACCCGAACAGCCAGAACATCGGCTCCGGAAATTCGATGGGCGTCCGGCCAAGCAGTGGCACCACCACGTAGTTCCAAAGCAAAATAAAATTGCAGATGTAGAGAAACAACGGCCGCGCGCGGCTGGTGAATTTGTCCCCGCTCATCGTCTCGGCCCGGATGTTTTCGCCGGCCACCTTCGTGACCTCGATGTCGTGCCCCCGGACCGCCAGCTCAAATTCGTGCTGGAGGGTCATCTCCTGCATCCGAAGTTTGGCTTTGACCAAATCCGCCGCCCGCTTCTCGTCCGCCGTCTCGACAAATTTATCGATCACGTCCCCGATGGTCTTGACGACACCACCGGCGTTGCCGCCCTGAAAAAGGCCGCCGAACAATCCAAGTAAGTTCATGCGATCTTCACCCCCGCCCGAATTCGAAGCTCCGTTGCCACGGTCTTCACAAATTCCTCGAACGGGAATTTCTTTCCCGGGCAATCCTTCTCCTGAAACCGGCTGTGCGGATAAATCACATTGGCGTTCTCGTGGATTCCCTCGCGGAGCAACGCCACGCACAACCGTACCCCGCTCTCAAACGTCAGCCGTGACAATTCCTCCTCGTTGAAATTCCCCGCAAAACAAATCCCGATGCAGGATGAATTGACCCCTGCCGGCATCACGATCTTGCCGTCCAGCGATTTCGTTGCCTTGGTGTGGCTCCCCGGTCTCTGCCAGACCCATCGGGCCTTTTCCCCGGCATCCGAAATCCAAATCCCGCCATCCTCCTCGATCCCGAAGTGGTATCCCATGTCCGAGTAGCCTCTCCCGCCGTCCGCTGCCGGCTTCACATGAAAATTCGCATACGCCTGAATATCGTGCCGCTCCGTTTTCGCGTTCGCCGCGCCGTGATGAAGGACGATCCCTACCCATTCTCGTAAATTGCCGCGGACCACTTTCCACACATCCGCAACCTCGATCTTCCGGATCGGCCAGTTACCGGATGGGGATTCCACAGACTTTCGTCTTTCCCGTATGTGTGGGCATGTCCGTTTTCTGCTTGACCGCTCGAAGCTCCACCGTCGGCACCGCCGCATCCTGCCCTGCCGGAACCGCCGTCTCCCCTGGAAAATAATCTTTGTAGAACGCATAAGCGAGACACCGCGCCGCATCGACGATATGGTCATCCACCTTCGAATACTTCGGCCGCCCACGCGACAAATCCACCGTATGATTCCGGAACTGGTAGAGAAGATCGTCATCATCCGGCAGGCCGAGATTCCCCCGTTGCAACATTGACACGAGCGCATCCGTCGCCCAGACCTTCGAGTTCTTCCGCATCCCATCGCCCACGACGAGATTGCTCGAAAAATCAAACGGCAGAAGCTGGCAACGAAATCCCCCGCGGTATTGCAAATTCTCACACACCGGCGCCCCCACGCCCGTCGCGTCAATGGCCATGTACCGAACCCTTATCTCCTGGTCCACCGCTTTCAGTACGTTCTCAATCTGCGGCCACGACGCCCCAATCAGGGTGATGATTCCGATCACATCCAGATCGTCACCCGATGCCATGGATGGCATCGCACCCGTAGTCGGTGTTTCTGCGTAGCCCGGAGGGCGTAGCCGCCGACGAAGGGTGTCGGCCTCGGCAAACAAAATCTCGCACGGGCTTCCCGCCGACGTCCCAAGATCGCATCCAACCAATAGCTCTTTCGGCCGCTCCGCCACAAAATCTCGCAACCGCCGAAGGACGTCCCCTTCCAAATCCTTAGTCTCCGCTCCCACTACCCGCACCCTCAAAAACTCTCCCTCGTAAATCGCCCGGTCGATGCACTCGGCCGAAAATACGCCGGCCATGATATTGCCCCAATTCGCCCGGATCTCGCGGTCGTACCCTTCCGGTCCCAGCTCCTCCAGAAGCTCCCGCTTTTTCTCCTCCGTCATATTCGGATTTTCTTCGCCGGAAATATGGAATTCCTTGTACCCCATCTTGGGGTCCGTACACGCCCGGTAGAAATGCTCGCGCTTGCCGGTCGGCGTCGAGGACAGAATCGTTAACGCCGCCGGCGCATTGATCGACGTCGGCCCCTCGGCCGCCCAGAACGCTTTCGGCATGTAGTCCGCCTCGTCGATGATTTTCACGTCGTAAGTCTTCGACCGCGGCCCCTCGCCCTTGTCGCCTGGTCCACGAAAGTCGATGAAACTCCCGTTCGGAAGAATGATCCTTTTATATGGAGACAACCGAATCCGTATGGCCGATCTTGCAAGATCGCGCTCGGCCTTCCGGTCCATGCCTTCGTGAATCATCAGCCGCATATCCTCGTTAGATTCCATGAGCGTCCGTGTCCGATCGTAAAGCGTCTCCGCCCAGTCGTCCTTCGCCGAAGCCATCAAAATCCGCGCCCCGCGCAGGATCGCCGCCGGGCCGCGCGTGGCTGGGCACATCTTCACCCACGCAAAATAGAGCGCGATCAGCGCCATGCACTCGGTCTTCCCGAATTGACGGCCGATCCGGTAGGCGATCTTGTTGAACTGATGAATCGCCCGAAGCATCCCGTCCTGCCTTGGCCTGACCCGCCAGTCGAATTTTTCGTTCGCCCAGAGGACGATATCCGTCAGTGTCGCAATCCGATTCCGCGCTCCCTCGTCCCGAATTTTCGATAAAGGACTTTCCATGACCGCCGCCGTCCCGCTCATCCCTCATACACCCGGATCGACTTGGGCCGCGCCAGCGCCGCGCGCCTGGCGATTCCGGGAACTGGATCTACCAGAAACGGACCGAGCGTCTCGTAGGCTCGCCGTTCAAACTCACGCTTTTGGGTTTGCATGAGATCGATCCGCCTCGACCCTGCGCCGGCGGCCGCGCCAGCGGACATCGTCTGGGTCGTATTCCAAATCGCCGCGTCAAGCAAAAACGACATGGCCAGCTCCGCACCACCGCGCCGAAACCGCGGATCGCTGATGTTCGCCGATGGCTTCAGCCGTTCTTGAATGAACGCCGACGCCTTGATGAGCGATGCGATAATGTTCTGGTCGGTGATCCTTGTCGCGCTGTGCCGGTAGGTCAATTCAATCGGCTCGGCGTTGGGCCCAAGCCACCGGAATCGCCCAAGCATATAATCGATCTCGTATAATCCGGATGCGCTCCATGAAGGAAGAGGGTTTGGAAAGTTGAGACGCCGAACCGTTTCCGTGCCTGTTTCGATGAGGACGTGTTCCAGATTTTGGCTGAACGCAACCCCGTTGATCGCAGGGATGGTCGTCAACTGCTTTGTAATGAGCCCAGTGTCCACGCCGAAAATGATCTGCATCTCTGACTTCATCCCGTCCAGATTTATGAAAACGATGTGCAGTCCGGTAAACGCTGTCAACCTCGTCGCCCGAAACGTCCGAACCCGCACCACCATCCGAATCGGCACAATCCGCCCGACACGAATCCGCGCCTTCGCCCGCGCGATGACGTTGACCAGCCGAAGATGGGTGTTAGCCCGAACCGGTGCAACCTCTCCCGCCCGGATCCGCGTCGCCCCGCGAACGAACACCCGCGGCCCCACGCGGACTTTGGAATTTCCCCGAGTGATCCCCCGCTTGCCGATAATAAAGTCCGTGCCGCCTCGAACAAACGAATTGACCAAATGTAACGATGGCACGATCGACGTGACACGGTTCTTGAACACCGACATGAAACTTTTGCCGCGCACCTTCGTCCGAACCAAAAGCCGCGGCGCGTCAATCGCCATCGTAACCGCGGCGCCCGTCGCGGTGGGTCCGGACACGATCGGCAACTGCCTGTAATTGGGCACGGGATTCGTGTTGCTGCCTTCCAATCGAGATACCGCCCGTACCCAAACCCACTGTGCCCCGTTAGGGACGGACGTCGTAATGACGATCTGTGCGTCGACAAACCCGTACACCTGTGCCGCAAACTGCGCTAGAATTCCAATCGACTGTCCCGGATAAATCTGGACGGACAATCCGGCCGGCCCGGGATCCGAAAAATCCTGGCCGATTGGTTTGAAATGTAGCCGCGAGAAAAAATTGGGCGTGGGCGAGCTGATATGAAACGTCCGAAGCGTCGGCCCGGCGAAATAGTGGTCTTCCGCAAAATGCAGAACGCCGGTCCAGAGATGAAAATAATTTATTTCCGAATCTTGCCGATCATCCGTAAACTGAATGACAAACGCGTGCTCCGCGCTGCCTGCAACCGGAACGCCTACGCCATACACTTCGTCGAGCGTAGGCATGGGGCTTAGACCGCAAGCTCAATCGAGTTGATCACCAGCTTGATGCCGACATAGTTCCCAACCGCCGTTCCGGGCGGAATCGTGACGCGAACAAACATCTGCGTCTCGCTCGGACCGGCCGCAATATTCGGCAGCGGCTGCGACGCCCCAGGCGAGGCGCTATCCAGCCCCGCCTGCGTCGTCGCCATCCGGATCATCACCGCATCAATCACCGGATCTGAATCCTCGATCGTAATCAGCAAATTTTGATATTGCTTTGTCGAATCCGCGTTTCGGACAAACAACCCCTGGTCCCGGCTCTGTCCAGCCGTCCCGTCAAATGTCACGTCATCGAATATCGCCGCGCCCGACTGCCCGGCATCATCCGCAATCGGCCCGACCCCCCCAGCCGCCTTGAAGAAATGTAGCGCCATGGTTCACCCCGAATGGAAGATGGGGGAAAAGGAGAGAGGGGCGCCGTCCCCCCCTCCCTCCCCCCTATAACGCCAGTTCTTTACCGGCCGTTAAATCTGTATAACCACCCGCGCATCCTTGTACAGAATCGCAAAATCGACATTCAGCGTGATGTAGGAGCGGTCCCACTGTTTTGAAATGAGCTTGTCGCTCTCCACCGTCACGTCGTTTTCCGTGACCTTCACGACCGCGAACGCCTTGTCCAGAATCGTCACCTGGTTGTCCGGCTGGTTTCGGAGCGCGTCGAGCGTCAGGCCCAAGGGACTCGGCGTCTTGCCCGTCCGCGCGAAATCGAACACCAGCGGGTCCTTGAACTCCGCCATGTTGAGAATCTTCCGCTTGGTCGTCGCACTGCAGAGGATGTTGGTCGGCGTGAAATTCCGATTGTCCATGAGTTCGACAAAGCCCATGGTCAGGTCCTCGTACACGAGCGCGCCCGGCGTGATGACCGGAATCGCCGTCGGCGCCGACTCCGTGGAATTGCCCACCCGCAGAACCTCGCCGCACCGGTTGTCGAGCTGGATCCCGACCCTCTGGCCGACCCGCTCCAGATGCACTCGGAGCATGTTGATCTTCATCCGCCGCATCGCCTCGTAGGACGCGATGATCCCACGGCCCTTCTTGCCGATCACAACGATCCGGTCACCGTACTTGATCTCGCTCTCCGGAATGTCCGCACCCTCGGCAACGTCGAGGGCCTCCTCCTCGGCCTCGTTCTCTTTCTCGTCCACGTACGGCACCTGATACGAATTGCCCTCCGCCGTTTCCTCGCTCGCCACGAGCCGGTTGTGAATAGGCCGGTGCCGCAGGCCCGAGAGAACGCCCTCCCGCACGATGTCCGGAAAGAGCCACTTCGCGTTTGGATCCGACGAGAAAAATTTCTCGATCGTGCAGTTCGGCAGATCGATCTTGAACTGGTCCCGGCAGTAATCCCGGATGTTCGACCCCGTGACCTTGAAATACTCGCCGTACGTCGCCCCGACCCGGTTTAGCTCAAAGTACAACCGCTCGCCCCGCATGTCCTTGAGCGCCCCGACGTCCTGGGTAAAGAACTCAATCTTGTCGACCATCTTTTCCATCAGTTCCGTTGTCTTCATGTTCCGCCGACCTACCTTTCCACGTCCACGGTCGTGCCGGCCGTGTCCACCGCAATCACCAGCCACCGGCCGGTCGGAGCTGCCTTGACCTTGCCGGCCGTCGCGCTCCCCACAACCGACTGGCCCACCACGGGGGATGCGCCAGCGTACGAAAATCGCAGGACGCCATTCATGACGACCGCCGTCAGCGCCCCATCTTTGTTCACCAGCTTGTCCAGCACCTGCCCATGCACTTCCGCCCCGTCCGGGCTGTGCACGACGGTGTAGCTCCCGTTGAACGACACCGCCTGTCCTTCCGACAAATTCGCCGTCCCCGCACTCGGCGCCGTCGCCGTAACGACAGGGCTTCCGCGCAAGGGGCCTCCGACTTTAGCCATTGATGTTCACCCGCCTATCCTGAAATAGTGGTGCGCCCTCATTCAGCATGTCGCGCACCTTTGCCTGCCGTTCATCGCCGGCGTGCTGGCCATCAAACGGCGCATGGATCGACTGTCCGGCCGCCGGAAACTTCTCGTCCACGCGCTTTCGAAGCCCCTCGATTTCCTTCTTGAGATCGTCCACCGTCAGCGCCGCGAGTTTGCGTTTCGTGTTGTCGGAATTGAATCCGTTGCCATCCACGAGTCCGGCTAATCGGTGCGCCTCAAACGCGAGGTCCTCGCGGTATTTCTTCCCCGCCTCGACCTCCGGCTGTGCCTGCTCGTATTTCGCCCGCAGGTCCTCGTACGCCGCCTGCGACTCTTTCAGCGAGGCGGAGAGCCGGTCAAACTCGGCCTGAAGCCCATCCGCCTTCTCTCGAATCTTCGCCATCTCCGCATCCCTTTCCCGAAGGTCGCTCTGCAGTTTTTTGATCTGCTCGTCCTGCCGGTCCCGTTCGGCCGTGGCATCCGCCGTCGCTTTCCCAAGTTCCGCCACGCGCCCATTCAGCGCGTCGATTTCTTTCTGCCGTTCGCCCAGCCTGGCAATCGCCTCATCCGCCTTGTCCACCGCCGTTTTCAGCGCCCGCTCATGTTCCTCCTTGAGCGCCGCCAACGCCGTCTCGTGTTCAACCTTCAGTTTCTGAATCTCATCCATATTTCCCTCCCGATTTTGTTTTTCTTCTGGCTCCTGGCTTCCGGCTTCTGGCTTCTCCAGGGATTTCACTATCGCCTCCACCCACGTCCGCGGATTCGCCGGAATCCCGACGATCGACACCTCCAGCAGTTCAATGTCATCCAGCACCCGCACCTGCCGCCCGCCGGTGTCCTCGATAAATGTCTTGAGGATCCGCCCGCCGACCGACAGCGCCAGCTTGGTCTTGCCCTTGAGCTTCGCCCAAAGTTGCCGGATCTTCGGCTGTGCCTCTTCGCCTTCAAGCTGAAACACAACCTCAAATTGTCCTTGTGGATTGATGGCCGCCTCGACTGCCCGGCCGAGAGTGTTTTCCCAGGAATGAAAATGATCTCCGAACAGCGTCAAATTCGCCTTCGCCGTCTCCGCCATCCGCGCCAGCGCATTCTTGCTGAACCGCTCCCCATGCCGATCAATCTTGTCGTCCGACGCCACCCCGCGCAGAAATCGCAGTTCATTCCCCTGCTCATCCTGCTTGGTGAAAATCTCGACCTGCCCCGTATGGAACCGAAAGTCTACACCCGCGTCCGTCTTCATGCTGGGCGCAATGCGTGACATTGAAAAGAATGTCAAGAAATATTTTTTGGCAGCGGTGTGAAAGACACAGTCGTAATTGTTACTCGATCTTGTTGGTGGGAATGAAATTCGTATGTGAATGTGAATTCGCGCGTGATTTTATGCGGTGGTTAATTCCCATAAAACAATCTCGGGTGGGCAAAGAAACCGCACGCGCGGAGAGCCACGGCCTTCAAGACCAATCCCTCTCGAAACGTACAGAATCATATCGCCCACCTGGTATCGACCCGATTCGAAGCGCTTCCCATATAGTGACGACGTATATAATGCGCCATAGAAGGGCAGGCAAACTTGCCCGCCATGAGTATGACCGGACAATTGAAGATCAATGGCCATCCGGGCCGCATCAGGCGCGATATCCGGCGTGTGATACAGCAATAAGGTAAATCGGTTGGACTGGCCATCTAGGACAGATTGAAGGCGAGGGGCATCTACAAAAGGTTTGTGCGTGCAATCAATACCCACGAGATTGATTATGTCGCCTCGAATGTCCACCGTAATCGTTTCGTTTCGAACCAGTTTGATCGGCAAGTCCTCGAAAAGATTTTCTACAATGTCCGCCTTGTCGACCACGGGACTGCCCGTTACGGCATAGATGCCAAACGGGGCCGAAAGCGTGCGCAGTACTTCCCTCGCGTCCTCCCATGTTTCCTGCGCGTAGATATAGGAAAGATTCAGATAATCGCCGGTGAGAACAATCAAATCGGCCGATATCGACCGAACCTCCTGGATAAGCCGCCGCTCTCGTGATGTGATACGCTCGATATGCAAATCCGAAAGATGGAGAATCCGGATCGGCATATTTGATTTCAATTTCTTTGACCGTAACATTTGGCAGCTGACTCGAAGCTGCTGTGGTTCGATCCAAAATCCATAGACAACGAGTAGTGTCCCAATGAGATGGGCAGGAATGAGAAACTGAAACGGCAAGAACGCCCACGGAATTCTGAGGCAAGCCAGCATAAGGGTTGGCGGCTTGGCCGGACCGAATGATCTCCCGGTAGCAGGAAGTGCGGCCAACAGCGCCCAGTCTGAAAGGAAAAAAACATATGGGATGACGGCATATGGCCACTGGCCACGCGCTGGAATCCAGGCAAGGCCGAAAAGGATTGCGGCAAAAATTGCTGACGGTAACCGTTCTACCTTGTCCAGAATATCCAGAAGTGAGTTCCTCCACCCGCTGCCAGTGCCAGGGAAACTGCTGTGTTTGGAGTAGTCAGCCCTGGACATGGAGGGACCATCGGCGGAATTGAACCGCCAACCCCCGCGCATCGTCAACCCCCGACAAACCCTTTTGCCATGTTCCAGACCGCTTCAAAGAAATTGCTCTGGATCTTCCGGAACAGGGCAAACGACTCTGGATTGCCGACGAAGGGCCTCAATATCCACGACATCTGGGCCCCGACAAACCCGTAGATCAATATCCAGATTCGCAGAATCGTGAGGTTCGGCTCCCGCCCACTGCGCTCCGCCAGACTTGTCATGGCTCGCCAGATCCACATCACCCCGAACGCGCCTGCAATGGCGCACATCGCCACGTTCAGCAGCGTGATAAAATCGTGGCCGCCGGCTGAGATCGCGAAAAACAGCAGGATCGGCGCAAACGACGCCAGAATCGTGGCCGTCAAATACGCCGCCATGGACAGCACCGCCGTGCACTGGAGAAACGAGAGTTTCGACCCCAGAATCACATTGAACGTAAACAGCGCCGGCAGGCAGATCAGAAGCGACAGCACGATCAGGGTGGGCACTTTCAGGCCGGCTGCCGGAATCTGCCACCCCGCCGCGAAAAACCCTAGCCCCAGCCCATAGATCACAGAAAACGCGAGCGTCCACCGTGCAAAATACGCGATCGTGGGTAAGAGATCCTTCCCCTCGGCGATTTGCGCATAGAGTCTCTCCGGAGCCCGCAGGACCAGCGTCCCGGGCGTGGCATTCGGCGGTATGGGTTCTTCTTCGAAATCGTCTTCCGGTTCCGGCTCCGCGGGCCGTTCACCGGCAGTGTCGGTTGAAACGGTGTCCATCTGGCATCACCTCCTCAACGGAATCCCTGGCCGTAGGTCAGGGCCTTGTTGATCAAGGCATCATCCGGAGGTGATACACTTCACATCTGGGCTGCGGCTTTCAATGAGGAAATATAAAGAACAATTCCGAGCGTGCCACATCCGGTACGCTCACATGACGTCTACAAATCTATCCCGAACGATTTCGAATTGCAAGTATTTGACCAAACACCTTCCCGGTCCTTAATCAACATGGCCACGTATTTTACCTGCTCGTCCAAGCGGCCAGTAAATGGAAGTCACTTTTCCAACAATGTCCTTCCGCTCTACAAATCCCCAAAAGCGGCTGTCCTTTGAGAAGTCGCGGTTGTCGCCCATGACAAAATATTTGCCGGGCGGCACGGTCAACGATTTCATATCGTCCCGGTCCGGCAGATAATTTTTGTCTCTATGAATGGCGTAAGGTTCAATGACGGGAGTGTCATTCACGTAGACCTCTTTCCGGACGATCTCGATCCTGTCGCCGGGTACTCCAACAAGGCGTTTGACAAAATGTTTATGCTCCGCTTCAAACCAAAAAACAATAATATCTCCCCGTCCTGGCTCACCGACCTTATAGTGCAGCTTCGAGACCAGCATTCGATCGTCCTTGATCAAAGTATTCTCCATCGCCGCGCTGGGAATGAAGAATGCCTGGGCCACATGTTCTCGAATGGCGAGTGCCAGTGTCAGAGGCCCGACGAACATCTCGACAATAATAGCCACAACAAGCATTTTCACTCTATCGGGCATTTCGTTTTCCTTCCGGGAACGGCTTCGGTAGGCATCAATGAGTACCGGTATCAGGATTATGATGGAAAGAATCTCATTCAAAATCTTTTCCTCGGCCTTGGATAAATTGAGCGTTCCCTCCTCAATGTAATGCAATTGAGCATAAAACACGAAGCATATCCCAATGAGAATGCCGACGCCCTTCGCCCATTCTCTATTGAAGAATTGTCCAAGGCTGGGAAAAATCACAGACAGAAACACGGCGATCCATGGTTTGGAAGAACGATGAGGGCTTGTTTTGGATATACGGTAGGCGTCGACAAGCACATAAATCTGTGAAATCGCACAAACACAGATCAGGAAAACCGCCGCCGGTGTCAGCCCCTGAAAGAAACAGAAAAGAGCAGCGATGACCGAGAGATTAACGGCACAGAAAAATACAATTCCACGCGTTTTCTTCCCGCATAAACACTGGCCCCAACCGGCAACGAGCATGCTCCAGCAAACAAATTCCCATGGCGAACGCGCCAGAGGGGTAAGCGGCGGCGCGGTATTTTTAATCACAATACTCACGGCTTCCCAGGCGTTACATGATTCGATGGTTCTTTTGAATCTAACGAATCTCTTCCCTGTGGACGAATCTGTTGTTCAACTCTCTGCTTTTTGGCCGCCTCCATGGCCTTTATCAATTTGGGAATGGCCAGAGCGGTAAGAATCCCAAGAATCGTAATGAGCCATAAGATTTGGATAGTACTGTCAAAAACCACCGATCTCTTCTTCGTTTTAGGATCCTCGTCCGTATAAAAGACTGACATATTATTTGCGGTTCATAGCCTTATTACAGTAATTTCAGGCCTACAGTTAAATCGAACTGGGAATGCGTAGGTCCCAATTCCAGGATTTACATATAGTGGCCCGGCTGGTGTATGAAACAATCCCTTATCGTAGTTACCCACCCCCGGCGGGAGGATCAAAGGTCCCAAGAACGGAACTCTCACCTGGCCGCCATGGGAATGGCCAGCCAGAATGAGATCGAATTTTTGCTTCAAGTAACTCAATTCGTCGGCCATTTTAGGATAATGCACCAACAAAATCCTTTTCGCGCCATCCGTTTCATCGAATCGATTTTTTGTGAAATAATCCTGAGAAAATCCATCTATCCCGATGATCTCAATATTTTCTTCGGGAATTCGGACGCGTTCGTTAACGAGCCAATCCCCGCCCGTCCTGCCAAATGCCGCCTTCATGACATTGAAAGGCGCGTTACTCCAGTGATCATGATTTCCCGGTACTCCATAAATCGGGCATTTTATTTTTGTCATAAAATCGAGTGCCTCGTTTAAATAATGAGCGTCTTCCACGGTGTCTCCCGTAAAACAGACAAATTTCGGGCTGATGGCGTTGATCTTTCTGACCACGCATTCGAGATATGATCCATCTCCTTTGTAGTGGAGATCCGTAATGTGGATGATTGTTCTTTCCCGGTTTGCATCAGATAACTTTATCTCTTTGACATCAATCCATTCTGACTCGATCAGAATGGGGTATGCGGTGGCCACCGCGATGGTGGAATAGACCCCGATACGGATAAAGTTACGTCTGCTGATTTTCATCCTATTTTTCGGGTGCTGGGTTCTGACTACCGCTTTCGACAGCAGGCGGCTGTTTCCGCTCCATATCCAACTGCAACTTGGTAACCTTCCACGAAACCAAAACAACAATGGCTATAAGTGTCACGGCGAGAGAACTGAACAGTATTATTTTGAAAAGCAAAGGTTTTTTCGCGTATTCATCCGACATCGATTCTTGCTGATTGCCAGAATAATCAGAATAAAATTTATCGTCCAGGTTCGAGGGCACAGGATTGACAGTATAACGTTCCTCGGCATCGCGCGTCATCTGTCCTTCCGCGATCAATCGTTGAGTAATTTGGATAATGCGCCGCTGAGATATCGCAATGCTTTTTTTGTCCAGTTTTCCAATATACTGAATGTCCTCCTCCATCATTTGCGCGGCTCTTTTTGACATGTTGGAGTAAATCAGCGCTTTGATCGCCGGTACCGTATCGATCAACGCGCATGCCAGCTCTCTTGTATCGACTTCCCGCAATACACGACGAATGGCGTATTTATCCAATTTTAACAAAAAATCGAACGGTTCAGATTTGTATTCCAAGTTTCTTGAAATGCCGGGCGATATTTCATCAAGAGCGTCAAGGAACGCCTGCTCGTGAAGCGGGTGCATTTGATGTAGAACCCATGAGAAAACGGCTTGAGGTGAAGTATGCGGCGGGGTATCCGTTAATTTACCTTGTCTCCAAAATTCTTTGGATGAGCCATCGAACGGCCCTTCGTATGGATGAATGCCAAATATCGCCAAATTCAGAAGCCTGCGCGGGTCCTTATTACTTAATTGGTCAAGTATACTAGCGTCGAGTACATCGCTCGGGCTCTTCACAATCGCGTCCAGATCATCCGCGGACACAGTGTGGGCATCTTTCCATTTTTTGCTCAGAACCTCTCTAACAGCTCGAATTAATCTGCGTTCTTTCGGTGTCAAATCGTCAAATGTTTCTGTCATCGCAACGGGGACCTCCCGTAG
This sequence comes from Candidatus Lindowbacteria bacterium RIFCSPLOWO2_12_FULL_62_27, assembly GCA_001784175.1. Classification (GTDB taxonomy): domain Bacteria; phylum Lindowbacteria; class 2-12-FULL-62-27; order 2-12-FULL-62-27; family 2-12-FULL-62-27; genus 2-12-FULL-62-27. Next base: position 20,409 of record MFPR01000017.1, read on the forward strand.
ATATTGGTCATGAAAAATCTGCCGAAAAACTGAAGCATACTTTTCATATCAGCTCCCCCGGCTCTCCTGATCAAATTGACTCCGTGAACGCGATCTCTCGCCCCTTCGTACAATCTCCACGCCAGATTCACAACCCATAACTCGCCGGTCGACTGTAAAGATTATCTGACGCCAAATTCAAATACCTGTCGGAGGTGATCGCTGCGGAGGGAGTATTTCAATCGATATTCATGTGCAATGACCCGCGCGCCATAAATGCACTGATCCAGCGCGTAGACAGGTATGGGCATCGGCCATGTGTATGACCACCCGCCACCCACGGCATCGTACGCATGCTGATAGGGCGTGGGCAACGGATCCAATGCCCTCGACCTGCGCGGCGAGTTGAAGTCTCCCACGACCAGGTCTGGATTGTGCTCCTTCATGGCATCAACCAGAATCCGTAGTACCGGATCTCGAACGTTTTTGATCGGGGCCGCAATGTCAACGGCAAACATTTTCAATGGCGTGCTGTCTATCACACAGTCAGCAGAAAAAATCCGAATGTCGCCAGCCTCAATGAGCCATCCTTTGTTTAGAATCTCACCACGCACGGCGATCACAATTGAACCACCCTGCGCGATGGTTGCCTGGCCCAAGGCTCTCGCCAAATCTTCAGAGGCGAATTCATTTGGCGTCTCGTTCAGTACAACGATGTCGGCGGATTCCTCTCTAAGTTGGTCGCTGATCGCTGGCCATCCCAAGCGCCCCCAGTAGACATTCCAATGAACGAGGCGGAGGGGTTTTCTGACTTCTTCTCGTGGTGGTGTGCTCCAGCGATTTTCGAGACCCACAACGACTACAAGCGAGGCGACGGCGAACACAATCGGCAACAGGGCGCTCCATAGGAGACGGCGTCTGTAGAAGAGAAATGCGGCGACAGTATTGGCAATGAAAACCACCGGTGTGGGAATGTAGAAAAAGAGGGCCAATATCCAGTTTGTATCCCGCGCGATTTGCCCTGTAGCCCAAGCCGCAGAAAACAGAACCACGCACAGCAATAACATCGTCATGAGATATGGGCGTACTCTTGTTTCAATTCTCTCTTTACTTTCCTCTCCACCAATCCACGATATTTTTTGCCATGGTGGATTCGTATTCTGACACGCCTACCTCGGCCTTAAGTCCCATGTCCTCTGTGATAAGTTTGTCCAGATGTTTTGCCAACTCATCCACCGAACAGCCCCGTTGCAGCATCGAATGGATTTTCGGCGCATAGGTGTCATATTCATCCGGTGGGTTGCCAGTCGCCTCTAGGCTGGAAATAACGTCGATTGGGTCCCAATCGCGGAGGAACTCTTTGATTTTTTCTAATTCGGCAGCCACTTCGCGCCTTTGCTCCTTTTTATTCATAGGCTGGCTCCTCCATGTATATTATTGGAATATGGCCACGACGTGCGGGCCAAGAATGATGAAGCCTATTATTACTGCGCCGATAGCAGAAATTAAGACCGCCCCCGCGGCAACATCTTTGGCTTTCCCCGCCAGTGGGTGAAACTCTGGCGAAGCCACGTCGGTTAGAAACTCAAAGGCCGTGTTAAGCGCCTCGGCTGTCCAAACGGAAATAATTGACAAAATAATCCAGCACCACTCGGATTTTGATAAACCAAATACGAAGCCTGCTATCGTCACGGCAATTGTGGCGAAGGCATGCACCCAAGCATTCCGTTGTGTCGCCAGCATGACGGCTATGCCTTTAAGGGCGCAATAAATACTTCTGATGCGCCCTGTAAATGTAAGCTGCTTATTATCCCTTCGTCCTTCGTTATTCATAGTATTCAATCCATTCTATCCTCCCTCTGTAGTCTACCCGTTCAGTGCAATCTATCGGTTTATTGAATTTACTGCACATCTCTTTGATTTCTGCGCCAAGAACGCCCGCATATGGGGACAGAACATCCGATACTTTTTCCATCGTCATAGCTGGCAATAGATTGATGTCTGGTTTGGCATTCAGCGCGAGCCTATAATGGACCTCCCGCTCGCAGGCTCTGATCCTGATTGTACCCTCGAATGGTATGCGGTTGGACGTGGTAAACCCGGCCAGATGCAAAAAACGCAGCAATATGTTTTTGCCGTTTAATTTCTCCACCTGGAAGTGCACCACCCCACCCGATCCCCCGGCCACCTCGATGACGGTTTTATCAGGGGAAAAACGGAAAACGATTCTGTGGACATCAGATTTGATCATTTGCATAAAAAAGGGTCTTTCGAAATCTATTAACTCGGAGGTTTTTTGACAAATAGTGTCACCCTCTTTTCTATCGTTGTACTGGCAGATATCGTGAGGGAAAAAAGCGCCATAGTCGTTCGACTCTGTCACATGAATTCTGGACACCATCGCTTCATCCGAAAACAGTACGCGAATTTTTTCGATGGGTTCGATAATACGTGGTTTTGATGTCAGTTCTTCGAGCCTCTTCGCATTTTTGTCTGCTAGTTCCTCCTCCATGGTGACGATCTTTGTATATATCTTATCCTTATCCAGGGTCTCCGCCACCTTGGTGATGACAATCTGATGACCACCATGACCGTCGAAATTGGGCGTGGACTCTATTTCGTAGCTGACCTCCTTACGGGTATCTTTGACTCGTCCGGTCAATTTCAAAGCGCCTTTGGACTTCATGTCTGCATCCAATGAAATCCCGCCCATCTGACGGAGTCTCTGTAAAATATTTTTGGGATTGAACCCCTTTTTGGTAATCGTCTCATTGGAATCCAGAAGAATTTTTATCTCGGCTGGGTATATCTGGATAACAATGGAATCAAAATTGTTCTTGTATATGATGTCGCCGAATCTACTTGAAAAAAAAGTAACGTGCCCGACTATATTGTCTGCGTGCATCAACTTGGTGTATTCATCCGAGTTTCTATCGGTCGGGAGCAACCTCGAGTAGTCGTTGTCTTTAGACCAAGCAATGTCCCTCATTAAAATGTCGTCCGACAACAATGCGCTCAATTCAGATTTCAACGAACCACAAACCTCATTGAAGTCGTTCATTCTGGTTTCACCTTTGCTGGACCCATCTCGGTGCCATGAAACAAATACCGCACCGGCGCATACACCGTCATCATGACAAGAACAGCAGTGTTCATTTTTTTATCACCTCTTAGAATTGTACAGAATCGTCAATGGGGATGCCGTGCCGTATGCACAGGGCGGCAAGCATTGGCGCCTTTGGATGATGCCTATGAATGCTGAATGACATCTGACTGTTCTTATGAACAATCTCCCACAGACCGACATTGGCCATGCGGTGTCTTTTCAAGACCACGATGTTTGTCCAGAGGACCGAAATGCGCTGAGTGGGTCCATCATACAGGATCCCGTCCTTGCAAAATTGAAAATTTGTCGTCCGACCGAATAGTGCTGCGAAGATAAAGTGGAAAACATATATCGACAGAATTCCAAGACCAAAGCTTTCGATTGGCCCTTTGAATACAAAAAATGGCCATCCAAAGGTAGCGCCGTTGACCAGTACGAATGGAACGGCACGCAACCATTTGACGGTGACACGCTCCTCTGGGATGGGGAAATCCTCCAAGGTGTATGGCAGAACATCATCACCACGTCTGGCTTCATCAATACCTGTTATCTCCATCACCGCGGGGGTCACTTTCATGTTGATCCTCCCAAGCCTGACAAAAATATACAAAGCCAAAAATGTAGCCAGTCCGAAATTCAGGTTGTATATTTCAAACATGATCGCTGGCTTTTGCACGAACAAAAACAATGAGAACGACAAAATGATCGATGCTCCCAATGCCAACAAAAATTTTCCGCGTGCTTGCCCTCCTAACCCTCGAAAGCGCCATTTCTGAAGGCTTGTCAACATGAAAAAGGGAAAGAACGAACATAGAATCCAAAAGGGGTGCAGATTTTTGGCTGTGTAGATCAACTTAGCCCCGAAAGGGAATTCCGCCTGAACAAGTCGGCCGTTTTCTATCTTGCGTGCCTCCCCCATCTCTTGGTCGATTCTGGATACAAAATAGGTGTTGTTTCCGTATGAGACAACTTCATGCGGGTATTTCAGACAAACGGCGTCGTATATCTTGTGGGGTATGTTGTCTTTGACCTTATAAAGCGTTTCATTCCAGCAGGATTGTGAAAATATACCGTGATCGCCCGGATATCGCATAAATATTTCGGTGATATTATCGCCGTCAAAATCCCCCATATCAATTGTTGCACCGGGTTCTCCCGGATAATAGATCTTAAATCCCTTGTCCAGCCACGACTGAATACCTTCCGATTTGAACGAAACCGCATGGATAGGGACCGTGCCGCTTCCGACTGCCTTCGGGCCAAATGAAATCCATTTGTCGGCGACCAACGAATTGTAGTCGAAGACCTGAGGTCTATCCCAGATATTGAGGTTCCAGCGCTCATCCCGGCGAGCAGGCAGATGGATATTCGAGTCAACGGAAAAATCCCATTTCGTGATGTCCGTATCGGCCTTCCTCGCCCAGCCTGCGCTGTAGTCGATGGGTGTAAATATCTTTATAGGTCGGTCAAGGGGCACACCGACGACTTCGAACGCGTTTCTCGATTTCTGCGCTTGGAGGGTATCGAAATGATCTGAGAAGATTTGAAAGGGTGTGGATACCAGCGCGTTGAAGAGAAAGACGCCGTTCGCGACGACCCACACTGCTGTGAGAATCGCCGGCAACATATTGATGCCTTCTTCCTTCATTTTCCCCATATATGGCTGGCGCAATTCATCAATTGATGGTCCCGCCGATTCTCGTATCTCCTCTTGCTCGATTTCTGGAAACGGTCGTCTACTGTATCGCCTGAAAATCATTCCTGATGTTTTGAACAAAATGATGAGAAGCGGGAAGAAATTAAGTTCCACAAGCCCGAACAACGCCCAGTGGCAATAGGACAGACGAATCAGCAGTAAAACCAAAGCAACCCATACGCCCGCGACTTTGCGCACGACATCGGCGTCCGTGGCCGGCAGACCCAGCAGAGATCTCACAGACCGGCCGCGCATTGACCGCTTGAATACCCACCAAGAGATGGCAGGACTTATGGAAAACATGATCCACCAGTAGGACAAGTCGTGCAGCAGGGAGCGGATCTGGACACTGACCGGAAGAAAGACTTTCCTCGCCTTGCCGCCATTGAAATCGATGCCGTATCCCAAGCCGGCCATGTCGGCGTTGTAGATGATGGGGAATTTTCGATCTTCCACAAATTTATATGGAGCGACCGCGCAATATTTACGAAAAAGCTGACGAGGGACATTGTTTTCGACGGCATAGATGGAGATGTTCATGCAGGTGGGTTCCATCAGTGAATCGTAATCGTACTGAAATATGACCTCCTCCCTGCCGTCTCCGTCCAGGTCGATGGGTCGAAAGGGCGCGAATTCCTCTCCACCGAAATGTTTGACTTCCGCATCCTTCCGACCACTTTTGATGTGTTTCCGAAGCTCTGCCGGCCGGAACGATATTGCCGCCAGGTCAACCTGCCCGCTGAACGAGCCGGAGCGGGCGAAAGATATTCTTCCGTCCTTTGCTGTCCCGTAATCAAAGACGGCGGGCCTGTCCCAATGTGTAGGCCAACTGGAATAGTACGATGCCTTTGGTATGTTGTGGATGGGAACGGAGTCACTTGCAGGCACGCCCACAATTTCGAACTTTCCAAATTGGTAGCCTTCTTCCCTGCTACCGTGGAGAGAAAGCGCCAGATCAAAGCCAAGACGTGCGACATCCATCGTGGTCAAAAAAATCCACGGCAAACTCAGAATCCCAAAAATTCCAACGATGATCGCCGAGCCCTGTCTTTTGAGTCCGGACATGCGAAGCATCCTACCATCCATCGGCCTACCGTTGAATTGCCAATTCTGTGGAGTAATAATGTTCAGACACTATGAGGATGCGCGAATGTCTGTAAAATGCACAAGTTTTTTATGGATATGGATTCTGGTCATTGCTATCGGGGTCGCAGCGGCGATGGCAGTGCCCAAATTATTATTTTTTTTCGGAAAAACTGAAAAAGTTTCGGAAGGCAATCCTGTTCTAACAAACCCGGCGGATACGTCGGGTACATGAAATCCATATGCGCAAACTGTTACCCTTTCTTCTAACCGCATTTCTCGTCACATTTATTGCTTCATATTTTACAGAGCGAAGTGACCGATTTGGTGGTTGGCGGCAACAGGACATTTTTCGGCGGGCCGAAGCGGATTCTTTGTGGCGCCAGCTTGCTGCATCCGAAACTGCCGATACCCTGTATCTTTTAGCTCTCGTTGAACCGACGGAAAGCCGCGCGGCCGATGCTACGCTGAGGCTCTATCGTTTGGAACCGGGGAGTGAAAGGACCACCAAAGCGCTATTTGGTTCTCTGATGGAAGTCGAAAAAGGCCTGAGCGATGAACAACAAACCGAAATCACCAAGGCATTTTACGCCAGCAATCCCCCTGTTGTTTTCATGTCAAAATTTCATACCCGCCGTGGATTAATGGATTTGGTGAACAGCCAATTTGAATCCGCCAAATCGCATCTTGCCACAGCAGTAAAGATCGATACGGACGTGGAGCCTGCTTACTGGGATTATCTTCTGGCGTTGCATGCAATATCATGTAAATCGCTTCATGATTTCGAGCGCGTCCCCTGGGACACGGCCACCCTTCCCACACGCACGCGAACAGATTTCGAGCGGTTGCGGCACATCTGGAACCTGCCGCCGGAAACAACAAAAAGCATTCTGGATTCGATTCGTTATGTCATCAGACATAAGAACGAGGAAGCCTACCAGAAACTTTTCGATGCTATCGCCGTTACACCCGACAGCCACCATCTGATTCCATGGCTTCAGGCGCAGGCGATCGTCACGGGCATAAATGCGATCGATTACGACATCTCCGGTTCCCATCAGGTCCAACTCCTTCGGGGTGATTCTATTATTCAGTATTACGAAAAGTATTCCCACCGGGACACGGAGGTTGCATTAAGTACAACCGAGAGCGTCTGGCGTGGGTTCAACATTAATCGAATATGGAACGCAAATCATCACATGTCTTTGGCGCCATACTTTGAGAGGCTGTATTCGGCAGAACCGGTCAAAAGGGCCGCATTGATGTCTCTCTCATGGGCGGCCGCAAAAAGATATGAGATGGCAGTGCGGGAAGGTGCAACGTACATAAACTCGACGGATCGAACAATTCTGCCAGATCAGTATGCCTGGTACTACATGCGTTGGCTGAATCACCTCGGCAGACACGATGAAGTTCTCCAAATGGTCCAACAAATTCCACCAGAAAAAAGATCCTATTACGAATGGGAACCACTGTTTGACGCTCTCAAGGCTCAGATGGATATGCATGCGCTCATTTCGGGCTTGGAAGTAAAGATCAAGAACGACGTGAGTAATTTTGACGGTTACTACTACGCCCATGACACGCTGCAGTATCGAAAATGGAAAGATCGGGCATCAAGTCAACTCTGGAAGATATGGTATTCGCGCAGGTCGCGCCTCTGGTTGTTTGCCGGTCTGTTTCTCATTGGCTGGCTTGCAGCTCTCACCCGGTCGAAAATGATTTTGAAACGGTTCGAATCCGCACAAACAGATCGCTTCACAGCAGTGAGGCAGATCATGAGCGTGAAGGCCGCGCTCTTATTTTTTTCAATGACCATTTACATTTTGTTTGATATCTACGTCCTCAGATTTTACCGCCCCCTGCAATATTTTGAGTGGATTACCCTGGATCGACTGGTTCATATCGGGCCGATGCTGTTTGTAGCCATCGTTGCCAGCACTGCGACCTACGTTTCTCTGGCGCCACTGGCGGGTCATCATGCAACAATTCCGACCTATTTTCGATTTAATGTGTCATTCATCGGTCTGTTGATCGTGGCCCCTCTGACAGTAGTTTATTTGGCTTACGATTTATTGGATCGCCTGAATCCGATTTACACATTCTCAATGCCGACATTCATTTCCCGTTTTTCCGCGGCTTTGTGTTTCTGTGTTTTGGGCGTCCTCTCGATGAATTTGGCATGGTTATTTAAATTTCATGAAATGCCAGCCGGTGAAATGCGGAACAAACTGGAAAAACTCGCTCATAAGCTCAAGAGAAAAATAAACGCATTCTACGTCGTCGATTTTCTTGGATTAAAAATATTCAACGCCTTTGCCCAACTACGATGGTTACATAAAAGAGAAGTGGCGTTCAGCGCGGATATGCTTGTGGAGTTTACGCCAGATGAAATCGAGGCCGTGGCAGGACATGAATTCGCCCATCATGAACTAAGGCATTTGGAGATACGGCAGGGTCTTTTTGTGATTCTTGTTGCCCTTGCCATGTCGATTTCACCCCTTTTGGAACCATTATGGGACTCTTCTTGGCAGGCCTGGATTATGGAGATCACGATCTTGTTTTATTTCCTATTTCTCGCAACTCTGCTCTCCAGAAAACACGAGATCGCAGCCGATAGGTTTAACGTACGGCACTTGGTGCACCCTTGGGCGTGGCGGAAGGCCATTTTAAAACTTCAAGTGCAAAATTTTGTATTGGCCAATGAGGATCAAGATACACATCCCACCATACGTCAACGGCTGGTGGCGCTAGAAGAGGAATTTCAGAAACAAAAAGTGGAGACGGTCATCATAGACCTTGCCCCTGTTGCCATTCTTCCCCCGGATGGCCGGGGGGCCCTTCAACCCGCCGGACAAGGATATGCCTTGGCATGTTCTTTGGTGACATCAATGGATTCGTTATCCCTGCTTTGGCCCATAAGAATTGAGAGTGAACTGAATGTGAAACGGTTTATGTACGAGGAGCCCCGATTTTATTTTTCATGCGTGGATGGTCCAGGACAGCTTCATCTGATTAAACAGGAACACACCGCTCCCATAAATGAACACCCGCAAAGCCCGGAAGATCGGCCACAGGTCCAAACCGATGCGGTAGGAGTCCTTGGACAACTTTTTGCCAAAAAGTATAGTCAATCGAGGCGGATGATCTGGTTCTACGATCAAGTCTGTGGGTTTGATCAAGAAACAAGCGCAAGGCTGAAGAGACTCAAGGCCGGGCAAGAATGGATACTCTTGATGAACACCGACGCAAAAGTAGTATCCATGAATTTTCCTCACGATCGGGTGGTCAAAAACGCCGATGAGCTGATTTTAAATAAATGAGGAGAAATTTAAAAAAATGAATGATTCACTAATCAAACAAATATTATCTTGGACCGACCAACCCGAACCGGATGCCGTCAAAATCGTGGACGCTCTCCTCCAATCTGCCGTCGATGAAAAGGCCAGCGATCTTTATATTACGCCCAACAACGAACACCTGTCTGTCCGGTTGCGCATCGAAGGCCATTATCGGGAACTCTTGAATCTGCCCAACAGTGTCCGAGATCAATTGACCGCGCGCCTCAAGGTCTTGGCGCGTTGCCAATCGCACGAATTCCGCCGGCCGCAGGAAGGGCGGATTCAGAGCCTCAACGGTAAAACGCTCGATATCCGGGCGTCCTTTCTGCCTGCACTCCACGGTGAGCGAATCGTCTTGCGCGTCTTGCGCGGCGAAATGGAATTGCGCCCCCTGGATGCCCTTGGCTGGACGCCGGAACAGCTCAAGCTGTATATCTCCCTCCTTCATCCCATCGACGGCGCGATCCTCTTTACAGGCCCGGCCGGCAGCGGCAAGTCAACGACAATTTACGCGACGCTCCGGCACCTCGAGGCCACGGAGGGCAAATATCTGAATTTCGCAACGCTTGAAGATCCCATTGAATACGATTTGCGAACGATTGCGCAGACCCAGATCGCTCCAGCCGTCGGCTTGGACTTCGCCGCCGGATTGCGTTCCATGCTCCGTCAGGACCCCAACGTCATCATGATCGGAGAAATCCGGGACACAGAAACCGCCGCCACTGCCATGCGAGCCGCCATGTCCGGCCACCTGATCCTGAGCACCGTCCATGCGCGCGATACGCTCGGCGTCTCTATTCGGCTCATCGATATGGGCGTTGAACCCTTTATCGTCGCTTCGTCCATACGCGTCGTCGCCGCCCAGCGGCTTGTGGGATTGAATTGTCCGAAATGCAGTAAACAGGTGCCTCTAGATCCATATTTGGCCGAGTATTTTCGGTTGGACAAAAATCAGGCGGTGTTTCAGGGGCAGGGCTGTGAGGTGTGTGGACAGACAGGGATTATGGAAAGAAGAGCCTTGTTCGAACTCTTTATACCCGGAGATAATTTTCAGCAGGCTGTGACAGAACGGACACCGCTTTTCGAGCTTAGAAAACTCTTTCAGCCACGCCCTTCCCTGAAGGATTCGGCCGCAGTATTGATAAAGGAGGGTTTCTTATCGCCGCTTGAAGCCGGCAGGGTCTTATGAACGCGACCATATGGGGACGGCTGTTTCGTGACCTGAAAAAATTGGCCGGGTGGATCTGGGGCCAAATCATCGGCTCGGCCCAGCAGTTTAATGATGCGGCCCAATTACTGCTGAAACTCGAGTTCGCTGTTTCCAGCGGCCTTCCTATTCATGAAGTTCTCGATCCGGAGAGCATGCCCCGGGAGCCCTTGAAACGACAGATGGAAAAACTCGTCAATGACGTAAAAGACGGCAAATCCCTTTCATCCGCGCTCCGGGATCATTTCAGTGATGTTTGTAGCCCGCTCTTTTTGTTTGTGATTGAGACCGGAGAAGCGGCCGGCAACCTTGAAATTACGCTCTCCCGGCTTCGAAATTACTGCGAGAAAAAAATGAAGTACATGGGCCAGTTGGCAGCAGCCTTGACCTATCCCGTTGTCCTGTCAGCCATCATGTTTCTTGTTCTCTTCTTTCTCTTGACGAAAATCATCCCCACATTTGCAAGCATGTTCACAGCGATGGGGGTCGATCTGCACTGGCTGACCGCCCTCATAATCAGAATGTCCGAAATCACTATAAGCTACTGGCCGATCTTGCTCCTGGGTGCTCTTGGTCTCGCATATGCGTTCGTCCTTATCGCCAAACACCACAATGTATACTGGATGCCGCTATTTGGGCCTATTCTCAAAGTTGCGGACGAAATGGAAATTTTGAACTCGCTTGTATTGGTTTCTTCTCTCCCGCAGGCTCGGTGGGATGATCTGCTTGGCAATGAAAGACCGCAGGGGTTCAAATACCGCCAACTACTGCATCTCCTCGACGCACATCAGCGGGGCGTCGCGCTTTCCCAGATCGCAAAGACTTCGGCGATATTTTCGCGGGTAACGGCATGGCACTTGCTCTCGGGCGAACGGCGCGGCTCGGTGGCGAACAGCATCCAGCGGTGTTTCGATTTCGCTGAAAGACGACTCGAATCTATGACCCTTCTGACGATCCATACTGTTGAACCGACACTTGTCGTCCTGATGGGATGCGTCGTCGGAATGATCGTCTGCGGAATGTTTTTCCCGATGCTTGAACTTGTCGATTTTGTGTTTCGTCAGTATTGATTCGATGAGGCAATTCCATGCCGCTGTTTAGAAATTACGAGTTTGAGGCGGAGATATTCGATTCGCTCGCGGAAGCGATCGTGGCCGGCATACCTTTGTCGCAGGCTATGCAGGAGCTTTCTGAGGACTACAGAAAAAGCGCGTATGGGCGCGAACTGGCAGCATGGAGCTATAACATCGAATCGGGTAGAGATCTGGTCGACAGCATCAGAGACCACCCCATTTTGAATGATCCACAGATCAAAGCATTTCTTTGGCTTGGTCAGAAAACGGGAGCGATGGCCTCGGCATTCAGGTCCGTCGCCCAACGCCTTCGCTACAGCGGTGATCTGGCAAAAAAACTCGCTTCTGACCTTACCTATCCGGCCATCGTCGTCGTCGGGTTGGGTTGCCTTTTTTTCTTTCTAAATAACATGGTGTTTCCGCATTTTCAGGCGGTTTACAACTCGTTTAACTCGCCGCTGCCGACGTGGATTCTTTTCATTCTGAAAATGAACGCCTTTATCCTTGATCGCTGGGTGGTCATCGTCGCAGTCGCAACCATTTTGGCCGCCTGGGCCTTTTTTATTAGAAAACATCGTATCGTCGAGCAACTCTTCGACTGGTTCGTCCTTTCTATGCCATTTACCGGCAGTCTAATCCGCATGCGTGAATTGTTCACTTTTTCGCACCTCATGGGAGAAATCCTCAAGCAGGATGGGACGGTACAGGACGGTACACACGTGATGGCGGAAACTGTCAAACCTGGGCCGTTTAGGAAAGTCTGGAAAACGGTGGACGAGAAGGTCAATCAGGGCCTGCGGCTGGACCATGTACTTGCGAATTATCACTGGCATTTCCCGCTGTTATTTGTTTACGTCCTCAATCTGGGTATCGATAACGACGACCTCGTTCAGACTTTCGAGGATCTAGCCGAACATTACAAAACCGAATATGAGATGACCACCGAACGGTTTACATCCATGTTTGCCGTGTTTCTGGTCTTAGCCGTTGGAAGCGGTCTAATGGGTTTGGCGCTGGCATTCTGGAAACTCCAGTTCGGGCTGGTCGACCTCTTAGGGTAAGCGGAGAATGACATATTTCAATCTGCGGGAATTGACTTTTTTTGTCCATCACTTGGCGCTCTTTGCATCTCGGGGTGCCGTTCCGCCTGATAGCGGGGCTTACCTATTCGGCAAGCGTGCGAAGGGCCGGCATGCTGAAATATGGAATCAGGTTGCCGCAAAACTGTCGGCTGGACAGAAACTGTCCTTTGTGCTTCGGGAAATGAAAAATGTCTTTCCGGATTCAATGGTCCGGCTGGTGGAATCGGGTGAACGGGCAGGCCAGCTCAGAGAATCGCTCAAACAGTACGCCGGGTTCCTCAGATTTCAGACAAAGCTTCGCGAGCTTGTAAGTATCGCCCTCGGTTATCCCACGTTGCTGTTTATTTGCACAATGGTGGCAGTCGGTTTCCTGCTCTCGTACGTCACCCAAAGATTTATAGACATGTTCAAAGCTTTGGGGGTCACGTTGCCGCTGCCCACCCGCATCGTATTGGCGGTCAGTGAATTTATGAGCCGTCACGGCATGCAGTTGGTCGTGATTGGCTTTGCGCTGTTTTTGCTTTACCGCCTGCTGAGGAAAATTACGTCGATCAGAATTTGGCTGGATGCTCTCTCCCTGCATTGGCCTGTTTTTGGCAACCTGCAAGACAAAATGGCCATGCTCAACCTCGCAGAAACGACCGCGATGGGCCTGAAATCCGGCATTGCCCTTCACGAATCCTTTGACCTGGCGGCGGTATCAACCACCAACATGTTCCTGGCCAATGGCTTCGTCCGAATTGCTGACGACATCAGGTCAGGCTTATCCTTGCGTGAGATTCTCCACAATCGCCCCGGGATCTTGTCCAGGGAAATCTCGATGCTCCTGATCTCCGCTGAACGCCACGGTCAATTTGACAAGGCTTTAAACAGCTATATTGTTCAACAGCGGGATGTGACCTCCGACTACGTAAAGACGATGACCACCCTGATCGAACCCATCATGGTTCTCATTTTCGGCGGGGCCATTGGCATGATCGTTATGGCCCTGTTCTTCCCGATGTTCAATATGATCAATATAGTCAAATAACCGATCCGGATCTATTCCGCACTCTTCGCGTTTGACATGGCCTTCATCTCATCCAGGCGTACCTGAAAGACGTCGGCTTCTTTGATCCTGCCCCATTTCTTGTACAGATCCCTCATATTCTCCAAGGCTCCGATCATGACTGAATGCCCTCGACCCAAGCAGGTTTCAATAATCGGAAGTGCTTTCAAATACATGCCCTCGGCCTCCTGATATCGACCCTGTATGTAATACACCTCAGCCAAATCCATCATTCTCCGGCCGGCTCCAAGGCTGTCTGACCCGCGGGCCGCGTTTTCAATTTCGATGATTCTTTTATAAACACGCTCAGCCTCTTCATACCTGCGCTCATTGAAATAAAATTCGGCGAGCCTCAACAGGCTCGTATTAATGTGTGGGTGGTCCGCGCCAAAGGTTTTTTCGCTGATTTCAACGGCTCTCTTATAGTGGTTTTCTGCTCGACCCTTTTCGTCAGTCACCCTATATATTTTGGCAAGCTCGATAAGAAGCGGAATCAGCAGGGAAGCGTCCATGCCGTTTTTAGACTCTGTGATTACAACGGCTCTTTCATACGCTTCCCTAGCCTTGTCTTTGAATCCACCATGCAAGTACGCCTGCCCCAATCCCGATAGTGTCCATGCCAGGTCCGGGTGACTTGTCCCCAGTAGCTTTTCATTCATAGCTAACGCGCGATGAAGTACGTTGATCGCTTCATCATATCGATGTAGTTCTCGATACAGGTCCGCCAAATTCATCAGGCCTATGGCAATGTCTGCATGCTCTTTACCAAGCGTCCCTTCCCACATGGTCAGCGAGTCTTTGTAGTATTTCTCTGCCTCGTCATGTTTTCCCTCGGCACGAGCCAGATCTCCGAGGTGATTGATGCTGGCAGCCACGCGTGGATGCGTTGATCCATATTTCTCTTGTCTGAGACACAGCGCCGCGCCATGCGCTTTCCGCGCGGCGGCATAATGTCTTGAAGACATCGCGATTGCACCGAGAAGGTCGTGGGCGTCGGCATAATCTGGATGGTGCCCGATAAAGGCTTTTAGTTTCTCCGTTGCCTCATCCGCAGAGTACTTATCTGCTCGATAGTCAACATATATCTCGGCCAACTGCTCCGCCATTTCTATTTCTACAATCAAATCAGGCACATCTAAATCTGACTTCTCTCCGGCATTGACAATCTGTTCCAACTCATCGAGCGTTCGAATCAATGATCGGTATTGGTATTGTCGGTAGGATTCGCGCAATTTTCCGATGCGCACAGAAATTGGATGCTTGGAATTAACCATCTCGCCCAGCCAATATGCCTGTCGACTTTTTGGCCACTATGAAGCGCTCATCGGGTGACCATTTCGGAACGCTCAGCCATCCGAAATTCTCATGATTTTGTAGGATTTTCTTCCTGGTTTTGTCGTTTGTATCCACAACCGTGGGGAACAGCCTACGCGCATCAGGGCCCGGAGATTCCATCAAAAGGATTCTATCGGATATCATTGACCACTGGGGGTCGTGTATGAAATGTCCAGTATAGATGTGATCTTTTCGCTTCGTGTCAACGTTATAGGTATAGAGTTCGTTGGCATGGCCCTTCCCCCATTTGACATAGCAAATAATGGGATTTGTAGAATGCGCCATACTCAGGAATGAAATTCGGCCGTTGGGCGTTCCGCTTTCGCCATGAGGGCCGTTGATATCCTCATCGACATGATCCAATTGGCCAGAGTCCAAATCTACCAACGCCAGATCGCTTGCTATCTTGCCTTTGGCTTTATGTTTGAAAGCTATCCTGTTCCGACCTGTTATCCATGTAAATATATCCACGTCGTATTCCTTGAGTACGTCCTCAAATAGATGCGCTCTTCGTTGTAAATCGTAAATCTTAAGTTCCGATACAAAATGAAATTTACCATCTGTCACATCGTCACCTATGACGGATGTCATAAGATCGTCGATTTCTTCTTTGGAAAGTACCTGTTCTTCCCGATCGCATGGGGGAACATTACTCGCTCGCGTTATCCGATAGGCCAGGTATCGTCCGTTTTTAGAGACAATGTGATCGCCAATAAAGCTGTCAGGCTCGTCATTACTGATGAGTCGGTCGAAACCTTTCTTCTTCAAATTAAACAAACATATCTCCATGGGCCCACTCTTATTGGCTATCCTTCGCGGCCCTTCAATGACGGCCAACAATTCACTCTCGTTAGGGATCCAGATGGGATCCTGTATTGATCGCTCTTGCTCGACGTGGACTTGATAATTTCTATTTTGTGCCGGGTCAAAAATGCCCAACACACGTTGCTCATACTCCGGTCTCGACGGGGTCACATGTGCAATAAGTCTGCCCGAAGGAGACCATCTGGCATTGTGAACCATTGGCGGGCCACACGCGAGAAGTTTTTCGGGCGCTTCCAAAATAATAAAGCCGTGTTCCTTCGTCCCGTGAATAGTTTCAACAAGATATTTTCCACCTGACGGACACCAAGCGTGCCCTCTACAATCAGCAGCCGCAGGGACGGAGTGGACCGCCTCTTTCACGCAATCAATACATAAAAACTCCCAGAGCATCGGAATGGTCCGTTTCATCGGAGAACCCGACTCGATCATAGAACGATCTTCTCTCGGTGTTTAAAGTATTTCGGATGCCATTCATATTCACGCCTTATCCTCTTTCCCGCATAAACGTAGTAGACCTCGGTACCCTCCGGATTGAATTCGTAGTCGGCGGCTTCCTGTATTTCCACGATTTTTCTAAATTTCCATCTCACCAATTCCCCATATGAATTCAAATATGGCTGCTCGTAAATTTTGAATTCTTTTCTGAGGCGCCTCTTTGCGTCACTGCCGTCCCTCGCCATGACCAACATGTACCTGTCTTCGTGAGTCTGATTGCCGCTTCGGTGTCCCTCTATTTGGCAGATGAATCTGGCATGGACGCAGAATAAGATGCGCGCAGGTTTCTGGTACGGCCTTTTCTTAATGCCGGCAATCGCCTCTATCGATATTGAAGTTACTTCCCTCATTTTCAAAATGATGCCCAAATCTTTGGCGTATATGGCAGCCGAAATTCCACCGGGTGCCTTTGTGGAGCCGATTCGTTGATAATTTCGGTCCGGCCACTTTGAAACCGCCCTTCTGTATTTTTCGCGCCGGATTTTTTCCATCAGCTTTACTCTTTCTTTCGGCGGATATGGAAGCAGTTTCTTGAAAGGATCCCTAAAATAGGCCTGGATCGACAATTGCCTTTTGCCCATGTGAAGAATGGCGGAGGCGGTCCGGCCAAATCTCTCCATACCGTCCAATTTCTCTATAAATTTTGGCGGCATTAGAATAATACGCAGAGAAAAAATAAAAATAGTGTTACGGCAATGGTGGACCAGATCGACATGCCGCTCTGAATGAAAAAGAAAAAAATAATACTGCAAATGATGAGGCCGGCTACAATTTTTATCTTTAAGAGATTGTCGACGTAAAAATTCGACGGCTTATTTTTATTCTCGTCCATTATTTCACATCATTCGGCTCACGCCGTTTAGTATCAGAACTGGCTTCAGACACCGTATCCGAAATATCCATCTTTTGACGTTGAACACTCACTTTTTTGATCTGCGCCGGTATTTGCTTGTCGTCTTTCACCAGATTAATCATCTCAAACATGGGAAAAAACATGGCCATTACGACGATCCCGATCGCTCCGCCAAGACATACGACCATCAGTGGTTCGATCAAGTGGGATACTGCCAAGACCGTCTCATCCACGATTCTTTCGTAGCTGCTCGATGATTCCATGAGTTTCTGTCCCAAGTCATCGTCTCGTTCGGCCTCTTTTACTGCCAGAACAATAATGTTGAGTGGGAAAACCGTGGCGTGCTTCATTGAATCCGAAAGGTTATTGCCTTGTTCCAGATGCGTTAATACAAGGTCTAATTCTGCCGCAATGACAGAATTATCAATTACATCCTGTAAAGTTCTTACGGCAGCGATGACGTCGACTCCGGATTTCAGCAGAATGCCCAAGATATTCAGACTGCGAGAAACCAAATTCTTTAAAAGAATGTCCCCTATGATAGGTAATTTTAGAATCATTCGATCCATAACAGGCCGAATCCTGCAGGGTCTGGTCATGAACACGTAAATCGCAAATGAATAGAGTGCGATGAAAATTAAGAAACCCCACCAGTACTCGACCAGAATCTTGCTCATTTCTAGGACAATCCTGGTTGGCAGGGGCAACTTTACACCCATGTCTTCAAACATCTTTCCAAAGGTCGGAATAATCTTGAAAAGTAAAAATGCGATGACAAGTATCGAAATTGCGGCCATGACAACCGGATACGTCATTATTCCCCTCAATGTTGCTGTTCTTAGATATTCCTTTCCGATCTTATGGGCCAGATGGCTCAGTGCCGTCCCGAGCACCCCATTCATCTCACCGGCCTTCACCGTCTGGATATACATGGGGCTGAAGTATACCCGATGCTTCGATATAGCCTCGGACAAAGACGAACCGCGGTTCACATCGTGTTGTAATTTCTTCAGCAATCTTTTCATTCTTTGGGTTTGCATTCGCTGTTCCAGCAACGACAGCGCTCGCGGGAGGGAATCGCCAGACTTCAAAAACGTCCCGAGGTTACGGGTGAAATTTGCAATATCCTCGATAATTATTTGCGCCTTAAATAAATGTCGGCCGTTTAGTTCCATGCGGCTCCATCCTCTGTCATGGGCGCCAAGCCACTCGCCACGCGATGGCATGAATCCGGAAACCTCAGCTTCTCTTGATTATCTCTAAACAACCTCTTTTATATCTGCCCGATTTTTCCGTCATGACATTAATATCAGTATGAAAACTATCGGAACAAAAGTTAAATTTGCCTTGTTGTTTCTCGGATTTCCAATACTCGAGGCCGGCCATAGTTTCGATCCTACTGAACATATCCGGCACGACTTTAAGTGGCACGGACGGCATTTTTTCCAATTTCCCGAGTTTTAACAATTCGACTTTTAAGCTGTGTTCTTCGGGCGAAAATATTATTTGATCCGCGCCCTCCCTGATCGCCTGCAAGAGAATCATATGAACCAATCTGCTAACGGGGGCGTTATGGTGATCTACTATTTCTAAGTTGAATATTTTCGTGTCGTGCGTTTGCATGTCCTTTATGACTTGTTCTAATGACGTCAAGAGATCAGCCCTGTTTAAGAGTGTCGCATCGTATTGTGCTATAAGCTGCTCTATAGATTGAACAAAATCCGTACTATCTTCTGCCCTTTCTACATCCTTCCAAAAATCACGAGGGAAATACCCTTGTGCATGATGGGCAATGGATCCGGATAGCCGCGTACCATGCGAAACTTCTTGGGCAATTCGAATGTTTATTCCGAGTGCCACAAAAACTATGAGATCCCGATCGAGAGACAAAAATCGAACCACGTCTGTCAATCTATATCCTTCCTTGATGAGTTTGGCGAGTTTTGCGAGCCAGATGTATGCATATTTCTTCTTTATAAACTCCGGCGCGAATTTAAATAGTTTCAGCCACATCTTGGCATTTCATCTCCGATAACGAGGATCGAGGCCGACTCAAGTATATCCCATGATGTTTTCATGGCGTTGTCTTCCTTTTGAATTCTGCGATGTCTTTCACTGTTTGATCTATGAGTCCCTCTATTTTCTTATCTTTGATGTCGTGCTCCTTTAGATCCTGCTTGATGTTCGCTAATGTCTTGGTGGTATCATCCATAAGTTGATCGAATTGTTTTCTATCCTGTTTTACCTCTTTCTTTACCCACAGATATCCAGCCCATGCAATGATGATGCATGGTATGGCTACCAGCCACAATCTCGAAGAGGCGGCCTGAAAGCGCATCAATAGTAAAGACGTGATACCGGCTAAAATAACGGCGAATAGGCAGTAGATAAGTACCACCCGCCGTCGACTTAATCTCTGGCGGAGAACATTATCAGAATCATTTAGAGGGCCCGTTCGTATGAGCTGAATATTGAACTCGTCGACTTCAAGCTTTATCTCCCCTAGCATATTGTCGAATGTAAGATCGCCCGTGCCGGGGTCATAGGTCAAATCATTAAACATCTCGTCGACGTGGTCATTGCCGTATGTAATGACACAGCTTTTCACATTTTTAACGTATAGAAGGTAGTATCCGGAGTGTGGTTCATCTGTCCGTTTGAAAGGGATCTTTAGCAATCTTTGATCGGAATCGAATTCTAATTCGTTTCGGTGATACCACTGATCGTGAATAACATCGAGCAGCGTACCAATCTGATGCTCTGAAAAGACACCGGAGAACTCCAGAGTCATCTGAGTGCGGGGCTGTGCGAACGGCGGCGGGGCTTGGAATAGAAACACTGCCGCCGCGGCCGAGTTTTCATCATGAACCGATTTTGGAGGGACTGTTTTTAGTCTGCTCTATGATGGCCTTCGGGCTACACAGCCAAAGAGCCCATAAACTGAGGAGCGTAAATCCAATTTGGATTGGATAACTCCCGCCCAGCATGATCCAAACTAAACCATATATGGCAATCACGTCGCAAAAAGCCCATAAAATAATCCCATATAGGAGTATGGGATCTTGTGTTTTGTTTCCAGTTTCACTCGACGATTTGTAAAAACATTTCAAGAGAAATGGCCGTACTTTGAAATTCACATGGATGCACGCCGATATGCTTACTGCAAGAACAACTAGGATGGGAAACACAAAATCTGGCGGTGTTACACCACCCTTTCTCTGTCCGAGCAGCGTATGGCCAATATACAGATAGGCCCAAATGGCGTGAACAAATGCCCAATAAATATATTTCATATTTTGAGGCGGTTCTGTGGCTGATCTTATGTTCATCTCTACCTCGCCCCCACCCTCGTGCCGGCCAGCAGCATTTCCTGGACCGCATCACCCTCGTCACGATCAATATCCAGCTCATAGTCAAACCCGGAGGACACGCTATCCAGACATCCATAGGTTATGTGTCTTGTCTGCTCTGTAAATGCCGATAGGGATGGCGCGGCGGCATCCGTGTCAGACCACTTGAGTTTCTCAACCTTCCCGTCGCGGAGGGCATTCTTAAAGCGGACAATTTGTTCGCGTGCCTTGCGAACAACCTGTCTGGGATTGCGTGAAAATTTCACCTGCCCGACTTCAACCACATGTCCATCACCGCGCCGAATGACAACCAGATCCAGCTCGCCGATCGTTTTGCCTCCTCCCATGTATTTCAAACTGGTTGCCACCAGGTAATCGTCGAGTGGATACCGAGTCCACTGAAGATGTATCCGTAAAAGTTCTTCGAGAATAAATCCGACGTTTCCCCAATCACGATCGACACCCGAAAGAGTCTTCGCGAAAAATTTGATGCGGTCAGCGCTACCGATAGACGCTTTCGGCGTCCCCGCCAGCCTTAAAATTCTTTTGTCATCGTGGTGGGATTTCTGCTGTCTTGTTCCGATGGGCATGTCGGATTTTGCGAATAGACCATGTGGAAACGTAAAAAGAAGAAATAGGCTACATACGGCGGTGGCTGACAATCTGCGCATACAGGAACTATATCATCATCTTTTGTCTGCTGCCTCTCTCGTGGCTGCTCCCAACCCCATCCGCGCCGCCAACTGATCCTGATTGATCAGCCCCGCCTCGCGCATCTCGACGCCCGTCTCCAACGTCAACTTCTCCGCCTGCGCCTGTTTCAGCGACTCCTGCAGATTCGTCCGGTGAAACTGCACTTCCGTCCGGTATTCCGGAAATCCCCACAATTTCAACGCGAGGTCATATACGCGCTCGATCATCCGTTTGATCCCAAGCTGGGCTGAAATGGCCGCCCGTTCCATCAGCCGCGCCTGCGCCTCCGCCCACGTCCCGCTCGGCCCGTACGAACGGCCGACCAGCATTGGAACCAGGTGCATGCCGGTGATGAGTTGCTCCTCCAGCGCCCGTAATTTTTCATAAAACCGTTCCGTCGGATTCGACGCCTGCTTGTATTCCATTTCGACGTTGCTGTACGTCACGAGGTTGGTGTCGATGTCCAGGTTCTCGACAAGGTCCACGAGTTGATTGAAATTCGCGTCGATCCGCTGTTTGTATTCCTCGTCTGTCTCCCCGCGTTTCTGCGTGTCCGGCCGGTAGACGAAATGCATCCGCGGCCACGCGGCATTGAGCTGGGCCCGGGCCATCGCCGGAATCACCTGCCTCTGCCAGTGGACATATTCGGGCAACGCATTGATGAGCGACCGGCCATATGGGCTGTCATCGTCGGGATCGAGCGCGTAATAGATGAACGTCTCCGGATTGAGTTCGATCGGCTCGCGTTGTCCCGGCACGACCTGAAACGCCTGCAACGGTGCATTCGCTGGTATTCCCCGCATCTCTTTGGAGACTTTGTACCCAAACCGAATCGTCCGGACCGGAATGGGTGCCAGCGTGGAAATGTCCGTCCGAGTGTTGTTCACGACGATCTCGCCGGCAAAGGCGCCGTATGTAAAATAGGAGAGGAGCAACCGGTTGAGCAGCCCGTCCATCCCGCCGTTCGAATCGATCCGCGCCGCCAGATCCCGAATGCGTTCGGAGAATTCGTATGTCTGCTCGCGCGTCTCCCGGTGAAACACGTTCACGTCATGCCCCGTGTTGCACATCCGGACCCACACCCATATCCCGCCCGAAATGTCCGGGACGTTGTCCCGAAGTTCCCGGTACTGTTCCATTTTCTGCGGTGTTTCCGTTGGCGGGTGGGGAATGAAGTAAATGTCGCCGGAGGTCGCCGCCCCGCCCCCCGAAATGTAGCCGGGCACCGACAGCCTCGTACCGTTCGTCCCGGACGGCTTGGGCGTCCCCGCGCCCATCGACACGACGCGAACGAGAGGCCCATCCCGCACCGGCCTTCGTCTTGCCCGGAACAATTTTCTGAAAAAAGAAATCATCGACCTATGCTGGTTTCCAGAAAGGAAATCTCCTGCGAACCCAGAACTCGTATTTCAATTCTGGCTTGCCCCGATGGAACTTCTGAAAAAACTCCGGGTCCGTCGGATGCGTGTCCGGCAAATCCCGGTGTTGCCGAAGATCCGCCCGCTCATCCCGAATGACCACCTGCACCTTGCTCTGCGGCTTGTCGCGTTCGATCGTCACGGTCACCGTTGTAGTTTCCGTGGCTGTCGCCGCCGAACCTGTTCCAACTGCCGGCGGTACAGCCGCCACGGCCGACTCCGCTCTGTTTTTTCTGAATCTCATCATGTTCCCTCCCCCCATTTCTTGGCTCACGCCGCTTCAGCCGCTCGCCACTTTCTCGATCTCTTCAAACCCACTCCCTTGCTCCACAGCCCGGTTCCACAAATTGAGCAGCATCGCATCCCGCGTAGCCGGATCCAGCACATTCGGCCGGCCACCTGGTATCGGCGTGGCAACCGCGCTGATCCCCAGCATCTCCAAATCCCGCCGACAGCTTTCGGAGAGCCGAACAATCAGATCCAGTACGGGGTTGACCTCTCCCTCGACCACCTCGCCCGTCTTGACCATGTATTCGTACCCGCGAAAAATCCGCATCGTCTTGCTCACAAAATTCTGCAGGATCCACCGCGCCCGCGGATCGTTCATATCCAGCCCATACCGGTTCACAAACGCGATCGCATATTCCTCCGCCTCGGCATACTCCTGCGTCCGAACCCGCTTGGAATACATCCCGTGCTTGAATGCGTTCTCATTCCCGGCGGCCCCTGTCGAAAGTCCGCCATGCCAAAGACATCGTCCAGACGAGCCTTCGGTATGCGGCGGCCATTCGCAGACGGCGCCGCTATGAAGCCGCGCCCCGCAGACCGCCCGCCCGAGTCGTTTTTCCGCTCCCTGAATTTTTTTGAGATGTGTCTTGTCCCATCTGGGCGACGGCATCGTTCCTTGCCGTGCCACGCTCTCACTCATTCATCCATCCCCCGAGTCTTCCGCGGATCCGGACACTCGACCTTGACCACGCCGGCCACCCCACCAAACATCCGCGCCCACCCGTAGTAGCAGGACTCCAATTTCTCCGCCGCCTCTTTCGCATTCCGCGCAAAAATGATCCGGCCCACGACAGACAGCGCCCCGCGCGAAGCACGCCATCCTGTCCTCCGCATCACCACCGCGTACGCTTTCATTTCCGTGTCCTTGGACGCTACTGTTCCCGACAGAGCCATATTTCCCCCTCAAACCCCAAGAATATGGATACTCGCCGCCGACCCCATCCCCGACGTTTTATTTTTCAGCAGCACTCTCACCCGCTTGTAGACCTGTTCGATCACCCTCTCGACGTGCGCCGACCCGGCATTCAGAGTCGTCTCCGTTTGAACGGTCTCATCAAACTCTACTCCATCCACAGACCCCTCAATGAGAAATTTAATCTGATTCGCCCCCGAATTTTTCACCCGGAGTGTCAACAGCGTGCAATCCGCCACCAGTACCCCCGGCCGTGTCGTATCGTAGGCATCCGGCGTGACCGCAATCATCTCCGCTTCATCCACATGCGCTGCATTCAGGATATCCTGCACATCTCTCTGCCTGCTCGTCACGCCGTGGCCATAACAACCATTTGCCGAAGAGTCAATAAAATCGCCCGCCAAATACAATGGTTTTATGAAATGTATTTTTGAGATAGATGTGGATCATGAATCCACAAATGGAACGCCTGCGAAAAAGACTGGTCAAGCGCACAACCATTCTATCGGACCAAGAGGTCGCCGCAGTCGTGAAATTGATGTGCCAGAACCTGGGCGACCATTTTGTAAGCGCCGCGGCCGAATTCGGAGTTTCGATGCAGGACGGCGTCCGTTACGGGTCCCTCTCGGCAAAATGCCAGGAAGCCCGGGAAAAACGCCGCATGAGCATCAAACAAATTTCCGCCGAATTGAAAATCCCGCAGTATCGTCTGCAAGCAATTGAAGAAGGTCACGCCGCCGGATCATTTTTGCCGGCCGTTTTCAAAACGTATATCGCCTTCCTCGGAATCGGCCGCTGGGTGTCGCAATGGAAATCAAAAAACAAGGATTTCGCATCTCGCTTGGGAATCCTCTAACCGGCTGGCGACCATCATGGACAAACTCACGTTTGCAGGAATCATCCTCGCCGTCCAGCCCAGAATCCGCCTGATCCGTTCGTTCGATCAGAGCAGTCACGCCTATCTGGGATTCGTCTTGCGGATCAGAGGTACGCTGGCCGGTCAGGAACGCGAATTCACCGTGGGCATCGGCAATGCCGCCCATGCCAAACACCAGTTCCGCGCCGGCGACGCCATCAGCGGCGAATGCCTTCCGGTAGCCGACCCAGAAAAAGAGCCGGTCGATTATTACAAAACCAGCAAATTGAAACTCACCGCCCGCCCGGAACAGTCGCCGCCGTCCGCGCCTCCGCCATGGCTCGGCATCCCGCCGACCTTGCCGACCTACCGCGCCCGAGGCCACCGCCGCCTGGCCGCCCGCACCTACGACACCCAGTGCCTCACGTGTATATGGGCCTGCCGTATGTCCGTCGAAATGATCATCGACCACTGGAACCCGTCCAAAAAACGCTACCGCACCGAAACCTTCTGTTACGGTCCCAAATCCTGCCCCCTCTACAAACCCGGCCCCACCCGCAAAGTCCCCGGCCGACGCGGCATGAGCTGGACAGAAGAGGACTGGGTTGATGAGCAAGCGACTGCCCATAGAGGGGAGCACGACTAAGCGCATGCAGATTCCTGTCCTCCGCTCCGGCGAACAGATCACGAATCTACCCGCCGCGCTTGGTTCCCTCAAGGAAACGCGGCTGACCGCATTCCTCGCCTATCTCATGGGTCTTTGCCCACAGCCATTCACTGATCTGTTCCTGGACGAGAGCGAAAAAATATCAAGAATTCTTATCGAGTACGCGGAATACGATGGGCGCTATGACATCGTCCTGGAGGGCATCAAAACCACAACGATTATTGAGGCCAAGACCACCTTTGAGCAGTCCAGAAAGCAGATCACGAAATATATTTCCACGCTCGCTCGCCGTAAGGGACAACATTTCAAGGTTGTCCTGCTGGATGTGGGGTCCAAGGCATCCAGCTACTGGATGCGCGACATGCGCGACGAACTGCCTCCCAACTGCCAAATCGACTTTGTCTCTTGGAATCAAGTGCTGGCAAAACTACGATGGGTCTTGAAGTCCAAATACATTCGGCGGCTTTCGCCATTTGCGCAAGGACTCGCCGCAGATATAATCACGCACCTAAAGGAGAACGCCATGGTCAAAGAACGCGAAGGTGAAATATACGTGAGAGACATGAGCGGCCGATCCGTCGAACTGTTTTTCCGCCACCGGATATACAGATCCCAACCGAAGTTCTATAACTCGGCCAAGGGGAACCTCTATTTTTCTCCGATCTTCACCCACGCGGCGAACCTGTCCTTTGCAGGCCACGAATACATGAACCTGCGTGACGGCCTCTCGTACATCGCCAAAATCAGGCACCTCGAAATTGTCCCCAATAAACACATGAAGGAATTTCTGATGGATCACGATCATCCAAACGCGGCCGAGGCGGCAAAATTCAGCCTCAAAGGCGCCAAACACAAAACGCTGCTGGTGCTATTGCTCGACCGACCCCACCGGCTGTTCCTGACACCGCTGACCAAAACAAAATTGAACATCCATGGCGCCACGGGATCCAGATCATTCACCTTGGATCGACTGCTGACCGCCGCCGAATCCGGGAGGTAGTCGGAACGCATGACGCAGGACGAAGCCGAGTGGAAGACCCGTAAAGAGCGAATCGACAAACGTCTCAAATTGCTCAACCCCGCGTGGTCCATCATCCATTACAAAGAAGGCATGGACACGTCCGTCCTGAAAGCCCACGCCGTCGAGGAGTATCCGACCCAAAACGGCCCCGCCGACTACGCGCTGTTTGTCGCCGGACGCCTTCTCGGTATACTTGAAGCAAAAAAAGTCGGTGTCGGCCCGCAGAATGTCCTCGAACAGGCCAAACGCTATGCCAAGGGTGTCACGGACGGATCTGGAAACTGGAACGGCTTTCGCGTCCCGTTTCTATATTCCTCCAACGGCGAACTCATTTTCCACGCCGACGTCCGATCCGGCAAAATCATTTCACGCCAGCTGGCCGATTTCCATACGCCGGCCGCGCTCGCTGATTTTTTTGCTCACGCTCCCGACGCCGGCCACGCATGGCTGAAATCCACGCCGAATACGATTGATAAACTCCGCGACTACCAAAAAAAGGCCATCGCCGCCTGTGAGTCGGCCATCCTCTCCGGCAAACGCGCCATGCTCGTCGCGATGGCAACTGGCACCGGCAAAACGTTCATGACCGTCGCCCAAGTTTACCGCCAGCTGGAATCCAAGGCCGCCCGCCGAATCCTCTTTCTCGTCGACCGCAAAGCCCTCGCCGCGCAGGCTGTCCGCGCTTTCGCGTCGTTCCAGACGCCCCGAGGAAACAAATTCGATCAGGAGTACGAAGTTTACAGCCAGAAGTTTCGCAAGGAGGATTTCGGCGATGATGAGCCATATGATCCGAAGCTGTTGCCGACCGAATACTTGACCAAACCGGACGCTTCAAAAACATTCGTCTATGTCTGCACCATCCAGCGCATGGCCATCAATCTCCTCGGAAAGCAGGCCTATCAGTCTGGAGGCGAAAGCGGAGAGGACGATGAGGATGCGGACAAACTCGATATTCCGATTCATGCCTTTGACGTGGTCATCGCCGATGAGTGCCATCGCGGCTACACTTCCAAAGAAACCGGCATCTGGCGGCAGGTGCTCGACTATTTCGACGCCGTGAAAATCGGCCTGACCGCCACGCCGGCCGCCCACTCCCTGACCCTTTTCAGGGAGGTCGTCTACCGCTACACGACCGACGAGGCCATTGACGACGGCTGGCTCGTCGAATATGAACCGGTCAAAATCAACTCGAACGTCCGCATGCAGGGCGCATTTCTCAAGGAAGGCGAACTCGTTGGCCGCGTCGACACGGAAACCGGCGTGGAAAAACTCGACGAGCTGGAGGATGAGCGCGCCTACGACAGCAGTCAGATCGAAAGAGACATCACCGCGCCGGACAGCAACCGCAAAATTATCGCGGAAATCGCCAAATATGCTCTCGCCCATGAAACCGAAACAGGCCGCTTTCCGAAAATCCTGATCTTCGCCGCCAACGATATCCCTCACACGTCCCACGCGCAACAACTCGTGAATATCGCGCGCGAGGTGTTCAACCGGGGGGATGACTTCGTCCAGAAAATCACCGGCGCCAAGGACGTCGACCGGCCGCTTCAGAGAATACGCGAGTTCCGAAACCGCCCCGAGCCTAAAATCGTTGTAACCGTCGACATGCTCTCAACCGGCGTCGACGTACCGGCCATCGAGTTCATCGTTTTTCTGCGCCCCGTAAAATCCCGCATCCTCTGGACGCAGATGCTCGGACGCGGCACCCGCCGCTGTGACGCCATCAACAAAAAGAAGTTCGTCATCTTCGACTGCTTTAACGGCACGCTCATCGAATACTTCAAAAACTCCACCGATTTCAAAATCGAAATGCAGAAGGATACCGTGCCGATCGAAGAGGTCATCGAAAATATTTACAACAACGTCGACCGTGACTATCACGTCAAAGTCCTGGTACGCCGTCTGCGCCGTATTGAGCGCGATATGAGCGGCGAAGCCCGCGAACGGTTCGCGGCTTTTATTCCCGAGGGAGACATCGGCAAATTCGCCGGCGACATCCCCCGCGCGATCAAGGCCGACTTCTCCGGCGCTATGAAACTGCTTCGCGACAAGAATTTTCAGGAACTCCTGCTGAATTACCCAAAGGCCAAACGAACTTTTTTGAAGGGATACGAGATCCAGGACACGGTCTCGTCGGAATTGGTCTTTCGCATGGGATCGGAATACAAAAAACCGGAAGACTATCTGGTCTTGTTTGATCGGTTCGTCAAGGAACATCAAAACGAGATCGAAGCCATTCGCATCCTGCTGGCCCGGCCCAAAAAATGGAATCCGAAAGCGCTCGATGAATTGAAAAAGAAACTCGAACAGAACCAGTTCCGGCTATCGGACCTCCAAAAAGCCCACCGGCTCGTGTACCATAAGGACTTGGCCGACATCATTTCGATGATCAAGCATGCCGTGCGCAAGGAAGAGCCGGTTTTGTCGGCGGAAGAGCGGGTTGACCGCGCCATGAGCAATGTCACTTCAGGCAAGACATTCACCGCCGAACAGCGCCAATGGCTGGATCTCATCCGCCACCATCTCGTGGAGAACCTGACGCTCGATCAGGAGGATTTCGACCTCGCGCCCATCTTCGAACAGCGCGGAGGCCTCGCCGTCGCCCGCAATGTCTTCCGTGACCGATTTGATTCTCTCATCGAGGAGATCAACTATGCCCTCGCGGCGTGATTTCAATCTCCTCCCCCCTTGCGGGGGAGGCTGGGTGGGGGGTCGAGGACAACATGTCTGACATCGTCAACAAACTCTGGGGCTTTTGCCACACCCTCCGCCACGATGGCATCGATTACGGCGACTACATCGAACAGCTCACGTATCTGCTCTTCCTCAAAATGGCCGACGAACGCGAGGTCGTCATTCCCAAGGGCTTCGACTGGAATAGCCTCAAGACACGCTCCGGCACCGACTTGACCGACCACTACGCCGAAATCCTCCGAAAACTGCGCGAGGAAAAGGGACTGCTCGGCGACATCTTCGCCCAGTCCATGCCCCGGTTCAATAATCCCGTCAATCTCAAACGCCTCGTCACCATGATCGACGAGGAACACTGGTCGGCGATGGATGTCGACGTGAAAGGCGCCTGTTTCGAGGGACTGCTCGAGAAGGCGGCCAGCGAAGGCAAGAAAGGCGCCGGGCAATATTTCACGCCGCGCGTGCTCATTCAGTCGGTTGTCCGCGTCATGAAACCCGACCCGCGCGCCCGGACGGATTTCACCCTCTGCGACCCCGCCTGCGGCAGCGGTGGATTTCTCATGTCCGCCTATGAATGGCTCATGGGCGTCACGAAAGGCGCGCTGGAGCGCGGCGAGATCAAACGCATCAAGACCAAGACCTACTTCGGCCAGGACCTCGTCCCGCGTCCCCGTCGCCTCGCGCTCATGAATCTATATCTCCACGGCATCGTCCCAAAAATTTATCTCGGCGATGCCATCTATGAGCCCGATCGCGGCGAACTCTATGACTGCGTCCTCACCAACCCGCCCTTCGGCACCAAAGGCGCCAATCAAGCCCCTGACCGCGAGGATTTCACAATCGAGACCAGCAACAAACAGCTCAACTTTGTCCAGCACGTCGTGAACATCCTCAAAGACGGCGGCCGCGCCGCGATGGTTCTGCCGGACAACTGTCTCTTCGAAGGCAAAGCCGGCGAGGTCTTCAAGATTCTGATGCAGGACTGCAACCTCCACACGGTCCTGCGCCTGCCGCGCGGCACCTTCACGCCCTACAGTCAGGGCGTCAAAGCCAACGTCGTCTTTTTCCAAAAAGGCGTGAAGACCGAACACGTCTGGATTTTCGACGCCCGATCCAACGTCCCCGGCATCACCAAAAAAGACCGCCCCCTCGCCCGCGCGCACTTCGAGGAATTCGAAAAATGCTACGGCAAAGATCCCAACGGCCAGAGCAAACGCGAGGACACCGGCGAGTCGGGCCGGTTCCGCAAGTTCCACATCAGCGACATCGAAAACCGCGACTACAAACTCGACATCACCTGGCTCAAGGACGATTCCCTCGAAGACGCCGACGACCTCCCCGCCCCGGAAGAACTGGCCGCCGAAGCCATCACCGAACTCGAAGCCGCTGTGGATGAACTCAAGGCAATCGTGGCACTTGTGGAAAATAATGAGGGCGTTGAGAAATGACCGACGAAATCCCGCTAGGGTGGACAAAAGCTCATATCTCCGAGATATGTGATGTGTCGAAGGAACGCGGACGTGAGGGAATTACACCGTACCTCGAGATAGGGAACGTCGATATTGTGTCCAAGCGATACATGTTCACTGACAAGCTTTCGGTTAGAGGCTGTCAGATGGCGAAGCAAGATGATGTTCTTATTTCAAGGGTGAGACCAACCCGTGGGGCGATCGTTTGGATTCGTGAGAGCGAATTGCACGTGTCTTCGGCTTTCACTGTACTGCGAGATTGTGGGACACTTTCAAAAAAATATCTTTGGTTATTTCTTGCTTGGAATCGTGCCTACCTCAACCACCTTGGCGATAACTGCACTGGAACTATGTATCCGACCACTTCAGAGGATGCGATTACTGACTTTGATGTCCCTATCGCTCCACTTGCCGAGCAGAAGCGGATCGTCGAAAAACTGGACGCGGTGATGGCGCGGCTGGAGGCGTGCAAGTCCCGGCTGGCCCTCATCCCGCCCCTCCTCAAACGTTTCCGCCAATCCGTCCTCTCCGCCGCCTGCTCCGGGAAACTCACAGCCGATTGGCGCGAGCAAAATTTAATTATAGAAAATGCTGATGCTCTGCTCGACAGGATTAGAGAGAAGCGATTGGCATCAGCTCCGACCAAAAAAGAGAAGGCACGGATTGATGAAGTATTTGACGAGGGGAATCTGCGTATTGACGAGGGAGACCTTGGACTGGATGAGATTCCTGACACTTGGTTTGGCTGCCGCGTCGGCGCCGTTGGCGCGGTCTCCAACGGCAGCACGCCATCACGAAAGCGGCCGGATTTTTGGGGCGGAGCAATTCCGTGGGTCAGTTCGGGCGAAGTACGTAACAATATCATCTCGGCAACGCGCGAACGAATTACCAAAGCGGGCTACGAAGATAGTTCCGTGCGCCTCCTGCCCCGTGGCACCGTCCTGCTTGCCATGATTGGCGAGGGGAAAACCAGAGGGCAGACAGCCATCCTCCACATCGAGGCTACGATTAACCAGAACATCGCCGCCGTTGTTTTGGATCACGGTTTGCTTAGCTCCGCATACTTGTGGCGATGGTTTCAACTGCAATACGAAGCAACGCGAGAACGAGGCAGCGGGTCCGGCCCGCAGGCGTTGAACTGTCAACGAGTCCGTGAACTGCCCTTTGTTCTGCCCCCGTTGCCCGAACAACACGAAATCGTCTGTCGAGTGGAGGCGTTGTTCGCGATTGCGGACAAGATCGCGGAGCGCTACAAAAACGCCAAAGCCAACGTGGACAAACTGGCCCAATCCATCCTCACCAAAGCCTTCCGCGGCGAACTCTTGCCGCAGGACCCCTCAGACGAACCAGCCTCCTTACTCCTTGAGCGCATCCGCACACAGCGCATCAGCCGGGAAGCGCAGCAGAGCACCTCGAAGAAATCTCATCGGAATGGAATCAAAAGAGTGGCAAGACAGATACATAAGACTTTGAAAATATGAACATTACGCAATTGGCCTTTTATCTGAGTCTCACTCGTCGTCTCATTGGCACAACTACCATCCTTTCAACTGATTATGCTATTTTATTACATATACCTTGCCATTTGTTAAGTTTTATATTAGCAATGTCGATAGATGAAATTAAGCGCCGGGTGGCCATTTGAATACCACGGTTCTGCATGTTGGCGAAAAGTTGAAGGTCGAGGCGGTGCTCAATCCCGACGGAAAATGTCCGGCGCAGGAATTTTTGGATGAGCAGTTGGAAAGTGACAGGCAGAAAATCAAGGCCTTATTTTTCATGGTTGCTCTCAAGGGCAATCAGTTTCGAAACGGGGAGAAATTCAAGAAGCTCGATGGCGAAATTTTCGAATTCAAGAGTTATCAAATTCGCCTCCTCTGTTTCTTTCACAGAGGCGGCAGGTTGATCATCACTCACGGACTCATCAAACAGACGGATAACATGCGAAGAGGGGAAATCGAGAAGGCGGAGCGAATCCGCCAACAGTTTCTTGCGGAGGAGGTTTCCCATGGCTGAAGAAACGTGGTTTGAAAAGCATCACAAAACCGACGAGGAGAAGCGGCTGTTCGCGCAGGAAGTCGCCATTCTGTCCGCGCTTGAAGAAGTCTGCCGGGTGATGGAAACGGAAAACGTCTCCCGGGCGGACATGGCGACCAAACTCGGAAAAAGCCGGGCGTTTGTAACCCAGGTGCTGCGCGGCAGCAACAACATCACGATTCGTACGCTCGCCGATTTCGCATGGGCCTGCGGCCGCACCGTCGATATCCGACTTCGCAAAGGCGCCGGACATAACTTCGAGCCGACCGTGTATGCCGAGTGGAAAGAGTCGGCGGAAACGCAGGCGACGGTCAACCCGTCGGGACCGGCTCAACAAGTAGAAGATTTGGAATCGTCGCTGGCAGGATGACGCCGGAACTCAAAACGGCGGCCAAGGTTGCCGCCGTCTCACAGATTCAGAACGTCCGATTGACGTTTGTGCACTCCGATCTGCAACCCGGATTCGAAAAAGTTCTAAACGGAAAATCCGAGATTCAGATTGACCACCGGATGACGGAATATATCGTTCGTGAAGACGAACTCCAACTCATCCTCGAATTCAAACTAAAGATCGTTGTTGAATCCGCAGAGGAGAAGACCGCCCCTCAACCTGGGGAAACTTCCACTCCGCCTCTCGAAATCCACGCAAAATTCTGCGTTGACTACACGGTCAAAGATCTCAAGACTTTTTCTGAACAGGACATTCAGGCCTTCGCAAAAATCAACGCCGTTTTCAATTCGTGGCCCTACTGGCGGGAAATCGTCCAATCCACATTTTGGCGCATGGGCCTGCCGCCGTTCGTCATCCCCGTATTCCGGATGCCGCTGAAGTCAGATTAGGCCGGCATTTCATTCACACCTGCTCGACGCTAAACCCCTGCTTGAATCTGACTGTCTTGCCGCACTTCGCACAACCCGCCGTCGCGCCATTCAGCACACGGTGCTTTCCGACAAAATTCTCCGCATCGCATGATGGGCACGGGTATTTGACCTGCCGGAGGTGGACAATTATTTCATTGCCTTTGCCGGGTTCTACGTCGTAAACCGCTTGGCAGTTGGTGATGGGACACTTCACTCCCCCTTCGGCTGTGAAACTGCCGGCGCGACGCTGTATCTGCTCTCCGCAGTCTTGGCACTGAAACTCGAAAAACTGTCCGAAATTAACCCTGAAAATCGGCGACGTCAAAATTGCCTCGCACTCATCGGCAACGGCCGCCGCCCGCTTGATCATTCCAGCCAGATTGGAAGTTTTGCCGGACTCGATCTGGTGGATCGTTAGAGCGTGGAGAAAATTCCCCAGCGCGTTGTGGTTATCGTTGGCCCACTTCCGCGAAAACCTTCTGTCCTGCCCCAGCATCTGCATTTCCTCGCCCGGTGGCGGGACACCGTACGTGTGTTCGATCCCAACCGCCAAGCTGACGCTCTGGTCGGCATGCGGGTCAACTTCGCGCATCTCTGAAATTACGTGTCTGGGCTGCCACTTCTTGAGCGCATCATTTGGAACTTCTTTCAGGTACGCCAGCAGTTGATCATAGGTGATGTACTCAATCGTGAGACGCAACTCGAGGCAGGCATACCGGACAGAAGGTTCATCGCCCTTTGCCAACAAATTCCTTGCACGAGCGAGACATTCGCGGGCCACGCATCGCATATCGGGCACGGTTATCGTCGCCGTCATTTTGCCCCTCCCCCGGTGGCGTGAGTTATTCTGCCTGTTTTCGGCGGCCCAAACCCACCGGCTTCATCCTTCTTCCGAATAATCTCCTCCTGGTCTTTCTTGGCCTGTTTTGCCGTGTGCTTATCGCCTCTTCTTGAAGCCTCACTTTCCTCAACGACTTTTCTGGAAAAGGCTTTATCCAAGTCTTCAAAATTCTTAGGAGTCATTTCGTATTCCTCCTTTAATTGTTCGTTGCAGGACGTGTCAAAGGCCGCCCGCAAGTCAGTTTCCTTATCCAGCCGTGAATCCTCGTCGCTATCGACGTGAACACAAATACAGTTGCCGCCATTCTTCTCAACACATGGCCATTTCTCGTGGGATGGGATCCTATCCGAGAGGGAATCGGTTTGGCCGATATAACGAGGCGTATGTGTGCCTCCGTTCGATCCGACCACACGTTTGCTGAATATGTAGACAGCCCCGACATCTTTGAACCTCGTGTCTGTGGTATATGCTTGGAACTTGTACTCCGTGCCACTTCCTCCTGCAAAAGTAACGTCAGAAATTTTTGACATGTGAAACTCCTTCATTATCGAAGCCCGCGGCTGCCGGCGGTCCCAGCCACCGAGGTGCTCATTGTCATCAAGCTTATGTCGTCTGCAACGCGACGACGTTCTGACCGTTCACGTAAACGTGCGCAACCCGTCGACCATCTAAATCGATGGCCTTGCTGCACAAAAAAACACTCATCACAGGGGTCGTTTCCCCCCTCTCCTCGACTGGATTGCTCTTGCTGTACGGAAGGCCGCCATGCTAACGTCACTCTGGACTAGTGAGGGACGGGGGCGGCCTGCCGGATGCGCAAGCGGACGGCGTCGTTACCGTCCTTTTTTATGGCTGTTTCACAATCTGAAAAACAAACACCATAAAAGCCGTATCATTCATCTGGACTTACTTTCTCCTTCCACGCCTGCTGTGAATCAAGTCGTTCACAGACGCAAACCCGGTTTTCTGA
Source organism: Candidatus Lindowbacteria bacterium RIFCSPLOWO2_12_FULL_62_27 (assembly GCA_001784175.1). GTDB lineage: Bacteria > Lindowbacteria > 2-12-FULL-62-27 > 2-12-FULL-62-27 > 2-12-FULL-62-27 > 2-12-FULL-62-27. The sequence goes on from MFPR01000017.1 coordinate 55,610, forward strand.
AGAAGCGTTCCGACATGCATATCGTCCCGAACGCCGAAATCGCGGTTGTACTGTTTCTCCAATGTCGAAACGTGCTTGTCGTCACGCGTGTCCCGGAGCGGTCCGTTCGCATTCCGTGTCCGATAACCCCGCATTCCTGCTGCGTCTTTGGCCATATTCATCACCCCCTTTCTCTGCCGAATGTTCAATTATCTATATGTACCATATCTGTAAAAAAAATCAAGGTTTTAGATGATAATGTTATGGGTCACAAAAAAAGCTTGACAAAAACATGAATTTATCATAGAGTCACAATATGAAAGGTCTTCCGTTTATAGGCCAATTGGCCAAAATGTCACTGAAATCTCACAACCAAGAGGCCACCCCTTATGTGGAGGCGCTTATCCGTTTGGCCGAGGAAGAAGGGGATGTTAAATCGGCCAAGAAACTGGCGGCAATCCTCGAAGATGCCCGAAAACGGGGATTTGTCGGGTCTAATTCGTCCTCGTCGCCCGGTGATCGATATCCGATGACAACGTCTTCCGCGACAATGGAAATGCCTGTATCGATATCGAAATTCCTGGAAGACTCCCTGCCGGCGCCGCCGGAACGGCCGACTCTGGATGCTTCCGTATCGCAAGGTATTCGAGATTATATTTTTCATGCTTCACATGGATTGAAGGAGAACATCTTTTTTGTCGGACCTTCGGGTACAGGCAAGACCTTGACGGCTGCATGGCTTGCCGCACAATTGGAAAAGCCGTTGTATCGTCTGGCTTATCCTCGGGTCTTCGATAGTTATCTTGGCAGAACCGCTAGAAATCTGGTCGCGGCGTTCGAGGAGGTTAAACTCCTGGGTGGGATCCTTTTTATTGACGAGGTGGACGCCATTTTGAGGTCTCGGGAACTTACAGGCGACCACGGCGAGATGCAGCGGACGGTCAATGTGCTGCTCATGGAAATCGATAGAGCCCGCGATGAATTACCGATCTTTGCCGCGACCAATCTGTTCCATAAGGTGGATACGGCGGTGGCCAGACGATTTCATCTGATACTCCACTTCAATTTGCCCTCTGACTTTTTGCGCGAGCATTATGTTCGACTGAAGGTGAAACAATATATTCCTTCGTACCTGATGACGTCTTTGATCAGGCTGACGGAAGGATTCTCCTACGCGGATTTGGAAAAGTTGCTTGGTTGCATGCCGGATTTCGATTTACCTCCGACCGCGTTTTGGCCGGAATTCTTGCGCGTTCTTTCACAAACGTCGCCACCCGCGACCGCTCAATCTATTTCAGAATTCGCGCATTCGCCATCCCCGATACAGGCGAGAAAGCTGATTGAATGGGGTGTGGAGAAACAAGTCGTCACTCAGATGTTTGGGATATCTTCTGCCCTTCTGACGAAATGGATTCAGGGAGAGAAGCTGGAGGTAGTCCATGGCTGACGAACCGGGTCGGCCGCGAAGCAGCATCCTCCGGGTTGATAAGCGGAAACAGAGGACGAAAGAGTTTACCGATAAGCGGACTGGGGGTGGGTATAAAAAGATTTTTCCGGATGTACAAGAACGCTTGACCTTCGTCGCCCATCAACTGGATATCGCCATCGACGATTACAAGTCCGCTTACGCCCTGACGGAGTCATCCGCCCCGTACCTGGTATTTGAATTGCAGCCATCGGCCATCGCCAAATCTCACAGCGCCTTGGACGTGTTAAATGATTGCGGGCTCGAAGTCGTTGCCACTCGGACTCTGGAGGAGAAGATTGTGCATGGGGTCGAAGGGGCCTTTAAGCGGCTCGGGGGCGATTTGGTGATGGCCGCGAAAGATGCCCCGACGGACGAACAACTCAAAAAATTGGATGCGGAAGATAAGGAGATTCGGAAGATAAAAAGGGAAGAAAAACGACTTGGAAAAGAAAGTGATGCCAAGAAAACGGTTCACCGCTATCTGCCGGGTGGGAAGTTTTCATGGAACGAGGTGGCCCAGTTCTCAACGTTCCGGAATGTCGGGTTCATACGTCCTGAAGAGAAAATGATGGTTCCGGCCAATTTCGAATCGGCGCCGGTCTTTGTCTCGACATTCCCGTTGTGTGACAGCGCAAACGACGACATCAGAATATGGATTACATGCATTGATAGCATCATCAAGAAATACAAAACGGGTATCCGTGTTTTACGCGCCAATAAGAAATTCATGGAAAATATACAGGAACACGCGTCGGGTTTGGAATGCGATTGGAATTTTAAAGTGAATCGGGAATACAAATCCCATCAAAAATCCTTTGTGTTTCTGATTGAAAATGCGGGTGTCAAAGCGGTGCGTGAGTTGGCCGGGTGCGAGTTTGTGCGTACGGTGGCTTTGGGACATATCCAAACAGATGTGTTGCGCGCATCTTCAAAGTTGTCCATACCATCCCCGCCTGCGGCGATTCGATCTTTGCCGGCGGCGGGGTTGGTGGACACGGGTATTGCATCTCCTTCAAAATTGGATCCCTATATCACTTTCCGTGGTGGAGAAAATACTATCCGCAATAAAAAAGTGTTTCATGCAACGGACGTGGCCTATCTCCTTGTCCACAATGGCGCCGCCACGCCTTGGAAACCGGACGTGGCCGGATTGCCGTGTGCCATCCGCGACGTGGCCAGAATTGATGGTGGAGACGTTGACGGGGATCAGCTGCGGGCGGCCATCTGGGAGGCAACCCGGGATTCGTCGGGGGATGGAACTGTGAATTTTTCGGCATATGTGAACGAGGGGAGGCGGGCGAAGCCTACGCCGGAAGTCTCTGTGTTTGGTGAACTGTTGGATGATATGTCATTGGAGGCCGAAAATCTCATGATCGTTTGTTCCGCCGGTAATTCCGGATCGGTGGGAATGGATTCTCCCGCCGACGGAGTTCATGTGGTTTCCGTAGGTGCCTTTACCCGCACACCGCAAGGAAACTTTGTACGGTCGGATTACTCCTGTCACGGCGGCGGGATCGCGCACAATGCCAAGCCCACTTTTGTTGTACCTGTCCATGACTTGAATAATAAGGATTCTACCTGGGATACACTCATTCCATCGGGTTCGCCTGGCACAAGTTTCGCTGCTCCGGTTGCCACGCGAGTTCACGCCGGCCTACGGCATCGTGGATATAATCGAGATGAAGCTTTGGCGCTGATGGTGCACCACGCAAAACATCCGGGGAAGGATGTTTATTACAAGCCATCGTCAAAAGAAATTGAGGAGTTTGGGTTTGGGGTGGTTCCTTCTATCAATGAATGCGACCCGCCGGATGGTTCGAGGATAACGTTGATCTACGATGTTCCCGTCAAACTCGGCAAATTTTATGAATTGAGATTGCCGATACCGCAAGAGCTTTCGGATTATTCGGCATTTGCCCGTCTGACTGCATACACTCGCGCGCCATGCAGCCGAGAAATGGGTGAGGAATATGTTGCCGCCGAGGTTCCGACACATCTGAGAATGTATAAAAAAGAGGTCAAAAAGAATGGAGTGCCATATGTGGATTTGCCGCCGGAGCCGGTCGACTGGAAAGCCCGATACGAGGAACATCGCATTAAATATGGATGGAAATGGGGCACGCTGAGGCGATATAGCAAGACCATCCGGTTCGGAAAATATAAAGAATTTGCTCTAAGGATTGGTCCGGTTATATGGCGGAAATGGGTACCAGGGACTGTGAAAGGACAAGAAACAAAGGTGCAGTGTGTTCTTTCGTTTTATCCGCTTGAGGGCGAAGCACCGCCGTTTTTTGATTTCTTCCGCAGGGCGTTTGTTGCCGCGCAGGTGGAAGTGGAGGTTCCATTGGAGGTGCAAATCGAATTGGAAGGTGAAAGTTGATGTCCCGTATACTCTTGAACCTCCCCCCTCACGACCGCCCCCGCGAGAAATTCAAAGCCAAAGGCTCCGAATCCCTGTCCGACCAGGAGCTATTGGCCATCCTGCTTGGCAGCGGCACCAAAAAATCGGACGTTTTGAAAGTCGCCGAACATATACTCAAAGAGATCGACGGCTCTAAGAAAAAATGGAGGTTGGCGGATCTTCAGAAAATCGAAGGTGTCGGCGAAGCCAAGGCCATGCAGATTCTGGCTGCGATGGAGTTTGCCCGGCGCCGCATCCAGCCCGCCGGATTTAAAATCTCGTTCCCGGCTGACGTCGTCCCCCTCATTCGCCACTACGCCGACCGCAAACAAGAACATCTGATCTGCGTCACTCTGAACGGCGCAAACGAAATCATCGCCACCCGCGTCGTTACGGTCGGCCTCGCCGACAAAATCCAAGTCCACCCCCGTGAACTCTTCGCCGACCCCCTGACCGACCGCGCCACCGCCGTCATCATCGCCCACAATCATACCGGCTCGGACCTCATCCCGACCCGCGAAGACATCGAGACCACCCGCCGCCTCAAGGCCGCCGGCGAAACGATTGGCATCAAATTGCTCGACCACATCATATTCAACAAAACCGGCTATTACAGTTTTCTCGAGAAAGATAATTTGTGAATTGAGGTAATCCATGGCCACCGGTCGCAATCAGCCGTGCCCCTGCGGAAGCGCAAGGAAATACAAGAGGTGTTGCGGCAATCCGCTAAAAATGTCGCTTAAGGGCATTCATCGCCCGACAGAAAGCCGCGTCGCGGACGGAATCGCCAAAGCGCTCGAACATCACAAGGCCTCTGAACTCATCCGATGTCAACAGCAGGGACTGGGCAAGCCGATCATCTCTACAGAACATCAGGGCAGGCGCCTCGTGGCTGTTGGAAACAAAGTCTACCATTCGACCAAATTCAAAACATTCCCTGATTTTCTGTTCGCTTATGTAAAAGGCAAACTCGGTTCGGAGTGGGGCAATGCGGAGATCGTCAAGCCCCTGGAGGAGAGGCATATTATTCTGCAATGGTACAACGAGTATTACCTCTTCCAAAAACGGCACTTCGACAAAGACCACGAAATCCAGTCTTTTCCGGCAACGGGTGTGGTCAATTGTTATCTCGGCCTTGCCTACAGTCTGTACTTGCTGGAGCACAACGTCGAGCTCCAGGACCGTTTGCTCAAACGGCTAAAAGACTCGGCAAATTTCCAGGGAGCGTATTACGAATTAATCGTCGCAAACTGTCTGATTCGAGCCGGATTTGATTTGGTTCTCGAAGATGAAACCGATCGTGCCTCGAAGCATTGTGAATTTTCCGCCGTTTCACAGAAGACTGGAAAAAAATACTGGGTCGAAGCCAAGATGCGGGCGGTTTCCGGCATTCTCGGTAAATCCGACCATGACGGCACCCAATCGTTGGAACCGACTTCCTCGCTGATACAGCATGTGAACAAGGCGCTTGCAAAGCCGGCGGCGGATGAACGACTCATTTTCATCGATCTCAACACCGATCCGCCCGACGGGCAGAGTCTGCCGGATTGGATGGAACGAGCCGCACAAAAACTTGAAGGCCTCGAAAAAACTTACCAAAAAGGGGAGCGCGCTTATATTTTTGTGACGAACATGGCGTTTCACCGGCGCTTGACGGACGCCCGCCCGGCTGGCGCCGTTTTGGTTCACGGATTTGGAATTCCCGATTTTGGAAGGCCGGGGGAATATCGGCTTACGGAAATTTACAGGAAAAGACAAAAACATAAGGATGCCTATCACATTTTTGAAGCCGTCAAAGAATATCCGAAATTTCCTTCGACGTTTGACGGTAGTTTGCCATCCGAAACCTTTGGTGATGGAGGTGGTCGCATTATTATTGGAGAAACGTATTTTTTTCCTGATATGGACGAGAAGGGAATTACAGGGACCGTCACTTCTGCCATGGTGAGTGAAACTGAAAAGACAGAACATTTGGGCATTACGACAAAAGATAACGGGTCATTTATTCTCAGCAGGCCGATGACAGAGGCGGAACTGACAGATTACAAAAACCATCCCGAGGCGTTTTTTGGTGTGATTCTTCAACCACCAGGGAACGCGAATGACCCGTACGAATTATTTGAATTTTTTGTTGGATGTTATAAAAACTCGTCTAAAGAGAAATTGCTAGAATTTTTAAAGGATTCGCAGGACACCGACTCCCTCGCGGCGTTGCCTCATATGGATTTGGTACTCGAATACTGCGAACGATTGGTCGCTGCCGCAGTGGCTGGCCAAGAAAACAGATGATTTGGAATATTGGGATCCGGCCGGTGCGCAATTTGTGGACAACGCGCCGCCTTCTCTTTCACTGTCTCTCTTTCTATATCTCTCTTTCCCGTGCACTCTGTGTCACCATTCGCGGGCATCGTGTGTCACCATCTCGGTGACAGGGAGTCACATATCGGGGATTGTTGTGCACGGTTTTGGGGATAACGGCAGTTCGTCCTGGATGGCGAGGAGGGTGTAGGTGTTTGACCGCCGGCGGCGGCCTACGGACGGCGGGCTTCGTTTGATCGAGATGAGGCCGAGGTCGGCCAGTTGGCGGACGACGCGGATCACGTGGCGGCGCGAGAGGGCGAGCATCCGGGCGAGGGTGTCGTAGGAGGGGTGGCAGGAGCGGTGGTTGAAATCCGCGAACCGCGCCAGGGCCGCGTAGACGCCGACGCCGATGGCGCCGATTTCGGCGGCGTAGTTGTCGATTACGATGTGGTCGATGCGAAGCCAGTGGCCCGATGGGGCCCTGGGTTTGGGGTCCGGCATTGGGTCATCCATTTCTCCGCGCGATCATTTGCCGGACGGCGGCCGGTAGGACTCGAAGATGAAGCGGTCGAGATCTTCCCGCCGGAATCTCCGGCTCTTGCCGATTTTGGAATAGGGCAGCCTGCCGCGCGCCACGAACGCGTCGAGGGCGTTCAGCGTCACCCGCAGATAACACGCCGCCTCCTTCGAACTCAGGTAGGGCGTGCTCGGCACCGGCACATCCGGCACCCGGCACCGGCTCTCGGTGCCGGCCTCTTTTTGCTCATTATCCGTCGGGTGATCCATGAATCAGTGTCCTTCCGCCTCTTCCGCGTCCTCGGACGCCTGAGTTGTATATCAGGAGAGATTATGTCTGTCAAGAAGCCATTATTGTTTTTAGAGTGATTATGTGGTATATAACACTGTCAGAAAGGATTGTATCTTTGTGAGAGAGCCGCTTGACAGAGGGGGTGGCCCATGTTGAAGTCGCCCGTAAGCGTATTTCCGAGGAGGTGGCCGGATGGACAAATCGCTGGGAGAAGTGTTTCGAGAGCAGACGCATGCCAAGGACTTGACCGCGGAGGATCTGGTCAAAAAAACGGGTGTCGGCACCCGTTCCCTGGTTTTCCAATTCTGGGCGGGCCGGACCTTTCCGCCGCTGCACAAGCTGATTTCGATGTTCAACCTGGTTGGAATGGAATTCCACATATATGTCAACGGCCAGTTGCGAAAACTGAAACTGGACGGCCGGCGCGGTCTTTCTGACGCCGAGCGTGTGCTCGTCGGCGATCCCGGCGAAGTGGGCCTGCTGGATGGCCTGACGCCTTCCCAGGGAGAGGCGATTCTGGCGCAGGCGAATTTTTTCAGGGAATACAACGCCAGGAAGCAATCGGCGAAACCCGCCTCCGCCCGGCGTCGCGCGGACGCGGCGGCATAGGAGAAAGACCATGCGCGTCAGGGTCATTCAACGAAAGGGCGCTTGGTGGATCGACTATTACTATCTGGACGAAACGGGCGCTTTGCGAAGAAAATACGAAAAGATCGGCCCGGGCAGGAAATTTGCGGAGACGGTGGCCGCCAAGCGCCGCGTGGAAATTCTGGAAGGAAAATTTCTGGACCGCCGTCGTTTCAAGCCCATCACGTTTGCGGACTTTATCCGGGAATTCGACGACAAGCACATGCGGTTTTTGAGAATTTACCGGCATGGCGGCAAGCAGTATCTCCGCCATCTGGTTTCCTTCTTTGGCGCAAGGCAACTCATGTCCATTTCGCAATTCGACGCCGCGCGGTTCAAGGTCCATTTCATGAGCCGGAAAACGCGCGCTGGAACCCCGCCGGCGAAATCGACCTTCAACCGGTATCTGTCGACTCTCATTTGCATCATGAACAAAGCGGTCGAATGGGGACATCTCCCGCAAAATCCGCTGTCGCGGGTGAAGAAGGAGCGAGAGGACGAAAAGCCGATGCGAATTTTAACGGCCGCCGAAAAAGTACGTCTCCTCGAAGTCGCGCTGGAGGATGGCCAGGAAGCGCACTCGCTCATCACGTTGGCGCTCAACACAGGTCTTAGGCGTGGTGATCTTCTGCGTCTTCAAATGAACGCGGCCATGATGCGTGAGCGAGAAATCCATCTCACGATGCAAAAAACCCGCCACGCCATTCATGTGCCGCTCAACAGAGCCGCCGAGTCTGCGATCAAAGCGTTGAACCGGGGCGACGACGAATTGTTATTCCCACCGAGGCGCGCGGACTCGAAAGACTCGCGCTGGCACTATGCATTGTGGCTAAAACTTGCAAATAGGGCCCAACTTCGTTATTGTCGTTTCCATGATTTGCGTCACACCTTCGCCACGGATCTTTTGCGGCGGGGCGTGAACATCAAAGTGGTCAAGGAGCTCCTGGGTCACCGGTCGATCCAAACGACAATGCGATATTTGCATTTCGTGGAGATCGACCGAAGGGCCGCGGTGGACACGCTGGAACCCGCCGCCGACGCCCGTGAGCCCCGTATGGCCCGGCAGTTTCCAATGCCAACGAATGCCGACTTACAGAACGCAACTGGAAACCTACTGGAGACCAAATGGAGACCAGAACGTCAAGTCGAGGAAGCGATCGCATGAAAGTACATTCGCAATCCTCTATACATATTGGAGTACTGTAAACACGGGGAGGTGCTCCAGTGGACAACGAGAGCAGACTGTAAATCTGCCGCCCTTCGGGCTACGGAGGTTCGAATCCTCCCCTCCCCATACATGGAGGTACAGGTCATGGGTCATGAGTCATGACTTCCAAGCCAGGGCTGTTTGAAACCTTTCTGTGCGTGCGCAGGCGTGCGCCATTTCTGGATTTTCATCTGATGAGGCTCAAGGGATCGGCCCGAAGGCTGCACATTCCTGTTGAGGCGGGGCTTGCCGCCGAGGTGTCGCGGCGTGTGGAGGCGCTCGGGTCGCATCCGCATCGCGGGCGGTTGGAGGTTTCGAGCGCGGGCGAGGTTCGATTGACATTTGCGGGGTATGACGCGCGCTTGATTTTTCGCAAAACGCCGATCGCCGAAAAACTTATTTCCCTTGCCGCGCCGCGCGGGTATCCCGGCGCGTGGGCGGGGATGAAGACATTTCCGCGAATGCTCCTGGATCAGGCGCACGCCGAGGCAGGACGGCGGGGCGCGGCCGATGCGGTACTGGCGCGCCGATGGGTTTACGAAACGGCGCAGGGGAATTTGTTCTGGCTGAGGGGCGATGTCCTGCACACGCCGGCGGTCGGGCTGGGATGCCTTCCGGGAATTCTGCGGGGATGGGTGATCGGTGAGGCGCGGAGACTGGGCGTGAAGGTGCGCGAGGGCCGGTTTTCGCCGTCGAGCCTGACAGGCGCCGAGTCGATCTTCAGGACAAACGCGCTGATCGGCATTCGGTGGGTCCGTGAAATTGCGGGTCTTGGCCGGTGGCGCCGGCCCGTTCATCCGCTGGTCATGGAACTTTACCGGCGGTGGTGTGATAAGATCCGGTCATGACGCTTTTGGCCGTTGATTTCGGGACCAAGCGACTGGGTGTGGCGGTGACGGACAGCGCCGAACGGATGGCGCTGCCACTGGCGTCGTTTGCCGTCCGGTCGGAAGACGAGGGCGTGGACAAGATCGCGCGCATCGCACAGGAGCGCGGCGTCCGGGAGATCATCGTGGGCCTGCCGATCGGCCACCGGGGCGGGGAGACTCAGATGAGCGCGCAGGTGCGCGCATTCGGAGAAAAACTGCGAGTGAGAATCGCCGTCCCCGTGACGTTTTCGGACGAGCGCTTCACGACCAAGCTTGCGGAGGCCCCGATGATGGAGGCGGGCGTCAGCGCCAAAAAGCGCCGTGGGCTCGTCGACGCCGGCGCGGCTTCGCTGCTCCTACTGGCCGTCCTCGACGCGCGCCGTCCGAGCTGAAGCATGCGGTGGCTCCGCTCGGTCATTCTGTTGGCGTGCGTTGCTCTATTGGGCTGGAGTTTCCATTTTGCCGTGTCGCGTCCCCTGCCGGAACTGCGCGAGGGCGTGGTGGAGATCCGGCGCGGGTGGGGCCTGTCGGAGATCGGGCGCGCGTTTTTCGGATCGAATCGGTGGTCCGTCGGCTCGTTCAAGGCATATGTGATTCTGACCGGCCGCAGCCGGCGGCTCAAAGCCGGCGAGTATGAATTGGACCGGGATTCGATTCGAAGCCTGACGCGGAAACTGGCCGCCGGCCGAGTGCTTCAGTACCGCGTCACCGTCGCGGAGGGTGTGTGGGCGTCGGACATCGCGGTGCTCCTGGAGGGCGCGGGCCTGTGCGACCGCGAGAGGCTGCTTTCGTTGATCCGCGACCCCGCCTTCGCCACGGACATGGCCGGCGCCCGTGTTCCGTCGCTGGAGGGCTATCTCTTTCCTGAAACGTATTTTTTCACAAAGGGAATGTCGGAAGAGGACATTCTGAAAACGTTCGTCGCGCGGTTCAACGAAAAGGCCCGGCCGCTGCTTCGTTCCGACACGCATTCGGCGCACGACCTCCTGACGCTGGCCTCGATGGTGGAGCGCGAGGCTGCAAGGGACGAGGAGCGGCCGGTGATCGCGGGCGTGTTCTGGAACCGGCTCCGGCGCCGGATGCCCCTCGAATCGTGCGTCACCGTCGAGTACGCGCTGGGCCGGAAGAAAAAGAAGCTGACCGACGAGGACCTCCGGGCGGACTCGCCCTACAACACCTACCGCCGCGCGGGCCTTCCGCCGGGCCCGGTGGGCAATCCCGGCCTGCGGGCGATTGCGGCGACCGTGATGCCGGCCGCCACCGGATACCTTTTTTTCGTCGCCGCCGGCGACGGAAGCCATCACTTTTCCGCCACGTGGGCTGAGCACCTGCGCGCCAAGCGTCGGGCGGGGCGGGGGAGATAGGAAGGTCAAATTCGCAAAAGTCCTGTAATAAAAATCCCGCCGGATGCCGAAATAGCTATTTAGGACGTGCATATTATATATGGAGTGGAACCATGAAGAAATGGCTGTGCCTTGGGTTTCTCACGTTGATGGTCCTGGCAGGCCTTGCGGCAGGCGCGCGGGCGAAGAGTCTGGACGGTTTTTATCTCGAAAGCGCCAGCACGCTGGGCCGCGGATCCTGGGATTTAAAATCCTATCTTGAATTCGGCAGCAACGCCGAGCCTCTGACCATTCCCGGCGCGCTGACCAACACCGGCCGGAACATCGCCGTCAAGGTCAGCACGACCCGCCTGCCCGTGGAGCTGCGGTACGGCCTGTCGGAGGGGTGGGAGATCGGGGGCGACCTGGGATTTGAGAGCGACGACGGCGAAGCGGACCCGCCGTCGATTTATCTGGGCAAGAGCGGCCTGCAGAGGATCCGATTTTTCGGCAAATGGAATTTTTTCCAGGACGTGGCCGCGATGGCGGATCTGTCGATGTTCGGCGACGAGAAGTTGTATTACGGCCAGGACGGATTTGATTTCGGCCTGAAATTCATCTACGGGCCCGAACTCGGCGCCGGCAATCTCATGCTCAATCTCGGGATTCTGCTCAAGGGCGGCGAGGCCGAGTATGCCGACGGGAACTCGAAAATTTCCGGGTCCGCCAAGGATTTCGACAACGTGTTCTCCTACGGCATCGGCTACGCCTACCCGTACAGCGACCGATTCACCGGCATCTTTGAGCTGGCTGGATCGTCCTCCCCGTACAAGGGCGGTTCGGGCGTGAGCACGGAGGATTTGCTGGCGTTGAATCTTGGCGCGCGATACGCGTTCACGGACCAGTTTTCGCTCGAGGGCGGAATCGCCCTGGGCCTCGCCGACGGCAGCCCGAATTTCCTGCTGAGGGTCGGCATGGACTGGTGGTGGAGCGCTGCGGGCGAATACAGCGAGGCCGCCGAACCGGCGCGTCCCTGGACGCCTGCCGCCGAGCCGAAGAAATCCGAAAAGGCCGCGCCGGCCTGGACGCCGCCGGAAAGACCGGCCGAGAAACCGGCCGAGAAGAAAGAGCCGATGGCGCGCGAATCGGCGCCTTACGATGTGCCGCCGACCTATCAGGCGCCCCAAAAAGAAGCGATGCCCGAACGCGCGCCCGTCGTGGCGGCGGAAGCGCCGGCCGGTCCCTCCACGGACGAGCAGATCCAGTCGCGCGTCGCAAAAGCGGCGGATGCCTTCAACCGGGGGGACTTCGCGACCGCCGTCAGCCACTACGAGGCGGCGATCCAGTTGAAGAACAACGATCCCGTACTGCACTACAACCTCGCGACCGTGCATTTCCAGCAGAAGCGGTACGAGGACGCCAAAACATACTATAAGAACGCGATCACCCTGAATCCGAACGATCCCGAGAGCCATCTGTATCTGGGATACACGCATTATTATCTGAACGACCAGGCGTCGGCGATCCGCGAATGGCAGCGGGTGCTCGAGCTGAATCCCGACAACACGCTGGCCATCGAGAATCTGAAAGCCCTCGGCGTCGAGTAGGGAACGACTTTCTCGACAATTAACTTGATTTTGACCGCATAGTATATGAATATCCATCCAATGATCTTCAGGCGACTGGTGGGGGTTGGTGTGTTCTTTGCGATGCTCTGTCTGAGCCCGGCGGAGGTTTCGGCCCGGAGCTTGAACGGCGCTTATCTCGAGCAGGCCGGCACGCTGAACGACGGCGCGTGGGCGCTCAAGTCCTACGTGGAACTCGGCAGCAAGGCGAAACCCATCAAAGTAACCAATGCGGTGACCGGGACGGGCGATGTCGAGCTCAAGACGGGAACGATCCGCCTTCCGGTGGAGCTTCGGTACGGCCTGACGGACAAATGGGAGCTGGGCGGCGACCTGGGCCTGGAGATCGACAACGGCGGGATCATTGTGGGTTCAAAAGGTTTTCTGGATGGCAGCGGCCTGCAGGGAATCCGGATGTATGGCAAATGGAATTTCATCGAGAATCTGGCGACGAAGCTGGAGCTGTCCTTTGCCGGAGACGAGTCGCTGTACTGGACGCTGGGGAGCTTTGATCTCGGCATCAAATTCATGTTCAGCCCGGAGATCGGCCCCGGCCAGCTCAACACAAATTTGGGATTCGTGTCCAAGAGCGGCGACGTCAGCGTGTCGAGCGCCCTCGTCGTCGATTTCGGAACGATGTTCATGTACGGCGTCGGCTATACGTGGCCGTGGGGCGATCGGATCGGCTGGACGGTGGAGCTGGCCGGATCGTCCTCGCCGTACAAGGGCGGCACGGGCGTGTCCGGCAAGAACGCGCGTTTGAGTTTGCTGTTCGGCGGGCAATACGAGCTCAGCGAGCGCGTGTCGGCTGACGCGTCGGTGTCGTTCGGCCTGGCGAAGGGCAGCCCGCGGTTCATGTTGAAGGGCGGGATGGAATGGCTGTGGGGCGCCGTGGAGGAAGCGCGGCGGACGGCGGCGGCCGCAACCCCGCAGCAGCCCTCCAAGGCATGGACGCCGTCCACGACGCCGGCGGGGGCGCCCGCGACCGGCGCGACGACCGCCGCAACGCCGGCCAAGCCCAAGGGTCCGACCTACGAGGCGCCGGCCGCCTATGAAGTTCCCAAGCCGCCCCCCCCGCCGCCGAGCGGTCCGACGACCGCGGAACTTTTGCAGCAGCGGATCGCGGACGCCCAATCGTCGTTCAGCCGCGGCGATTTCGTGACCGCGGCCGCGCAGTACGAAGCGGCGATCAAACTGAAGGACAACGATCCGGTGCTGCACTACAATCTCGCGACCGCGTACTTTCAGTTAAAAAGATATTCGGACGCCAAGATCTATTACAAGAACGCCGTAACCTACAATCCGGCCGATCCCGACAGTCACCTGTATCTGGGCTATTGCTACTATTATCTGCAGGATCAGCAGTCCGCGATCCGCGAGTGGCAGAAGGTTCTGGAGACGGATCCGTCCAACTCGCTGGCGCGAGAAAATCTCAAATCCTTGGGCGTTGAATAGTCGTACCCGGCTTCCCGTTCGCCGCGCCTCCGCGTTGATCCTCTGCGTCGCGATCGCTCTCTTGGTCCTCGGAGGGTTGCCGGCCGAGGCCGGCGTGTATCTCTTCCGGGACGAGACGACGGGCAAGATGGTTCTGTCGGACGTTCCGGCCTCCGCGACGGCCCGGCGTTTGATTGGCGACCCGAAAGAGGAAGAGACGATCAACCAGTTCGTGACCGACCGCGACCGGGTCGCGCTTTATGCGGGGCTGATCCGCCAGCACGCACGGATGTACAATCTGCCGGAACCGCTGATCAAGGCCGTGATCCAGGCCGAGTCGTCCTTCAACCCGGAGGCGGTGTCCCACAAGGGCGCGGTCGGCCTCATGCAGGTGATGCCCGCAACGGCGAAGGACATCGGGATCCTCGGCGATCTCAAGGACCCGCGCGTGAACATCGACGCCGGATGCCGGTACCTCTCGATGATGCTGAGCCGGTTCAAAGGCCAGGTGCCGCTGGCCCTCGCGGCGTACAACGCGGGCCCGGAAGCGGTCGTCTACGCCGGCACCGCGGTGCCGAATTTTCCCGAAACGAAAGCCTACGTCAACAATGTGATCGACCTCATGAACCGCTTCAAAACCGCCGGCACGGTCTTCGTCGTCGAACTTTCCGCCGGCCGGTTTCTGCTTACGAATTACTGAAAGGGCTCAACCGAACGAGCGATGAGGTGGAGGTATCGGCGGAATCCCTGCTGACCATCGTCCGGGTTATGGTCGCCGAGGTTCACAGGGGCGACGCAGCTGCCGCCGTCGTGTCGCTGGACAGCACGCTGGACGGCGATCTCGGATTGGACAGCCTGGGCCGGGTGGAGCTTCTGATGCGGATCGAGCGGAGCTTCGGCGTCCGCCTGCCGGAAGGGGTGCTCTCGACGGCGGAGACGCCGCGCGATCTTTTGCGCGCGGCGCTGATCGCCAAAGGCGAGCCGGTCTTGGCGCAGTCCGTGGAGATGAGGAGCGGTCCCGGCGAGAAGGTGGAATCCTCTCCGGCCGGCGCCGGAACGTTGACGGAAGTTCTCGCCTGGCACGCGCGGGCCCATCCCGACCGGACGCATCTCACTCTCTATCTCGACGACGAGCGGGAAGTCGACATCACGTACCGGGACCTGTGGGACCGCGCCCGGGCGGTCGCGCGCGGACTGCAGGCGCACGATCTTCAGCCGGGCCAGTCGGTCGGCATCATGCAGCCGACGGGTCTGGATTTTTTTGTGAGTTTTTATGGCGTGCTCATCGCCGGCGGCGCGCCGGTTCCGCTGTATCCGCCGGCGCGTCTGAGCCAAATTGAAGACCACCTGCGCCGCCAGTCGCGGATTCTGACCAACGCCCTCGCCGTCGAACTCATCACGATGCCCGAGGCCAAGCCGCTCGCGCTCCTCATCAAGTCCCAGGTCGAAACGCTCCGGCACGTCTCGACGGTTCAGGAATTGTCCGAGAATTCCGGAACTTACACCGAACCTCCCCTCAAGACGCAGGACATCGCGCTTCTGCAATACACCTCGGGCAGCACCGGCCATCCGAAAGGCGTCGTGCTGACGCATGCGAATCTCCTGGCGAACATCCGGACGATGGGCCAGGCGTTGAAAGTGGATTCGACCGACGTGGTCGTGAGCTGGCTGCCGCTGTACCATGACATGGGCCTCATCGGCGCCTGGTTCGGGAGCCTCCACCATGCGGCCCGGCTGGTCATCATGTCTCCGCTCACGTTTCTGTCCCGGCCTTCCCGGTGGCTCTGGGCGATCCACCGGCACCGGGGAACGATTTCGGCCGCGCCGAATTTCGCGTACGAATTCTGCCTGCGAAAAATAGACGACCGCGAGATCGAGGGACTCGACCTCAGCTCATGGCGCGCCGCCTTGAACGGCGCCGAACCCGTCCGGCCCGAAACCGTGCAGCGGTTCATCGAGCGCTATTCCAAGCACGGATTTCGCGCCGAGTCGGTCATGCCGGTGTACGGTCTGGCCGAATGCTCCCTTGGCCTGTCTTTCCCGCCGCTCGGCAGGCCGCCGCTGATCGACCGGATCGAGCGCGAGCTTTTTGTGACCCAGGGGCTGGCCGTGCCGGCCGCGCCGGGCGACCCTGACGCGCTGGCCTTCGTTTCGTGCGGCCGGCCGATCGCCGGCCACCAGATCCGGATCGTGGACGCGACCGGCCGGGAAGTGATCGACCGCGCGGAGGGCCGGCTGCAATTCCGGGGGCCGTCGGCGACCAGCGGATATTTTCGGAACGCCGGGGAGACGCGGCGTCTCTTTCAAGACGAGTGGCTCGAATCGGGCGACGTGGCGTACATGGCCGAGGGCAACGTGTATCTGACGAGCCGGACCAAGGACATCATCATCCGCGCCGGCCACAACATTTATCCGTACGAGCTGGAGGACGCCATCGGCGATGTCCCGGGCATTCGAAAGGGCTGCGTTGCGGTGTTCAGCAGTCCCGATCCCGTGCTCGGCACGGAACGGCTGGTCGTGCTGGCCGAAACCCGCGAGCCGGCCGCCGGCGTCGGGGAAACTCTCCGCGCCCGGATCAACACGCTTGCGATCGATCTCATCGGCATGCCGCCGGATGATATTGTTCTCGTCCCGCCTCACACCGTTCTCAAAACCTCCAGCGGAAAAATCCGCCGCGCCGCCAGCCGCGAACTCTATGAGCAGGGTCTCATCGGCCGTCGGCAGCGCGCGGTCTGGATCCAGATTGCGCGGCTGGCCTGGGCGAGCCTTCGGCCCGCGTTGCGCCGCGCGTCGCGCGCGGCCACGGACGTGTTGTTTGCCGGCTATGTTCTCGCGCTTTTCGGCCTGTGTTTCGTCCCGGCATGGCTTGGCGCGGTGTTCCTGCCGCGGCGGTCCTGGCGCCGCGCGGCAGCCTATGGTGCGGCCCGGTGCCTGGTGCGGCTGAGCGGCGTGCGGGTCGCGGTTCGGGGGCGGGAGAATCTTCCGCTCGAAGGTCCCTGCCTGATCGTTTCCAATCATGCGAGTTATCTCGACGCGATCGTACTTGCGGCGATCGTGCCGACGCGGTTCGGGTACACCGCCAAGCGCGAACTGGCCGGGCGATTTCTCAGCCGCGTGGGACTTCAGCGGCTTGGTTTCCAGTTTCTGGAGCGTTTTGACATTGAGCGGACGATGGACGACACGCGGCGGATCGCGGCATCGGTCCGGAAGGGCCATCCGCTGATTTTTTTCCCGGAGGGAACCTTTGGCCGGATGCCGGGCCTGCGAGCGTTTCACATGGGCGCATTTCTCATTGCCGCCGAAGGAACGGTTCCAGTCGTCCCCGTGTCCATTCGCGGGACGCGGTCGGTCCTGCGGGACGGCCACTGGTTTCCCCGGCGTTCTTCCATCCGGATCACGATCGGCGCGCCGATTGCGCCCGACGGCCAGGACTGGTCCGCCGCGATCAAACTCCGCGACGCCGCCCGCGCCGTGATCCTTCGGCACTGCGGCGAACCCGACGTCGGCCAGGCGGTATCCGGGTCTCCCTCGCCTTGACCCTGCCGCGCGCGTTATGCTACGAGGAAACATGAAAGATTTCCCGCATGAGGAGAGATTGCTCGAGGCCGCGCGGGTTGTGCGCGCGCGATCGCCGGCGCGAAAGATCAAAGGCGCGCCGGTGGCCGGGCTGGATCTCGGCACGGCCGACGTGGTGTTTCTGGTGCTGGACGAAACCGGCGCGCCGGTGTGCGGGTATCTCGAATGGTCGGAAGTGGTGCGGGACGGCGTGGTGGTCGATTTTGCGGGCGCGCGCCGGATCGTGCGGAAAATGGTGGAGGACGCGGAAGCGGCGCTGGGCCAGTCGATCGAATCGTGTTCGACCGGGTATCCGCCGGGGACCGACCCGGACCTCAGTGTGAATGTGGTGCGGGACGCGGGCCTGCGGATCGCCGCCGTGTTGGACGAGCCGACGGCCGCCGCGACGGCGCTGGGCATCCGGGACGGGATCGTGGTCGACATCGGTGGCGGCACCACCGGCATCTCCATTCTGCAGGAGGGCAAGGTCCGGTACAGCGCGGACGAGGCGACGGGCGGCCGCCATCTGTCTCTGGTGCTGGCCGGCGCGTACAAGATTTCGTATGACGAAGCGGAGCGGCGCAAGCGGAGCGGCGAAGGCCGGCAATTTCTGAACGTGGTCCGGCCGGTGATCGAAAAAATGGCGTCGATCGTCCAGGCCCACATTCGCGGCGCGTCCGAAAGCCTCCCGATCGTTCTTGTCGGCGGCACGCCGCAACTGGAGGGCTTCAAAGAGATATTTGAAGAAGAACTGGCCCGGCCCGTGACGGTGCCCCAAGAGCCGCTCTTCGCCACGCCGCTCGGAATTGCGCTGTCGGGACTGCCGGCGCGCCGCGCGTCGCCCTCGCCGGTCGCGCAGGGTTGCGCGGTCTGATTCCTCGATGACCGGCGCCGCGATTCAGGCCGCCGTCGAACAGGCGGTCCGGCGCGTGTTCGTGTCGGCGGATCCGCCCGCCGCGTCCTCCGCGCCCGCCGCCGTCACCGTGCGCCGCGTTGTGCCGGTCGGCGTATCGAGCCGGCATCTGCATTTGCAGCCGGACCACGTGGAGGCGCTGTACGGCAAGGGTCACCGGCTGACGAAGCTGCGGGACCTGATTCAGCCGGGGCAGTTCGCCTGCAAGGAAACCGTGACGTTGATCGGCCCGCAAGGTAAGATCGCCCAAGTGCGGGTGCTGGGTCCGGAGCGGAAGCAGACGCAGATCGAGGCGGCCGTCACGGACCTCGTGGCGCTGGGCGTGATGGCCCCGCTGCGGCTGTCCGGGGACCTGGCCGGCTCGGCGCCGCTGAAGATCCGCGGGCCGCGCGGTCTCGTCGAGATTCGTGAGGGCCTGATCATCGCGCACCGGCATCTGCACATCGGCGGCGACGAGTCGAGCCGGTACGGCGTCCAGACCGGCGACCGCGTGCGGATCCGCACGTCGGGCTCGCGGCCGGTCCTGTTCGAAGATGTGATCGTCCGGGCCGGCGGCGATCACCGGATGGAATTTCATCTGGACACGGACGAGGCCAACGCCGCCGGCGTCAAGAACGGCGACCTCGCCGAAATCATCGGAGGCTGATCATGCAACTCGCGCGCGTCATCGGAAACGTCGTGGCGACCCGCAAGGTCGACAAAATCATGCGGTACAAACTGCTCGTGGTCGAGCCCATCGACCTGACCGGCAAGGGTTCCGGCAAGCACATGGTGGCCATCGACGCCGTGCAGGCCGGCCCGGGCGAGATCGTGTTCATCGTGGAGGGCAGCTCCGCGAGGATGGCGGTGCCGGAAAAGGACGTGCCGATCGACACGGCCATCATCGCGATCGTCGACGCGATCGAGCACGACGGCCGGATCGTCTTCCGGAAAACCGTCCAGGAATTCGCGGCGGTCTGACATGCTGCTCGTGCTCGGATCGGACCATGGGGGATTCGGATTGAAGACAGAGATCAAGACGTTCCTGGCGGCGCAGGGCCATTCGGTCAAGGATTTCGGCGCGTTTTCGAAGGACCCCGTCGATTATCCGGACATCGCGTTTCTCGTGGCGCAGGCGGTGGCGCGCGGGGAGTACGAGCGCGGGATCCTGGTCGACACGACCGGAATTGCGTCGGCGATCGTGGCAAACAAAGTATTCGGCATCCGCGCGACGCCCTGCGCGGACCTCACCACCCTCAAATCCTCGCGGGAACACAACGACGCCAACGTCCTGTGTCTGGGCGCCGGCCTCGTCCACGCCGACCAGGCCCGCGAATTCCTCGGCGTGTGGCTGTCGACGCCCTTCGCCGGCGGCCGGCACGCGCGCCGGGTCGACAAAATATGCCAAGTGGAAGAAATGACGATGAAACGCACCGGCGTCCATTCGGTCAGAGGTTAGCGTTGGAGCTTGCGCGCGTGTTCGGGCGGGTCTGGGCGACGGCGAAGGATCCTAAACTCGAACAGACCAAACTCCTCCTCGTGCAGCCGGTCGATTTTTATCTGAAGGACCGCGGCAAGCCCTTCATCGCAGTGGAAAGCGTGGACGCGGGCGCCGGCGAGATCGTGCTCCTGGCCCGCGGCCGGGAGGCGACGTTCCCGTTCGGCCTCGAGCCAAAGGCCCCGCCGGTCGACAAGTGCTGCGTCGGGGTCGTGGACGATGTCTATTACGATGAGAACGCCTGATTCGATGCCATGTTGATCTGTCGCGTGAAGGGCAACGTCGTGGCGACGCAGAAGGACGCGCGTCTCGACTCCTGGAAGATCCTCATCGTCCAGCCCATCGGGATGGGCGGCGAGGCGCAGGGCGAGCCGTTCATGTCCGTGGACGCCGCCCAGGCCGGCGTCGGGGATCTGGCGCTGGTGGCGCGGCATGGCGCCGCGGCCCGCGCCGCGATGATGGCGATTCGAAAGTCCGACGAGTACGCGCCGGCGAACGCCGTCATCGTCGGCATTATCGATGAGGTCACCGATTACCGCGCGCCGGCCGGGTCAGTGCCTCCGGCCGAAAGTTCCGCCGCCCGCCGTCGAGGGCGGCCGAAGGGATCGAAGAACAAGAGATGATTACGGAAGAGCTGGTCGAGCGAATCGCCGAGGCGGTCCTCCGGGAATTGGAGCGCACCGGAAATCTGCCGCGGGCGGACGACGCCGTCGTTTCGGCCTGTTTCGAGCATGACCGGGATGACGGAGAAATCTGCTGTGTCTGCTGGGGAAAAAATCCCGAGGGGGTCCAGGAATTTCTGGACGCCGGCGCGTCGCGGTTCGGCATCCATCTCGGCCAGACCGTCACGGCGCCCACCCTGGCGAAATACATCGATCACACCCTGCTCAAGCCGCAGACCACCAAGGCCGAAATCGAGCAGCTCTGCAAGGAGGCGAAGGAATACGGGTTCGCATCGGTGTGCATCAATCCCTTCTGGGTCCCGCTCTGCGCCCAGCTCCTGAAGGGCAGCGGCGTCAAGGTCTGCACCGTGATCGGATTTCCGCTCGGCGCGACGAGCACCGCCGCCAAGGTCGGCGAGACGCAGGACGCGATCCGAAACGGCGCCGAGGAGGTCGACATGGTGATCAACGTGGGCGCGCTCAAGGCCGGCGACCGCGACACGGTGCGGCGCGACATTGCGGAGGTGAAGAAGGCGGCCGGTCACCGGATTCTCAAGGTTATTCTTGAAACGGGACTTCTCACAGACGAGGAAAAAATGACCGCCTGTCAGCTCTGCAAGGACGCCGGCGCCGACTTCGTCAAAACCTCCACCGGATTCGGGCCCGGCGGCGCCACGCTCGGCGACATTGCGCTCATGCGCCGCGTCGTCGGCCCGCAGATGGGCGTCAAGGCCTCCGGCGGCGTGCGGGACACCAAGACGGCCAAACAGATGATCGAGATGGGCGCGACGCGCATCGGGGCTTCCGCCGGCATCGCCATCGTCAAGGGAGAGGAAGGAAAGGGCGCCGGGTATTAATTTGAAATGAAGGTCAAGAGACGCCCGTCTCTTCCCGCGGTCCCGCCGCCGCGTTTTTTGAACATCCCGGTTCATTATCTTGTTGCGCTCTTCCTGTTCGTTGTTCCCTCGGCTCTTTTCTTTCAAGTCCGGCATCACGAATTTTTCGACGTCGACGACCCGCCCTACGTGACGCAGAACGCGCATGTTCAAATGGGCCTCGCGCGGGAGAGCATCGGGTGGGCGTTTACCGCAATCCACTCCGCCAACTGGCATCCGCTCACATGGCTGTCTCACATGCTGGACTGCCGGCTCTTCGGGCTCGATCCGTTTCATCACCATCTCACGAACGTCTATCTTCACAGCGCGAACGCCGTCCTGTTGTTTCTGCTTCTCCGGATGCTCACCGGCGCGCTCTGGCGGGCGGCCTTTGTGGCCGCGGTCTTCGCCGTTCATCCTCTGGCCGTCGAGTCGGTGGCGTGGGTGGCCGAGCGCAAGAATGTCCTCAGCACGTTTTTCTGGTTTCTCACGATGGCGCTTTATGCCCGATACGTCCGCCGGCCGACGGGTCGGGCCTACGGGTGGGTGGCGCTGTCCCTGGCGCTGGGCCTCATGGCCAAACCGATGCTCGTGACCCTGCCGGTCGTTCTGTTCCTGATGGACTTCTGGCCGTTGAACCGCGCCGGGCCGCCGCGTTCGGTCCAATCCCTGATCTTCGAGAAAATCCCGCTCATGGCGCTGGCGGCCGCTTCATCCGCGATTACCATCGTCGCCCAGAAGTCGGACGCGGCCATGTACTCGCTCAAGGCGATTTCCCTGTCGGAGCGGCTCGTCAACGCGCTGCTGAGTTTCATCAAGTACATCGGCCTCATGGTATGGCCGGTGGATCTCGCCTTCTTCTACCCGTACGATCGGGCGGCGCTTACGGGGTTGAACGCCCTGGGATTTGGGGCCGCCCTGGCCGCCGTCACGGGGATGGCCGTCGCGTCATTCCGTCGCCGGCCGTATCTGGCCTTCGGGTGGTTCTGGTACCTGGTGACGCTCCTGCCGGTCATCGGGCTGGTTCAGGTCGGGTCGCAGGCGCTCGCGGACCGCTACACCTACGTGCCGCTGATCGGCCTGTACGTAATCATCGCGTGGGGAGTCCACGACCTGACCTGCGGGGTGAGGGGCGCGAGAATCACGGCGGCCGTCGCGGCCTTCGTCGTGATTGCGGCGCTCGCGCGGGCCACGTGGGTCCAGACCGGACTTTGGCGTGACAGCGTCACGATGTACACGCACGCCATCCGGGTGACCCGGGACAACGACATGGCGCTCTACAATCTCGGGAACCTCTATCTGAAATCCGGCCGGTACGCCGACGCCGTCGAGCATTACTCGGAATCGGTCCGCATCAACGATCGCGATCCGTGGGTCCTCAACAATCTCGGATACGCCCTGCACCGCGCCGGAAACCGGAAGGAGGCCGTCGTCCAGTACACGAAGGCGATCCAACTGAAACCGGATTACGGCCGGGCCCGATACAATCTCGGCAACGCCCTCGCCGAAGAGGGAAATTACGCGGAGGCCGAGAAACAGTTCGCCGAAGCCGTGCGGTACGATCCGGCCAACCAGCACGCGCGCGCGAATCTGGAGAAAGTCCGGGCTATTCTCCGATGATCTTCACCAGCACGCGTTTTCGCCGCTGACCGTCGAACTCGCCGTAATGAATCCGTTCCCACGGCCCGAAGTCCAGCTTGCCGTTCGTGATCGCCACAACGACCTCGCGTCCCATGAGATTGCGCTTGAGATGCGCGTCGCCGTTGTCTTCGCCGGTGTTGTGATGCGCATAATCCCTGCCGTAGGGCGCCATCTTCTCGGCCCACTCGATCTGGTCCTTGTAGAGGCCGGGCTCGGCGTCGTTGATGAAGACGCTGGCGGTGATGTGCATCGCGTTCACGAGGCACAGCCCCTCTTTCACGCCGCTCTTTTTCACCACCTGCTCGACCTGGCTTGTGATGTCCTGGATCGTGCAGCGGTCTTTCGTGTTAAACCAGAGGTATTCGGTTGTTGATTTCATAGCGGTATAATATTGTTTAGAAGGGAGGAATTCGCAAGTGAGTAATATTGGCAGAAAATCCACAGTTCAAGTCCGGGTCGGCGGTGTGGCCGTCGGCGGGGGCGCGCCGGTCGTGGTCCAGTCGATGACGAACACCGACACGGCAGACGCTGCGTCGACCGCCCGGCAGGTCGTGGACTTGGCGCGGGCGGGATCGGAACTCGTGCGGATCACGGTCAACGTGCCGGAAGCGGCGCGCGCCGTGCCGGAAATCCGGCGGCGCGTGCGGGATGCCGGCGTCAGCGTGCCCATCATCGGGGACTTTCATTACAACGGACACCAGCTCCTCACGGATTTCCCCGACTGCGCCAAATCGCTCGACAAGTACCGGATCAATCCCGGCAACGTCGGCGTCGGCCGCGCGCGGGACGAGCGGTTCTCGACGATCTGCCGGATCGCCGCCGATCACGGCGTGCCGGTGCGGATCGGCGTGAACGGCGGGTCGCTCAACCAGGAGCTGGTGACCGCCAAGATGGAGGAAAACACGCGCCGAAATCTCGGCCGCACCTCTCAGGAAATCGTCAACGACTGCATGGTCATCTCCGCGCTCGAGTCCACGGACCTGGCGCTGAAAGTCGGGCTTCGCAAAGACCAGATCATCATCTCCTGCAAAGTTTCCAATCCGAACGATCTGATCCGGGTCTATCAGGATCTCTCGCAAAAAACCGACCAGCCGCTCCATCTGGGCCTGACGGAGGCCGGCATGGGATCGAAGGGCATCGTCAGTTCCGCGATCGCGTGCGGGATTCTCCTGCATCAGGGCATCGGCGACACGATCCGCGTGTCGCTTACCCCGGAAGTCGGCGGCGACCGGACGAAGGAGGTGCAGGTCGCGCAGGAGATCCTGCAGTCCCTCGGCATCCGCTCGTTCTCGCCGGCCGTCACCGCCTGCCCGGGCTGCGGCCGGACAACGAGCACGGTGTTTCAGGAGCTGGCCGAGCAGGTACAGGGATATCTGCGCGAGAGAATGCCGGCCTGGAAGGAAAAATACGAGGGCGTGGAGGAGATGAAACTGGCCGTGATGGGTTGCGTGGTGAACGGCCCGGGCGAATCGAAGTCCGCGCACATCGGGATCAGCCTCCCGGGCACAGGCGAGGAACCGACCGCGCCGGTGTTCATCGACGGTCGCAAAGCCGCGACGCTGAAAGGCGCCCCGGACCGCCTCGCGGCCGATTTCCGCGCGCTGGTGGAGGACTATGTGGCGCGGACGTTCGCAAAGAAATGAGCCGGTTTCCGGTTTCGGTGGACAAGGAGCGGGAACTGCTTGAGCGGATGGCGGCGCTCGGAGTTTTCGAATCCGATATCGATGAGGCCTTCACGCACTCAGGCGGCCACGGCGGGCAGAACGTGAACAAAGTCGCGACCTGCGTCCTCCTGACGCACCGGCCGACCGGCGTGCGCGTGCGGTGCCAGGAGGAGCGGTCGCAGGGTCTCAACCGCTTTCTGGCCCGGCGGATATTGGCCGACCGGATCGAAACGATTCAGATCGGGAAAAAATCGGAGGAGCAGCAGCGCATTCAGAAAATCCGACGGCAAAAACGCCGCCGGTCCCGCCGCGCCCGGCTCAAGATGCTCGCGGAGAAACATCATCGAAGTGACATCAAAACCGCCCGGCAGGGCGTCCGGCCGCACGCGGTGACGGACTAACCCGACAGCTTCTTCAGAATCTCCCTGCAGAACGCCGGCAGGTCCTCCGGTTTGCGGGACGTGATGAGGTTGCCGTCCACGACGACCTCCCGGTCGAGCCACTTCGCGCCGGCCGCGGTCATGTCGTCCTTGATCGCGGAAAACGACGTGCAGGTCCGGCCTTTCACGATGCCGGCCGAGATCAGCACCCAGCCCGCGTGGCAGATCGCGCCGACGACCTTGCCCGCGCGGTCCATGTCGCGCACGAACTTATTGACCAACGGGAACCGCCGCAGGATGTCCGGCGCGTAGCCGCCCGGGATGATGACGGCGTCGAACCGCGCCGCGCGCGCCTTGCCGATCGACGTGTCGACCTTCGCCGGATAGCCGACCTTGGATTTGTATTCGTCCTTGGTGCCGGTCCCGACCAAGACCACCTCGTGGCCCGCTTCGCGAAACCGCAGCGCCGGGTACCACACCTCGAGTTCCTGGTAGAGGTCCTCCACCAGGACAGCGATTTTCTTTTTCATCGGCGTAGAGGCTAATCCGCCTCCGGATCGCTGTCAATCCCGAAAAGGGTTGCGATTTTCCGCCAACCGGTGCATAATCTGAGTGTTCGGAACGTCAGGGTCATTCGGATTCATGAAAAGGTCCAGTAAAATATTATTGATTGAAGACAATCCGGACGATGTCATCATCGTGGAGGACGCGCTGAAAGAGGGAGGCGGACGGGCAACGCTGTCACTCGAGACGGCGGATTGTCTGTCCACCGGGCTGAAAATCCTCGAGCGTGGCGACATCGACGCGGTCATTCTGGACCTCAAGCTGCCCGACAGCACGGGCGAGACGACGATCCTCAAAACCCGCGCCGCCGCGCCCGCCGTTCCCATCGTGGTTCTCACCGGGACTGACGACGAGGGCATGGCGGTGGAATCCATTCAAAAAGGCACGCATGATTATCTCGTCAAGGGCAAAGTCGACGGCCCCGGCCTGGTGCGCGCTCTGCACTTCGCCATGGTGCGGCAGCGCTGTCAGATCGAGATGGAGCAGATCCGGATTCTGGAACGGATGGTCGACCTCGGGCGGCTGGCGGCCGGGGTGGCCAATGAAATCAACAATGCGGTGTCCGGCGTCGTCGGCATGGCGGAACTGCTCCGGCGCGGCCAGGGCCGGGGCAACGAGCTGGAGATCGTCATTCAGGAGGGCCACCGGATTTCCCAGATCGCGCGGAATCTCATCCAATATACGAGGCCGGACGCGCCGGCGACCGGGGACATCGACGTGGCGGAGTTCATCGCCAAGACCCTGGATATGGCCCGGCCGCATCTCATGCTCCACCGGATCAAACTCGAAACGAGCGTTGCGAAGGATCTGCCGGCGATCCAGATCAACGAATTGCACGCCCAGCAAATTCTGCTGAACCTCATCCTCAACGGCTGCGACGCGATGCCGGACGGCGGCCAGATCGAGATCGAGGCCGGCCGAAGGAATGAATTCGTTCGATTCGTCATCTCCGACAGCGGCCCCGGCATCCCGGAGGACCTTCTGCCGAAAATTTTCGATCCTTTTTACTCCACAAAACCGAGAATTCCGTCCTTCGGGTTGGGGCTGTCGGTGGTCGCCGGGCTGGTTCGATCCTGCGGCGGCCGGATCCGGGCGGCCAACCGGCCGGAGGGCGGCGCGGTGTTTACGGTTCATCTTCCGATCGGCCCTGTCCCGGCCACGCCGTTGCGGTCGAAGCCCCGGGTTCTCGACGCCGCGCCGAGCCACCTCAGCATTCTGGTGGTGGACGACGAGCCTCATGTGCGGGACGTGTGCAAGCGGTATCTGGAGAGAATCGGAAACCGCGTGGTCGAGGCCGGGGGCGTGGCGGAAGCCATGCAGTGTCTTCTGGCCGAGCCGTTCGACGTCGTCCTGTGCGACCGGTATCTTCAGGATCAGGACGGGTTGGTGCTCTACGAAACGCTGAAGGAGCGGGGGAGGCTTGAAGCGACGCGGTTCGTGCTGATGTCGGGCGTTTCTTCCGATGAGCCGGAACTGGCGTTCCCCCGGCTGACCAAGCCGTTTTCATTCGAGGAACTGGGTCATGTGATCCGGCGCGTGGGATCAGGCGCCGCGCGCGGCCGCAACAAATTTGACAGCCCCCGCGCCGCGCGGTAAAATCCTACTGTTCCACTGAGGGAACCACAAACCGCCAGGAGGGCACCCATGGCTTCGGAGATTGCCGTAAGTTCCGCCGTATCGTTTTTCCAGAACATTCCCAAAACGCCCGGCAAGCCGCTGGACCTGACGTTCAGCACCAAGACCACGAGTTCCGACATCGCCGGCGACGCGCTCAAGTTCGCGGACCAGCTTGTCACGCTCGTCAATCAAACCGAGGGCACCGACACCGACACGACAACGGTCAACATTGACGAGTTCACGCGGCTGGCCAGTGGCGACCGCATCAAGAAATTTTCACAGATTACCGACACCGCTCAGAAAAGCCTCATTCAGGAAACGTTCGAGGACATCACCAAAGGCCGGCCCTTGGCCACCGCGTCGGACCTCGCCGAGTATCTGCGATTCCGGGACGGCAGGGACGGGACGACCGACGGCAAGGCCGCCATCAATTTTCTGATATAAGCTCTTCCAGCGCGGTGCCGTCGAGCCCGTCCGGCGTCGCCACGCCCAGAATGCGCGCGAGGGTCGGCGCAAGGTCCACGGTGCGGACCGGCCGGTTCGCCGTCTTCGGCGCCGCCTGCCAGCCATAAAACAGGAGCGGCACGCGGGCGTCGTAGTCGTACGGCGATCCATGATTGGCGCCGCGCGGCGCGCCCTGCGTGATCAGATACGGTTTGGGGATGAGGTACAGGTCGGCGCCTTTTTCGGGATGGAACGAGTGAAGCATCTGTTGGCCGACGGGATTGAGATCCCGTGGATGGAGAAGTTCCTCGCGGTCCAAGATATGCGCGATCCACGTTTCCGTAGACGCGAGGAGCCGGACCTCCTCGTAGAGATCCTGCGGATCGATCCGGCGCCGCGCAAGTTCCTCGTGATCGAAATGTATGTTCTCCTGGCCTCGGAACAGAAACAGCCGTGCCGCCGACTCGTATTTTTTTTCCAATTCGTCGAAGAGCCGCGTCCGGAACGCCTTGACCTCGGCCGACACCCGCGCCGCCGGCAGACCCTTCGACCGGCAGACTTCCGCCAGCGGCATGACGCCGTGGTCGCTGGTCAACACGAGAAGTACACGCCCGCGGCCGAATCGCTGCTCCACGAATTGCACGAACGCTCCAAGTTCCCGGTCCACCCGGATCGCCGCGTCCATCGCCTCCTGGCTGTTGGGGCCGAAGGCATGGCCGAGAACGTCGAACGCGGACAGGCTGACCGCGAGGAGGTCGGGGTGGTCGTCCAGCCCGATCCGGGTCGACTCGATCAGGTGCCGCGCCAGCTTCACCGTCAACTCATCCAACCAGGGAAACGCCATGAAGGCCCCGAATCCATCGGAAGCCGGCCGGCCGGTCAGCCGGTGGGGGAACACCGGCGAGTCTTCATCCCTCGAAATCATATTTTCTCCCGGCGCGTCGTCCGCGCCGGCGTAGGTTCGGTAGAGCTTTTCGTCCTTGAGCGCCCTCTGCCAGTCCTTTCCGAAGAACGGCTCCACCCGGTTGCGCGCGTTAAAGATCTGGACGGCTTTCGGAATCGTGTCGGCATAATAGGTGCTGGTCGTGAAGCCGCCTGCCTGGGGGTGAAACCAGATCGCTCCATCGGGCCGCTGTCCTCCCAGAAGAACGGCCGAACGGTCCTTGCCCGCGACGGAGTAGACGAGGGACTGCGAGTCGGCCTCTTTCATCCAATCGCCCAGGGCCGTCGCCTGGACGTTCCGGTACGAAGCGCCCCGGCCGTCCGCGCCCAAAATCCGCGACTGGCGGTCTTCGACGGAGTACACGATCCGGCGTTCGGTCCGGTCATAAAATTCGTTGGCCGGCACGCCGGCCGGTCCGGGATGGCGGCCGGACAGGAGCACGAAATGTCCGGGCGCGGTCTGGGTCAACGCATGATCGTGGCGCGCCTGGAGAAACCGCAGCCCGCGATCGCGAAACGTCTTGAACGCGCCCGTAAACACCGGCCCCAGCCGGTCCAGCAGATCAGGGGTGAGCTGATCGACGACGATGACCACCACCAGCCGGGGCGGCGCCGCGTTTTTCGGGACGGCCAAAGCGACCCCGGCGGCGCAGACAACGCCGGCGAGGATGATCCAAAATCGCGATCGCATGAGGGTGACCCTATCCCAAAAGGCGGCCTGCGGCAATCACTTGCCCTCAGGCAGCGGGCCGGAACTGGCGGGAGCCGAAGAAGCGGCAGAAGATTTTGTGTTTGTCCTCGCAGGGCGAGTTGGCCGCCACAAACGCGCGGCCGGCGTCGGTGAACCGGGTTTGGCCGATCAGGTGTTCGATGACCGGCAGCTCGCAGGGCGACACCGGGATCCATCCCGCCTGGCGCATCGCGTAGCCGAGATGGATGTCCTCGTATCCGGCGACGCCGTAGAGGTCGCCGCGCCAGCCACCCGCGTCGCGCAGGGCGCGCCGGGTCGTGAGGAGATTGAATCCGGAGACCCATGAGAGGGGCAGGCTGTAGGCCGGGAAGAAGACTTTCTGGTAATATTCCTCGCGCTCGCCGTCGAAACAGTCAAGCACGCCGAACTGCCCCGTCGCGCCGATCCGGGGATGGACGAGGAAAGACCGCATGAGCTGGCCGATCCAGTCCGGCGAGTGGATGAGGACGTCGTTGTTCAAAAAGATCAGGTGCTCGAACCGCGCCGCCGCCACGCCCTGATTGTTCGCCTCCGAAAACCCGAGGTTCCGGCCGTTCCGGATCACGCGCAGCCGCCGTTCCGACGGCGCCAGCCGCGCCAGCTCCCGGGGCGTGTCATCCTCGGAGCCGTTGTCGATCACGACCACTTCGTACTCGGGCCACACTGTTTTTGAGAACATCGTCGCCAGCGTGTCGCGCGTGAACGCCCACTGGTTCCACGCGGGAATGATCACCGACACCGGCGGCTGCTCCGGCGGATCGTACCGGTAGGCCGGGTCGGACATGAGGGCCAGGAGGTCGTCGGCCGCCAGCCGCAGCAGCCGGATCTGGTGAATCTTGCAGATCGCGGGGTCAATCTCCGACCGGTCCCGGCCAAACCATCCGCTCCAGAGATTGAGTTCGAAGATGTTCAGGATCGTCCCGAGGTACGTGTTCAGATCCGACTTGGACTCAAGGAACCTTTCAATCCGCGGCAACTGCCGCCGGATTTCCTCCTCCGTCGGCGCCTCGATCCTCGTCCGGAGCATCATCAGGTAGTCGTAAAACGGCTCGTCCAGATTCATACATCTCTTATCGGCACGCGCTCGCGCGCTGTCCAGCCTTGACCTCTGGTTCGCCGGTTTGGTAGCGTCGGTCCCAATGAGAGAGAAGCTGCGCATTTCTGTCCTCGGCCTCCTTCTGTTGTCGCTGGCCGCCTGCGGCGGGTCGGCCAAGAAGACGCTCGCGATCGGCGCGATTCTGCCGCTGACCGGGCCGGCCGCTTCGGCGGGGGACGAGGCGTACAAGTCGCTGATGCTGGCCGTGGAGGAGGCGAACGCCTCCCAGCGGCTCGCGCCGTACACGCTGGAGGTCGTGGTCCGGGACGACGTGTCGGACCCGAAGCAGGCGGTGAGTTCCGCGAAAGACCTGGCGTCCAACCCGGCCGTGCTTGGCGTGATCGCGCATTTCAACAGCGGCTGCTACATGCCCGCCTCCCGCGTCTATCACGAAAACGGCCTGCCGGCCATCACGCCCGCCGCGTCCAACCCGTCGATCACCCAGCAAGGGTTCCCTGAAATCCATCGCATCGTGCCGACCGATCAGGTGCAGGGCGAAGCGGTCGGAAAATTCATCGCCAAGCGCGGGGTGAAGCGCCTCGCGATCATCCACGACAAGACGCAGTATGGCGAGCCGCTCGCCGGCATGGTGCGGGCGTCGGCGGAGCAGTCGGGCGTGAAGGTGATTTCGTACGACGGCATTCAGGTCGGCGACAAGGATTTTCGCGCGCTCCTCACGTCGCTGCGGTCAAAGAATCCCGAAGCGGTATTTTTCGGCGGCCTCTACGACGAGGGCGGCCTGATCGTCAAACAGATGCGGGAACTCGGCATGACCCAGACCTTCCACGGGCCGGACGGCATCAAGGGCAAGGACTTCATCGACGTGGCCGGCGCCGCCGCGAACGGGGCCTACGTGAGTTTCATCGGCAACAACGCCGACGCCCTCCCGAGCGCGCGGTCGCTTCTGGAGAATTATCAGAAGCGGTTCAACAAGCCGATCGAAAATTTCGGCCCCTACGCCTACGACGTCGCCGGCGTCTTCATCGCGGTCCTCGAAAATCTCGTCAAGCGCGGCGAAACGCCCACCCGCGCGGCGGTGTTGGCGGAACTCGGAAAAATCCGGTACGAAGGCGCGATGGGCTTTGCCGAGTTTGACGAGCGCGGGGACAACAAGAACCGCGCGATTTCCTTTTACCGCGTGGACAACGGCCAATTCGTATTCGTCGAGGCGATCGGCGAATCGTCTTCGTGATTTGTTCTGCCTGCTGAAGCTTTCCTCCAACATCTCTTAAACGGCCTGACGCTGGGCGGCATGTATGCCCTCGTCGCGCTCGGCTACACCCTCGTCTACGGCATCATCGAGCTCATCAATTTCGCCCACGGCGAGATCGTCACCTTCGGCGCGTTTGTCGGACTCGCCGTCCTCGCCGCGCTGGCCGGCACGCCCCTTTCGGCCGCCGCAACGGCCCTGCCGGCCGCCTTTCTCGTGTCGATGGCGGTCACGGCGCTTCTTGGCGTGACGCTCGAGCGCTTCGCCTACCGGCCCCTGCGCGGGGCCGACCGGCTGATGGCGCTGATCAGCGCGCTGGGCGCGAGCATTTTTCTGATGAACGCGATGATGCTCGCGATCGGCCGCGATTCGAAACCGTTTCCGGCCTACCTGTCGGAGCCGGTCCTCCAACGCGGGGACCTGGTGGTCCGCCAGCTCGACCTCTTTCTCATCGGCCTCACGATCCTGCTCTGCGCGCTCCTCGATCTGTTCGTCCGCCGCACGCGGATCGGGCGCGCGATGCGGTCGGTGGCGCAGGACCAGGAGGCCGCGCGGATGTGCGGCGTGTCGGTGAACGCGACGGTTTCGATCACGTTCGTGCTGGGCTCGGCGATGGGCGCGGCGGCCGGAATACTGAACGGCCTCTATTACGGCGTCATCCGGTTCGACATGGGGTTTCTCCTCGGCATCAAGGCATTCACGGCCGCGGTGCTCGGCGGCATCGGGAATCTGCGCGGCGCGGTCGTGGGCGGGTTCGTGCTCGGGATATCCGAGTCGCTCATCCCGGCGATTCTCGCGGCCCCGCCATTTTCGGTGCCGGAGATTTTCGATTACAAGGACGCGGTGGCCTTCGGCATTCTGATCCTGGTGCTCATGGTGAAACCGAGCGGCATCCTCGGCGAAGAGGTTCCGGAAAAGGCATGAACGGTCCGCGCGCGGCCACGTGGCTTCTGTGGGCCGGCCCGGCCTTCGTCCTTGCGTGGGTCCTCGGGTTTCTTCTGACGCCCGAAGTCCGCGGCCTCGCGGAACCGCAGGATTTCGCGGGCCTGGCGGGCCTTGCGGCGCTGGCGGCGATCGCATGGTGTGCGTGGCGGGCTCTGGACCGCCGGGGTCTTTTGACGGTCTTCGATGAGGCGCGGCACCGCGCCCCGGCGCAATTCGGCCTGTCGGTCCTTCTATGCGCGGCCGTCTTTCCCCTGATCCTTGCCCAACTCGGCAAATACTATTGGATCCACGTCGGCGCGCTGTCGCTGATCTACGTGATCCTCGCCGTCGGCCTGAATCTCGTGGTGGGCTTTGCGGGCCTGCTCGTGATCGGCTTTGCGGCGTTTTACGGCATCGGCGCCTACGCGGCGGCGATCGTGACCACCGAGGTGGGCGACCTGCCGCACATGATCTGGCTCCTGATACCGGCCGCCGCGGTCCTGTCGGCCGCGTTCGGCGTGCTGCTCGGCGTTCCCACGCTGAGGCTCCGCGGGGACTACCTCGCGATCGTGACGCTGGGGTTCGGAGAGATCACGCGCATCGTCTTCACCAACTGGGACACGCTGACGCGCGGCCCGCGGGGAATTTCCGGTGTCGGGTCCTTTCAGATCGGCGGCTGGAACCTGATGCATCCACTGGACGTCGGGCCGCTCCGGCTCGACGGCGACACTCAATATTATTATCTGATCCTCGCCGCCGCCCTGCTTGGCGTGTTCCTCGCGCACCGGCTCAACCACAGCCGGATCGGCCGCGCGTGGGTGGCGATGCGCGAGGACGAGCTGGCTGCGCGGTCGTTCGGAATTGACGTCGCGCGCTGCAAAATCCTGGCGTTCGCGATCGGCGCCGCCTATGCCGGCGTGGCCGGCGTGTTTTTCGGGTCGCTGCAGGGGTTTGTCGATCCGACGAGTTTCTCGTTTCTCGAATCGGTGCTGATTCTCAGCATGGTCGTGCTCGGCGGGATGGGGTCGCTGTCAGGCTCGGTCGTGGCCGCGGTCCTGCTCGTGATCCTCCCGGAGAAACTCCAGATGCTGCGGGACTACCGCATGCTCATCTTCGGCCTCCTCATGATCCTGCTCATGATCGTGCGGCCCCAGGGGCTGATCCCGTCCAGGCGCCGGATGCTGGAACTGGGCAGCCGCCCCGGATGAGCGCGCCGGCCGAGCCCGTCCTGTCCCTGCGGGACGTCACCAAACATTTCGGCGGCGTGCGGGCCGTGAACCGGATGAGCCTCGATGTCCCCTCCGGCGCGATCACCGGCATCATCGGGCCCAACGGGTCCGGCAAGACCACGCTTTTCAATCTCATCAGCGGCATCTACGAGCCCCAGGCCGGCGAGATTGTCTTCCGAGGCCGGCCGATCCACGGAGAGCCGCCGCACCGGGTGTCGATGCTGGGCGTTGCGCGGACGTTTCAGAATATCCGGCTGTTTAATGAAATGCTCGTCATCGAAAATCTGCTCGTCGGGATGCACGCGCAACTCTTGAGCGGCCTCTGGGCCGCCGGCCTGCGCACGCGGCGGTTCATCGCGGAGGAGCAGTCGGCGCTGCAGTCGGCGATCGAACTCCTCGAATTTTTTCCGGAACTGGCCGGAACGCACGACACGGTCGTGAAGAATCTCTCCTACGCCAACCGCCGGCGCGTCGAGATTCTTCGGGCCCTCGCCGCGCGGCCCGCCCTCCTGCTCCTGGACGAGCCGGCCGCGGGGATGAACACGACGGAGGCCGCGAAGCTTCTCCGGGACATCCGCCGCATCCGCGACCGCGGCGTGACGGTCCTCCTCATCGAACACAACATGTCGGTCATCTCCGGCGTGGCCGATCACGTCGTCGCGATGGACCAGGGCGAAAAGGTCGTCGAAGGATCCTTCGACGAGGTCAGCCGCCATCCAAAAGTCCTCGCGTCGTATCTGGGGAGCGACTGATGGGCTTGCTGGACGTTGCGGGCCTCACGAGCGGCTACGGCGGGCCCCCGGTGCTGCACGACATTGATCTCACGGTCGGCGAATCGGAATGGGTCACGCTCCTCGGCGCGAACGCGGCCGGAAAAACGACGCTCCTCAAAACGCTCATCGGCGTTCTGCCCGCGGCCTCCGGCGCTGTCCGGCTGAACGGCCGCGAGATTCAGGCGCTGCCGCCGGAAGAACGGCTCCGGCTGGGACTCGCCATCGTGCCGGAGGGCCGCCGGGTCTTCACGCGGATGACCGTGCAGGAGAATCTGCAGATGGGCGCGCACCTCTTCGGCGGCGGCCGGGCCGAAGATTTCGACCGCGTCTATTCGTTGTTTCCCCGCATGGCCGAGCGGCGGCGCCAAAAAGCGGGAACGCTGTCGGGCGGCGAGCAGCAGATGCTGGCGCTGGGCCGCGCGCTCATGTCCCGGCCCCGGCTGATTCTGCTGGACGAACCCTCGATGGGTCTGGCGCCAAAACTGGTGGCCGAGGTTTTCGCGCTCCTGCGCGGCATCCTGACCGAGGGCGTGTCGATTCTCCTGGTGGAGCAAAACGCGAAAATGGCGCTGAAATCCAGCGCCCGCGCCTACGTCCTGCGTCTCGGCCGGATGGTCCTGTCGGGTTCGAGCGCGGACCTTGCCGAAAACCCGGAAGTACGGCAAGCTTATCTCGGCGGCTGATGGACGATGAACGCGACTGACACAACGGCGATTTTCAGAAAACTAAACCGCGCGCTGATTTGGCTCCGGCTCCTGCACGGGCTCTCGCACCTGCTGAAGGCGATGGTGGTGTGGTGTCTCCTCGCGTCCTTCATCCGCGGGCGGCTCGGATGGGACACCGTCAACCTGATCGCGGCGGCCAGCTTCGTGATTTTTCTCGCGCGCGATTTCCCCTCGCGCCGCGTCGCCCTCCGCCGGCTGGAGGGACTCCGGCCCGACTCGCAGTTCCGGTTCACGACCTTCCACGAACTCGCGCGCGCGGCCCTCAGGTCCGGCGCTTCCGCCATGTGGGAAACCCTGCGAACCCAGACGGCGGCGCTCCTCGCGCGGCCGACGCCGTATCTCTCGGCGCCGGGCTTCGCGTTTTCCTTTCGCGTCTTCGCCGCCGCGCTCAGTCTCACCCTCGTGGGGTCGATGGTCGCGCCCCTCGCCGTCCGGCACACCACGAACCTCCCGGCGCTCCTGCGCGTGAAACTTCCGGCCGCGCCGGTGCGCGCGGGAACCGACGTGACGGTCCAGGTGTTTTCGGAAGGCCGGATGTCGTCGCCGCGCCTGCAAGTTCTTCCGGACGATCCGGCGTTCGGATCGGCGGGCGGCGCCGACCCTGCCATCCTGCAGATGCGCGAGACGCCGGGCGGATTTTTTGAAACGGTGCTGCCGCAGGTCCGGTTCGGTCTGCGCCTGACCGCGCTGGCCGACGTTCCCTCCGGCGGCCGCGTGGTGTCTCCGGAAGCGCGTCTTCGGGTGGTGCGCCCGCCGGTCGTGGCCTTTTCGTCCATGCTCGTCGTTCCGCCGGCCTACAGCCGTCTGCCCGCGGAGGAGATGAATGCCGTCAGCCAGAGACTTTCTGTTCTACCGGGAACCGACCTCACGCTGAAACTGGAATCCGACCAGCCGGTGTCCCAAGCCACCGCGAATTTAGAAAGCGAGCGAAAGACGCCGCCGAAAATCGAGTGGCGG
The DNA here is from genome assembly GCA_001784175.1 of Candidatus Lindowbacteria bacterium RIFCSPLOWO2_12_FULL_62_27. Taxonomy (GTDB): domain Bacteria; phylum Lindowbacteria; class 2-12-FULL-62-27; order 2-12-FULL-62-27; family 2-12-FULL-62-27; genus 2-12-FULL-62-27. Next base: position 92,029 of record MFPR01000017.1, read on the forward strand.
GACCGCCGCGTCGAAGTCAAGACGCAGGTCCGCTCGCCCGGCCGGTTGTCGGTGTCGGTCACGGCCGACAACGGTCTTTTGGCCGAGCCTCCCTTCGGATACGAGATCGATACGCTGCCGGACCGCCCCCCGCTCGTGTCGTGGCTGATTCCGCTCGAACCCCAGATGGACGCGCCGGTGGAGGGCCTGGTCCCGATGCGCTGGCAGATCGAGGATGATTTCGGCTTTTCGTCGTTCGCCCTTCTCATCACGACGCCGGATCAGGCGAAGCGCGTGCCGGTGGCCTTTCTCCCGGAACGCCGGCAATCCGTGTCCTACCTGCTCGACGTCACGTCATTCCTGAGCTACGCCGGCTCGGAGATCGAGATTCGCGCCGAGGCGGAAGACAACGACGCGATCAACGGCCCCAAACGCGCCGCAAGTTCCGTCCTGCGCGTCCGCGCGCCCACCGTGATGGACATGTACCGGAACCTGGCGCAGCAGGGCGCGGATGTGAGCCGGATCATGGAACGGCTGTCCGGCGAGAGCAGCCGGCTCCTCAAAAAAATGACGGCGGCCACCCGCACGCTCAAATCCGAAGGTAAGATGGCATGGCAGATGGAGCAGGAACTCGTGAACATGGCCGAGGCGGCGCATCAGGCGAAGCGCGACGCGGAAAAGGCGCTCGCGGAACTCGGCCGGAAAACCGAGTCGGCCGCGCGGCAGAACCTCCTCTCGAGGGAAACACTCCAGAAACTGTCCGCCATCGGATCGATGATGACGAGCCTCATGAAGGAGGAATACGTCCAGGCCCAGCGCGAACTTCAGCGCGCGCTTGGCTCCGTCCGCATGGACGAGAAGGAGCGGTCGATGATGACGGCCAAGTTTAACCTCGAACAATTCGTCGAACAGGTCGACCGCACCCACCGGATGCTGTCCCGCATGACCGACCTCCTCGCGCAGGCCGAGGCCCACAAGGCCGTGCAGGACCTCGCGGACCGCGCCCGGCAGGCCCTCGACGCCAAGGACGCCGCGCGGCTCCAGTCCCTCCAGCAGGAGGCGGCCAAACTCATGCCCAAACTCCAGGAGCTGGCGAAAAACCCGGCGTTTCAGGAACTCAAAAAAGCCCTCGCCACATCGGCGGCCGACCTGCCCAAACAATTCGAGCAGGCGGCGAACGCCATGCGGTCTTCCGCCTCCGAGTCCAACCAGGAGGCTGCGGCGAAAGCGGCGGAGGAAAAACTCAAGAACGCGCTCGCCCAGCTTCAATCCGCCCTTGAAAAAGGCCGCCAGCAGTCGGAATCGTCCGAAAAACAGAACGCGGCCGAAAAAATAACCACCCTCGTCGACGTCCTCGTCTTCTCGCTCGGACAGATGCAGGACTATCACGACTATTTCCGTTCATCCCGCGTCCAGCGCCAGGCCGACGAATATTCGCGGCTGCTCCAGAAGGCCGCCGCCATCGAGCCGATCCTCCGGCAGGCCGTCAACGACGTCGCGGCCACCGCCGAACAGCTCATTCTCTTCGACCCCCGGCCCATGCAGACCCTCCAGCGGGCCGCCGCGTCGATCCGGTCGATCATGGACCAGGATGAAGACCCGGGCGCGATCGCGGCCAAACTCAAGTTGGCCTACCGATACACCGCCACCGCCGCGCTCCAGCTCCTCGAAATCACGCGTGACCTGCAGAAACAGAAAGGCGGATCCAAAGGCGCGCCCATGCAGGACCTCGCGGATCTTTTGCAGCAGCTCATCTCCGCGCAGTCCGGGCTCAATTCCCAAACCCAGATGAGCATGCAGCTCGGAATGTTCGGCCAGAGCCTCGAACAGCTCGCCTTTCAGCAGGAGCTGATCCGGCGCAGCATGGAGGCCGAGGCCGGCCGGTTTTCGGACCTGCAGGACAAGCTCGGCCGGATCGACCAGCTCCTGCAGGAAATGCGGAAGACCGAGGAGGAACTGCGCAAGCTCGGCCCGACGCCGGACGTCCAGGAGCGGCAGCAGAAAATTCTCAACAAGCTCATGGAGCTTCAGCATTCCCTCACAGAAAAGGAGGAGAAGGAGGAGAAGTTCGAAGCCGAGCCGTTCTTCGGCCGGCCCTCCGACACGTCGGCCCTGCGGCTCGACCGGCCGAAGATCAACGAGAAGGAATTCCTCCGCGGCCTGCCGCCGCAATACCAGGAGGCGGGCAAAAAATACCTCCGCACCCTCCTCGGGGCCGAGCCGCAATGATTCTGCCGCGCCTCGTCCTCGTGTCGGTCGCCTCGCTGATTCTGTCCGCCTCCGCGTCCGCCGCCGAGCGCGACCCCCAGATGTACTTGAAAGATGCCGGCCGGTTACTGCGCGCGTCCGATACGCCGTCGGCCCTGCTGAATCTCCGGCAGTGCATCCTCGATCCCCTGTCGAAGGACTGGATGATCGACGAAGCGGTCAAAATGTTCGCCGCAAATTTTCGCGCGGCATCCGACAGTTCCGCCGCCCGCGGCATTTTTTCGCTCGCCCTCCGGTCCCCCCGCGCCGTGACGGTGGTGCCGTCCGTGCTGTCGATCCTCGTCGACTACGGGGGTCTTACCAGTGAGGAGAAGCTGTCTCTCCTGACCGGCGTTCAGCCGGGCGGCAAGGCGACGGAGGAGGTGCTGGCCGTCCAGATCCAGCTTTTGCGGCGCCTCGGCCGGCTTGACCCCGCGCTGGAGCTTTCCGCGAAGCTCGTGCAAAGTTCCAGCCGATTGGAGCACCGGGCCCTCATGCTCGATCTCCTGCTCGATCTTTCGCGCACGGTGGATGCCGTCGCATTGGCCAACGCGATCCTCAACGACCACGCCGCCGACCCGGCCGCGTTTTCGCTCTTGTCCGAACGCTTCTACCGGCACGGCGATTACCGCAACACGCTGGACATTCATCGGCGCGCGCGCGGCGCGTTTTCCAACCCGATGCTGTTTTTCGACCAGTCGCTTTCGATCTGCCAGGGCCTTCAACTCGGCCGGGAGGGCGTCGAGCTTTACCTGCCGGTGCTGCTGGACGCGTCGGGCCCGGCACCGGAGTATTACAGGGATTTTCTGTCGATGGTAACGGACACCTCGTTTTTCACGCGCGTCTATCCCTCCTGGATCGCGGCCGGGAGCAATCCGAATCTGTATCTGGCGGCGCTCTCGCGGTTCGCGGACCTCGCGCCGGAGAACGACTGCCTCGAGTTTGCGCGCGTCTATCGGAACCGGTTTCACGACGCGTCGGCGCACCTCGCGCTGGCGGAACAACTCCTGGAGCGCGACCGCCGGCCGGCGTTCCTCAACACGCTCGCCGACCTGCCCGATACGCCGGTGGGCGTGACGGAATCGAAAAAACTTTTGTTGTTTAAAAACGCCCTTCGCGCCGAGGGGCCCGACCGGGCCCTCGAGCAGTATCCGCCGCAGTCGTTCACGTCTCCCGCCATCCGAGCGGGGGTTCATCGGCTGGTGTCGCCGATTTTTTTCCGGCAGGCGCGCCTGACCAACGCGATTTTCTCCCTCAAAATGGCGCAGACGCTTGCCCCGGAGGCCCAGGATGATCTGGGGCTCGCACAGATGTATTTTTTCGCAGGCGCCGATTCGGAGGCGCTCGAGGCCGCCTACCGCGCGCACCGGCTGACGCCGCTGGAGGAAACCCTCTACTGGCTCGGCTGGCTCTCCTTTTTGCGCGGCGACACGGAAACGGCCCGCAAGGCCTTTCGCGACGTCATCCTGCGGTCGGAAAATTTCCTCGCGGACGAATCCCTGAGCTGGCTGATCGCGATGGGCCGGCCGGCCGACGCGGATCCCGACGAAGTCGGCCGGGCCGCGCGACAGGCCGCGCGTGAAGGGACAGAGGCGTCGGAGCCGGTGAAAAAATTCCCCCTGGCCGCGCGCCTAGCCATCCGCCGCGAGGCCCTGCGGGCGGGTCTTCGGCCGAAGTCGCTGGCCGATGACGAGTCCCCGTTTTTGCGGTTCCTGCTCTGGGAGTCGATGCCGCCTGCCGGCCGGACCGCCGCGCAATATCAGAAACTGTTGCGCGATGCGCCGGAATTCCTGCGCCCGATGATCCGCGTCGATGAGCCTTGAGATGAGGAAGGCGCTGCCTGCCGCTCTCGCACTATGCCTTCTCTTGCCCCCCTCCTTCTCCGCCGCCGAACTGCTCATCCCGATGGACGCCGCACAGTCGGACCATCTGCGCGCGTACGGCCTCGTCTATGACTATCTCAAATCTTCAGGCAGCCGCGCCGGCAAGTCCTGGTGGCTTCTGAACATTCGCGGCGGCGCCTTCCTCCTGCCGGACGACGCCGCGGTGTCCGAACGCGCCGTCGACTGGGGCGTGACGGTGGAGGTCGCCACGCAGGCCGATATCGCGCAGATGGAACTTCAGGTCGAACGGTCCAACGCCGCCAAAATTCTGCTGGAAAAGGCGCCGAGGATCGGCGTCTACGCGCCGCCCTTCCAGGAAATGTGGGACGACGCCGTCATGCTGGTCCTCAATTACGCCAAGATCCCGTACGAGACGTTCTACGACAAGGAAGTCCTCGAAGGCCGGCTGGGCCGGTACGACTGGGTTCACATGCACCACGACGATTTCACAGGACAGTTCGGGAAATTCTACCGGTCCTACAAATCCTTCCCATGGTACATCCGCATGGTCGACGTCCAGACAAAAATCGCGCGCGACCTCGGATTCGCGACCGTCCCCAAACTCAAGGCCGAGGTGGCGCGGCGGATCGCCGCCTACGTCGAAAACGGCGGCTTCCTCTTCGCCATGTGCGCCGCCATCGACAGCTTCGATATTGCGCTTGCCGCGCAGGGAATCGACATCGTGCCGGAACTCCTGGACGGCTCGCCCACCACGCCCGATCTCCAGAACAAGCTCGATTTTTCAAAGACGATGGCCTTTAAAAATTTCACCGTCAGCCTTGAGCCGAACGAGTACGAGTTTTCCGACATCGACATCTCCATCTACGAAAACTCGCCCGACCGCGAAGCCTTCGCGCTCTTTCCCTTTTCGGCCAAGTATGACCCCGTGCCCACGATGCTGACGCAGAGCCACGAGAGCCTCGTCGCCGGGTTTTTCGGCCAGACCACCTCCTTCAAGCGCCCGACGGTCAAACCCCACGTCATCCTCATGGCCACCGTCGTCGCGTCCGATCGCGCCAAATATATCTATGGAAGTTACGGCAAGGGTCTCTTCTCGTTCCTCGGCGGGCACGACCCCGAGGATTTCTCGCACATCGTCGGCGAGGCGCCGACCGACGTCTCGCTCTACAAGCATTCCCCGGGGTACCGGCTGATCTTGAACAACATCCTTTTTCCGGCGGCGAAAAAGCAGGAACGGAAGACCTGAGGGCGGCGATGACACCTCAGGCGACGATGTGGCTGATCTTCAATACGGCGGTCCCCGCCATCCTCCTCTTTGACGTGCTGGTCCTTCAGAAGGAGTCGAAACCGCCGGCGCTCAAGGAGTCGGCCGGCTGGGTGATCTTCTGGGTCGCGCTGGCGATGCTGTTCAACCTCTGCGTCTACTCGCTCCTGGGCCGGCAGAAGGCGATGGAGTTTCTGACGGCCTACCTGATTGAGGAGTCATTGAGCCTCGACAACATGTTTGTCTTCATCATGATTTTCGAATATTTCGCCGTGCCCCAGGCGCACCGCCGGCGAATCCTCCACTGGGGGATCCTGATGGCGATCGTCCTGCGGCTCTTCTTCATCTTCGCCGGGGTGGCGCTGCTCGAGAAGTTCCACTGGATGATCTACGTGTTCGGCGCCGTCCTCGTTCTCACCGGCGTCCGCATGGCGGTCGAGCAGGAGCAGAAGATCGAGCCGGAAAAAAATATCCTGCTGCGCCTCTTCAAAAAGGTGATCCCGTTCGTGGATCGGCACGACGGCCCGGAGTTTTTTGCGCGCACGGGGGACAGGCTTGCCGCCACGCCGTATTTCGCCACCCTGCTCGTCATCGCCTTCAGCGACCTGGTCTTCGCCATCGATTCGATCCCGGCCGTGCTGGCGATCAGCGGCGATTTCTTCATCGTGGCGACCTCCAACGTCTTCGCGGTCCTCGGCCTGCGCGCGCTGTTTTTCCTGATCGCGGGCCTCGTGGGGATGTTCCGGTACTTGAGATTCGGGATTGCCTTCATCCTGGTCTTCGTCGGCGTCAAAATGATGATCGCGGGATTTTACAAAATCTCCATCGGCGCCTCCCTGGGCGTCGTCGCGGGCATCCTCCTGCTCTCGATCATCGCGTCGGTCATCGCCGGATGGAAGAAATGATCTAAAGCGGTTCGATTCTCTCCCGCGCCAGATTCAACAGCGCCTCCGGATTTTTCGCGTGCTCCGGAAAAATCGCCACGCCCACGCCGAACTCCGGTTTCGGCAGGCCCGCCGGCGCGCATCGGAAGAGATCCTCGATCTTCGTACGCACCCGCCGTCGAACCGACTGCGCGCCGTCCTGGCCGCTCTGAAGCAGAATGACGAACATCGACTGGTGCGGCCAGTAGTCGATCCGGTCGTCCTTCCACAAAACGCCGCTGCCGATCTCGTCCCGGAGGCGCGTCGTCACCTGCTCGAAGTCCTCCGGCGGCCATGCGTCGCGGACCGTGTCCGCGTTGAGGACGGCGAGGGCCATGAGGGACACGGGCGATCCTTGCGGCGCCGCCCGTGACACCGCCTCGTCGATCAGGGTCCGAACCTGGACCTGATTGTCGAATTCGGGCAGCACGAAATGGAATCCGGCGCCCTTCCCCGGCCGGCTCTCGGCCCAGATTCTTCCCTGATGGAGTTCCACGATCTCCTTGCAGATCGTCAGGCCCAGCCCGCTGCCCCGGTGGCCCCGCGACTCCGACGGATGGTGGACCTGCATGAATTTCTGGAAGAGCCGTTTGAGGTTCCCCGCGTCGATGCCCGGCCCGTCATCCGTCACGGTGATCTGGACGCCGATCAGTTCCGGCAGGAGCGTCGCCTGCTCCACGCGGCGCACTTTCTGCTCGTCGGCGTGCCGCGCCTGAACGGTGATCCGGCCCCGCGCGAATTTCATCGCGTTGGACAGGAGGTTCGTCACGACCCGGCGGATCATCTCCGGATCGGCGTGGGCCTTCGGCAGGTCCGGCGGAACGTCGCGCAGGATCTCGACGCCCAAACTTCCGGCCTCGATCTCGAAATCCTTCACCACCTGCTCGATCAGGTCCGGCACATGGAGCGGCCCGCGGCTCATCCGCGTCCGGCCCGATTCCAGGCGGGAGAGGTCGAGCAAGTCGTCGATCATGTGGCAGAGCCGCTCGACGTGGCGGCTGGTCAGATCGAGGTAGGCCATCTGTTCCGGCGTGAATTCCCCGGCCACGCCGTCCCGCAAATTGTCCATTGCGCCCTTGATGACCGTCAGGGGCGTGCGAAGCTCGTGGGAGGCGGTGTTGAGGAAATTGTCCTTCATCCGTTCCTGCCGTCGCCGCTCGTTGATCTCCGCCTGAAGTTCGCCCAGCATCTTCCGGGAAATCGATTCGCTTGCCCTGAGGTTCCGCTGGAGCCGATCGAGTTCCGACATGAGCCGCTCCCGCTCGAGGCCTGCGGCTTTGAGCATATGGCGAAACCGCCCGGCCTCCGGATCCGCCGGCATGCGATCCCGCACATTCGTCAAACGATCATCCAAAGTTGTCTTCATCCCACATTCCCACCTTCGGCTTCATCCATCCCCTCAGCCGAAGCCGGCCGGCTCTCACCCCGACCGAACCGCGCGAGAATTTAGCTGTTTTTTCCCCCGGATGCAATCTTTTTTTTCAAATTCTCAGAAGTTCTCAGTCCTGCGCAATCGCCGCCTCCAAAATCTCCTGCCGCTTCCCGTGATCGCCCGTCAGGATCAGGCCGACCCAGTCGCCGTACAGGTTGACGCCCAGCGAACACTGGTACGCGATGTTGGAATAATATTTTTTCACAAGCTGTTTCGTGGAGGTCCTGTACCGGATCCTGTTGAACCGCCCGATCTGCATGCAGATCTTGTCGCACGTGGGCCGGAGGACGACCTTTTCGTTTTTCATCACCTTCGCATACGCCGCCCAGATGTCGATGCCGGCGGCGTGGTTCATCATGTCGAGATGCACAAACCCCGGCGGCCGGGCGTTGATCTCGACGCAGTAGTAGTCCTCGCCGATCCTGAAGTACTCGATGTGGAAGAATCGCTTCCTCAGGCCGAAGCCCTTCACCGTGTTGAAGCCGATCTCCCTGAGTTTGGCAGGGATCTCGGCCCGCTTCAGATTGTAGTAGTAAATGGTTTTGCCGGTGGTGGCGATCTCGAGGTCGCCGTCGTTGTAGACGTGCGCCGTGTAAAAAACGATGTCCCCCCACGGGTCGGTCAGGCCGTCGAACGACATGAACTGCCGGTGTTCGTCCTGAATGAATTTCTCCATGAAGTACGTCGTTCCCGGCTTCTTTTTCCTCCAAAACTGCTGGATGTCGGCCTCCGTCCTCAGCCGGTAGGTGTGCGCCGACCCGAGGCCCCGGTCGGGCTTCGCGATGATGTCGCCGCCGACCTCTTGCTTGAATGCCAGCATGTGGGCCACGTCCTGAATGATCTCCCCGCGGGCCGTCTGGGCGCCCGCGGCCTGAAACACCGGCTTCATTTTGGATTTTCGGATGAGCCTCTCAAGCTCGTCCGGCTTCAGGCCCTCGACGTCAAAATCCTGCCGGAGACGCGCATCGAGCGGCAGCCACCATTCATTGAACGATTCGACGGCCTGCGGCTTGCCATACTCTTTCGCCAGTCTCTCCACCTTCCGGCGGATGGGCAGATACTTCGACTCGATGACCCCGCCGTTCGGATCGTAGCAGTCCAGTTCCTGGCGGAGGTAACTGCGGAGCGATGACTTGAGATCCGCGTTCAGGCGCGCGTATGCCGCGTCGCCCATTCCGAGGACTTGAAAGCCGGCCGCCTTCAGCCGGGTCGCGAAATAATAGACGCGCGGGGGATAAGACGGGGACAGAATCAGGAAATTCAGAGGGAATGGGAACGGGTCTTGATTTGACTTCTAATACTGCTCAAGCTGATCTCCGCCGGTGGGTCCGGCGATCGCACGGGCTTTTTCCACGGGTTCGGCGATGCGGACTCTGTTCTCCCTCTCTGCAGTTCGCCCCGTATACCGGGCGCTGCGGTGCATGGAGGCAATATGGGCGCGATTCAGAATGCGGCCCAATCCCACGAGACTGTCTCCGAACTGATCGATATACGCCATGATCGTTTTTTTCTGCTTTTCCGTGTGGTACACCTCGACTTCGATGCCTCGGGGGTCATGGTAATCAAAAGGCAGCGAGGCGAAATTGCCGTCCAGCAATTTCACAAAATCGAAATGGAACTCGCCCCGGCTCAGGCCGTTCATGTCGAACAGTCCCTCCTTCCGCATCAGGCTGAACCGTTGCAACTCGTTCACATATTGTTCCGTCCGCTCATCCAACAGGCCCTTCTCCCTCAATAACTCACGGGCGGCGGCATAGGCGACCTCATGAAGCTCGGCCATGTGATAAAACACGGCAATGGCCCGGTACTTGTAGATTTCATTGATGCCATATTCTCCCTTGATATATTTTTCAACAACGCCGGGCTCCAAAGTAAAAGCTCTGAGTTCATCTCCGCTTTCCCGCAAATTGCTCTCCTCCTCCGGCGCAAAGTCCTTGTAGAATTTGGAAAGAATCTTGTTTTGATGCACCAGATCCAGAATTTTGAAGATAAAGTCGGACCGCAAAATTCCCTGCTTGGACAAGAATTGCACGATGTCGAAGAAAATACCGTTGTTGTTGAACATCTCGACGGTCAGGCTCATTTCGCGGCAATCCCGGTAATCCTGGTAGGTCATGGTGCTGTTCGCGACGCAGATTTCCTCGATTTCGGCCGAAGGAAATCTTTCGCCCCTGAACTCGTAATATCCAAAGTTCATGGGTTTGACCCGGAATCTTGTGATGTACTTGTACTTTCCCCGCGCCGCCTGGTCCGCCGCCTCCGTTCCCGCCAATAACTGGAATTGGTAGCTTCGAATCAAGGTAAAGCCGGTGTCGAGCACATCCTTGACGGATTTGAGATAGGCTCGCTTGCTGTCTCCGGGAAGACACAAAATAATTTCCGACACGCTGGCCGCGCCGTCCGTCTCCGCCGTTCTGGCCACCTCCAACAGCGCCTCCATGGGAAGATTGGTGCGCTTGATGGCTTTCAGCACTTCGGGATCCGTGCTCTGCACGGCGCCGCCGGGGTCGACCGACCCGCGGAGAATCCTGGAAATCTCCAATACGCGCTTTTTGTCGTTCTTGGAAGTGGCAATGATCACGAATTTGGGCCAGCCGACTTCCTCCTGCTTGGCCGCCAGATATTGGGCGGTCCGGATATCCTGCTCGTTGATCCCGAAGTTCAGGTCCGCAATGTACACGTCCGGCGCTCTGGCTCTCGCCGCGATGTAATCGATTTCCCTTTTCACGCGCTCATCGGAAACCCGGCGAATTTTATTGAAATACGACGCGCCGTCATGACAAAACGTGCATTGATAGGGACAACCCCTCGACGTTTGAAAAATGGACATCAAATGCTCGTCGAAAAATTTGTCCATCAGGCCGGCTTCGAACACGGAGGGAACGCTTTCCAAGTCTTCGATCCGGGGCAGGATGGGACCCTTCACGTATTCGCCGTCTTTCGTCAAATAGGCGGTATTGGGAATCTTGATGCGATCCCGCTTGATCTTGTCGACGTTGAATTCATTATCTTTGAGAATATTGTACAGCTCAACAAACGCCACCTCGCCCTCGCCTTCCACGCAAAAATCGGCCGCGTACCATTTTTTCAGAAAAGTTTTCTGTACCGGCGGGTCATTCGGCCAGTTCGGCCCGCCAAACACCACGATCGTCTCGGGCGCGACGGCCTTTAAACGGCGGGCATATTCGTGGGAAAGGTGATTGTTCCAGGCAAACAGGGAAAAGCCGGCGATTCGGGGCGTGGTGTGACTGAGATACTGGTTGTAATCCTCCGGGTACTTGAAGAGCTGGAACTCCACTTCATCCCCCAGCGCCTTTTTGGCATAGGACGCCACCATGGCGATGCCGAGGGGAATGACATTGGCGGACACCAACTGCCCGGTATGAGTCAGATCGGCAAAACTGATCTTGGTTGCCATGCGCAAACTCCTGATGACCTCCCCGTCACTCGACATTGAATGTCATAATGATATGGCGTGCGCCCTGGTTTGTCAAGGACGGCAGCCCATTTTCGGCCCTGCTCGACTCGCCCGTTGGGATAAGGTAAGAGAGGAGGCCATGCGGATTCTGGAGGAACGAAAAGGGGTCATCTATTTTATCCTGATCGTGTTCACGGTCAGCGTCCTCTACTACCTGACCCACATGATGAATTTCTTCATGTACAAAGTCTCTTTCACGGATGTACTCGGGAAAATCTACTACGATGCCGGCGAATACGCGCCGGAAGGATTCAGCCTCCACCTGTTCAAGCACAGCCCGACGCTCTATTCGGTCATCCCGTCCTGGCTGTACCGGGCGTTTCATATCAACGTCAAGATTCTCATGGAGGCGACGGGCTTCCTGATGATCTTCTTGTCCCTGCTCGGCATGGCCTTCCTCGCCGATGTGGGCCGGTCGGCCGACAGGGTCACTGCGTTTCTGTGTTCGGCCTATTTGCTATTTTCGGACATCGGCTTTGTGCCGCTCGGCAATCACTGGGCGATCACCGGCCAGGTCCTGACGGCGAGCACGTACGGCATTGTGTGCATGATGTTCGTGCTGGCGGCGTTTCTCAAGGCGAGGTACGTTCTGGCCGCGTTTCTCCTCGGCGTGACGTTCACCATCCACGCCGGCAATGCCGTGATGGCCGGCCCGCCGCTCGTCGTGGCGTTCATCGCACGCGAGTGGAGATCGCCGGGCTGGATCAAAACACTGCTCCTGTCCGCGGGCTGTTTTTTGATCGGCACCGCGCCCTACTGGATCTTCCTGGCCCGCGAGCACAGTTACGTCAACTGGGTCGCCGGCGACGAGTTGAAATATTTCGAGTACCTGCGGCTCAGCATGCACTATCACAGCCATCCGAGCGAGTGGCATCCGGCGAAATACATCACGTTCCTGACATTCCTGGCGGTCGGCTGGCAGGGCCGTCGCCTGCTCCGGCCGGACATCCGCGGGCGGTTTTCGGTCATGGTCGGCGTGTATGTCGCGATGGCCCTCGTGTTCGCGTTCTTCACGGAAGTCGTTCCCGTGTGGGCGATCGCCAAATTGTCGCCGTTCCGGCTGTTCACGCACCTGACCCTGCTTTTTCTTCCCTGCTACTTCCTGTATCTCCGGGAACTTCTGGTGGACCAGGACCGGCCCTGGATGGGCGTGCTGGCGGCATGGACGCTCGGCGCCACCTTTTTCTCCGTCGACGGCCCGCCCATTGTTCCCTGCCTCTTTTTGCTGGCCGCGCCTGCGCGGCGGCGGGTCGTGGTCTCGATGCTGCTTCTCTGCGTGTTGTTTTCAGCCGCGCTGGTCATTCTGATTCCCGGCGATGCGCGTTTGAGTTCCGGCCGGATGTTGTCTTTCCTGTATTACGGCTCCTACCTCGTGCCGACCCCGTGGAAAATCGGCGTCACGATCGCGGTCCTCGCGCCCTTCTCAGTCGCATGGTTCCGGTTTCGCGGTCCGGAGGAACGGGCGCGGTTGTTTCTGCTGTTCATGGTCGCGTTCTGCGCGGCGCGGGGCGTCTACAATGTCAACGAGCGCGCCGCGAAGAACCCGCGGTCCGTCGATTATTACGGGATGCAGGTGTGGGTCCTCGATCACATTCCCAAAGACGCCGGCGTGATCATCGATCCGGAACTCGGCGGGTTCCGCGATTTTGCGCGACGCAACGTGTTCGTCACGTGGATGGATATGTATTCGGGCCGGCTTCTCCCGTTCGTCTATGAAGAGGTCCTCGGCCGGTTCAACGACCTGACGATCTCCTACGACGAACTGCGCGGCGTCCGCAATTCGGCCCGGTCGGCCCACATCTCCGAGCGGTTCGCCAAACTCGATCCGGAGGTGTTCCGCCGGATCCGCGAAAAATATCCGATGTACCGGTACGTCCTCTATGTGAACGCCCGCGATCCGGTCATCCGCCTGCCGGTGATCCATAAAAATGCGAACTTCACGCTGTGCGAAATCGACTGAGTGAACTTGCGCGACAAGCCAAATACAGTAAAATGCACACATCCGTGTGTGCGCCCGCACCCTCCGTCGTCGGAATTACATCCATGTAATTCCGAAGTCCCGCCTTCGGGTACGGCCGCATCCATGCGCCCGTAGCTCAGTTGGATAGAGCATCGGCCTTCTAAGCTGATCCACGCAAATTTCAATTTTTCAACGGCGTTCAGGATTATTCAGTAAGCGTCTGTTCCTTGTTGAATTATCTCCGCGTGTGATTTTCTGATTTCAGGATTTTTCAGTTCGAGTAGGCGCAGTTCCGTCCCCTTTTGTCCCAAAAACCGGTACAAATCCGGTACAAGTTTGGAAGCGTGTTTCGTGGCGGATCATGGGCAGTCATCGCTGCTCCCCTTGCATTTGTAACAAAAATTGTGTACTTTTTGTTACAACCATTGAGGCGGTGTGTTTATGCGATCTGTTGAAAGCAAGATGACCGGCAGAATATGCGAAAATGACAGGGGTTGGTGCTTTACTCCAAAATCGTTTTTTGGCCTTGGAAGTTCCCAGGCCATACGCATTACCCTTCACCGGCTTGAAAAACGGGGGACCATTCGCCGCTTGGCCCATGGTCTGTACGATTATCCCAAAAAGCATCCATCCATAGGCATTCTGTCACCGGATCCGAACGAGATAGCAAGGGCGTTATCCGTTCGCGATTCCACGCGCATTCAACCGTCCGGCGCTTATGCGGCTAACCTGCTGGGCCTGACGGAACAGGTTCCGGCGAAGATCATATTTCTAACGGACGGCCCGGAACGGAGGGTCAGAATTCGATCCCAAGAGATAATCCTGAAGCGGACAACCCCCCGATACATGGCGACCGCCGGGAAAATCAGCGGAACGGTCATTCAGGCGCTTCGGCACATCGGTGAGGCGAATATCGCGCAATCCGGAATCAAAAGGTTGAGGAAGATGCTGAAGGATAAAGACAGGGTTCAGCTAAAACGGGACAAGAGACACGCGCCGGCGTGGATGCACCACTTGATTGATTCGATCACGGGTTCCGCCGATGCGTGAATTTGCGAAACTTCCGTCCTTGGAACGCGACACCATTTTCCTGGAGACGGCCAACCGGCGAGGGCTCTCCCGCCTGGTCGTGGAGAAGGACTTCTGGGTCTGTTTCACGCTGTCTCTGCTGTTCGAGTCAAAACAATTCGACTATCTGTTCGTCTTCAAAGCGGAGCAATGCGGAGGCTTACCAGATGATTTCCACGCCTGATTTCTCCGAAATGTCGGCGTCTTTGGTGACGATGGCAACGGGTTCTTTGGTCAAGGCGGAGAAGGAGCGGGCGGTCGCAATAATGATGGCGTCATGCAATTCGAAGCCCGCGGGCAACAGCGGAAAGAGCGCCACGTCCAAAGGAGCAAATTCAATATTTCGAATCCGGGACCATTTGCCGAGAAGGTCTTCAAAAATGGATGTCACTCGCCGGCGCTGGCAGAGGTGCCAGATTTCGCCGGCGACGATCGTCGGAACAACCAACCGGCCTGTCAGGTCGGCCATCGCCCCACGGGCCTTGGCCGTCAATCGGCGGTCATTTTCCAGAAACCATAACAGCGAGTGTGTATCGGCGATGCGGATCATGCTGGAAACGGTTTTATCCAGCTCTTCTTCGCCTCGTCGATCTCCTGGTCCGAAAAATGGATCTTCTTCCGCCAGATGCCAAAAAGATCCCGCATTTCGAGGGATTTACCCTGTTTTTTGCTCCGCTGGTTTACCGCCAATCGCAGAAATTCAATCTGCCGTTCCAAGCTGTGAAGTTGTAACAGCACATAATCCGGTGTTGCCATGGCGTTCCCCTTTCCTTCGCGCAACGGCTCGGATCCCATCGGAACCGAACCCTTTTCATGCCGCACACAGTATATCCGCCGTTCCACTCTCCGTCAACATTCGCAACCATGAGCCGTTTGCCCCACGAATTGCGGGACGAAAGCCTCATCGCTGCGTGGCAGGGATGATGTACGGGAAAAAGATTATTTGTGATTGGTGATTCCTAATTTGTGATTTGTGATTGCGATAATCACAAATGGGAAATCACAAATCACCAATCACAAGTCGCTTTCGCCGCATCGCGGCGTCGAGGTATTACACGACCTGGGGAGGTCGACTGACATGAAAAAGTTCGTACTGGGTTTACTTTTCGCTTTCCACTTTGCACTTTTCACTTGGAACGCCGCATGGGCGGACGTTCCAAAATATATATCCTTCCAAGGCGAGCTGACGGACTCGCAAGGCACGCGCATCACCAGCTCCAAAAGCGTGACCTTCAAACTCCACAGCGCCGCGTCCGGCGGGGCGATTCTCTGGTCCGAAGCGCAGACCCTGACGCCCGCCAACGGCATCGTGAGCGCGAGCATCGGAAGCGCGACGGCCGGCGGCGTGAATCTGGCGTTTGACACCGGTTACTGGCTCGGCGTGACCGTCTCCCCGGACGCCGAGATGTCTCCCCGCATTCGACTGACGACCTCCCCCTATGCGTTCATCGCCAAGTTCCTCGACACGGGCGCGACCGCCTACGGCGCGCTGTCGGTTGCCGAAACGGTGACGGCGAACAAGTTCGTCGGAAACGGATCGCTCCTGACGGGCATCACGGCATCCGCCGCGTCGGACACGGATTGGACGATTGCGACGGCGAGCACGATCTACCGGCTCTCCGGGAATGTCGCCATCGGCACGACCAGCACGGCGGACAGCTTGCAGATCGAAGGCACGCTCAACGTCGATTCGCCGACGCTGTATGTGGATGCGGCGAATAATCGGGTCGGCATTGGGACGGCGAGCCCGAACGCGACATTTGAAGTTAACAACGGGCAGTCCATGTTTCACGACGGCGCTTTCACCGATCCCCATACAGGCACGGCATATGACGCCAAGTTCGGGGGCCCAAACCGGGGCATCGGGGTCAAAGGGATATCTATTTTCAACGACAACGTCGGCATCGGCACAACGTCTCCGGCGGATTCGTTGCACGTCGCAGGCCGCATTCAAATGGACACGAACGCGGCGACTTCCGCCGCGGACGGCGCGATTCGGTGGTCGGGATCGGATTTCGAGGGCCGGAAGGCCGGATCGTGGGCGTCGCTGACGGCGACGGGCGGCGCGACGCCGGATACGGACTGGACGATGGTCGGCGGCACGATCGGGAACATCTACAGGAGCGCCGGGAATGTGGGCATCGGGACATCGAGTCCGTCGGATTCGTTGCATGTGGCCGGAACGGTTCGCGTTTCGGATTCGATGACGGTCGGCGATACGGTGTTCGTGGTCAATTCAAAGAGCGGCAACGTCGGCATCGGCACCACAGGGCCAGCAAGTACGTTACACTTATACCAATCAGGAGCAGGGCTCGTTATTCAAAATTCAGCCACAGCCGGGGTGGGCAATTTAGCATCTATACATTTTCGGAACCTGCTCGCATCTGGCGCAACTCACTATGCCGCTATTATTAGAGGGGCTCAAGATAGCACTACCCAGAATAGTGGGCATTTAGAGTTTGTCACGTACAATAATGGCAATGCCGATGAGAGAATGAGATTAACAAAAGAAGGCAACGTCGGCATCGGGACGACGGCGCCAGGGGCGAAGATGCACGTTGCCGTTGATAACTACGAAAGCATCCTGTTTGATCGGAGTGTAAATGTGAACTCCCCGAATAAGTACTCGATAGGCGTAAGCTACTCTGGCGCTGGCGCTGACTATCTCAGATTGGGCAAGACGGGCGGAGATCCATTCGTCATCAATCCAAGCGGCAACGTCGGCATCGGGGATACGGCTCCGGGGAGCAGGTTGGATGTAACGGGAGCGGCGCATGTATCTGATTCTTTTGCAGTGGGTACTGCGGCGGGCGACCGTCTGGTTGTTACAACATCGGGCAACGTCGGCATCGGCACAACGACGCCGGGGGATAGTCTGGTTGTCAAGGGCGGAGTTATGTCGGACACACTGACAGTGGGAGACACGTTTTTGGTTGTATTAAAGAGCGGCAATGTCGGCCCGGCACGACGAGCCCTGGCGCTAAATTGCACGTCGCCGGAAATGTTATCGTCAAAGACACCATAACCGTCGGGGATACGTTCTTGGTCGTCCTTGCCAGCGGCCGGGTCGGAATCGGCACCGCAAGCCCAGATACCGACTTCTCTGTCAACGGCGGGGCATCCAAAGTCGGCGGCGGGTCCTGGGCGACCTTCTCCGATGGCCGCCTCAAGAACATCGACGGCCAGTACAAAGCCGGCACGGCGGAACTCATGAAACTCAATCCCGTCAAATACCGCTACCGCGCGGACAATCCGGTCGGCATCAAGGATGGCGCGCCTCATATCGGCCCTGTTGCTCAAGAAGTTAAGGAAGCCATCCCGGAGGCGGTTGAATCGAACAACCAAGGTTACCTCATGCTCAACAACGACCCCATCATCTTCGCGATGCTGAATGCCGTCAAGGAACAACAGGTGACGATTGAGAAGTTACAGGGGAGAATCGAGGAATTGGAGAGGAACCAAGCGGCGAAATAAGATTACGGGCGGACCTCCCGCCAAAGACCGGCCGGATGATGCATGCGCCATTTTAGATTGCCGTCGGGGGATTTGTGATTGGTGATTCCTAATTTGTGATTTGTGATTTCAATCACAAATTGGAAATCACAAATCACCACTCACAACTATTTTTTCTTTGCGTTCGGGGCAGGAGCGCCTCGAAGAAGTCCCTCCGTACTCAAATCCTCATCAATTTCCGGCCAGTGAATGCCGTACCCCCCGCCGCCGACCTGCCATTTTTTCCTTTGCTTCGGCGTGGCGTTCGCGAGTTTCGGATACCAAGCCAGAGGAACCGTGATGGTGCGGCCATCCGACAGGCTGACGCTCAGGTCAACCTCTGTGATTTTAACGTCTCTTACCCGTTCATCCGCGCCCAGAGCCAAAATACCCATGCCATGCCTCCAAGAATTCCAGTCGATGTTCCCTGACCAAGCGAACCGTCGGCATAACACGCACGAGTATACACGATTTCATGCATGAATTCAAAAAAACGGGCAACGTCGGCATCGGGACGGCGGAGCCGCGACACCGGGAACATGGGGCATAAAAATATTTCGACGACTCGCCGGTACGCGCATCTTGAGCGAAAACAAAAACAGGAGGCGGTTGACAGTATTTCTGATCAACTCAGCGATGAGGCCGGCGATCCCCAGAATTCGAAGGCCGCGAGAAAATTGGGTTGGACAATTGCCCCGACTATCGTAATATTTCAAGAAAGTGGAGGAGGCATCCATGTACGCATGCGGTGAAAGGGCTGTTCCCGGATATGGTCGATGCGAAAATTTTGCACAAATTTTGCACAAGTCGATTTTGAATTGTCGCATTGTTTTGTAACTGTTTGATAATCCCAATGCGCCCGTAGCTCAGTTGGATAGAGCATCGGCCTTCTAATTCGTTGGAATGGTAAAGAAGATGCAGACCCATTTTCGCCATCTTCATCAACCATCTCATTCTGCGCCTGTAGCCACGCCTTCAACGTCTCCTCTGCACGCAACAATTCATCCCTCAACCCCGACGGCAACGCATCGGCGTAATCACGCTCCAATTCTGCAACCGTATGGCCAAAGTGTTTTGCGAGCCGTACCATGTCGAAGCTGATACGCGTTGCGGCGTGATACCAAACACTTGCCACAGTTTTCCGAAGGCAGTACGACGCAGCACCGAGCCTCTCTCCGATCAAGACACGAAACCTGTCAGACATTTCCGACGATATAGTATTCTCGCTACATTTTCGCTCCGCGAATTGTGGCAACAGCGCAACGACAGCGACGTCGCCAGAGCTATCAACAAACCTATCCCGAGCGGCATCATACTGTAATCCGCAATGTGTTGCATATGCACGCAACCCCGCAATCAAACGATTCGAGAGCATCATCACACGCCCGCGCCCGCGTTTTAACTTTTTCGATTTTTCATTTTTCGGTGGTACAAAAATTCCACGACGGGACAAGCGCACATGATCCCAACGGATACGACGCACCTGCGCGGCACGGTTGCCGGTCTCGCGTTCGACGAGCAACCAAAAATCTGTATCATCTACACTCGACAAGACATCATCAACCACACGTAACTCTTGACCTGTCAGGACACGCCAAATTTCTTGGCGCGTCGGCGATTGTGCTTCAAACCCGAGCGACCGCATACGCAACACCAAACGAATATTATTTTCCGTGACAAGTTTTTCCAGAATTCCTGCATCCACCACACGCGCCAACAACTCAATTTCTTTCTTGATCGTATTATCCTTTGAAAACGGCTGCGCACGCCGATATTCAACGTATTGCGTAAGGCGAGCCTGCGACACAACAGAAATCTTGTCATTGCCAAAAAAACGCAACAACTTATTCAGGTCTGTTGCGTGGCGTTTACGTTGACCTCCGCTCTTAACCACTCTGAAACAATAACCGTTTTCCTCGACGAATTTTTTTGCGAATCGGCCATTCGACGATGGAACATACCGTCCGACCTGCAATTTTGACAAAATACCGCATTGAGATGTTGCCAAATGTTCTACAATTTCCTGCACCGTTAAATCCTGACAAACAGGATCGACAGCAACACCACGATGAACGATTGACAGCGCACGCTCAAGCGTTGACACTTCCACATCACGCCGGGACAAGAGATTTTCTGTAGTCCCTTCCTCCGATACCTCACGCCGACGAATGCCGTCAAAGTCATAGTCTTCGACAACATCGGCTTGACGACACATCAACGCCGTGGGAACATCTGGACGAGATCGATTTTCAGTTTCAACGGCCTGCGGCTGGCCCCGCAGGCTTTGTTTTTCCTCAAGCATGAAAATCCCTCCCCACTCGTGATTTTTGCATCATCCTAAAATCCAACCGCAACCCAAATCGCTTCGAAAATTTTTCCATGACCTCTATCTCCGTAATTGACAACATATGAAAATCCAACAACCGCCTAATCACACTTTCAACAACACGTTTATTTTTCATAATATCGTCAGCGGTCATAACGACACACCCACTGTACACAATAACCGCTCCTGTAATTGGATCAAAAATCACCCACACTTCATCTTTTTGAATGCGACGCAACAATAAATCAAAATACCCAGCATCTCGAAAATGCAATTTTAAACAATCAATCAGTTTCCTTAACTGGCGATTCTCTAATTTTCTTTTTTCGACCATCGCAACACCTTGCCTTTCTCGGTTGTCCGGCATCTGGACAAATATTCACGGATCGCACGCCGGATCAAATATGAAATTGCGCGACCTTCGCGACGACCAAGAACACGAAGTCGCTCACGGTCGATCACAGGCATATACACGGTGACCGCCGCGCAACCTAATCCCTTCACATCCAGAAAATCCATTACCTTACTCACCTCTCACCACCTCCTATTTTTCCTCCCACGATGTCTATTGTCAACTCCTTGAGCTACAAACGGTAATGTATTATTTTTGTTGACAAATTAACTCCCATCAACACAAGCAATTACATCCAACTAACATCTGCTACTCTCCGCAATTATTTTTTCAAAGTCCCCATCTACACCCTATGTTATTAGGTTCAGCTCTCTTTTTCTTCGGGAGACCCCTTCTCCCGACCTCTACCCACTTTCCCCCTCTGACAAAATCAAAGGAACCTGAACTTGTAACTCATCAAGTCCCCGACTCCATATGAACCGGCCGGGCGTCGCCGGCAATTTTGCAGATGCACCCGACCCGATTAACTTGACTGACATATCCAGATTTTTTAAGCGTCCGATCAGGCGGCACGGCAGATTATCCCGCAACTGACCATCCAGCACTCTTACATCTGGACGCTGCGTCGCAAGAATCAAATGGATCCGCGCTGCGCGACCCTTCATTGCAATGCGCTCAAGTCCCAACTGAATTTCCTTTCCATCTTTCCCGGACACAACGTCCGCAAGCTCGTCCACGACAAGCACCAGCGGCACGAAATCATCCGATCCGGTACGCGCCTGCTGGTATCGCTCGTCCATCTTCGACACAAGCGCAGTTATCAGCGACAAGAATTTTTCGGACTCAAACACGTATGCTTTCAATTTCGACTCGATACCTTTGTAGTCCGTCCCTTTCGCATCGATCAGCACAATATCAACACACTGAGCAATCAGTTGCCGTATCAATCCCAACAGCACCGTTGTTTTTCCACATCCTGTTTCACCACCAATCAGCAAATGCACCATTTCGGTCAACGTGATCACCACGGACCGAGAAAAACTCTCTCCAATGTACAATTGCCCCCTACCGGGGGCCGCGTCCGCATGCGCGGCCGCCTGCGCCCGATTCACCGCTTCTTTCACAGTCAACTCAAACCGCCCCGGCAATGTTCCGGTTCCATAGTCATATTGGTAGCTACCTGCCCCGCACTCATGGAAGCTTTCAAAATGTCCGTTGTATTCATTCGCCAACCGTTCTGTTTCCATCCTCTCCCGGTCTGTACCGCGTGGCCGGAAATATAGTGTCACCGCGCGACCCCGCGAAAACTCCGCAATGAAGTCCGGCGGCTCACCCGAGCCACTGACAACTCCGGCACTCCGACAATGTTGCTCAAATTTTGTCGCTGAAATTCGCCATCGCAAATTGAACGCACAGCCGAACGAAAACACCATCAACAGAAATGCAAGCAGAACCAACACGATCAACGGAAACGATCCGATATACTCGACAGGTTGCAGAAGTCCAACACCCAAAAGCAAAGTTCCAGATATGTATAAGTCAACCGGACGGAAGTACCACCGATCCGTCCGTAATTTCACCGAACAAAATCTTACCCAGCCATCAAGACCGCCGACCATCAACAAAAACAGAGACACAACAGATAACGTTCTCCTGAACGCCTCCAGCAGCGGAACATGACCGAACGCCTTCAACAGCCCGGCTACGATAATCGCCAGCCCAGCCGACAAGCAGACAATGAAACGCATCACAGCCGGGAGAACTCCGATACATCTTCCGCACCTCGAACCGCCGTAGCCTTCAGCTTGCGCGGAGCCTTGTCGTCAGCCGAGATCGGCGACACAGCGTCAGGCAACTTCACATCATCCCGACGTTTTCTGCCCGAGTACTCCAATATCACCGCAGGATTAGGAAACTCCCTACAGCGATAGAACCTCTGACCTTTCCATTCGCGAACCCGGAACACATCCAAAACCATCTGCTTGCCGTCTGGCAGATCGATATGACCCGGAGAAGTCATATCGCAGCGGTAAAACTCCCGCGTACCCCGATCAACAAGCTCAAACGAGTACGCAAAAAATTTCTCTCCGGACTGTTTTGCTGTTACCTCACGCTCCCGAACATTTAGTACAGGACCGGCTAAAATCATTTGCAACCACCGCCCTCTCGTTGAAATTTTATCAGGTCAGCAACACTGCCAACCCAGTTCATTGACTCCGCGCGACGCAGAAAATTGCGCCACTTCTGGACGGAATCTATGCGGTACCACCACCCAATGCGTGCAAACTCCCGCGCAATCTCTCTATATTTTTTTGTATCTTCCTTGGGACAGACGACACGACGACGCAACTCAAGAGTTTCCGTATCAGGGCGACGAAACGCGGACCACTCCGGAACAGGAACATCGTTCAAGACCGGAACGCACCGATCCAGCGACCAGTTCCAAATTCCCGAAAACTTTTGCTGGAAATCTGCGAACGTGTCAACTTTCAGATCATGCAAAACTGAACGACGCAATTCCACCTCGTAGCGTAAAACCTGAGACTTGCCGTCCCAGCCGGACCGCATCCAACGCTCAAACCAATCCTGTCGCGCCGGATTCTTTGTGACGTTGAGTTCATAGGGTTTGTCATACAAACGTGTCACCATATCCCCCGACCTGAACCAGTACCCGCTAAACCGCGAAGGTGTTCCATATTCCTTCGATTCGTATTTCCCGCCTTTCATTCTGCAAGACCAACCCCTCAACCCCAGAGACGCAAAATCTGTCTCCGGCACAAAATCCACGCAAACATCTACGCGCGATAAAATTTCACTTTCAATATCAGCGTGAGAACGTGCCAACTCCAATACGACACGCTCAACATATTCCAAATTTTCCGAGAGATTCGGACACGCACGTGATCTGAAAATGACATACAACTCTGGTACGCCAACACTGTAACGCTGATGCGATGACAACCACCCCTCAACTTTTTTTATCTGTATCTCAATGCCCCTCGACTCATTCACCAGAGTAAAAGCGTAAGGACCGCGACCCTTGCGGCGAACTTCCGAGTTTTCACCACCCAAGTCAAACCGCGCCGATCCGGTCTCCTGCGCTTGGAGCTTCAGCTTTTCCAAATCAGAATTGAGACCTTCGCGCAGTACGACGCGCCGAGATACCATAAGCGTGTCGATGGCCGGACCGTGTAGAATCTTCACGGACGCCACCTCTCGACAGTAGGCTCAACAGACGATACACGCAGACCATCCCTCGAAAGTTCAATTTTCAAATTGATTGTGATGTTGACGTGAGCTTCGGCCGACACGTTCAGGCCGTTGCTCACAGCCGATGGTCGCGTTAGACTTTGCTTTTCTCCGCTACCGTTTGTATCATCATTACTTGTGTGCGCCCGTAGCTCAGTTGGATAGAGCATCGGCCTTCTAAGCCGAGGGTCCCCGGTTCGATTCCGGGCGGGCGCGTTTATTTGTCCGGCAGGCTCCATTTATTCCGGTATTTGTCCAGGGCCGCGCGCCAGGCCGGGCTGCCGAAGGCGCCGCCGCTGGCGTGCGTGACGGCAATCGGCCAGGTGCCGATGCGGAGGCCCGCCGTTACGGCGGTCCGGCAGAAATCCATGTCGTAGAGATGGAATTCGAATTGTTCGTCGAATCGGACCGATCGATCGAGCAGCGTCGCGCACTTGGCTGCGATCAGCAGGCCATCCACCGTTTTCACCTCCGCCGGGCAGTCGCCGTACCATGTGACCGGGCCGAAGGGCCGGCTTCCGTGCGCGACCGCGCCGGAGAGATTATCCGCGAGGTCCCATTCGAAGCGGTCGTTGGCAAACGCCCATGCCGGCGTCGCCGGCGCCGGTGATTTGTTTCCGGCGAGGCCGATCACGTCGAATCTCTCCAGGCCCTCCCGGATCCGGTCGGCGAAATGGTAATCGTCGATCCAGACGTCGTCATGCATGAACACCATGACATCGGCCCGGTTTGCCTCGGTGATCAACTGATTGTAGACCCGCGGCAGTGTCTCCGCGTTTTCAAACGCGATCCATGCCGAAAGCCGCGCGTCGCGGGCCAGCCGGCCCAGGCTGGCGCCGAGCGGAGAATCTTTGAATAGGGATTCAGACAGCCGCGTGGCGGAAACGATCTTGATCAAAGGACCGCCGCCGATTACTCGGCGACCAGTGCCAGGTTTCCGCTGAGCCGCTCTCGAAGAAGGGATTCGATCGCCCGGAGCGTGCCTGCCGTGGAAGTCGGGCAGCTTCCGCAGGCGCCCTCGTAATGGACCCGCAGAAGGTTGCCGTCCAGGCCGAGCACCTGCAGGCCGCCGCCGTCGCCCGCGAGGTACGACCGGATTTCTTCATCCAGAAGCCGGTTGATGACCGCGAGCCGCTCGTCGGGCGGAAGTTTCTCAAATTCGGCCGCGTCCGCCGGCGCCGGCGCGGCCGGCCCGGCCGCCGCGGGCTGGACCGGCACGTCGATCACCGGCGCGGTCGAGCTGATGGTCGATTCGGCCTCCTCGACGATGTCCTCCCACGGCACCTCGTCGGATTTGGTGACGGTGACGAAATCGTGCATGTAATACACGGATTGCACGCCGCGGATCCGGAAGAGCGCCGCGCCCAGCGGGTCCACGCCGGTTTCGGCGGGGCCGCCATACGTGACGGAACCGGACGGCACGAAAGGCTGGTTCACGACGAACTTGATCGCGTTCGGATTCGGTGTCGGTTCAATATTGACAACGGTCAGCATGACACAATTATCGCACGATCAAAAACGCCCGTCAAACACGCGACAGCAGGACCCGGTCGAGCAGCGACGGGAAAAACCGGTTGACGAAAATCCCGAGCTTGCCGATCCCCGTCAGGATCGTGTCCCGCCGGTTCTTGTTCAACGCCTTTACCAGGAGCCGCGCGCAGGTGTCGACCGTCATCGGCGTGGTCGGCACGCCCCTGCGGTGCGTCACGCCGAACCGTTTCTGGTGCGCGAGAAACTCGGTCTGGGTGTGCCCGGGGCTGGCGTACATGACCTGCACGCCTTTTTTGGCGTACTCGACCCGCAGCGACTCCGTGTAGGCCTTGAGGGCCGACTTGGTGGCGCAGTAGGACGACATGAGCGGCATCGCGCGGTGTCCGACCACCGACCCGATGTTCATGATCTTGCCGCCGCCCTGCCGTTCCATGATCGGGAGGACTTTTTTCATGAGATACAGCGACGCAAAGAGATTGGTTTCAAAGATCTCCCGTTCCGCCGCCATCGGCGTGTCGACGAAGAGGCTGTCGATGCCGTAGGCCGCGTTGTTGATCAGCACGTCGATCCGGTTGAACCGCCGGACCACGTCGTCGATCATCCGGTCGACGGCCGGGGCGTTGGTGATGTCGAGCGGATACGACGTCATGGTGATTTGGGCGCGGGTCTTCGAGATTTCGTCCCTGAGCGCCGTCAGGAGTCCATCCCGGCGCGCGATGAGCACCAGCGTCGCGCCGGTCTTCGCCATTTCCCGGGCCAGCGCCGCGCCGATTCCGCCTGACGCGCCCGTGATCAGTGTGACTGTGCCGTTCCAAGATTGCATCCGCTTTCACGCTCCCTTATTCGAATTATGAATCACAGAACTTGCCGGCATCATATCAGACTGCGGCGCTTTCGCAATGGCGCGCGCGGCGGTTGACGCCCCGCCCGGCGATGGTAGACTCCACGATTACAATCTTATGAAGGAGAGCGACCCATGCCCAACACAGCAGTATTGAAAAAAACCATCGCCCGGTGCCGCGAGCGCGGCGTGATCATCCCGACCTTTGAACAGATGCGCCATCCGGAAAAAATTCCGGGCGCGATCCAACGGAGGCTCCGCAAGATCGGGCTGTGGGATGTCAGCCCGCTCAATTTGTTCCGCATCACCTGGAAAAATGACATCTCCAGTGGGCTCTTCGGCCCGGTCAACGCGCTTGAAATCCCGCGCGTGATCACCCGCGTCCGAGCGCGGATCGTGGGGCTGCTCGGCAAATTTTATCCGACGGGCGCGCACAAGGTCGGCGCGGCCTTTGGGTGTCTCGTGCCGAGGCTGATCAACGGCGAGTTCGATCCGACGGCCCAGAAGGCCGTCTGGCCGTCGACCGGCAACTACTGCCGGGGCGGCGCCTTCGATTCGGTTCTGCTCGACTGCGTGCCCGTGGCGATTCTGCCGGAGGGCATGAGCAAGGAGCGGTTCGAATGGCTGAAGGGCATCGGCGCCGAAGTAATCGCGACGCCGGGAACGGAATCGAACGTCAAGGAAATTTACGACAAGTGCTGGGAAATCCGCCGGACCCGGCCCGAATGCGTCATCTTCAACCAGTTCGAGGAATTCGGCAACCCGGTCTGGCATTACGAAGTCACCGGCCCGGCGGTGGAAGAGGCGTTCCGGAATCTCGGACCCGGACTGAACCTCGCCGCGTACATTTCGGCCACCGGGTCGGCCGGCACCATCGCGGCCGGCGATTATCTGCGCGGGCGGTTTCCGCACATCCGCGTGACCGCCTCCGAGGCCCTCCAGTGCCCGACCCTGCTCTACAACGGATTCGGCGCGCACCGGATCGAGGGCATCGGTGACAAGCACGTGCCGTGGATTCACAACGTGCGGAACACCGACGCGGCCGTCGCCATCGACGACGAGTCCTGCATGCAGATCCTCCGGCTCTTCAATGAAAAGGCGGGCCATGCGCTCCTGAAGGACCAGGGCGTGCCGGCGTCCTTCATCCGCAAGCTTCCGCTCCTCGGCATTTCCGGGATTTCGAATATGCTGAGCGCGATCAAAATCGCCAAGTATTTCGAGCTGACAGAAAACGACGTCGTCATGACGATCTTCACCGATTCGACCGCCCTCTACGGATCGCGGGTCGAGGAACTCCGCGCGCAGTACGGCGAGTACAAACCCAAGAACGCCCTCTACGACCGCACCCGGTATCTGGACGGGATCGGCCCGGACCATGTGATGGACCTCGGCTACTACGATCGCAAGCGGCTCCACAACCTGAAATACTTCACCTGGGTCGAGCAGCAGGGCAAAACGTCCGAGGACCTGAACCGTCTCTGGGCGCCGTCTTTCTGGGAGGAGGTCTTTCGCCAGGGTCCGGTGTGGAACCGGCAGATCGACGAGTTCAATCGGGCGACGGGCGTTCTCAAGCGGCTCTGATGGCCTCCGCGCCGGTTTCAATCACGTATTTTGCTGAGGCGAAGAAGAAGCGCGAGCGGTTCGTCGTGTTATCGCTCTACGAAGCCTGGTCGGCGCGGCTCGCGGAAGCCGCCGGCGTGCGCGTTCTTCTCGTGGGCGACAGCCTCGCCACGTCGGTCCAGGGCCATGAGACGACGCTGTCCGTGACGATGGACCAGATGATCTATCACACGCAGTGCGTCCGTCGCGCCGTGCCCCGCGCGTTCGTGATCGGCGACATGCCGTTTCTGTCCCACACGGTGTCCGAATCCGACGCGATCCGGAACGCCGGCCGGTTTCTCTCCGAGGGCGGCGCGTCGGCGGTGAAGGTCGAAGGCGGGGCCGAGATTGCCGACGTCGTTGCCGGCATGGTTCGCCGCGGCATTCCGGTCCTCGGACATATCGGCATGACGCCTCAGCACCATCTGCGGTTCGGCGGGTACAAGGTTCAGGGCCGGGGGGCGCCGGACGCCAAGCGCATCGTGGCCGACGCGAAGGCTCTCGAAAAGGCCGGAGTGTTCGCGATCGTGCTTGAACTGGTCACCGAGGAAACCGCGGCCCAAGTCACCGCCGCCGCCGGCGTCCCGACCATCGGGATCGGCGCCGGACGCAAGGTCGACGCGCAGGTGCTGGTGTTCCACGACCTTCTGGGACTCAATCCGCATTTCTCGCCCCGGTTCCTCAAGCGATACGCCGAAGTCGGGGACGAGGCGGTGGCCGCCATCCGGAAATTCGCGGCCGACGTTTCCGGCGGCTCGTTCCCCGGCGAGGCCAACGTCTTTCACAACCAGTAGGCCCGTGTTCCTCGCGCGCGACCCCGCGTCGCTCGACCGCGCGCTGGCCGGCGCCCGGCGCAGGAGGCGGCGTGTGGGATTAGTGCCGACCATGGGCGCGCTTCACGCGGGACACGAAACGCTGATTCGCGAGAGCCTGCATCGGTGCGACCGGACGGTCGTCAGCATTTATGTCAATCCTCTGCAATTCGATTCCGCGGCCGATTTCGGCCGATACCCGCGGCCTCTTCGCCGGGACCTGGCGGTGTTGCGCCGGCTGGGCGTGGACGTCGCGTATTGCCCGAAGCCGTCCGTTTTTCCGGCCGGCTGCGCTCTCCGGGTGACGGAACCCCGTGTCTCCGAAATTCTCGAAGGCCGGGTCCGTCCGGGACATTTCGAAGGAGTCCTGACGATCGTCGCGAAATTATTTCTTCAGGTGCGGCCGACCCATGTGTTCTTCGGGGAAAAAGATTTCCAGCAGCTCTGGCTGATCCGGCGGCTCCTCCGGGAGTTCCGGTTCGGAATTGAACTTGTCGCGGTTCCCACCGTCCGCGAGCCTTCGGGCCTCGCCTGCTCGTCCCGCAACGAACTTTTGAGCGCCCGCGGCCGCCGGCGCGCGGCGGAGATTTATCATGCGCTGTCGTCGGCCGCGCGGCGCGCCGGTTCGGGAGGCCGGCCTGTTTCGATCGTCGCGCAGGTCCGCCGGCGACTGATGGAAAAAAAGATTCGGCCTGAATACATCGTGCTGGTCGATCCGGTCGATTTTACGCCGGCGAGGCGGCTGATCCGGCCCGGCGCCCGGCCGCGGCTCCTCGCGGGATGCCGCATCGACGGAATTCATCTGATCGACAACATTTCCATTCCGTAACCCGGCATGGCCCTTATCACCGTCGACGCGCGATTCCGGCTGGGCCTCCAGCGCGTCCTTGCGCGGCTGGGCGACCGCGAATCGTTCAGCGTCGTGCAGGCGGACCTTGGGGAGGCCGACCCGGAGATCCGTGCGGGCGCGATCCGGCTCATCGGCGAGCTGGGCCTTCGGGAATTTCTCCCGAACATTCAGGAACGGCTGCAGAAACTCTACGGCCGGCAGCACGCGCCGGAGGAACTGCCGTTCACCATCGCGGTGTTCAATGCGCTCAAAAAAATCGGGACGCGCGAAATCTCCGAGGAGCTGGCCCGCCGCTTCGAACAGCTGGCCGGCCGGCTCAAGCCCGCGGCCATTCACGTCATCGCGGCCCACGGGGCCGGCAGCGCCGAGATCGACGGTTTTTTCCAGGGACTCATCCGGCTCGACACGCCGTATCCGCATCTGAGGGCGCAGGCCGTCGAACTCTACGGGACGCTGGCCGCGGGCCATCCCGACAAGAAGGCGCTGGTGGCGACGATCCGGAAATGTCTGAAGGACGAGTCGACCGAAATGGCGCGCGCCGCGGCCGAGACGATCGCGAAACTTCTCGGCGAGCGGCTCTTCGAGCTGCCCGAATGGGGAACGCTTGCGCCGGCCATCCGGGCGGAACTCATCCTCGCGGCGCCCGCGATCCCCGCCGCGCGGCTCGAGGAGGCATTCAAGGATCCGGAGGCGGATGTCCGGCGGGCGGCGGTGCAGAGGATCCTGTCGGCGGTCGAGCCGCCACAGTCCATCCGCGACGTGATCCGCATGTACAGCCAGGACGCGTCGGAGGAAACCGTCGTGACCGACCGCCTGATGGCGAGTCTCGGCGGCTGGAACGATTCGGGCCATGGCCGGCTGGTTCTGATCCAGTCGTTCCTGTACATGCTCAAACGCCAGGCCGGCGTGCTTGAAAAGTTTTTGCCGACGCCCGGCGCCATGCTCGGCGACATGGACAAGCTCATCGCGCGGCTCCGCCGGGCGCTCCTTCGCACGGGAACGGAACAACTGTCCGAGTCGCTCTTCCTCGCGATGTCCGGCCGGGGCGACAGCCGAAGCGTCTTCAGCGAGGTGGAGGCGCAGCTCAAGATTTATCCGAAGGAAGGGGAACTCAAGGCCACCGTACAAGAACTTATGGCCGTGCAGGACGATCGAATCCGCAAGCGCATCGCCGCCGAGGTCAAATCCGTGCCGGCCGGCGCGTTCATCCCGATCAAGCGCATTCTTAAAATCATGCCGCCGCTCAAGGAATCCGCCCTGGTTCCGACCCTGCGCGTCATCAAGGACCTCGCGCGGTTTCACGGCGATCAGGAGCTGGAGTGGCTGGCCGTCGTCCACCTCGCGGGCTGCCGCGACGGGCCGTCCCTCGCCGCCGTGTCCGACGCCGTTCTCGGATCGGACAAGGCCGCCGGCCCCCGGTCGCCGGTATCGGCCGCGCGGCGGCAGGTGGACGTTGCGCTCTGGATCCGGTCTCTTTCGGTCGACACCGCCAACGCACGCGTCCGCGAAACGCTCCTCACCCTCATTCGCTCCTCCACCCATCCCGACACTTTTCGCGCCGCGGTCGACGCAATGACGGCCAAGGTCGATACGGAAGTATCCAGCATTCTCATGCTGAGGCTTCCGAGCCTCAAGGGCGCGATGCGGTTCATCGTGATCCAGTCGATCGGCCGGATGGGCGACCGCGTGCATCTGCCCGTTTTCCTCGGAGACCTCAAGGCGGCGGAGGAAGACCGCAAGCTTGCGGGCCTGCTCGGGCTGGAGAAACTGCTCGACCGCAATCCCGATCTGCCGCCGGACACGGTGACGGGGCCGCTCTACGAGTTGAAAAATCATTCGAGCGCGCTCGTCCGCGCCTCCGCGATCGCGCTCCTCGTGCGGCTCAAGGATCCCAACCGCGTTGAACTTGTGTCGGAGCTGATCGCTTCGGACCGGCCCATTCCGGTCGGTTCCTACCGGCTTGTGCCGGAACTGGTGCGGGAGGGCCTTTCAGACGATGGCCGGCAGAAACTCTATCAGGCGCTTCTGTCGCGGGTCGGCCGGCTGTCGGAGGACGAGGAGGCCGTCTGCGAAGCCTTTCGGTCGGTGCTGGACGGGCGGCCCTTTGCGGAATTGTTGAACCCCCGCCGGCAGCGCGCCGAGTCCGTGGAGGATTTGCGGGACTTGCTGAGAACCCGGTCCGCCGCGCAGGCCACCACCGATTTCAAAATCTCCAAGGCCATTCAGCGCCGCGCCATCGCATTCCTCGACATCACCGGGTTCACCCCGCGCGCGGCCAAGATGACCGCGATCGAACTCGGATTTTTTCTCGTGCAGGTCGAGGACGAAATCCTGCCGTTCGTGACCGGCCACCAGGGCCTCCTGGTCAAGCGGCTCGGCGACGGGTTTCTCCTTTCCTTTCCGGGCTCCGCCGAGGCCCTGTCGGCGTCTCTTGAAATGCTGATGCATCTGGCCAAAAAAAACCAGTTGATTCAGGAGGACGACCGCATCCGCCTGCGCGTCGGCATTCACGTCGGCGACGTCCTCGTCGACCGCGACGACGTCTTCGGCGACACCGTCAACGTCGCCGCAAGGGTCGAGGCGCAGGCCAAACCGATGTGCATCTGCCTTACCGAGGACGTCTTTCGCGATCTGCCCACGCGCAACGAGTCGATCGAGTCGATGGGCCCGGTCCGGCTCAAGGGGAAGGACGAGCCCGTCACCCTCTACCGCGTCCGGCTTGACGTCATCTACGAGGCGCAGACGGAAGCCCTGCAGAAGCTGATGGCGACCCCGGACTGGCTGCCCAAAATTCGCCGCTTTGAACTCGTGCTGGACGAAAAGTACCGGATCATCAAGGAAAAAATCGAGGAGGCCAGGCACATGGTCGCGCACGGCGACTACACCCACGCCGAATCGCTGGTCGAGGAAATCGAAAAAATGCTGCTCTAAGGCTCCGCGGGCGGCTTGGCGCCTTCCGGAATCGGCGCCGGTTCCTCCTCCGACAGGTTTCTCAGATCCCTTTTCACGTAATGTTTCGGCGGAAGAAATTCCTCTTCGCTGAATTTCACCCGCTCGATCTTCCGGGCCTCGAGGACGTCCCGGCCGTAGGGATAATATTGAATGTCGTTCAGCGGCAGGCCGTGGACCTTGCGGAACAGCATCGAGAGCGGCTCGTAATCGTCCGACGGCGCAAATGCCTGAAACGCGCGTTCGAGTCCCTCCATGGCCCGCATGAAATCGAATCCGGGCGTGATCTCCTGGGTCGTCGTGATCTCCCGGATGAGCGCCGAGTCCTCATAAATGCGGTATCGCCGGGCCGCGAATCCCAGCACCGGCGCGGCCGTCTCGTCCTCTTCGATCAGGAAAATCCCTTCGGCGGGCTCCGTCTCTGCCGGGATCGCCGGCGGAAATTCAATCATCGAATACGCCTGGGTCTTCGCGTCCAGAACGTAGATCGTGCGGGCGTTCAAGTCCGCGATGAGGTCGTAGCCCGACACGTCGCCATTCACGGTCCGCAGTTTCCCCTTGTCGATCCACATCGCGTTCTTCTGCCGGCTCACCACCTCCGGGGTGTCGCCTTCCTCGGAATACGACACGGCCTCGTAGGCCACACGGTAGCCGCCCCACGCGCCGCCGGCCTGCAGGAGGGCCGCCAGCGCCAACAAGATCCCGCACCTCCGAATGCTGTTCACAACTTGTATTGTCGGCGATCCGCATATAAAAATCAAGGAGAGATGATCCGCATGTTCGCGACGGTTGCAGCGCTGAATGCGATGTCCGGCGGCTTGGGCGCGGCCCTCCTCCTCGCGCTCGGCGCCATCCTGCCGCCCGAGGAATACGGCACGTTCGTCCTGATCCAGATGGCCGGCCAGGCCCTGTTCTGTTTCGGCGCCGACTGGAGCAACCATCTGCTGCAGCGGTACGGCCACGAGGAATTTCTGAAAACCGGCTCGCTCCAAAGCGCCATTCGCGGCCGGTACGGGATTCTGGCCGTGTCGCTCCCGGCGGCGTCGCTCGTCTTGTGGCTGGCCCGCCCCTGGGTCCTGCCTAGGGAGGGCGCCGGTCCGGTGACGCTGGCCGCGCTCTATGCCGGCTCCCTCATCCTCATGGCGCACGTCCAGTATCTTCTGCAGGCCATCGACAAAATCACCGTCAGCGTGTGGCTGCCGGGCCTGTCGCGGATCGTCGCCCTCGTCTGCCTCGGCGGCCTCTGGGCGTCGGGCCGCCTCAGCGGCTCGACGGCGCTCGCCATTCTGATCGCCGGCGGCGCGCTGGCGGCGCTCGCCGGATTTTGGCGCCTGCGGCCGGTCCTGGCGGTTCCGGCGTCGATGCGGTTTGAACGGAGCGTGCTCTGGAAGTATTCGATCCCGATCGCCGCGGTCACGGGGCTGGGATTCGTTCAGAACTGGATCTCGATCCTGCTCGTCAACAAATTCTGTTCCGCGCGCGACACGGGCGTCTTTGCGCTGGCCCAGCAGATGGTTCTCTTTACGAGCATCGGCCTCGCCTCCACGACGCCGATCCTCATCAATCACTTCGTTGGCCGACTCGTCGACGGCTTCGACGCCGCGGCCTTCAGAAATTTCTCGATGAATTACCTTCACCGAATGGTCTTCGCCTGGAACTTCCTCCTCATGGCCGTCCTCGGCGTCGCGCGCTCTCTCTTCGCCACGATCCTCGACACCTACGCGCCCGGCGCCCGGGTCGTGGAGATCCTCCTGCCGGCCTTCGGGATCCTGGCGATTTCCACGTTCCTCATCCCGGTCATCCACGTCTACGGCCTCACCCAGCACATCATGTGGATGAGCTTCGTCTCCATCGCCGGCAACGTGACCGTCAGTTTCTGGCTCGCGCCCAAACTCGGCATGACGGGCCTCGCCTGGGGCATGGCCGCCGGCATTCTCCTCTCGTCCACGCTCTATGCCGCCATCGCCGTCCGCAAGATCGGCACCGGTCTCGCCGCGCTTCTCCGATCGCTCCTCGCCGCATGCCCCCTCGCCTTCGTGTGTCTCGCCTCCGCCGGCGCCGCCTCGCGCGTCTGGCCGTGGCTCGCGCTGGCCGTGGCCGCGGCGGGCCTGTACCTCCGCCTTGTCCCGCCCAGCCGCGCCGAACTCAACGACTGGGCCAATCGCTTCAGGCGTTCGTCATAGCAGCCGCGCCGCCTTGCATGGCGCCGCCGGATCAGATTGAATGACCGCATGACGGTGAGCGCGGTTGTGAAACGGTTGTGCGGCCTCGTAGCCGCTCTTGCGATGGCGGCGGCGCCGGCCGGCGCGGCCGGGTTTTCCGAGATCGTTCCCACGGTCGGCGTTCTCTATTTCGATAATGCCACCGGCGCCGACCACCTCTCTTGGCTCCCCAAGGGATTCGCCGAGTTGCTCATCCGCGACCTTGCCCGGACCGGCCGCGTCGAGACCATTCCCCGCGAACAGGTCGAATCCGCGTGGTCGACCTACGCTGAGAGCAAGTCGACCGCGTTCGCCAACAAGATGCTGGCCCAGCGACTCGGCAAAATCCTCAAGGCCACCCACCTTCTGGCCGGCCGCTTCACCCGGCGGGACACCGACCTTGTGATCGAGATCAAACTCTACGACATTCAACACGCCCGGTTCTCCGGCTGGCGCCAGATCGAGGGGCCGTCCGACGGCGTCATGTACCTGCTCAAGCAGGTCGGGCTCAAAACATTCGAGATGCTGAAAATGGAGCTGGCCGACCGCGAGCTCATCGATTTCCTCCAGATCCCGTCCCACAACCTCAAGGCCCTCGCGTTTTATTCCCTCGGCCTCGACGCGCTGGACCGCGGAGACAAAAACCTCGCGCATTCGCATTTCCGCACGGCGGTCGACGCCGACCGGTTTTTCAAGCCCGCCGTCGAGGCGATTTCCGGCATGGCCTTTGTCCTCGCAGGCAAGGCCATTCTGCGGAGCGAATTTCACGAAACCACCGTCATCGGCGCGTCCGCCATCACCTCCGTCCATGACCTCATTGAACTTGCCCGCACCAACGCATTCGATTTCTCCATCGGCGATCCCGTCGCCACGCCCATTGAGGGCGACACCTACCTCGCCGACGTCAAGCTTCCGCTGGAAGTGACCGTGCGGCCGGATTACGTCAATCTGTGGCTTTATTCCATCCGCCGGATCGGCCGGGAATGGCCCGACACCAT
The DNA here is from genome assembly GCA_001784175.1 of Candidatus Lindowbacteria bacterium RIFCSPLOWO2_12_FULL_62_27. GTDB lineage: Bacteria > Lindowbacteria > 2-12-FULL-62-27 > 2-12-FULL-62-27 > 2-12-FULL-62-27 > 2-12-FULL-62-27. The sequence goes on from MFPR01000017.1 coordinate 127,384, forward strand.
GTCCTCGACCCGGCAGATCGAGTTCGCGCGGAAGGATCTCTTCGATCAGCCCGTGGTTCTGTCCCTGCCCGACCCGCTCGCCCGGCAGTGGCTGGACGCGTGGAAAACCCTGACCATGCGCCTCGTGTTTCAGGGGCCGGAGGGCCAGGCGCTCTTTGAGACCCAGAAGGTTCCGGTCCTGCCGCTTTATATCGGCAACGCCGAAGGGCAATTCGCCGGCCAATCCTCGGTCCACTGGCGGCTGGCGACCTCCTTTGAGGTCGCGCGGGTACCCAAACACTTTTTTGAAGGCCCGATTCAGGTCAGCCTTGAAATCGACCGATAGCTCTATATATATATATACAAATATTATATAGGCTGTTCCGGAGCCTCTGGGCAACCGGAAACTCGATCAGGAGGTGGTCGGTCATGAGAGGGAAGATTTGGGTCATCGTCAGCGCACTCGCGGTCCTGCTGGGCGCCGTCCGGCCGGCGGCGGCGGATTTGTTCAAGGACGTTTTTTCCGGCAGCGGCAAGAAGAAGGCCGAGGAGAAGGCGCAGTCGATCGCGCGGAAATTCAAGTTCGTCCTTTACCTCACCACGGGCGATGTGCTGAAGGCCGTGGAGTACAAGGGCGGCGGGACGAGCGTGAAAAAGGGCACGATCCGGTTCATCAGCAATTTCGAGTCGGACATCGAGGTCAAAACCGGTTTCATCAAATACATCGACATGGACATGATCGGCGAGCAGATCCTGGAGGAGGAATACGCGTCCTCCAAGTCCGACCGCGTCTATCTGCGGAACCAGGATTTCGTCACAGGCAAGGTCACGGGCTTTACGGCCAAGGACGTTCTCGTTGCGACCACCTACGGCGATCTCAAGGTCTCCGCGATGCAGGTCAAATATGTCATATTCCGAAATCCGATGGCGGGACCCGAAGCGCCGGCGAAAAGTTCCGGCCTGTCCTCCCCCCGCGCCCCGGCGCGGCCCCAAGCGGCGCCGCCCGCGCCCGAGCCTGAGCCGGAAGCTTCCAAACCGGCGCCGGCCCCGGAAGAGGACGAAAAATAGCCGGCGGGCCGCCGACCGCCGGAAATTCCGCCATGCCCCGGGCCTGCATCCTGACCTACGGATGCCAGATGAATGTCCACGATTCCGAAATCGTCGCGGGCCAGCTCGCGCGGCTCGGGTATGAGATGACGCCCGACCCGGCGGCGGCCGACGCGATCTTCGTCAACACCTGCACGGTCCGCGAGCACGCGAAGCTGCGCGGCCTCGCGCGTATCGCGTCTCTTTCGACCTTCAAACGCCGCCGGCCCGGCGTTTTCCTGGCCGCGATGGGATGCGTCGCCTCGGAGGAACGCGGCCGGCTCTTTGAACGCTTTCCGTTTCTCGATGCCGTCATTCCGACCGACCAGGTGACGGAGGTCGCGCGGTACGTATCGGACGCGGCGGCGGATTTCGGCGGCCACATTTCCGCCGACACACCGAGGCTGCGGTTCTCCGGGTTCAAGGCCTACGTCACGATCATTACCGGATGCAACATGGATTGCACCTACTGCATCGTCCCGAAGACCCGCGGCCGGGAGCGGTCCCGGCCGATGGCGGACGTCCTGCGCGAGGTGGCGGCGCTCGTGGCGCAGGGATACCGCGAGATCGTTTTTCTCGGCCAGACCGTCAACGCCTACGGCGACGATCTGCCGGACCCGGCGGAAAACTTTACCGCGCTCCTGCGCGAAACGGACCGTCTCTTCCCGAACGGCCGCGTCCGGTTTCTTTCGCCGCACCCCCAACAAATCACCGACGGCCTCATCTCGGCCTGGCCCGGCCTATCCAGCCTCTGCGGGCACATTCACCTGCCGGTGCAATCGGGTTCGGACCGGATCCTTCGGCGGATGAAACGCCTCTACACACGGGACGAATTTCTGCGCAAGATCGACGCGCTGCGCCGGAACGTCCCGGACATCGTGATCACGACGGACCTCATTGTGGGATTCCCGGGCGAAACGGAGGAGGATTTTCAGGAGACGCTGTCGCTATGCGAATCCGTGCGGTTTGATTCCGCATACATGTACATCTACAGCCCCCGGCAAAACACCGCGGCCACGCGCCTGAAGGACCCTGTGCCGTCCCGCGAGGCCGCGCTCGACCGGCACGGCCGGCTCGTGGAGCTCCAGACGCGGCACACGCATGACTCCTTCGACCGGCAGGTCGGCCGCACGGTCGAGGTCCTGATCGAGTCGGCCGCGAAAGAGGGCGGACTTTTGGGCAAGTCCCGCGCTACGCACGATGTCGTGATCGACGCGGAACCGGGGCCGGCCGGCGCGGCGCCGGCGCCGCGGATCGGCGATGTTGTGCGGATCGAGGTCGAGTCGGTGGTGGGAAAAACGCTGCGAGGCCGGGTAGTGGCGGAAGTTGCGGCAGGCGCATGAAACGGATCGCGTTTCTCGTCGCGCTTCTCATCCTGCTCTTTCTCGGCCTCGTGATCGCCAACCTCCTGTCGCCGGCGCGGATCGCAATCTTGAACGTCGAGCTCAAGCAGGACGTCTTCTACATGTTCCTCTTCGGTGTCGGCGCGGTCGGCCTCCTCGCCATCTATGACGTCTTTGCCGCGTTCGGTTCCTTCCGCCGCCAGCGTGAGCAGCAGAAGACGATCGAGCGGCTTGAAACGGAACTCCTGGAGTCCAAGCACAAACCGCCGCCTCCGGCGACGTACTGATCGTGCATCGGTTGCGAATTGTTCATTGCTGCATTGTTTCATTGTTCATTTATCAGTTCTTGTTTTCTGCGTTGCCGGCCGCCGCCGACTACGACCGCGCCCTCGAATCGTACTTGAAGGAGGATTACATCCAGGCCGCGCTGCGGTTTGACCGGTACGTCCGACAATCGCCCGGCGATCCCAAGGTCGCACTCGGACTCTATTACGCGGCGATCTGCCGCCTCCGGCTCGAGCAGCCCAAACCTGCGCTTGAGCGTCTCGAGTCCCTCCTCGCGGTCCTCCCCGAAGGCGCGCCGGACTCGACGGCGGACGCGCCGTCCGCCGCCATGGTCCGGCTGGCGATCGGCTCGGCCCACGCGATGCTCGGCAACGACACCACGGCACTCGCCTATTTCGAATCCTCATGGCTTAGTGCCGCCAACGTGTTCGAACGCGAGGCCGCCAAGGAAAAAATCCGGGAACGGCGCGAACCGCGCTTGGCGACGCCCAAAGTGTCTCCGGCCGAATCGTTGCGCCCGCTCGCAGGTGTGGTCACACCTCCGGCCCGGCGCCCCTCCCGCGGCGCGTTCGTCGTCCAGGTCGCGTCGACGCCGGACCGCCCCCAGGCCGACTCGATCCGCGACCTCGTCGCGCGCGACGGCTGGCCGGCCTACATCGAATCGGCGTCTCTCCGGGGCCAGACCTACCACCGGGTCCGCGTCGGTCCCTTCGCGGACGAATCCGACGCCCTCGACGCCAAGGGCCGCCTGCAGACGCAGTACGGGCTCGAAGCGTGGGTCACGCGGAAATAATCTGAAGGGACACTGTCAGATCCAGCCGATCAAATCCTGTTGACATCTCACCGGCCGTAGCCTACCCTTGCCCCCGTCATGGAGACTACGGGGGAAATACGGCTTCATAAATTAACGCCCCTCATCCGCCAGTACCAGTCGATCAAACGCGGCGTGGGCGACGCCATCCTCTTTTTCCGGCTCGGCGATTTCTACGAGATGTTTAACGAGGACGCCGTCGCCGCTTCCCAACTCCTCGGACTTTATCTCACCAAAAAAAGCGCCGGGGCCGGAAACTCCGTGCCCCTCGCCGGCGTGCCCGTCCATTCGGCCGATTCCTACATCGCGCGGCTCGTCAAGGCCGGCCGCAAAGTCGCCATCTGCGAACAGGTCGACGCCGGCCGGGGCAAGGGACTCATGGACCGCGCTGTCATCCGGATCGTCACGCCCGGAACGCTCGTCGAGGAAAATCTCCTCGCGCCCAACCTCGACAACCGGCTTGCCGCCCTCGCATGGGCCGATGACCGCGTTGGGCTGGCGTGTGTCGACGTGTCCACCGGCGATTTCGAAGTCGGCGAGTGGCGCGCCGATTCCGACGCGCTGAAAAACGCCTTCGAGGCCCTCAGTCTCCGCGAACTCGTCCTGCCCGACGCCCCCGCGCCCGCCGGCGTCGAGGCGCTCGCGAACGCGGGCGTTCCGGCATGCCGCCGCCGCGCGGCCGGCCCCGACGAAGTCATCGAGACCCTGAACGCGCGGTTCGGGGCGGGCGTGGTAGAAGCCTCGGGCCTGCGGCGGCAGCCCGCGGCGATCCTCGCGGTTGGACTTGTTCTGCGTTATCTTGCGGAAACCAAAAGCGACCATCTCCCGTTGCGGTTTCCGAGAACTCTCTCGCGCGCTGGCGTCATGGACCTGGACGCGGCGACCGTTCGGAACCTCGAAATTCTCGCCGGTCTTTCCGGCGACGCGCAGGCGGGCCTCTGGCCGGTCATCGACCGCACCCGCACCGCGATGGGATCGCGGCTTCTCCGCCGCTGGCTCCTGGCGCCGCTCCGCGCGCCCGCCGGCATCCTCGCGCGGCAGGAGGTCGTGTCGGCGCTCGTCGATCAGCCCGACATTCTGGATCGCCTTCGCGAGGCGCTCGCCGGCATCGGCGACATGGAACGGATTCTCGCGCGGCTCGCCCGCCCGGCCACCGCTCGTGTCACGGACCTCCTCATGCTTCGAAGTTCCCTCGAATCCGCTCCATTAGCTGTGACGGAGCTGGGCCGTCTGCCGGAAACCGCTCAACAGATCCTGAGCCTCGACGATTTCCCCGACCCATCGCCCATCCGGCGCATCCTTGCGGACCGGCTGGCCGAAGCGCCCGGCGCGGTGCTGGGAGAGGGCAAGGTCATCAAGGCCGGCGTGCATCCGGAACTGGACGAGCTGCGCGACATCGTCGAAAACCAGAGACTGCACCTCCTCAAATTCCAGGACACCGAACGCACCCGTTCCAACATTGCGTCCCTCAAGGTCAGCTACAACCGGATTTACGGCTATTACATCGAAATCTCCAAGTCGAACCTCGACTCGGTCCCGGCCGACTACATCCGAAAACAAACGCTCGTCAATGCCGAACGCTTCGTCACGCCCGACCTCAAGCGCTTCGAGGAAAAACTCCTCGCCGCCTCCGATCGCATCTCCCACATCGAACGCGAACTCTTCTCACAGCTCCTCTCCGACATCCTCCTGCAGGCCGAGCCGGTCCGAAAGGCGGCCGAGCTTCTGGCCCGCGCCGATGCGCTGGCGGCCCTCGCCGAAACCGCGCGCCGCGAGCGCTTCGTCCGGCCGCAACTCACGGAAGACGACGTGCTCGAGATTCACGAAGGCCGTCATCCGGTCGTCGAACGGTTCTGTCCGGACGGATTCGTCCCCAACGACACGCTCCTCACGCCTGACCGACGGCTCGCCATCGTCACCGGCCCCAACATGGCCGGCAAATCCACCTTTATCCGCCAGACCGCCGTCCTCACGCTCCTCGCGCAGATCGGCTCCTTCGTCCCCGCCAAAGCCATGCGATGGCGGCCCGTCGACCGCATCTTCACCCGCATCGGCGCTTCGGACGACCTCTCCCGCGGCCAGAGCACCTTCTTCGTTGAAATGTCCGAAACCGCCGCCATCCTCCGCCAGGCCACCCGCGACTCCCTCATCCTTCTCGACGAAATCGGGCGCGGCACCAGCACCTACGACGGCCTCTCCATCGCATGGGCCGTCGCCGAACACATCGCGACCTCGCTCCAGGCCAAGACCCTCTTCGCGACGCACTACCACGAACTCGCCGACATCGCCGGACAACAGGGCGTCCACACGCTTACGGTTCTCGTCCGCGAATGGGAGGGCCGCGTGGTTTTCCTGCGCAAGGTAACCGACGGCGCCTCCGACCGCAGTTTCGGGATTGCCGTCGCGGACCTCGCGGGCCTGCCGCGGTCCGTCCTCGAGCGCGCGCGCGCGCTTCTCACGCAACTGGAGTCCGCCTCGCAGACCCGCCGGCCGGCCGCGCCGGGCCAGGAGGATCTGTTCACCGCCCCGGCCGCGCCCGACCCGCATTCCGAATGGAAATCGCGGATCCGACAAATGCCGCTCGACCGCATGACCCCGATCGAAGTTGTGTCCGAGATCGCCCGGTGGCAGAAGGAAATCCAGTGAGTACACGGCCCGGCATCGCGGTCCTTCCGCCCGAGGTTGTCAACCAGATCGCCGCGGGCGAAGTCGTCACCCGGCCGGCGGCGGTCGTCCGGGAACTGATGGACAACGCCATCGACGCCGGCGCGGACGAGATCGCGGTCGAAATCGAAAAGGGCGGAAAGAAAAAGATCGCCGTCCGCGACAACGGCTGCGGCATGGACGCCGCCTCGCTCAAGCTTGCCGTCCTCCCCCACGCCACCAGCAAAATCCGATCGGTCGACGACCTCCAGACGATTCGGTCCCTCGGATTTCGCGGCGAGGCCCTTTCGAGCATCCACGCCGTCAGCCGTCTCGAAATTCTCTCGAGTGTTTCGCCCGACTGCGGCGGATCGAGACTCCTGTCGGACGGCAAATCCGTCCGCGTCTCGCCGGCGGCCGCCCCGACCGGCACCGCGGTCAGCGTTCGGGATCTCTTCTGGAACGTCCCGGCCCGCCGGAAATTCCTGCGCTCGGATGCCTCGGAAACCCGCGCCGTCGGCGAAACCGTGATCGAAAAGGCGCTCGCCTTTCCCGACAGGTCCTTTCGCTACGTCCGCGACGGCCAGGAGGTGTTCGTGCTGCCGGTCCGCGACACGCTCAGGGGCCGCCTCTCCGCGCTCTTCGGGCGCGATCTCAGTGACGCCTGCATTCCGTTCGACCGCTCGACCACCTCCAGCCGCGCGTTCGGGCTGGCGTCGGATCCGAGCATCGTGAAATCCACGCGTGGATCGATCTATCTCTTCGTCAACGGCCGCCGCGTTCAGGAACCGGCGCTTCAGCATGCGGTCCTCACCGTCTATCGAGAAATTCTCGACGAGGGTTTCCCGGCGGTCTTTCTGTTTCTTGAAATCGATCCCCATCTCGTCGACGTCAACGTCCATCCCGCCAAGTCCGAAGTCCGGTTCGCCGACGCATCCATCGTCTGCCGGTTCGTGGCCGGCGCCGTGTCGGACGCGGTCCACCGGTTTTCTCAGAAAGCGCCGGTGGCGGCGGTCCGGGAGGAATCTCTCCAGGCGGCGCCGCCCAACTCCGACCTCGGCGTCGCCGACCGGACAGAGATCGATCCCGCACAAGCGCTTTCCGACCCTCTCCCGCCCGAGCCCCTCTTCCAGACCGCCCAGCAGGGACGCTTTCGGATCCTCGGCCAGATTTATCGGACTTTTTTGCTCGTTGAAGAAATACCGGCCGCTTCAGGCGGCCCTTCGGAGGAACCCGAACTCTGGGTCGTCGATCAGCACGTCGCCTCCGAACGCGTGATCCTCTCGCGCATGACCGAACGAATCGAACAGCGCGGCCCCCTCTCCCAGTCGCTCCTCGTGCCGATCGTGCTGGAACTCGGCCTCAAGGACTCGATCCTCTTCGAGCGCGTGGCCGCGTCCCTGCGGCGCATGGGATTTGAGACGGAACCGTTCGGCCCCCGCGGCGTCTGGATCGTCCGCGCCGTCCCGGTCATCCTGGGCCGGAGGGTCGCCGACCGGAAAATATTTCTGAAATTCGTCGAGGAACTCTCCTCCTTCGATTCCACCCGCCGCTCGGAGGAGGAACTCTTCCATGACGTCCTCGCGCATTTCGCCTGCCGGTCCGCCGTCAAGGCCGGCGATGCGCTGATGCCCGAGGAGCAGGCGCAGCTTTTGACGGACCTTCTGTCCGCCGAGCATTTCCGCATCTGCCCCCACGGCCGGCCTTCCATGATCAAAATCGCGCGGGACGAACTCGAAAAAAGATTCCTGAGAAAATAACCGCCCGCACCGGGATCGTCCTCACCGGGCCCACCGGCGCCGGCAAAACCGATCGGTCGATCCGCCTCGCCGACCGCCTGCTCGCGCTTGGCCGGACCTGCGAGATCGTTTCGGCCGACGCCGTCAGCATCTACCGCGAACTCGAAATCGGCACGGCGAAACCGCCGCCAGATGTCCGCGCGCGCATCCGCCATCACCTGATCGACATCCGGTCCATCGCGCAAACCGCCGAGCCCGGCCCGGCCTACAGCGCGGGCGAGTTCGCCCGGGATTTCGCCGCGCTTTTGCCCGCGCTGTCCGACCCGCCCCTGGTCGTGGGTGGCACCGGCTTCTACATCGACGCCATCGTCCGGGGCTTGGCCGACCTTCCGGCCGCGCATCCCGAGATTCGCGACCGGCTGGCGGCGGAAGAAAGAGCGGCGCCGGGTGCGCTCCATCGACGTCTTGAACGCTTGGACGCCACAGCGGCGCAGCGCATCGGTCCGGCCAACATCCAGCGACTTATCCGCGCGGTCGAGGTTCGCGAACTGACGGGCGGACCCTTTTCGGCGGCCGCGCGCACACCCACGAGTTTTCGGCCGATCATCCTGGTGATCGCGCCCGACCGCACGGACCTCCACCGGCGGATCGACGAGCGCTGCCGGTGGATGTTTGACCACGGCCTTCCGGAGGAGGTCGAGTCCCTGCTGAAACGCTTTCCGCCGAATCTGCCGGCCTTCTCGATCATCGGCTACACCGAAGCCTTCCGGCTCGTGCGCGGCCTCTGTTCCCGCGTGGAGGCCGTCGCCCAAACCGCCGCCCGCACGCGGCAGCTCGCCAAACGCCAGTTGACCTGGTGGCGTCATTTCAGGTATGAACAGGTGAGGTTCGTGCCGGCGGGGGTTTCGCCGGACGGCATTCTGGCCGTATGGAAGGAGAGTGACGCTTGCGGGGATTCCTGATTCTGTTGACCCTGATCAGCATATTCTGTGTCGTGGTCTATGATTCGGTCGTCGCCGTTCCCGACGGATATGTCGGTGTGACCACCTGCCGGCTGCGGCGTTTCGGACCCATCGCCACGGCCCCGCGGACGCTGGACCCGGGCCTCCATCTTTCGCTTCCGCTCCTGACTCGGCTCAGTCTCTACAACACGCGCATCCAGATGCTCGTCCTCCAGGTGCCGGTCGGGGAAGGAAAGATCGTGCAGATGACCGGACAGGTCCGGATCGAGCCGGACTCGGCGGTGATTCTCCACCAAAAGCGCGGCCCCAACTACCTTGCGGAGGTCCGGCCGTGGCTCACGGAGATTTTCAAGGGGAAAATCTCCGAAGCCCACGGGCGTCTCGGATCTCCGGAAATCCGGCAGGACATCCTCGACACGGTCGAACAGGCCCTCGCCGCCGACGGCATCGCCTTTGACCGGCCGCCCTTCCTGACCCTTCTTGAGCATCTCTCTCTCAACCTCGACCCGCCAACCGAAGAGGAGTCGGATACCGACGAAGACGCGGATTGAGGCCCTGCGGAACAGCCGGCAGGCGCCCAAGACTCTCATCGTCGCCTTGGCCCTGCGCGGAAAACCCGTCGACGCCGAACTCGTGGAGCTCACGGAACTCGCCCGGACCGCCGGCGCCGCCGTCGCGGATACGGTGGTGCAGAAGGCCGACCGGATCGACCCCGCGGTCTGGATCGGCCGCGGCAAATCGGAGGCGGTGGCCGAACGCGTCCGCTCGGAGCAATTTCAGCTCATCATCTTTAACGGCCTTCTGTCGCCCACCCAGCTCCGCAACCTCCAGGACATGGTCGGCAGTGATGTCAAGATTCTCGACCGCCCCGGACTTATCCTCGACATCTTCGCCATGCATGCCCGCAGCCGTGACGCAAAATTGCGGGTGGAACTCGCGCAGCTCCAGTATCTCCTCCCGCGGCTGGCCGGCCTTTGGCGCCATCTCGAACGGCAGCAGGGCGGCATCGGCACGCGGGGCCCGGGCGAAACCCAGATCGAGGTCGACCGCCGCATGGCGCGAAAACGCATCGGCGCCCTGCAGGAACAGATCGGCCGACTCGGCCGCGCCCGGTCCGTGCAGCGGTCCGGCCGGGAGTCCCTCCCGCGCGTTGCGCTCGTCGGGTACACCAACGCCGGCAAATCCACGCTTCTCAACGCGCTCACGCACGCCGACGTCTTCGCCGACGATCATCTCTTCTCGACGCTCGACACCAAAACCGCCGCCCTCGTCTTCCCCTCGGCGGACGGCCTCCAGGGTCCGCCCCCCCGGGTCCTGGTCAGCGATACGGTCGGATTCATCCGCAGCCTCCCGGACCATCTCTTTGACGCCTTTCTTTCGACGCTCGACGAAGTCCGCGAAGCGGATCTCCTCCTGCACGTGATCGACGCCTCGAACGCGGAATTTCGGACGCAGGCCGCGACCGTGTCCGATGTCCTCTCCAAGATTTCCGTCGACCGGCCGGTCCTCACCGTGTTCAACAAGGCCGACCGGCTGGATGCCCGGCCCGACCATCTGCTCCGCGAATATCCGGACTCTTTGTTCATCTCCGCCAGAACCGGACTGGGCCTCGCGGGACTTAGGGAGACCGTCCGGCAGAAAACCGTTGCGCCGGCGGCGGCCCGGTGAGAAAAAAAATGGCGTCGCCGAAAAAATCACCGGCGGCGACGGGAGGCGGGATCGCAAAAGACATCCGCGACTTCATGCACCGGCACCGGCTGGACGAGCTCGTGATTGAAAAGGATCGGGAAAAAATCGAAGTCCGGCTCGGGCCGGCCGTTCCGCTTGCGCCGGCGCACCCGGCCGCCGAATCGCGCGCGCCGGCGCCGGCCGCGCTCGCCCCGACCCCTGCGCCTTCCACCAACCTCCAGATCCGCGCGCCCATGGCCGGAACCTTCTATCGCTCCTCGTCGCCGAACGCCGACCCCTACGTCAAGGAGGGCGACGCGGTCACGCCGGCGACCACCGTCTGTGTGATCGAGGCGATGAAGGTCATGAACGAAATCAAGGCGGATGTCGCCGGCAAGGTCGTCAAAATTTGCGTCGAAAACGCCGCTCAGATCGAGTCCGGCGCCCTGCTCTTCGAACTTTCTCCGGCCTGACGCGACCAAATCCGTTGAGAATTGCTCATTGGTTCATTGGTTCATTGGTTTATTCTCAGTTAATCCTTTGTGCCCTCTTCACCGCGCCGGCCTTCGCCGATCTCTCCGAATCCCGCCGAACCGCGATTGTCACGGCGGTCGAGGCGGTCCTGCCGGCGACCGTGACCATCGGCGCCGAAAAGGTCGCGGTTCAGCAGGTCAATCCCTTTCGCAGTCTCCATGACGATTTCTTCTCCGACTGGTTTTCCGATCCGTTCTTCGGCGGGTATCGCAGGGCCGTCCGCGTCAAGAGCCTGGGCAGCGGAATCCTCGTCGACCGCCGGGGTCTCATCCTCACCAACGACCACGTCGTCGCCGGCGCCGAGGAAATTCATGTGACGCTCTCCGACGGGCGCGCCTTTCAGGCCCGCGTGAAGGGACGCGGCCTGCCGCTGGATCTTGCGCTCCTCGAAATCATGCCGCCCAAGGGCCACCCGCCGGATGAGGAACTCGATCTTCCGTTTGTGACCCCCGGCGCCTCCGACGATCTGGCGCTTGGCGAGTGGGCCGTCGCCATCGGCGCGCCGTCCAACCTCGAAGCCAGCGTCACCGCCGGCATCATCAGCGCCGTCGGCCGGCGGCTGCCGGCCAAGCAGGACTACAAGTATCTCGGCATGATCCAGACCGACGCCGCCATCAATCCCGGAAATTCCGGCGGCCCCTTGGTCAACGCCGACGGCAAAGTCGTCGGCATCAACACCGTCATCATCTCCCAGAGCGGCGGGTCCGAGGGACTGGGCTTTGCCATCCCCGCCGAGCAGGCCCGCAAGGTCATCGGCGACATTACGGAGGCCGGGGAACTTCGGCCGGCATGGTTTGGCTGGGAACTGGCCGAGGATGAATCCGCGGGAAGGCTGGTAGTCCGGAAAGTCCACAGCCCCAGCGACGCCGCGTCGGCGGGCATTCGGCCCGGCGCCGCCCTCGTCGCGCTCAACGGCAAACCCACCCGATCGGCCGACGATTACGATCAGATGCTCCTCTCGATCCGCATCGGCCAGGCCGTCGCGGCCCGCGTGCAGGAAAACAGCGCGGAACGCGTCGTCCGCCTGATCGGCCGCGCCATCCCCGAATCGCTCCTGCGAGTCGACCTCGGGCTCGTCGTTCAAAATGTCTCTTCCCGGTATCGCCGCCTCGGCGGCTCCGGCGTCCTCGTCGCCGAAGTCCGGCCGGACGGGATCATCGCGCGCCTCAAATCGGCGCCCATCCAGCCCGGCGACATCCTCGTGGCCGTCAACGAGGAGGCGGTCGATGCCGTCGAAGCCTACGACGCGGTTGTCAGGCGCCTCAAGAAAGGCGCCACCGTCGAAATCACCGTCCGCCGCCGCAACTTGCTTTTCAGTTTTTCGTTCTCGCTTTAGAATGCGCGCAGACCAAAATTCAAGGAGGCAATACCACATGAATAGGCACCTGATGACCCTGCTGACCCTGAGCCTGCTGACACACACAACGGCGTGGGCGACGGAAAAAGACGCCGAACAATTACTGCAGGAATACACAAAAATACTCGGAGATGAAATTCGGGCAGTGACCAGGGGCGCCAAAGTCATCATCGACCCCGACAAGGGAATCGATGGATTGCCTTTCGGGTCAACAACGGATTCGGCCTACGAGCTATTGGGATATCCAACGGGCGTCGTGAAATTGGGTGAGACCAAAGTGGCCTTGATCTATGGGAAGGCGCATTCCTTGATATTCAGAAAGAATAAGCTCGTCGCGGCCTATGGCACACCCCTATTGCTGAATACATCCTTACCCGGGATGGGGAGCAATCCTGAAATATCCATGGTGATCGCGCCTGGGATTGAGTTGGGCATGGAGAAAGAAACGGTGGAAAAATTGTTGAATAAAAAGATAGTCGAGTCACCCCTGGGTTTTGATTTCAATTACGAAACGGAAAATTCCGACGTCACCATAAAATTTGTAAAATCTCAGGGAAGAATCCAGGTATTTTCCTACAGCATTACAAATTATGGAAAATAAAAAAAGAAAGAATTTGGGAAATGGGTCGGTAAACAGGGGAAAACATATTCCACGAACGGACGCGAACGATCACGAACAGACACTAAAAAACATTCTTCCTATGTAAAAATGTTCGAGTTCGTTCGTGTTCCAAGTTCGTGTTCGTTCGTGGAACATGTTGAATGGTTTCTCCGCTGCCTGCGAACGCATTCGAGAAACAGGTACGGTGCTTTACTGCGCCAGCAGCCGGACCGCCTGCGCGACCACCTCGAAGGGGAGCCATGAATCGGAGCCTTCCAGATTGATGAAGGTCCTCGGCGATTTCGCCAGGGCCGCCGCAAGCGGGTCCCACGAAAGCGGGCCCTGGGTGCCGGAGTCCTTGGTCGAATAGAACCACAGGCTGCCCGCGTCTCCGCTGCGGCCGGCCCACTCCAGCACGACGCGCACGCATTCCTCCAGCTCGCCAAAATCGATTTTCGCATCCTTGTTCTTGTCGAAGGACGTCAGGAGGTCGTGGTTCCGGTTGAGCCATTTCCGGATCTCTTCGGCCGCACGGTTGCGCTTCGCGGCCTCGTGTTTGAGTTGATCGCCCAACTCCGCAAGCCGCTGCGGATCGCTCATGAGTTTCCCCAGATAGTCCGGCAGGCGCAGGCCCGCGTTCCGGGTCAGCTCATGCAGCGGCGGAAGAACGCCGACCAGGCCCGACACGAAGTCGGACGTGCTGGTTTTTCCGTCTGCGCGCTTGCCGCCTTCCCACACCGTCACCGAATCGATCTTCAGGTTCGAGATTGCCTTCACCTGCTCCGCCACCAGTTGCGGGAGCTGCTCGGTGATCATGAGGAGCGCCGCCAGCTCCGGGCTGCCGCCGCTGGCGCGCACGACTTCCCGCAGGCCCGTGGCCTTCCGCGTCAGGATCGCCATCAGTCCCTCGGCTTCGCCCTCCATCACGGACCGGATCCCGTCGGCCTCGCCCTTCTTTGTCCGCCGCGTCTGTTCGGCCTGCGCCTCAGCCAGAATCTCGATGCGTTTCTTTTCGATCTCCGTCGGCACGATCACGTTCGCGACCTGCGTCGCCTCCTCGCGCTTCGCGCGCTGCCGTTCCGCCGACTCTTCTGCAACGTATGACTCCCTCAACGCGTCGGCGGCCTTCACCTTCTCGGCCGCCGTCCCCAGACGCTCCGACTCGGCCTCCTTCTCGCGGCGATTCGCGTTGGACTGCGCGATCGTGATCGCCGCCAGGTTCTCGCCCTGCACGGCCGCCGCGTGCGCGCTGGCGACCTGGATCCGCTGTTCCTTATTGGCCGTCGCCTTGCCGATCTCACCGTCGCGTTCCTGCTGCGCGACCTTGATCTTCGCCTCGTTGATCGCGCGCGCGGCCGCCTCCTTGCCGAGGGCCTCGATGTAGCCCGATTCGTCCGTGATGTCCTGGACGTTGACGTTGATGAGGCGCAACCCGACTTTCTTGAGTTCAACCTCCACGCCCTTGGATATGTTGTCAATCAGCCGGTCGCGGTCCGCGTTGATCGCCTCGATCGGCATCGTCGCGATCACCACGCGCATCTGGCCGAAAATGATGTCCTTCGCGACCTCCTGGATCGTTTTCATGTCCAGACCCAGCAGCCGCTCCGCTGCGTTCTCCATGATGCCGGGCTCGGTCGAGATGCCGATCGTGAAGGTCGACGGCGTGTTGACGCGGATGTTTTGCTGGGACAAGGCGCCCCGCAGGTTGATGTCGATCGGAATCGGCGTCAGGTCCAGATACTGGTAGTCCTGAATCACCGGCCACACAAAAGACGCGCCGCCGTGATAACACTTGGCGTGCAGGCCCCCGACGCCTCCCCCGCTGATCTTCCCATACACCACCAATATCTTGTCCGACGGGCAGCGCTTGTAGCGCGACGCAAAACTGATGAGGGTGACAAACAACGCCAGGATCCCGCCGCCGATCAAAAATAAATACGCGACTGAAAATTGCATGAGGTTCCTCCTTAGCCGAGCGGCTCGACCAGCAGCGTCTGCGGGTCGACCAGGTCCACGACGCGGACCTTTGCTTGATTTTCAATTCGTTGGCCGGCGTTCGTGAACGCCTGCACCACCGTGAGCCGGCCCTGCACCAAAATCTCGATCTGGCCGGGGCCCGCGCGGTTGGCCGGGATCGGCAGATACACGCTGCCGACTTTGCCGACCGCGTTCCGGTAATTGAGCGTGCCGCTGTCGCGCAGGCGGTGAAGGGATCGCATCACGGAAAAAACGAAAAAGAGAAAAACGCTCCCGACCAGCGCCGCCAGAATCACCGTGCCGTACAGCGGCAGCTTGTTCTCGATGGCAATCACGCCGGTCCATCCAAAGCCCACAAAAAACGCAACCACCGTCCGGACCGACAGGATGTGCAGCCCGCCCGGATGGTCCGTCGGGCCCTCCATGTCGACGTCGCCGACCGTGGCGTCATGGTCAAGACCGAAGAGCATGAGAATGAGTTGTGCGACGAGGATGAGCGTGGAAAGAATCCCGATCGCGTAGAAGATTTGCAGTTCCGTCGACATCGCGCCCCACCAAGTTGCCATTCGTGACCCCCGATCAGATTGCGGTTCTCACCCCGCTCGACTCCTTATATCTATATCCCCCCGCCGCGTCAAAACCCGACTTTCGCGCGGAATACCACCTTCTCCGTCGCGCCCGCTTTGACGCCGGCGACAAATTCGTAGACCTGCGCCGACCGCCGGACCGGCTCGTGCGAATTCTTGAGCAGCTTGACCTCAGCCGCCGGCGGAAACCGCTCCACCACGCGCACCTCGACATCCGTGTCTTTTCGATTGGTGAGCTCGATCTCGAACTCCGATTCGATGATCTGCGGATGTTCCCGCCGCAGAATTTGATGGTCCGTCTGGCGGCGCTCCGCCACCACGTCGAACGACCGCCCCAGCCGCAGCCGCACCGGCTCGTTTTTGGGCGTGTGGTCCACGTTGTCCTCCCCGATGAACACCCACTGGCCGTCCGCGTCCTCCTTGTTCACCCGCACGCGCCCGGCGGGAAGCGGCGCTCCGAGATGCGACGTGTCGTCGTTTTGAAATTCGAGCGTCACGGTCACGTCCTGTTTCTGAGGGTCGGGCTGCGGGCCGGACCACCCCGACCAGAGATCGTGCGGAGGCCGCTCCACCGACAGGATCTTTTTCACGGGAATGTCGCCGGCCGTGGTCAACTCCAGTTGCTTCGATGCCTGGTCCTTCAGCGTCGTCCGGCGCTGGAATGTGTAGAGATGATATTCGGAAAAGGATTTCTGCGAGGCGGGCGCCCGCTGCTCCTTGAACTCCTCGTCGGCCGCCACACGGGCATACAAGGGAGCCGGCGCCGCCGGCGCCTCCGCCCGTTGAACGTCGCCCGCCAGAAGCTTGAGCGCGGCGTTCTCGAACGTCGCGCCGCTCTGGTTGTCGATCGTCACCCACGCCGTCAGAATGTTCAGCCGCGTCTCCGCAGGATTCAACACCGCCACATAATCGCAGTGCCACGACATCCCCGCCGTCAAATACGTCACCGCCGCGTCCCGCGGTCCTTCCCGGTCCGACTGCAGCCGCAACGTGAGCGTCGGGCGCGTCCGCAGGTCCGACGGAACCTCCGGCAGGACCACCCGCCCGGGAAACCCCAGATGAATCTGGTGGTCGATCAGATAAATCGGCCCCTGGTTGTTCGCCAGTAGCCGCGCCTTGACGATCCGCTCCCGCGGCTCGTTCTGCACGGTCTCGGCAACGCGCAACTCAACCTCCCGACCGACGTACTTGTCCAGCAGGCTCGCCGGCGACAGGAGGTCATACTCGAAATTCTGCTCCAGCACGCGCGCCCCCTCCGCGCGAAACGACACCGACGTCGGGTCCATCGCGGCCGGCACGCCCTCCAGCTCCAGCGTCGATTCGCCCACCGGCAGCGCGATGGTGCGTACCTCGTGAACGAGACCTAAATTCTCATTGTAAACCGTGACCGTCACGTCCTTCCGGTCCCCGTCCGCGCTCCGAGCGGTCGTCTCCGACGCTGCTGACTCGCCGAGGAGGGCGGAGAACAATAATGCAAGCAGGAGCGGCTTCACAGCGGCGTCACATACGCGGCCGTGATGCCGCCGTCTACCATGAGCGCCGAGCCCGTGATGAACGACGAATCGTCTGACGCCAGAAACAGCGCGGCCCCGGCCACCTCCCGCGGCTCGCCGAACCGGCCCATCGGGATATGGATCAGGCGGCGCCGGCGTTTCTCCTCGGTATCGAGAATTTTCATCAGAAGCTCGGTGCGAAGCGGCCCCGGGCAGATGGCGTTCACTCGGATGTTCTCCTTGGCGTGGACCACCGCCAGCTCCCGCGTCAGCGATACGACCCCGCCTTTGCTCGCCGTGTACGCGACCTGCGGCGTCGCCGCGCCCATCATCGCCACAAACGACGCGGTGTTGATGATCGACCCGCCCCCGGCCCGCCGCAGCGCCGGAATGCCGTGCTTGCAGCCGAGATAAACGCTCTTGAGGTTGATCGCCATCGTCCGGTCCCACACCGCCTCCTCCGTCCCGATCGCGTCGTCGTCTCCGCTCAGAAGCACACCCGCGTTGTTGAAGAGGATGTTCAAGCGCCCGAAGGCCTCCTCGGCGCGCGCGATCATTTTCGCGCAGTCTTCGGCCTTCGAAACGTCCGCGCGCACGAATATCGCCTCCCCGCCCTGCGCGCGGATCTCCGAAACGGTTTGCTCCCCATCGGATTCATTCAGGTCCACGGCCACGACCTTTGCGCCCTCGGCCGCAAAGACCAGTGCCGACGCCCGGCCGATCCCGCTCGCGGCCCCCGTGATCAGGGCCGACTTGCCGTTGAGTCTCATGAGGAATGCCCCCTCCTCCCGGCGGACGCCGCCACGAACGAGTCGAACAATCGCTGCTGAATCGGGTCCTCCGCCGCCGTCAGCTCCGGATGCCACTGCACGCCGATCAGCCACGGATGATCCGCTGACGGCATCTCAACGGCTTCGATGGCGCCGTCCGGCGCGAAGGCCGAAACGCTTAGTCCCTCCGCCGCGCGCCGGATGCCCTGATGGTGCCACGACGCGACTTCTATTTTTTCCTGCCCGACAATCTCCGCCAGTCGCGTCCCCGCCCGCACACGGATTTCATGCGGGATCGGCCGGCGCGGCGGCGCGCGGTGCGCGACCGCCTCGCCCAGCTCGTCCGGCAAATGCTCGATGAGCGTGCCGCCCAGCGCCACGTTCACCACCTGCGCGCCGCGGCAAATTCCAAAAATCGGCATTCGGATGGACACCGCGCTCCGCACAAGCGCCAGTTCCGTTTCGTCACGTTCCGCGTCGACCATGTAGTTCTCCTCGTGGGCGTCGCCCCCGTACCGCGCCGGCTCGATGTCCCCGCCGCCGCTCAACATGAGCCCGTCGAGCCGCGCGACCAGCTCGTCCACGCGCGTCTCACCGTGCGGCAGAAGCGCCGCCATGCCGCCGGCCCGGCGGACCGCTTCGACATAGCCGGCGTACAGCGCGTATTTGTTGTCCGCGTCCCGCCCGTACGTTGTGATGCCGATGAGGGGGCGCGCCGTCGTCAACGGAAAGTTCAGATCCGCTCAAAGTATCGCTTCCGCTCCCAGTCGGTCACCGCCCGATCGTAGGCGTCCTGTTCCGTGCGGAAGAAATGAAGGTAATGCTCCACGACGTCGGCGCCGAACGCTTTTCGCGCGAACTGGCTCGCCTCGAAAAGGTCCGTGGCCTCTCGCAGACTTTTCGGTACATGCGGGATTTTCGTCGCGCCGTACGCGTCCCCCTCAAACATCGCCGGCGGCTCCGTCCGGCGCGCGATCCCGTCCAGACCCGATGCCAGCGCCGCGGCGTACGTCAGATAGGGATTGCAGTCGGCGCCGGGAATGCGGCATTCGATCCGCAGGCTGTCTCCGTCCCGGCCGACCACTCGAAACCCCGCCGTCCGGTTGTCGTAACTCCACGCCAGCCGCGTCGGCGCCCACGAGGCCGCCTGATAGCGCTTGTAGGCATTGACGGTCGAAGCGTAAAACACCATCATCTCCGGCGCGTGCGCCATCCAGCCGCCCAGAAACCACCGGAACGCGTCCGATCCCTGCACCGGCCCGAGGCTCCGATGGCCGACGAACGCGTTCCTGCGGCCCTTCCACAAACTCAAATGTACATGGCAACTCGACCCGGCCTGGGCCGACGACCATTTCGACATGAACGTCACACTGATCCCCTGCGATTCGGCCACTTCCTTCAAACACTGCTTGAACACAACATGCCGGTCGGCCATCGTCAGAATGTCGGCGTATCGGATGTTCAACTCGTGCTGCCCCAGCCCCCACTCGCCTTTGGAGTTTTCGACCGGAATCCCCGACCGCCGCAGATGCCGCCGCGCCGCGCCATTGAACGATTCCTCCCGCGTGCCCTGCAGCACGTGGTAGTCCTCCAGATACCAGCCGGCCGGCTCAAGCGTTGCGTAGCCTTTTGCGGCAGCGTCGCGGTAGGAATTTTGAAAGAGATAATATTCGAGTTCGGAAGCAGCCATGGCCGTGTATCCCATCGACGCCGCACGCGCGACCTGCCGCTTGAGCATCGACCGCGGCGCGACCGCGACCGGCGCGTGACGCCGATCGTCCTCCACGTCGCAAATCACAAACGCCGTCCGGTCCTGCCAGCTCGCCCGTCGCAGGGTCGACAGGTCGGGCACGAGATGAACGTCGCCGTACCCCTTTGACCAGTTCGCAAACCGGTACCCGGGCACCGGATCCATTTCCATGTCGACCGTCAAGAGATAATCGCAGGCGTGCGTCCCGCCGCGAGCGCCCTCGGAAAGGAAAAAATCCGCATCCAGTCGCTTGCCCATGAACCGGCCGTACAGATCGGTAAACGCCAGCACGACGGTATCGACCGCGCCCTTCCGCGTCAGCGCCTTCAGGTCATTCAGGCTCAACACTCCCTCAGTCTTCGTCACGAGGCCCTCGCTCCCTGCCACGCATGCCCAAAACGTTATCATCCCGACAGCCCCATGAACAGCTTGTCCGCGTCTCTCCGGATATGGCACAGTCGCGGTCATGGATAATCAGCAGATCCGGAAGCTGTCCGCCATCATGTTCACGGACATTGTCGGCTACAGCAAAATGATGGGCGCCGACGAGCGGGGAACGCTCGAATTCCTCGGAATCCATAATCAGATGGTCAAGGAGGAAGTGGCGGACAAGCACGGCAAGATCATCAAGACCATCGGCGACGCCTTCCTGGTTGATTTCGATTCCGCCGTCAATGCCGTCCGCGCGGCCGTGGCGATCCAGAACCGGATGACCGAATACAACCGCGACAGGAAGGACACCGAGAAAAGGTATCTGCGCATCGGCATCCATCTCGGGGATGTCGTCATCTCGGAGAACGACATCTTCGGCGACGGCGTCAACATCGCCTCGCGCATACAGCCCATCGCCGAGCCGGGCGGCATCTGCATTTCGCACGATGTCTATAATCAGATCAAAAACAAAATCGACGTCAGAGTCATCAATCTGGGACCGCAGGAATTGAAGAACATCGCGGAGAAGATGGACATCTACGCGATCGTCCTGGGCGAAATGGAGGGCCGGGCCGCCGGCCCCGGAAGACGGCGGACGCCGAGACGGGTGGCGCTGTTCGCCGGCTTGGCGGTTCTCGCGGCGATGACGGCGGCGGTCCTCGTCAAAGGCGGCCTTCATCCTTTTTCGTCCGGTTCCTCTGAAGATCAGGACTGGCAGCTCTGGTATTCGGACGATTTTGACGATCAGTCCAAGTTCGAACAGAACTGGCGGGACATTCGGCTCGACCAATACATCAAAGACGGATATCTCAACAGCGCAGTCCCCCTCAATCTCAAGGCCACCCTTCCGATTCAGCCCGTCCGGATAAGAATGCGGTGCAGACCCGAATCGGATGCGCGCGATCGTGGCGTGAGCACCCAAATTGCTTTTGATATCGAGTACGGACCCGGCCCGTGGTTCTTTTTTCGGGGGTTATTCTACTGGATCTGGATCGGAAATGACCATGTTTTCAACAAGATGGGATACTCCGGTATCGCCCGAAAGACTGAACATGAATTCAAGGCACCGTTCAAGGCTGATGCGAAGCCATACGAGATCGATTTTACGTTTGATAACGACCTCATGGCCATGACCACGCTGAATGGCGTGCGGCGGGAGACGCTCATTCGCGACATCACGACGCAGGACACGGAGATGACCTTTGTCGTCGTGGGTCAGGGTGTCTTGATCGATCGGTTGGAGATTTATGTCCGAAAATCATCCGAAAACATGGATCTCGTTCAGGCCGCAGACAAATACAGGCTTGATGGGAAATACTCCCTGGCCATCAACCTGTATGACGACCTGATTCGAATGTCCAAAAACGATCTCGCGCGATGCCGGTATCTGTATAAGAAGGCGCTTGCCTGCGCGTCGCTGGGCGACACGCCGGCCGAGATGGCGGCCTATCAAACGATCATCGACGACTACCCGGACAACGTCTACACCGGTTATGCGCGATTCGATCTGGGTGTGAAGTATTATCAGCTCAAGAAGGGCCGCGAGGCCGTGGATGTCCTCAGGGAACTTGCCAACAAGCAGCCCGATCATCCCGAAGCGTCCAAGGCGCATGTTTACGTTGTGAGCGGCATGTTCCATGTGCTCGGAGATACGCCCGGGGCTGAACGCTATGCGAGGCAAGTCATCGAGCGCATGAATCCGACGGACCCGAAGTGGTCCGAGTTGGTAGACTTCCTCGTGACCCAGATCATGTTGACGGACACGAACCCTGAGACCGTCAATCGGGCCCTTGCCTTCGTGGATGAGCGGGCGGAAAAAGGCGGGTTTCAGTCAGAGTATCTCAGCTTGGAAAGTTTGCGCATGACCATTTATGTAAGAGCGAATCAGATCGGCCGCTTTTTTGATGACGCGGAAGCGATCCTTCGCAAACCGGACAAGCCGTACCTTCATTCCCGGATAGTTTATGCCGTAATGAATTACGAGCAGAAGTTCGGATTTGACGACCGGGCCTCGAAACTCGTTCGTCTCATGAAAGAGAACAAGATCGCGTCGGACGAGGCTCTTTATCTGTATGCGATCAAGGCCGTTCGGGACGGAGACACGCCATCGGCGGTCGAGTACTTCAAGCAGTACCGGCAAAAAGTGCAGATGGGAACCTGGGCCGAATCCGCCAAGGCGTTTCTGGACACATACTCCGCGCCCGCGCCGCAGGGTTCCTACGTCCGCTGGACGGTCGGCGAGTCGACGGCTGTCGTGACGTATGAGATTGGACCCAAATCCGTGATCCAATCCAAGGATCGGATGATCCTGCACCTCGGCGTGAACGGCTGGCAGCAGGTCCGCGATTATAAAATGGAACGGAAAGACAACAGATGGTCGTACGGCGTGCCGCTGGACAACAGCCTTCAAACATTGAACTTCGTCTTCTACGACGGCAAGGGCAAATGGGACAATAACAGCGGGTTGAATTGGGATGTGACGCTGAAAAGATAACCCAAGGTCGGTGACGAGTGACTACTCTTACTTCCCCCTCATCCCCCGCACCGCGTCCAGATTGGCCCGCGCGTCCGCGTGGTCCGGCTTGAGGCGGATCGCCTCCGAATAATGCCGGGCTGCCTCCTTCAGACGGCCATCGCGCGCGAAGACATTGCCCAGATTGTAATGCGCCGTCGCGTATTCCGAATCCAGCCGCAGCGCTTCCTGATACTGCGCGATCGCCTCGGCCGTCCGGTCCAGCCCCGCCAGCGCCATCCCCAGATTGTTGTGATGGGTCGGCGACCCCGGCTGAAGCTCGACGGCCGTGGCCAGATACCGCGCCGCCTCATCGTAGCGGCCATTTCTCATCAGCGCCGTCCCCAGCTCCGACAGCGCCGCCGGATGGCCTGAATCGGTTTCGAGCGCCCGGCGCAAGCGCGCAATCGCCTCGTCCAGACGGCCTTCGCGCTTGTAAAGTCTCGCCAGGTTTACGTTGGCCTCCAGACGCCCTGGATCGATCTCCAGCACGGCGGCATACTGCGCCTCGGCATTCCGGCCGTCACCGGCTTTCAGATACGCGTTGCCCAGCATCTCAATCAGTCCGACGTTCCCCGGATCTTTTTCGAGTTCCTTCCGGAGAAACTCGATCGCGCGGTCGGTCCGACCCTGTCGGATCAGCGCGATGGACAGGTTCTTCGCCGCATCGGGATAATACGCCGGCGCGATCCGCCGCGCCGCGCTGTAATGCTCGACCGCCTCGTCGTGCCGGCCCCGGTTCAGCATCAGGTTGGCCAGATTGTGATGCGCGAGATGATTGTCCGCCGTCACGCAAATCGCGCGTTCATAGAGCGCGAAGCTGTCGTGCCAGAAGCCCATCTGCGACCGCGTGGCGGTCACAAGACCGGCGATCGACACGCACGCGCACACCCAGAGAGCCGGCCGGATCCTGCGGAACACCGCGCCGAGTTCTGCGAGCGCCCACACGATCATGAGGGACAGCCCGATCTGCGGCACGTACATGTACCGGTCGGCCATCGCCTGCCGGCCCACCTGCACAAGGCCGATGACGGGGATCAGCGTGATCACGTACCAGAGCCAACCCGTCACGAGGTACCGGCGCCCGCGGAAAACGAAGACCAGCGCCGAAATGAGGATCAGCATGAAAGCGCAGCCCGTGACTTTCCAAACTGGCGGCGGCGCGGCGGCCAGCGGATAAAAAAACGCCAGATCCACAGGATACAGCATCATCCATACGTATTTCACGTAACTCACAACCATGTTTGACAGGCGCACCGAAAGCGGAAACGTTTCAGATGTCATGATCGACCGCCCCCCGTGCTGGGCGAGGACGGTCAAGAGGGAGGAAAGGCCGGACAAAACCAGCAATGGAATTTTTTCAAGGATCACCCGTCTCAGGGATCGCCCGCGCATGCCGAGCGGCCAGTAATCGAGCAGAAGCAGCACGAGCGGCACCGTGACCAGCATCGGTTTCGCCATCAAGCCCACGGCGAAAAGGGCGGCCACGCCCGCGTATCGCGCGGCGTTTGGCCGGTCGACATATCGGGCGTAGGCCCACAGCGTCAACAGCCAGAAGAACGTGCTCAGGACGTTCTTGCGTTCCGCCACCCATGCCACCGATTCGAGCGCCAGCGGATGAACCGCGAATACGGCCGCGACAAACGCGCTCGGCCGGACCGCGCCGGTCAGCCGTCGAAGCACGAGAAACACGAGAAGCGCGTTTGCCGCGTGAATCCACAGGCTCGTCAGATGGTGCCGGCCCGCGTCCATCCCGTACATCTCCACGTCTGCAAGATGCGACAGCCACGTCACCGGATGCCAGTTGCTCGCCTTGTACGTCGTGAAGGCCCACGCGATGGTTTCCCGCTCCAGCCCCCGCTGAACCTGCGGGTTGGTCCTCACGTAGCTGTCATCGTCGATGTCCAGAAACTCGAATCCGCGAATCGGCCAAAAAACGCCAACCGTCAGGACCAGGAGAAGGACACAGATCATCCAAGTTCGGCGCATGTATGGAAATAAACAAAAAATCCCCCGCGTGTCCATGTGCCCCGCATCGAGGCACAGGTTGACAAGTCTTTCGCCGCCGTCTTAGGCTCTCTTAGATATGGAAGCGAACAAACTGCTGGACTGTCTGAAACCGCTTTTGCCTCCCGGAAGTTTTCTCGCGGGGGGCGCCGTGCGTGACATGCTGCTGGGCGTCGAACCGAGGGACGTCGATGTCCTTGTCCCGGCCGATCCGATGGTCCTCGGCCGTACGATCGCGGAGCGCCTCGACGGGTTCTTCGTCCCGCTGGACGAATCGCGGCGGATCGCCCGCGTGGTCCTTCGCGGCGGCGACGACGTGGATCTTCTGCCCATCCCCTCGGGCGGCGTTCCCGAAAGCCTCGCGGAACGGGACTTCACCATGAACGCGATCGCGCAGTCGCTCGACACAGGCGCGCTCGTGGATCCCTTCAATGGCCGGGAGGATTTGAAGAACAAAACGATCCGGCACGTCGCCGAAAAGAACCTGGAGGACGACCCGCTCCGGATCCTCCGCGCATGGCGGTTTCACGCCACCCTCGGATTTTCCATCGATCCGGCGCTTCTTGCGGCCATTCGACAAAAACACAACCGCATCTGGTCCGTCGCCCCGGAACGGATTGCCGAGGAGTGGTTTATCATCCTCGCCGCGCCCGCCGCCGGGCGAGCCGTCCGCGCCATGGCCGACGCCGGCACGCTGACCGCGCTCCTGCCGGAACTCCTGCCGATGCGTGGGTGTACCCAGAACGAGTTCCACCACCTCGACGTGTTCGATCACTCCCTCGCGGCAATCGATGTGGTCGATGACATCGCCGGCCGGCCGGAGCGGCAGTTCCCGCCGGAGGCGGCGCCGGTGGTCGCCGAGTACCTTGCGCGGACCCTCGTGGGCCGCCGGCCGCGCGTGGCGTACCTTCGATTCGCGGCCCTCCTCCACGACATCGAAAAACCGTCGGCCCGGTCGGTCGACCCGGACGGCCGGGTGCATTTCTACGGACACGAAAAAACGGGAAGGGCGTCCGCCTCCGCGATCTGCGGGAAACTTCGACTCGCCAGGGACGAAAGCGATCTCGTCGCCCGGCTGGTCGCGCAGCACATGATCTTCGGGCCGGAACTCTTCGACGCGACGGCCGACCGCGACCGGTTTTTTTATAGAATCTTCCGCGACTTCGGAGGCGACGACGGCATCGGCCTTCTGATCCTCTCCCTCGCCGACCGCATGGCCAGCCTGGGCCCGGCGGTGACGGGCGACTTCAACGAGAGCCACCGCCGGCTGGTCGTCGACGGCGTCGTCCGATACATTCAGGAAAAGGAGCGGGTGGTGCCGCCCAAGCTGCTGTCAGGCAATGACGTCATGACCGCCCTGAACCTTCCCCCCGGCCCGGCCGTCGGCGTGATCCTCGAACGCGTCCGGGAACTCCAGGCCGAAGGCAAAATCCGCAGCCGCGACGACGCCCTCCGCGCCCTGCCCTCGCTCCGCCCGTGATGCGCACCTTCGAGCCGGCGATTGCCGGCCGCGCCCGCGGCCTGCTCGAGGCCGTTGACCGCCGGGAACGGGAACTGTCGGTCGGTGAAACGCTCGAGGACCGGATCTTGGACTGGAGCATGGCCGATCCCGACCGCAAGACCCGAATCCTGCGGTTCATCGACGTATTCCCCGCCCTCAAGACCGACGCCGAGATCGTGGACCATCTCAAACAGTACTTTCCTCATTCGGACCAGCGTCTCCCTCTCACGCTTCGGGCCGGCCTCCGCGTCACCGGGGGGCTCTTGACCGGCCGGCTGGTGGCGGGCACGGCCCGGATGGTCATGAAAAACATGGCCTCGCGATTCATCGGCGGAGAAACAGAAGCGGAGGCGGCGGAGTCGATCCGGCGGCTCCGCGCGCAGAAACTCGAATACACCCTCGACTTCCTCGGCGAAGCCACCTTGTCCGAACCGGAGGCCGACCTCAATCTGGAATCGATCCTTTCGATGCTCGCGTACCTGTCCCGCGATGGCGCGCGCGCGCACTTCTCCGTCAAATGCTCATCCCTCACCTCCTTTCTCGATCCCGTCGACCCGGACGAGGTGGCCCGGCGGCTCGCCCCCAGACTTCGCGCACTCTTTCGGCAGGCGGCGGAAAAAAACGCGTTCCTTCATTTTGACGCCGAACACTACGAAACCTGCGATCTCGTCCTCGACCTCGTACTGAAACTTCTCGACGAGCCCGACGGCTGCGCCCTGCCGGACGCCGGCATCGTGATCCAGTCGTATCTTCACGACGCGGCTGCTCGCGTCGATCGTGTCCTCGACTGGTGCCGCCGTCACCGGCGATCCATGACGGTCCGGCTGGTCAAAGGGGCGTACTGGGATTCCGAAGTCATCCGCGCCCGGCGGCTGGGACATGCCGAGCCTGTCTATCTGAACAAATGGGAAACCGACGCCGCGTTCGAACGGATCCTTCTCACGCTCCTCGATGCTCACGCGGTCGTCCGCACGGCCGTCGCGAGCCACAATCTCCGAAGCATCGCCGCCGCGCAGGCGCTCGCGGAAGAACTCAAAGCGCCGCCCGGACAGCTCGAATTCCAGTTCCTCCACGGCATGGCCCGCGCCACACGGTCGGTCCTCGTCGATCAGGGTCACACCGTCCGCGTCTACATGCCCTACGGCCGCTTGATTCCGGGTATGGCGTATCTCGTCCGCCGGCTCCTGGAGAACAGCTCAAACGTGTCCTTCCTCCGGCGCCGCCGAATCGGCGATCAGCCGGCGGAGGAACTGCTGAACCCTCCTCGTGTGAGCCCGCCCGCCGAACCGGAGAGGGTCGACCGCCCGCCGGATTCCGCCGGCGATACATTTCATAATGTCCCCTTGATCGAATTTTTCAGGAAGGGTGTTCGCGAGGCCATGCACGAAGCGCTCCAACACAGGTTGATGGCCAACCCCGAGCGGATCGGACCGATCATCGATGGTCAGCCGGTCGGCGGGAAAACGGAAATCCTCTCACTCAATCCCTCCCACCCCGATCGCGTGGTCGCCGAAACCGATCTCGCCGACGCACAGATGGCCAAAGACGCCGTCTGCGCCGCCCGTCGGGCATGGCCGAAGTGGCGGAACACAAGCGCCGCCGGCCGCGCCAGAATTCTGCGTGCGGCGGCCAGCCTGATGACGGCGAAACGCCACGAGCTTGCGGCCCTGGAAGTTTGCGAGGCGGGGAAACCCTGGGAAGAGGCACAGGCAGACGTCGCCGAGGCCATCGATTATCTGCGTTACTACGCGACCGAAGCCGAGCGTCTCGAAGCGGGCCGGCGATACCAGCCACACGTGCCCGGAGAACTCAACCTCGGAATGTTCCGCCCGCGCGGGGTCGCCGCCGTCATCAGTCCTTGGAATTTCCCGCTGGCCATCCCCGCCGGCCAGACCGCCGCGGCCCTGGCGGCCGGCAACTGCGTCGTCTTCAAACCGGCCGAGCAGACGCCGCTGGTCGCGCACCATCTCGCGCGGATTTATTTCGAAGCCGGTCTGCCCGCGGGCGTCCTCCAGTTTCTGCCGGGCATCGGCGAGTGGGTCGGCCCGGCCCTCGTCGAACATCCGGACGTCGATGTGATCGCATTCACCGGCTCGAGAGCCATCGGCGAGGAGATTATCAAACGCGCAGCCGCCGCGGGCCCGGCGCCGTCAGGCGCAAAAAAAGTGATCGCAGAAATGGGCGGGAAAAATGCAGTGATCGTCGATTCCGGCGCCGATGTTGACCTTGCCGTCCAGGAATGCGTCCGGTCAGCCTTCGACTACGCTGGCCAGAAATGCTCCGCGGCCGGCCGGCTCATCCTGCTCAAGGATATTTATGAGGCCTTCTTGAAGCGCTTCGCCGCCGCCGTCCAAAGCCATCCGCTCGGCTACGCCGAAATACCTTCGACGCGCATCTCGCCGCTCATCGACGCCGCCGCGCTCACTCGCGTGAATGAGCGAATCGACCTCGCCGTCCGCGAAGGCCGCTGGGTCCTGCCGCCCGACCCCGGGCGTATTCCAAAAGAAGGTTACTTCGTCCCCCCCGCCATCGTCTCCCTCACGTCCGTGAGCGCGCGAACGGCCCAGGAGGAAATCTTCGGCCCTCTCCTCGCCGTCCTCGAAGCCCGCTCGATCGACGAGGCCATCGAGATCGCCAACAGCGTGCCCTACGCGCTCACCGGCGGGATTTTCTCCCGCCACCCCGGCCACATCGAACGCGTGCGCCGCCATCTCGACGTCGGCAACCTCTACATCAACCGCGCCATCACGGGCGCGGTCGTCGGCCGGCAGCCGTTCGGAGGACACCGCGCGTCGGGCGTGGGCTCCAAGGCCGGCGGCCCCGACTACCTCGCGCAGTTCTGCGTTCCGGTCACCATCTCCGAAAATCTCACGCGTCACGGGTTCTCGCCGGACGTCTCGCGCTAGCCGCCGCGTCACCACCGCGGGCGAAAGCCCCCGCTCATCTTCGCCGCCACCGCCGTCGCCAGCATGTAGGCCACGACCGCCACCAGCACGTTAAAGATACCCCCGGCTGGACTCGTGCACCACCAAACCGATCGAGGCCCAGTACAGCAGATCTTCCACCCCGGCCAGCAGAGTCGCGGATTTCACGCGGCCCCACACGACCATCACCGTCTGCACTTCCGTCAGCAGACTCGATGTAAACCGGACGACAAAAATCAGCGGAACGGCAAACCAGCTCGACAGAGCGGTCGTCAACGCCGTCTCCAGGTCCATCATGATACTCACCTCCCACACTCACACCGCTGGATATTCAAGCACGCCTCGGGTTCCCATCTCAGGGGGTGTCGTGTTCCTATGCCCGATTGTCCCGCTCCCCGGCCCCCCGAATCAAGACACCCCGCCGAAAAGATTTTATCCCCCACCGCCTCTAAGGTACCCAACTCCTTAGAGCCGTTAAGTCCCTAACCCGTTGTTCCGCCGGAAACAAATTGACGCGGCCGGGGTTTTGAGGTCAAATCATTTAACCGGCCATGACCTTGGATGCGATTTCAACGTTTGAGCAAAATGTGAATGCTGTGCTTCTCGGAAAACGCGAGATTGTCCGGCGGGCCCTGATCGTTCTCATCTGCCGCGGCCATATGCTTCTGGAGGATGTCCCCGGCACGGGCAAGACTGTTTTTGCAAAGGCCATCGCGCGTTCCCTTGAGGCCGAGTACAAGCGGATCCAATTCACGCCCGATTTGCTCCCCTCGGACGTGACCGGCTCCAGCATCTTCAATCAAAAAACAAACGCCTTCGAATTCATGGCCGGCCCGCTTTTTACCCATGTCCTCCTCGCGGATGAGATCAATCGCGCCACGCCCCGAACACAGGCGGCGCTCCTTGAGGCGATGGAGGAACGGCAGGTCACGGTGGACGGAACCACCTACCGCCTCCCGGACTCGTTTTTCGTCATCGCAACCCAGAATCCCATCGAACAGCAGGGCACCTTTCCCCTGCCGGAGGCGCAACTCGACCGGTTTCTCATGAAGATGTCCATCGGCTATCCTCCCGTCGAGAGTGAACTTTCCGTGATCGACATCCGCGCCGACAGCCACCCCGTGGACTCCGTCCGGCCCGTCATGAATCTGGAATCCCTCCAGAGCCTGCGGACGCACGTGGAAAATGTGTTTGTCCATTCCTCGATCAAGATGTACATCCTCTCCATCGTCCGCATGACCCGCGCGCATTCCGACCTCGTGCTGGGCGTGTCGCCCCGCGGCGCCCTTGCCCTCCGCCGGTGCGCCCAGGGCCTGGCCCTCGTCGAGGGCCGCGACTACGTGACGCCGGACGACGTGAAGCGGCTCACGGTGGACGTGCTGTCGCACCGCATCATGATCAAACCGCAGGTTCGGGTCGGCGGAAAATCCGAGCAGCAGATCATCCTGGAGATACTGAACTCGGTCCAGGTACCCGTCGAGTACGCGCCGCAGGCGCCGTAGCGCCGATTGGATCCGTCCGGAATCGAAACGTTTGAGCTGAAACGCCGCGGCGTGGCCCGCGCCCATGTCTCAGTCGCCGGATTCTTTTTTCTGATCGGCCTCCTCAAAGGCGCCGGCGCGGTGATCGCGCTGAGCCTCTTCATCCTCATCCTGCCCCTCCTGTTCGGTCTCGTTCATCGCCGGGCGCTTTCGGCCCTGTCCATCCGGAGGCGTATGGTCGCCGGGCAATATGAAGGCCGCCCCGTGGCGGTCGAACTCCTGGTTCAGAATCGGTCGCCGATCCCGTTCTTCATGCCCGAAATCGAAGATCCCTTCATGGCCGACCCGATGCCGGCCAAGCGCGCGTTTCTCTCCGGATGGCTGCACGCCTGGGGGAACATGACCGCCCGGTATACGGCGCTGGCCAAAGGTCCCAGGGGAGAGTACACGGTCGGCCCCTCGATCCTCTCCCTGATCGATCCGCTGGGATTGAGCCGGACGGCCGGCGTCGTCGAGAACACGGATCTTTTGACCGTCTATCCGACCGTCTTCCCCATCCGGCAGATGCCCTTCGAGGCTGCCCGGGCGCGTTTCAGCCTGCACCTCAAAAGCACGACCAAGGCATCCCAGGGCCAGGATTTTTACGGCGTCCGGGAATACCGCCGGGGCGATTCGATGCGCCATATCCACTGGCGGTCTTCCGCGCGGCATCTGCGGCTCATCGTCAAGGAATTCGAAATGCCGGCCTCGAAGAACGTCTACCTGTTCATCGATCTCTTTGAACGCACCGCCCGCGGAATGGGCCACCGGTCCGCCACCGATTATTCGATTCGCATCGCCGCCGCCATCGTCACGTACGCGATCCAGTCCAGCCACTGCGTCGGACTCTATGGTCACGGCCAGACCGCGATCCGTATGCCGCCGGCCGGCGGGGTGCCCCAGCTTCAGCGCATCATGCGAATGCTCGTCGCCGCCCGGCAGGTCGGCCAGACGCCCTTCGACCAGTTGCTCCTCGAACATCTCGCGGATATCCCCATCGACTCGGTGGTCGTTCTCATTTTCCCCACCTCCCAGGTGGATATCGGCCGATACGCTCACGCGATTTCCGTCCTGAAAGCCCGCGGGGTCTCGCCGGTGGCGGTCCTCATCGACGATCGGTCGTTCTACCGGGTCCGGGGCGAGGTCAAGGATTACGGTCAGGAACGTTCGGTCGATGATGTGATGTCCGGCATGGTCTCGATCGGGCTGACGGTCTACGCCGTCAACGAAACCTCGGATCTCGAAGAAGTCTTCCGAAGGCCGCTCTATGCCTGCTGACTCCGGAACCGGCCCCTGGGACGCGGTTCACAGGCTCTTTGTACTCAGCTTCGCGGCTTCCTGTTTCGTCGGATGGCTTGGCGCGAGCGCGGCGACCCCGACGGCGGTCCTTCTCATGACCGGCGTGTATCTGCTCATTATCCGTATCGGCCTGTACTCCAGCGCTGTCCGGTCGGCGGCAGCGTCCAACAAAAACGTCTGGCTCGGTTTCGTGGCCGCCGCCCTCCTCGCGCTGGTCGGCGGGCTGAGCGGAAAAATTTCGGCGATCTGGCTGCTCACCGGAATCGCCGGCGCGCTGTCGGCCATGATCGCCTCCTTCTGGTTCTCCAAACCGACCGGCCTCTCCATTTTTTTCGGCGCGCACCTCGCCCTCTTTCTGGCCGGCGTGCTCAAGACCGGCGCGCTGGACCCACTCCCGGCGACATGGTTCGCCTTCAGTTGGATCGGCGCCTGCCACTTCACTCGAACGCACGCCGCTTTCTCCGAATCCGGCGCGCACCGCCGCCCGCCGCTGTCGACCATGCTCAAAAATGTGGCGGTCCTCGCCGCGCTGGTCTTCGCCCTTTACATCCCGTGGTCCCTGCTTGTGAGCATGAAGGCGCCGGCCGCGGGCGTTCAAGCGCCGGCCGGCCCCATTCTTTCCCCGGGATCAGGCGCGGCCGGCGTGGACATGGAGCGCGTGATCAAGCTGCTGACGATGACCGCCGTCCTGCTCCTGGCCTTGCTCGTGTGCCTCATGATCTATTTGAAAAAATCCAGAAAAGAAAAGTCCCTCCTGCGCGTCCGGGATGCCGGTTCGCGCATCGACATCGAAACCGCCGAGGGCGGGCGGCCCCCCGATCCGGAGCGGTATCGCGACACGGGTCTCAGTGGGAAAATCATCGAAGAGTATGCCCGGCTATTGACCCTCTGGAAAAAAACCGGCTACAGCCGCGAGCCGAGCGAAACGCCGTTGGAATTCGCCCGCCGGGTCGGCGGCCTCTTCCCGCAACTCTCGACGCCTTTTCAAACCGTCACGGCCATCTATCACCAGGCGCGTTATGGAGGCGATTCCCCAGCCCCCGCCGACTACGACCGTTTCGCGGGCCACCTCCACGAAATCCAGCGCCTGCCGCCGTTTCGATAAGCACCCATGAACGCCTCTAAAAAGGCCAGATTCTATGCCCAGCTTGCAGACGCCTTCTCCGCCGGCCTGTCGGCCACCGCAGCCTTGGATCTTGTCGGCGGGAATCCAAATTTTTCGTTGATCTGCCGCCGTGTCCGGGAGGCCGTGGGCCGTGGCGAAAGCTTGGCTGTGGCGTTCCGGCGTGAACCCGAAATATCGGTGTTTGATGTTGAATTGATCGCGGTGGGAGAAAAAAGCGGCACGGTTGATCGGCAGTTCAGAGCCTTGGAGGAGCGGTATGAGAATGTCTGGCGGATGACCCTTTCGATCGCATCCCACCTGGCCGGCCCGCCGCTCTGGTATCTTCTGGTATTGGGACTTGCGGTGATGCTGGCAATCCCGGCCAAAGGCATCGGCCTTGCTATTCATCTCCTCATGGATTTGGGACTGGCGGCCTTGGTTCTTGGCGGGTTCGTCCTGCCCTTTGTGTATTTTCCGTATGGCTCCCGTCCCACGCTGCAGAAAAGCTTCTTGAGGCTTCCCTTCCCATACGGCGCATACGTCCGCATGAAAATCTTTTATCCGTTCGTGAACGCCCTCCGGCATCTTTTTCGCGCCGGACTGACCATCGGTCAGGCGCTCGAAGTCGCCGCGGCCAGCACCGATGCCGAAGCGGTGAAATCGGACCTCAAGCCGGTGGTTGCGCAACTTGTGAACGGATGGAGCGTCGAGCGGAGCCTCGTCCTGTCGGATCTTCTGCCGGAGGACATTCAGGACGCCATCCGGATCGGCCATTCCGTCGGAAAACTCGAAGAGACCTTGGCGCGGATCGAGGAACAATATGTCTTTCGGATGAAGGAAATATTGAGGCAGGTTCCCTTCTGGGTGAGCGCCATCGCCCTGATTCTGATCATGGCCATCATTGTCTACTACATCTTCGTGATGCTCGCGCCTGTCCTGACCTTCTATCAAGGAATCTGAGCCTCGGTCCGGCGATCAGACTTCCCGGATGTTCAACAGGACGATCGTGCGCCGCTGATACTCAAAGTCGACGATCTCGCCCGCCTCAGTCTCGATCTCCCACCCCTCGTCGTGCGGCGTGCCTGAGACTTCGGCGGCGCGCAGTTTATAAATCCAGGCGTCAACCCGTTTTTGGGCCGCACCCTCCAGACGCAGGAATGCCCGGCGAAACTCGGGCGACATGAGAACGTCGTACAGGATGGCCATGACTCACCGGCCGGCCGCCCATCCCAGCTCCTTGCGAAACTGATCGTACGGGATTCCCTTCCCGGCCGCGATCTGCCGCTTGGCCCGTCGGATGGCCCGGAGCCGCCGTGGATCGCGGTTCAGCCTGTGGGACGCCTGCATCGATCGAAACTCCTCCTCCGAGAGAAGGACGGCGTTGTTGCCGCTGGCGTGCCGGATATAAAACCGCCGCCCGTTTGCCGTCTCCCTCACCATCTTCATGAATTGAACCCGCGCCGCCGACGCGGAAAGAACGTTCGGATTGAACACCGGAAGCCCTCCGTTCGCGATTTGTACTGCTTTCCAAGTATATGCCTGGATAGGGATGCAAGTCAAGGATGCGTAGAGCGGGCACTTGCGTTCTGAACTCGGGGCGGCGCCCGGATAACAAGCCTCCAAGCAGACGATCAAAACGGTTTGCCAAGGCCGGCCTGCTTGCAGATTTCATTGGCCGTGACACGGTCCAATGTACGGTGACGTTTGACCGGAATCGTCCTGATTCCGTTTGTATAGATGGTGTGATTGCCGCCTTCGCGAAGAAAATAAAAGCCATGCCTTTCAAGATAACGTATCAGGTCGATGCGCTTGACGGACATTCGGGGTCACATGGCAACGGCCAGTTGCTCCAGCAACGCGCCTCCAAGGGGAATACGCTTCCTTTGTTTCCTGTAAGCCTTGACCATTTCCTTCAGGGCGTCCTTCAGCATATCCCGGCAATCTTCCAGCGTCCGCCCCTCCGTAACGACTTCGGGCCATTCAACAATCTGCCCCATGTATCCGGAAGGGATTTTCGTATATTTGGCCGTGTAATGGGTCATTTCCTGTTTTTCCTCGCTTTCATTTCAAAGGTACCAATTAGTCTGCAACGAATCAATCTTTTCCCGCGCCGTTTCCCCCGGTCAGCGTCCGAACGTCAGTTTCTTCATCTCAAACTCCGCTGCCTGCACCAGCGGATCCCGCTTGTCGCCGCCCGCCAGTTCCTCAAAAATCACACGCGCTTCATCCGCCCGGTCCAGCTTGTTCAGGAGTTCGCCCATGCGGTAGCGGTACTGCGCCGGCCGCTGCGCGTCCGGATGGCGGGCCAGATAGTCCCGGAACAGCTCGTAGGACTCCCGGGTGTTTCCGTTGTTCTCCAGGAGCAGGCCGAATTCCATCACCGATTCATGTGGATCGACAGGACGGAATGCCGATCGGAGGATGTGCCCGCTCAGGCGGCCTTTGACGTCCTCCTCCGGAATGCAGGGCAGGATGCCATCGATCATCCGCTCGGCCGCCTCCGTCCGTCCGGCTCTCAGGCTCATCACGGCGTACCAGTATTTTAAATTCGGATTGTCGGGGCTTTGGTCGAGAACTTCCTTGATGGCCGTCATCCCCACCCGGGGGTCCACGTCGTCCGGCAGATTCTGCGCTTCATCGATCGCCGCGTGGGCTTTGACCTTCGAAAACGCCCGCTTGAAGTCGCCTCCGAATTTGAGGTAGGTCGTGACGACAAACCCGGCCAGAAATCCGCCGATGTGCGCGAAAAACGCCACGCTGCTCATGTCGTGCTTCGATGCGCTGTCCCACTGGAGGATGAACCAGTATCCCAGCACCAGCCACGCGGGGAGGGAAAACTGAAGGCGCGGAAAGATGATCAGGCAGTGCCTGATTTTGATCGTCGGATAGATCACAAAAAATGCGCCCATGACGCCCGAGATCGCTCCCGATGCGCCGATGAGAGGCTGGTCGATGTCGTAGGGTTTCAGGCTCAGCCAGTGCATGAGGACGGCCGCGACGCCGAAAAAAATGTAATACGCCACAAATCCAACGGGACTCAGCGCGCGCTCGACCCCCGGCCCATAGATCCACAAAAACAGCATGTTGCCGATTAGATGCATGAGTCCCCCGTGCAAAAACATGCTGGTCAGCATCCGCAAAATCCCGAATTCGAAGGCGCTGAAGCCCCAGTTCTGATAAAACATCTGCAGTTCCTCGGGCTTCAGCGTATCCACAAGAAAATAGATGGCGACGTTGATCCCGATCAGCGCGAATGTGGCGTATGGTTTCTCATCCAGTTCCAGGTCGCTCCGAAAGGGGATGATCATGACCTCAGCCGCTCCTCGGCCTTCCGGATCCAGATCGATTTGCCGCCCTGCTGAATCGCCTCTTTCCAGAGGTCCTTCGCCTCCGCCGGCTTGCCGGATTTGTCGAGGCACTCCCCATACCGGTACAAGAGTTCGGCATTGTTGAACGATCGTTTCTGCCCCTCGCCGAACAATACGGCAAACCGGGGATCCAGATCCTCGACATCCTGCGTCAGTTGCGCGAACATCTTGGACCATTTGTTGTCCTTGGGAATCAGTTTTTCTTTCAGGTCGGAAAATATTGTGCGTGCCTCGAAGGTGTCGTCGCGGTGGAGATACAGAAGGCAGGCTCGATAAAAATTGTAATCATCCTCCCGGTTGAGTTCTTTCGCCTCTTTGGAGAATTCCGCCATGATTCTGTCCATGGTTTCATAGTCTTCCTTCTGAAGGACCGCGCGGATCTGCATCGCGATGCACTGGCCGCGAACGTCGTCGTCCACCGTCTTGTCCGCCACCACATGACCGGCCGCGTCGAATTGGAGCTGGTACCAGCGGTTGGATCGCCGTGTCTCCTCCCGTTCCAAAAACCGGTCGGCCATCCGCTGGGCCCGCCAGCTCTGAACCAGATACATCTCGGTCTCCACCCGCTGGACGCCCTTGGTCTTGACTTCCTTCATCGCCCCCGTCATCGCGGACAGAAACAAAAAGGCGATCAGCATCAGGCAGACGCCGAATACCGGGCGTTCCCGGAAAACCAGAATGACCTGTTCCATGAATCCGCTCGTGCCCTTTTCGACCCGGCCCTCGGCGAACTTCACGCACTCGGCGCAATAAAACCCTCCGGCTCGATAGCGGACACACTGCGCGCACAAAAACTTGGTGCACCGGTGGCAATGCCCTACCGCGTATGTGTCCGGGTGGGCCGGGCAAAAACACAGGGGGGCGGATTTGGGGGACTGGGAAATGCAGGCGTCCTCCGGGATCAGCTCGGCCGGCGGCGGGTCCTGAATTTGAGATGGAGAAGATCGATTCAGAAATTCCGAGATGGGAACCCAGCGCTCCTCTGTGGCCAGCCAGATATGGTCACCCTCGACCAGTTGCTGGTCATTCCAATATTGCTGGATCTCGGCGGCTGCGTAAGGACCAAACGTCTGATCGCCTCGACCCACGTAAAAGCGCTCGGGCTCGGACTCCGACGATGCGTCCATTCGCGCCCCTTATACATTACCGCGATGAATATTAGAAGCCTGAATCCTTGCCCGACCGCGCGGCCAAAGATAGCTTGTGCGGCCATGACACGAGAATTGCCGCCCGGCGTGGCGGCGATCGACCTTGGGACTAACACGTTCCGCCTTGTTTCGCGCGGGGTGCAGGTGGTGGAGTATCCGCGGATCGGGCTTGGCGTGGACCGCACCGGCCGGATCGCGCCCGCGTCGGCCCGGCGCGGGATGGCGGCGCTCGCCGCGTTCGCCCGGCTTGTCCGCGCCCGCCGCCTGCGCGTCGTCGGCGTGGTTGGCACGAGCGCGCTGCGCGAGGCGGCCAACGGCCCGGCGTTTTGCTCAGCCGTCGAACGCCGCTTCGGCTGGCGCGTCGAGATCATTTCGGGCGAGGAAGAGGCGGCGCTCACCTTTGAAGGCGCCACCGCCACGCTGGACCTGCCCAAAAACCGGCGCGTCCTCATCTCCGATGTCGGCGGCGGGAGTACCGAACTTATCTGGGGAGAACCCCCCACCTCGATCATCCCCCACAAGGGGGGAGGAAGGAAACAGTATGCGTCCCTGAAACTCGGCTCCGTTCGCATGACCGAACGGTTCGGCACGGCCGGTCAGGTATCGACGGCCAGACTTCGGGCGCTGCGCGAGGGCGTCCGCCGCGTCCTCCGGTCGAGCGGCGTGCCTTGGATGAAGGCCGGCTCAGTCGTCGGCGTCGGCGGGACCGCCACGACCCTCGCCGCCATCCTGTATGGCGTCGATCCCTACGATGAGAAGCAGGTCCACGGCGCCCGCGTGCCGGCCGAGTCCCTCGATAAAATGGTCGAGGTGCTCGCCCGGATGACGCCGCGCGAGCGCCAGTTTTTGCCGAGCCTGCCGAAAGGCCGCGCCGACATCATCGTCGCGGGCGCCGCCATCCAGACCGAGATCGTCCGGCTGGCCGGCGCGTCCGAGATGATCGCATCCGATGCCGGCCTCCTCACCGGCCTCATCCTCCGGCGCGGCTCGCGCGGCCGACAGAAATCTCTTGCGCGGCGCGCCCAAAAAGTGTAGGGTCTTGGCCATGCGGGGGAAAATCAAGATCGAATGGGCGCGCCGGATGGACCGGTTGCCGCCCTATCTCTTTGCGACCATCAACGAGCTTCGCCACAAGATGCGCCAGGCCAACCGCGACGTCATTGACCTCGCCATGGGTAACCCCGACCGGCCGACGCCGCCGCACATCGTGAAAAAGATGATCGAGGCCGTGTCCGACGGACGCAATCACCGCTACTCGGTCTCCAAAGGCATCTTCAATCTCCGTCGCGACGTGGCGATCTATTACAAGAACCGCTACGGCGTTGAACTCAATCCCAATTCCGAAGTCGTCGCCTGCATCGGGTCCAAGGAGGGTATTTCCCACATGGCCCTCGCCATGCTCGGACCTGGCGACACCGCCCTCGTGCCGTCGCCCTTTTTCCCCATCCACGTCTATACCGCCATCATCGCGGGCGCCAACGTCATCACGGTGCCCATGAACGACCCCCGCGCGCCTCACGCGGCCCATGAGAAGGGCGACGGATCGTTTCACGTCGACGGGTTCCTCGGGCGGCTGTCCATGGCGATGAAACAGCTCCACCCGACGCCGAAGATGCTCTATCTCAATTTCCCGCACAATCCGACCGCCTACGTGGTCGAGCCCGACTTCTACACCGAGGTCGTCAAGCTCGCCCGGAAGAACGGCATCTGCATCATTCAGGACTTCGCCTACAAAGACATCGTGTTTGACGGCTATCGAAGCCCCAGCATCCTGGCGGTACCCGGCGCCAAGGACATCGCGGTCGAGTTCTTCACACTCTCCAAGAGCTACAACATGGCCGGCTGGCGCATGGGCTTCTGCGTCGGAAACGAGAAAATGTGCTCGGCCTTGGCCAAAATCAAGGGATATTACGACTACGGCCACTTCCAAGCCGTCCAGATCGCGGCCATCGTCGCGCTGCGTTCGCCCCAGGAGATCGTATCCGAGATCGCCAAAATATACGAACGGCGCCGCAATGTCCTCATTGATGGCCTCAACCGCATCGGCTGGCCCTGCAGTCCGCCGAAGGCATCCATGTTTGCCTGGGTGCCCATGCCTCGCCAGTACCGCAAAATGGGATCGATGAAGTTCTCGCTCATGTTACTTGAAAAATCCGAAGTCGCAGTATCCCCCGGCAAGGGCTTCGGGGACGACGGTGAGGGCTTTCTGCGCATCGCACTTGTGGAAAACGAGCAGCGAATACGCCAGGCAGTTCGCCAGATTGACCACGTCCTGAACCTCCGGCCAAAGCCGGAGCCAGTCAAAAAATCGACTCGGTCGGCGAGTTCCTGACATAAAGTGACGCACTACAGCCCGGATAAATGATTAAAGTGGGCTTCAAGTAATATCCATGCGCCTCAAGCGAGGAAACGTAAATGTCGGAAGAAGCTAAGGCTACAGAGGGACTGAAGTCGATCAGCGAGGTAGCGCAGGAAACCAGTATCCCCGAGTCGACGCTCAGGTATTATGACTCTGAATTTAGTGATTCCCTCGATATCAAGCGGGACCCGGCCAATCGGCGCATGTTCGACCAGAACGACATCCGGCAGATCATGTACATCCGCAGGCTTCTCAAAAAGGACAAGCTGACGGTCAAACAAGTCAAGGACAGGCTGGCTGTGGAAAAGGATCTGCTGATGGGCCCGGTCAGACAAATGGAGGACTCTGCGATGAGCGCACTGACCGACCGGCTGGACCGGATCGAGCGCCAGCAGGAGCTTCTGGTGAAGGCCGTCGAGGCCACCTTGAATGAGGTAAGACACAGTCAGCGGCTTCTGGATCTTAATTTGACCCGCCTCTCATTGATCATCGGACAGCCAGAGCAGAAGTAGGCAAGTGCCGTCGCAGTATTTTACGGCGGATCCCTCTATCCGTACCACATATCCTGATGGCTGATAATATCCTGTAAGGTTTAATTGACGAATTAGCAGGCTATTTTGATGTGCTACCGCCATCCTGACTTGAGTGT
This sequence comes from Candidatus Lindowbacteria bacterium RIFCSPLOWO2_12_FULL_62_27, assembly GCA_001784175.1. Lineage (GTDB taxonomy): Bacteria > Lindowbacteria > 2-12-FULL-62-27 > 2-12-FULL-62-27 > 2-12-FULL-62-27 > 2-12-FULL-62-27. The sequence continues at coordinate 167,793 of MFPR01000017.1, forward strand.
TGGGTGTCCTTGTCCACGTACTCGTGCATGGAGGCTGGATCGTTGTCTGGTTTTTTCTCTCGCCTGGCATAGCTTTAATACCCGCCGCACGAGGTTTATAGATTTTTTTCGTCGCAGTAATGCTTGGATGCCAATCTTGCAGTTTTTTTTCCGTGCATGTAGCTAACTGCCGGCTTTTGGCGGTCATCCGAGGGGGGCAACGAGCATCTCGTTAAAGCTGCAAGTAGCAATTGTGCCCGGTTGCGGCAATAAATAGAGTGGTTTCATGACTCGTTGACGTCTCGCAATCATGTGCGGCTACTTTAGATCTGCTTGAAGATATTTGTGCGCCTCTGATTGCCAATCTGCTTGAGGATGGGGCTAGAGACAGCGCTAATGTCCCTCTATTTGTCATGAATCGTTTCGCCGGCCTTCCCTGTGTACCAGCGGTGCTGTGTATGGAATATCAGGGATGTTTGTAAATACGCGTTTCGTTAGGGTGAGGCCCCTGCGGGACTGCGGCGGGCGTCAGTACACCCACCGATGTTGCGAATTGATGGGTTGCTGGGTGATGTTTTACATCGGCCGCCAAAAATTTTTTCGTTTTGCAGGATGCGGGATTTACCGGCGGATGGGTGGCTGTGGCTTTAGCGGGGTGGTTCATGTGCGTGGAGGCGGGTCGGGAAATATTTTTCCTGTCGCTTGAAGTAGAGGCGTGCAGATGGCGGGTACACGTAGGCCAGTTGGCCAGGGCGGGGTGCAGATGGTGAAAACCAGTCAAAGACCCCCCATCCCGGCCTTCCCCCACAAGGGGGGAAGGAGGAGTACTTCTGAAGACATGTGAAAGGCAGATGCTTAGCGGTTACTTGAGGCACTCCATTTCGCTCGAGGGTGAGCGGGCGCGGGTAGGGTCTGATTCCGTGTTTGGTGGAGGACGTGTATTTCGTTTCGAGTGGTTGCTTGAACAGGGCGCAGACGATCTCTCTTCCGATCGGATCGGCCATCCGCTTTGACTGGGAGGCCTTCAGCAATCGGGCCTGAGCGCGGTTTTGAGTTAATGTCGGCAAAATTTTTTCCACCCGGTCGGCTTAAAAAGAGATTCCGGCGGCGTTTTGGCCTCGCGGGCGCGCTCTCAGTGTATGAACGTTTTCAATGAGCTGTGACCAGTCCTGTTCGTCGGTTCCTGTTGTTGATGTTCGTTGTGACTTGCAGTTGAAGACCCGGGCCGGGATTGCCCCCGGCCCACCAACCTTAGATCCGGGCGCGGCTGGCCTTGTCAAAAGGCATGCCGTGGGTCTTCTTGTGTCCCAGGAGCGCTTGTTTCAGAATCTGAGTAAGCGACTTGCTCATGACCAACACCGGTTTCTGGCTGATCGATACGAACAACTGTATCGGCACGGCGAGCAAATTGATGGTCGTCTGCGTCGTCTGAAGCTTTGTCTTCTTTGCGTTAATGCTCGCATCAGCCGGAGTGGTAGTGGCTAGAGCAAACAGGATCATCGTCACCAAAAGCAGGGCTCGTGTCATTGCCATCTCCTCCACGAATGGCTGTCATTCGAACTGCAACGCAGTTCGGTCCCTCCCTGCCTGTTCTCTTGGCTTGTTTGTCCACAGTATACCGGGGGAATGTATGAAAATCCAATTTTTGTAATAAATTTGTGTAATTTTTTTTGCGCTGAGGGTATGCCGGGTCTTATTTCCGCCGCTGATCTGCCGTTTTCCTGATCCGCGCAATCGATTCGGTCGCGCGCCGGGTGTCGGGGTGGGCCGGGCCGAGGAGTTTGGTGAGGACGGTGGCGGCGCCGGCGTACATGGGTTCGGCTTTCTCGTTCAGGCCCTGGTGTTCATAGAATCGGCCGAGATGATTCAGGGTGTCGGCGACCTCCCGGTGGCTCGAGCCGAGGGTTTTTGCCTTGATGGCGAGCGCGCGAATAAAGAAGTCTTCCGCTTCCTTCAAGCGGCCGAGCGTTTCGCAGAGAAGGCCGAGCTTGTCCATGACCTCCGCCACTTTCGGATCGTTCATGCCAAATTTCGCGATCCGCATCGACAGCGACCGGCGATACAGTGCTTCGGCCCGGTCGACCCGGCCGTCCCGGAAGGAAATCGTCGCGAGATTGTAGCTCAGTTGGGAGAACACTTCCGAGCGGTCCTCGAAGGGGTCCTGCAGGTAGATGTCCATGGTACGTTCCAAGAGGGGCAAGGCCTCCGCAAACCGGCCGTTTTCGGCGTAGAACGTGCCCAGGCTGTACAGACAGACGGAGGTCCGGGGATGGTTTGGCCCCAGCGATTTTTCAAAGATGGACAGCGCCCGCTTGAGCAGGGACTCCACGCCGGTTTTCCGGCCCATTCCCATCCGGAAATCCGCGAGCATGTGGAGGCTTTCCCCGACGTCCGGATGGTCCGGTCCCAGCGTTTTCTCCCGGTAGGCCGCCAGGCGCGTGACGAGCGGCTCGGCCTTTGTGTCCTCGAGATTGGTCATGTAGTTGCGCGTCAGGGCGGTCAGGCTTTCCACCACCGCCGGGTGTTCCGGGCCGAACAGTTTCTCGCGGATGTCAAGGGATTGCTTGAAGTACTTTTCGGCCTTGCGCGTGTCGAGGAGCTGCTCGTGGAATAAACCCAACCGGTATCGCGCGCCCGCGACCTCCGCGTGGGTTTTGCCCAGCACGTCCTCGCGCATCTTCAGGGCCGACAGGAACAGGGTTTCGGCCTCGTCCATGCGCCGCATGAACTGGTAGAGTCCGGCCAGTCCCTCGACTGCGGCGGCCACCGCCGGGCTCCGCTTGCCGGTCAACTTTTCCCGCATGGCGATCGCCGATTTGTACAGCCGCTCGGACTCCGACAGGTCGTTGCTGCGGTACAGGTCCGCAAGATGCATCAGGCTCTCCGCGACTTTCAGATGGTCCGGCCCGTAAGTTTCCCGGCGGATCGCGAGCGCTTGGGAGAGTCGGCGGTAGGCGGAGGCGTATCTTTCGCGCGAAATATCGGCGCTGCCGAGCAAGTCCAGCGCGTCGGCCGATTGCGGTTCCGCGGCCGGCGTCAGGGCGGGCGCCGCGGCGGCGGCCGGCGTTATTTTGCGCGGGCGCGGCCCGACCGCCGGAATATCGAAGACGAGCCATGTGTCGGTCGGCGCCTCCAGAGCCGCGGCCATCGGGGCATGGGCCTTGGCGATGAACTGAATCCCGGAGTGGGCGTTGCCTGGCGGGTAGGTCGAATCCTCGAACACGGCGGTCCGGTCGAACCAGACGCCGGTGTCGAAGGTGGCGGTGATCCGGTGCCGGCCGCCGATCCCGTGGCGGATGGAGATTTTCCGGATGGCGTGGACCGGGTTGGCGGGCAGCCACGCGTTGCCGAGCATTTCGATCCAGCCCGTGTCCATCCGATAAAAAATCATCTCGTTCGTCCCGTCCCCGTGCCGGAGCAGCCGCAGGACGTATCCGTTGCGGGCGCCCCGATACGAGTTGGACTTGGCGCCGTACGGCAGCGGAGGGAAGGCGAGTCCGCCTCCGTCGGCGAGGGCGTAGCTGATGAAAAGCGAATTGGACATCTCAAACCCGCAGCCGAGCAGATTCATCTCGATGACGCGCTCGTCGATGTCCACAACGCTTGGGGGCAGCCAGCACTCGATCCCGTTCGGCGGTGAATTGGGCATCGCGGAGTAGGTCAGAACGAGGCTGCCGTTGCGGAAGGTATGGGCCGAAAACCGCGTGTCGAACAGGTCGCGATTCGAGGTTACGGGCGTGTCAAACGTCTCACGCAAAAGCGGCGCCGCCGAACATTCGATGGCCAGGAGCGCCGCACATACGACAACCGCGCCGCGTGTCATGCGTGTCATGCCTGCATGGTATCACCGGTCCGCGCAAAAATCCTCCTTGACACTGCGCCGCAAGCCGGGCATCATGCAGCAAGGGGCCGAGGCCAACCGGAGAGGGGAGCGTGGCGATGAGCGTTCCAAGGACATTCATGACAATTCTGGCGTGTGCGGGCATGGCGTGCGCAGGTCTGCCGGCGGCGCTGGCGGAGGAAGACGGCGCATCGGGCGAGTGTCAGCCGGCGGTGGGGCGCGGCGCGAAAGGCAAGAGCGCGGGGCGCGGCGGCGCGGAGCGGGCCGGGCCTGACGTGCGCGTCGAGGGGCGCGAGGTGAGTCCGGACATGGACCGGACGTTTGAGATGTATCGGGACATGGATCGTGTGTTCGACCGCGTTCGATCGCGCAAGGCGCGGTCCGGCCGCAAGGTCCGGAAAGAGGACGGGCGGCGCGAGGAGCGGCGGGCGCGCGCGGGGGACGAGGAACGCGCCCGGCCCGGGCGCACGCGCCCCGAGGAGAAACAACTGGACGGACTGATTCGTGCCGACGTGGGCCGCGCGACCGGGTTTTCATCGGCGTCCGGGCCGTCGGATCTTGCGGATGAGCAGTTCTCGTCTTCGATCGGCAAATCGGGAGACGAGGCGCATGCCTTTGTCCGCCGGGCCGCCCAGTGGGGCGTGCCATTTCTGCCGGCGGATCTCGCGAAAAAGCTGGGTTACACGCCTTAACCGGTACACCAATTTCGGACGGGGAGAAACGCCGGAATGAGAGACTTCAAGCCTGTCTTCAAAGACATCGAGAAAGGTTTGTCGCGCCAGAAGTGGTTTGACGAAAACTGGCGGATTTACAACCGCGGTGTTTACATGCAGGTGTACAAGGAAAACTGGTTCAACGACAACCAGGGCGGGATCCATTTCGAAACCTATGTCGAAAAATATGAGCTGGAGGAGAAGATCGTCCCGATCCATATGCACGTCGAGGACGATTTTCCGGAGAGCGCGGCGTTCATTCCGCGTTTTGTCGAGCGCGCTCGCGGAATCATCGAGGGCTGGAAAGGCTACAAGGTCTACGGGACCGGGTATCTCGTCTGCCAGCGCAAACTTCCGCTGGACCCCGGCGCGCTGGCGGGCCGGCTGCTGGAGGAGTTCGGCCGGCTGCAGAGTTTGGCTCCGGTGATCGATCAGACGATTCAGGACGTTCTGCAGGGATGAGCCAAACGGAGGTGTGGATGTGCTACGGGTGCTGTTGCGGCGTTGCGGCCGTCGACGTGCGGCATAGGCCGCGCCGCGAGCCCCTCGACCGCATCCGGACCGCGATGGAGGTCCGGCTTCGCGAGGGGGGTTTGGGTGACGTCAGAATCCAGAAAACCGGCTGTCTGGGTCCGTGTTCGAAGGGCAACATGGTGGTGGTCCATCGGCCGGGCGTGGAAGCGCATGTATTTCAGGGCGTGAACAACCAGCGGGTGGGCGTCGATGTGGCGGATTTCGCGATGGATATGGAGCGCCGGGGCTGGGGGTCCGAAGTTCCGGCGTCGCTCGACCCTCACGTGTACGGCACGGTCGCAGCAGACGAAGTCCCGCCGCCGCCGTCTCCGGAACCTTACAAGGACCGGCATTAAGGAAACAACTTAACAACTTACGGTCTGGCCCCAACATTCGACTTACGGTCTGGCCCCAACATTCGGTTTGACTCCTGAGCTTGACCGGTGTTATTCTCATCCCAATACGCGAACAACAAACTTTGAACTCATGGGGGCGCTTGACGTGACGGAACAATACGCCATTGTGGCGGTGTTTATCCTGATAGGGACGCTGATGGTCCTTGTGCCGCTGGTTCTCGGCCGGCTGGTGCGGCCGCACCATCCGTACGCGCAGAAGAATATGCCGTACGAGTGCGGGAAGGACCCGATGGGGGAGGCGCACAGCATGTTTGACATCCGGCTGTACGTGCTGATGCTGGCGTTTCTGATTTTCGACGTGGAGTTTGTGACGATCGTCCCGCCGATGCTGGTGCTGGGCAAGCTGGGACTGGTGGCGCTCTTGGAGGTGTTCGCCTTTGTCGGCGTTCTCCTTCTCGGTCTTGTATATCTGTGGCGGCACGGGCATCTGGAGTGGGTCAAAAACATATGAGATTTTGGATTTTAGATTTTGGATTTTGGATTGGAGAAAACATATATGGGGGTCCTTGAGTATAAATTCGAAGAGAACATCATACTGACCAAGGTTGACTGGTTGCTCAACTGGGCGCGCAAGTCGAGTCTCTGGCCGATGACGTTTGGCCTCGCGTGTTGCGCCATCGAGATGATGGCCACCGGCGCGAGCCGCTTTGACCTCGACCGGTTCGGCGCCGGCGCGTTTCGCGCGACGCCCCGCCAGTCCGACCTCATGATCGTCGCCGGCACCGTCACGCTCAAGATGGCGCCTTGCGTGCGGCGGCTCTACGACCAGATGCCGGAACCGCGCTACGTCATCGCGATGGGCGCCTGCACCATCGGCGGCGGGCCTTATGCGCTGCACGGGTACCACGTGCTGAAAGGCGTGGACCTCATCGTGCCCGTGGACGTCTACGTTCCAGGCTGCCCGCCCCGGCCCGAGGCGCTGATCGACGGCCTGCGAAAGCTTCAGGAGAAAGTCCAGAAGCAGGGCCTCCTGGCGCGGCCCGCGAAACCCGCCGCAAATGCCGGAGACCATGTCCTCGAGTACAGCCGGATGGACGGCGTGCGCCGGAAATGGGAGGAGACACAGAAGCACGGGGGTCTCACCCCGCAGGACGAGGAGGCGGCGGTCGAGGAACAGAAGAAGAAGGATAAAGAGGCCGTCGCCAAAGTTTAACGATATGCCTTCCGTACTCTCCGCCTCCGGCCAGACGGCCGCCGATCAGACGAAAGCCAGGTATGGAGACGCGGTCCTGGAAATCCAGAAGTGCGCGACCGACGTAATTCTGAAAGTCGCGCCGGGCGCATGGGCGGAAGTCCATGCGTTCCTGAAAGGCCAGGGCTTTGACCTCCTGGTTTCGATTTGCGCGGTGGACTGGCCGAAGGAAAACAAGATGTGGGTCGTTTCGCATCTCTACGACCCGGAGGGCAGGCGGCGGATTTCGGTGAAGACGGAGTCGCCCCGGGACGCGGCCCGCGTGGACAGCCTGACGCCACTTTGGGCGGCGGCCAACTGGCATGAGCGCGAATGTTTTGATCTTTCGGGTGTCGTCTTCACGGGACACCCGGACCTCCGGCGGATTCTCTGCCCGGAGGATTGGGAGGGACACGCGCTCAGGAAGGATTACAAGGCCCCGGATTTTTATCACGGCATCGCGAACAACGTGAACCTGATCGATCTCGACCACCGCCCGCCCATTCCGGAGATCGTGTGATGGTTGCTGTTGAGAAGGACGTCCGCACCGACGAGCTGGTCATCAACATGGGCCCGCAGCATCCGTCGACCCATGGCGTTCTCAGGGTCGTGCTCAAGACCGACGGCGAGATGTGTCTGGACGCGCAGCCCGACATCGGGTATCTGCACCGGTGCGCTGAAAAAATCGCCGAAAATCTTCCCTACGGCCAGTTCGTTCCCTACACCGACCGGATGGACTACGTGTCCGGCATGGGCTGCAACATGGGCTACTGCATGGCGGTGGAGCAGGTGGCGGGCATCCAGGTCCCGGAGCGGGGCGAGTGGCTGCGGGTCATCGTCACCGAACTCAACCGGATCGCGTCGCATCTTCTGGCGTTCGGCACCTACGGCCTGGACACAGGCGCGATCACGCCGTTTCTGTACGGATTCCGCGAGCGCGAGCTGGTGCTGGACCTGCTCGAGATGCTGTGCGGCGCGCGGTTGACGTACAGTTACATCCGGATCGGCGGCGTGGACGGGGACGTGCCGCCGGAGTTCATGGACAAATTGAAGGAGTTTCTGGATATCTTTCCGAAAAAAATCAGGGAATATAATAAATTGTTGACGTATAACCATATTTTCATGAAACGCACCGTTGGTGTCGGCGTGTTGCCGGCCGACGTCGCCATCGCCTACGGCGTGACCGGCCCGTGCCTTCGCGGGTCAGGCGTGCGGCAGGACGTGCGGCGGGACGAGCCGTATTCGGTTTATCCGAAGCTCGAGTTCGACGTCCCGGTCGGCACCGACGAGCACGGGCCGATCGGCGACGCGTGGAACCGGTATTACATCCGGATCCGGGAGCTGGAGGAGAGCGCGAAGATTCTGAGGCAATGTGTGAAGATGATCTCGCCCGGGCCTGTCCTCGCGGAGAAGGTCGGCCGGGTGAAACCGCCGGCCGGGGCCGAGGCCTACACGCGGTCGGAAAACGCGCGCGGGGAACTCGGCTTTTACATCGTGAGCGACGGCACGATGACGCCGGCGCGGGTGAAGGTCCGCGCGCCGAGTTTTTCGAACATCAGCGTCTTGCCGGCGATCGTGCGGGGCCAGATGTTGGCGGACGTGGTGGCGATCATCGGAAGCTTGGACATCGTGCTTGGGGAGATTGATCGATGAGCGAGCTGGCCGCGGTTCTGCCGGGTGTGTTGGAGAAGGCCGGCTGGTCCGTGCCCGGCGGGCTGGTGCCGGTCCTGGCCATGTTCATCTGCGCGTCCATCGTGGCCGCCGCGATGGGCCTTTCGGCGGCGGTCCTCGTGTGGGCGGAACGCAAGCTGGCCGGGCATTTCCAGTGCCGGCTGGGTCCGGTGTACGTGGGCGGGAAATTCGGCTGGCTGCAGTCGATCGCCGACGGGATCAAGCTCTTGCTCAAGGAGGACATCATCCCGGCCGACGCGGACCGGCCGCTCTTTCGGCTGGCGCCGTACTTGGTGGTGCTGGGCGTGTTTCTGGCGTTCATCGCGTTCCCGGTCTCGGAGAAGTTGATGGTGGCGGACCTGAACATCGGAATATTTTTCATCCTGGCGGTGTTGACGCTCGAAGTCTTCGGCGTGATCCTGGCGGGCTGGGCGTCGAACAACAAGTGGGCGCTTTTGGGCGCGATGCGGGCCGCTGCGCAGATGGTCTCCTACGAAATCCCGATGGGACTGGCGATTTTGCCGGTGGTGGTCGAAGCGCAGAGCCTGTCGCTGAAATCGATCGTGGCGGCGCAGTCGGGCGGGATGTTGCGCTGGTACGTGTTTCAGCCGCCGTTTTTCATGGGCGTGAGTTTCCTGATTTTTTTCCTTGCAGGGTTGGCGAGCCTGAAGCGCGCGCCGTTTGATCTGCCGGAGGCCGAGTCGGAGTTGACGGCGGGGTTTCACACCGAATATTCAGGCATGCGATTTTCGTTCTTTTTCATGGCCGAGTACGCCGGGATGATTCTGGTGTCGGGCCTGGCGGCGGCGCTGTATCTGGGCGGCTGGCACGGAATTTTGCCGGGCCAGTCGGGTGCGATGTGGTTCCTCCTGAAAACGGCCTTTCTCGTGTTCGTCATGATCTGGCTGCGCTGGACGCTGCCGCGCCTGCGGATCGACCAGGTCGTCTACGTGGGCTGGAAGGTTCTCACGCCGTTTGTTCTCGCGTGCGTCCTCGGCCAGGCGCTGATGGCGTACAAATAAATATGGAGAAGCGGCGATGACGGCGGTCAGGACATATTTTTCCGACGTGTTCATGGGTCTGTGGACGGCGCTGGTCGGGATGTCGATCACGCTGAGGTATCTTTTTTCCAAGCCGGTGACGGAGATGTATCCGGACGTGAAGCCCCGGACGCCGACGCGGTACCGCGGGATACACGTGTTCGAGGAGGAGAAGTGCATCGGCTGTTACGTCTGCGCGAAGGCCTGTCCGGTCGACTGCATCGAGATCGGGGTGGTGCGGAAGGGCAAGGAGATCAAGATCACGAAATTCGACATCGATTATCAGAAATGCATGTTCTGCGATCTCTGCTGTGAACCCTGCCCGGCCCACTGCATTCACATGGGTCCCGAATTCGAAAAGGCGTCGTTCACGCGCAAGGGCACGATCCTCCAGTTCGCGACCCCGAAGACATTGACGGAGGAAGAGAAGAAGGTCGAGAAGGTGGCCCGGAAATAGAATGAGCGCTGAGAAGGTTGCGTTTTTCATATTGTCCGGCCTGACGCTCGGCGGCGGGCTGGCGATCCTGTTTTCCGTGCGGCTCATGCGCGCGGTCGTGTATCTGCTCGTGTCGCTCTTCGGCGTGGCCGGCTTGTACATCCTGCTGAACGCGGAGTTTCTGGCGGCGCTGCAGGTGTTGATCTACATCGGCGGAATCACCATCCTCATGGTGTTCGGCCTGATGCTCACCGGGCCGGGCCAGTTCGTGAACCCGGCCGAGAGCCGTTTGAAGGCCGTCGCCGCGGGCGTGTCGAGCCTGACGACCGCGATCGTGCTGCTCTTGATCGTCAAGAAGACGAAGTGGCCTGCGGGGACGCAGGCGCTTGCCGGTGACACCACGGCCGAGATCGGCCGGCTTCTTCTGACCGACCACGTCTTCGCCTTCGAGATCGCCTCCGTGCTGCTTTTGGTGGTCCTGGTCGGCGTCGCGCTCTTTGTGCGTCTGGCCAGGGACGGCGGCAAACCATGATCACGCTTCAGGAGTATCTCTCGGTGGGCGCGCTGCTCTTTACGGTGGGGCTTCTGATTGTCCTGTTCCGGCAGAACGCGATTTCGATTCTGATGGGGATTGAACTCATGCTGAACGCGGCCAACATCAACTTCGTCGCGTTCTCAAACGCGCTCGGCGGGTTGACCGGCCAGGTGCTTGCGATTTTCGTGGTCGTGGCGGCGGCGGCGGAAGCGGCGGTGGCGATCGCGATCATCGTGCTTCTGTATCAAAACCTGGGCACCGTCGACGTCGAAAAGGCGAGGAACCTGAATGGCTGAGCTGTACGGGCCGTTGGGCCTGTCGTGCCTTTTGCACGGGATATTCTTTCCATATTTTATCGCCTTCGGCGTCATCATCCTGTTTTTGCGCCGCTGGGAGAAGGCGGCGATGGCCGTGTCGATCCTGGCGTCGTCGACGGTTCTCGCGTCCACCCTGATGCTTTTTGCGCGCCACCAGGGTCTGGCCGCCGGCCATGAGGGGGTTCTGCCGGCGGCGACCTACACACTGAGCTGGCTGTCCACGGACTCGGCGGCGTTTCAGTTCGGGTACATTCTGGATCCGCTGTCGGTGTTGATGCTGATCGTCGTCGAAGTGGTGAGTTTTCTGGTGCAGGTTTATTCGATCGGCTACATGCACGGCGACCCGGGCCGCGCGCGGTTTTACGCGTATCTGTCGCTGTTCTCCGGCTCGATGACGGGCCTGGTCGTGTCGCCGAATCTTCTGCAGACCTACATTTTCTGGGAGCTGGTGGGGCTGTGTTCGTACTTGTTGATCGGTTTCTGGTGGCACAAGCCGGAGGCGGCGGCCGCCGCGAAGAAGGCCTTCGTGATGACGCGGTTCGGGGATTTGGGGCTGTTCATCGGGCTGCTCATGCTGCTCCACGCGAAGGGCAACGCGGCGTTCACCGATTTCGGAACGCTGGGACTGCCGGCCGGTCTCGCCACGTGCATTTCGCTCCTGATTTTTTGCGGCGTGATCGGCAAAAGTTCGCAGTTCCCCCTGCACGTGTGGCTGCCGGACGCGATGGAGGGGCCGACGCCGGTGTCGGCCCTGATCCACGCGGCGACGATGGTGGTCGCCGGCGTGTATCTTCTGTCGCGCTCGGCGCCGCTGTTTCTGGCGTCCGAAACGGCGATGCTCGTGGTGCTCTCCTTCGGCGTCGTCACCGCCTTTGTGGCCGCGACCATGGCGTGCGTCCAGCGGGACATCAAGAAAGTGTGGGCCTACTCGACCGTGTCGCAGCTCGGATACATGGTGCTGGCCTTCGGCGCAGGCAGTTCGCAGGCGAGCATGTTTCATCTGTTCACGCACGCTTTTTACAAGGCGCTGCTTTTTCTGGGCGCCGGCAGTTTCATCCATCACGCCGGCTCCAACGATCTCTTCGAGATCGCGCGCAAGGGCGGGCGCGGCATGCGGATCACGTTCTGGACGACGGTGATCGGCGCGCTGGCGCTGGCGGGCCTGCCGCCGTTTTCTGGATTTTTCAGCAAGGACGCGATCCTGGTGGCGGTGAAGGAGAATTGCCATCCGCTGTGGTACATCAGCGTGATGTTTGTCGGGTTTCTGACCGCGTATTATTCGTTCCGGGTCGTGTTCATCCTTTTTCGAAAACAGGAGGCTGGTCCCGGAGTCGCGCACGGGCACGGCGGCCACGACTCGCCGTTGGTCATGACCGGCCCCTTGATGGTGCTTGCGCTGGCGACGATCTGCGTGGGCGCCTGGGAGGGGGGCTTCGGCCATTATCTGTCAGGCGCGCCGCATGGCGCTCTGCATTGGGACGTCGCGATCCCGGCGACGTTTCTTGCGCTGCTTGGCATAGTTCTGGCCGGCGCGTCGTTCGGCTCAGGCGGGCGGGAGGAGGGCGTATTGGACCGGCTGCCGGTCATGGAGATACCGCGGCGGAAATACTATCTGGATGATTTCTATTACTGGGTCACGCAGAAAATCGTGCTCGGATTTTCCTTCCTCTGCGCCTACGTCGACCGGCACTTCGTGGACGGCGCGGTGAACGGCGTGGCCGACACCGTGCGCTGGATGGGCAGCCAGTGGTCGAAGATGCAGACCGGTCAGGTGCAGCAGTACCTGAACGTGTTGATCCTGATTTTTTCCATATTGGGCTTCGGCGTGTATCTGACGGTGAAATTCTGATGGAGCACGGATTCGGCATTCTGACGTCGATGTGGGTGACGCCGATGATCGGCGTCCTCATTTTGATTTTCCTGCCATCGCGGTACGAGACCGGCGTGCGCCTGGTGTCGCTGCTCGCGGCCGCGATCACGCTTGTGTCGTCGATTTACCTGTACATTCAATTTGACCCGCGCGGCGGATTTCAGTTCGAGGAGAACATGCTCTGGATCGACTATTTCGGCGTCCGCTATCACCACGGGGCCGATGGCCTGTCAGTGCCGTTGCTCCTCCTGACGTCGATCGTCATTTTCTGCGGGATTCTGTCATCGTGGGACGGGATCAAGCACCGGGTAAAGGAATTTCACATTCTCATGCTGCTGCTCGTGTCCGGCGTGTTCGGCGTATTCATCTCTCTGGACGCCGTGTTCTTTTTCATTTTCTACGAGATCGCCGTTCTGCCGATGTATCTGCTGATCATTGTGTGGGGCTCCACGCGCAAGGAGTATTCCGGGATGAAACTGACGCTGTATCTTCTGTTCGGGTCGGTCTTCGTGCTCATCGGTCTGATCGCGGTCTACGTCCACACGGGCATGAAGACGACGGACCTGCTCGAGTTCAAGGCGCTTCTTGCGGCGAACCCGCCTTCGGACCTTTTTGTGCGCACGATTTTTCCTATGATGTTCCTGGGATTCGGGATGCTGGCCGCGATCTGGCCCTTCCACACGTGGTCCCCGGACGGCCACGTCGCCGCGCCGACGGCGGCGTCGATGCTGCATGCCGGGGTCCTCATGAAACTCGGCGCGTTCGGCATCCTGCGTGTCGCCGTGTATCTTTTGCCGGAGGGTCTTCGATACTGGGCCGACATGATCGTGGCGCTGTCGCTGGTGAACATCATCTACGGCGCGTTCGTGGCGATGCACCAGACGGACCTCAAGTTCGTGATCGGATACTCGTCGGTGTCCCACATGGGGATCGTGATGTTCGGGATCGGGATGCTGAACTACGAAGGATTCGCCGGCGCGGCCTTCCAGATGTTCGCGCACGGCGTGATGACCGCGCTCTTTTTTGCCTGCGTCGGCGCGATCTACGACCGCGCGCACACGCGGCAGATTCACGCTTTCGGCGGGATCTACCGGCGGATGCCGATCGTCTGCGGCGCCTTTCTGTGCGGGGGCCTGGCGGGTCTGGGCCTGCCGGGCTTTGCGGGATTCGTCGCGGAGTTTCTGGTGTTCTGGGGCGCGTTCAAGGCGCATCCGGTGATCGCGTCGATCGCGGTGGTGGGCTTGGTGTTGACGGCGTTTTACGTGTTGCGCGTATTTCAGCGCGCGTTTTTCGGCGAGCCGAATCCGAAATGGGATGGTCTGACGGACTCGTCGGCGATTCAAAACACCGCCTACGCGATCCTGATCGGCACGATGCTGGTCTTCGGAATCTGGCCGCGCCTGTTTTTGGACATCGCGCAGGCTGACCTGAACCTGCTTCTTTCCGAGGTGCTCCGCTGATCTCGTGGTCGCGCGTGATCGACGTCGCGCCGGAGGCGTACGTTCTGGGCCTGGCGGTCTTCTGGCTGATCGTGTCGGTGGTGCGGCCCGGCCGGGATTGCACGTGGCTGGCGATCGTTCTGGGTCTGGTCGGGATCTGGATCACGTGGGAGTCGTCGTTTCGATTCGGCGTCATGTCGCCGCAGATCCGTTTCTATCAGGCGTATCGCGTGGACCTCTTCTCGCAGGGATTCAAGCTGCTTCTCATGATCGGCTACGTCCTCATTCTGAACCTCCACAAGAGCGACCGGTCGCTCGTGAAGCGCTCGCAGGCCGAGTATCAGTTTCTGCTGGCGGCCGCGCTTTTCGGGATGATGATGCTGACGAGCGTCTACGACCTGTTGGTGTTGTATCTGGCGATGGAGACGACGTCGTACAGTTTGTACGTGCTGTGCGTTCTGCGGCGGCGGGTGACTGAATCGACGGAGGCGGGCCTGAAATATGTGCTGATCGGCGCGGTGTCCTCGGCCGTCATGCTGTTCGGCATCAGTTATCTCTACGGCCTGACCGGCACGACCTCCATCCCCGGCGTCATGTCGAGGTCGGCGGACCTGGTGAACACGCCGGGCTTTGTCCTCGGGATGTTTCTTCTGTTCTCCGGTCTCTTTTTCAAACTCGCGGCCTTTCCGTTCCATTTCTGGGCCCCGGACGTGTACGAAGGGACCAGCAACCAGGTGGCGGCGTACTTGGGGACGGTGTCGAAAGTCGCCGCGACCGCGTTCATTTTGCGCGTGGTGTCGATGATGCCGAAGGCCGCCGAGGTGATGAACGTCGCGCTGTACGTGGTGGCGATTGCGTCGATGACCTACGGCAATTTCGTCGCGATCCGTCAGACGGACATGAAGCGGATGCTGGCCTATTCGGGCATCGGCCACATCGGCTACCTCATGGTCGGGGTCCTGGCGGCGATCAACATGGGCGAGTCCGGCTACACCGCGACGATCTACTACACGGGCATGTACATGATCATGAACTTCGCCGCGTTCATGGTGGTCCACGCCTGCGTCGACGAGTCGGGCCGCGCCCTCATCCGGAACTTCAACGACCTGTACCGCCGCTCGCCGCTTCTGTGCGCGACGCTGGTGGTCTCGATGTTCACGCTGGGCGGCATTCCGCCGATGGCGGGATTTTTCGGCAAGCTCTATCTCTTCATGACCGCTTTTAAGGGCGGATTCGTGTGGCTGGTGGTGGTGGGGCTCTTGAACAGTTTCGTTTCCCTTTATTATTATCTGCGCGTCTGCAAGGCCGCGTTCATGGATCCGCCGGCGGCGCCGATGCCGGAGATCCGGCTGGAGCCGCGCCGGGCGGCGCTGTGCATCATTCTGATCGCCTACATGGTCCTGTTCGGTTTCTTCTCCAACGCGGTCGACAACTACGCCGCGCTGGCCCGCTCTCTCTTGGGACCCATCGGCGTTTAATTTTCCTTTGTGGCGCCCGCCGCTCGGCGGGCGATCAAGTGCGATTCGGGGGGACGTCGCATGGACTGGATAACGGATCCGCAGGCTTGGATCGGCCTGGTCACACTCACGGCGCTCGAAGTGGTCCTCGGCATCGACAACATCATTTTCATCTCGATTTTGTCGTCGAAACTGCCGGAACACCGGCAACCGCGCGCGCGAAAGGTGGGCCTGGCGATGGCGATGCTGACGCGGATCGGGCTTTTGCTGTCGCTGACGTGGATGTCGCGCCTGACGGCGCCGCTGTTCGGCGTGTTCGGCCATCCTTTCTCGGGGCGGGACATGATTTTGATTCTGGGCGGGATTTTCCTGCTGGCGAAAAGCACGCATGAGATTCATCAGAAGCTGGAGGGCGAGGAGGGCGTGGCGTCGGCGCGGGTGGCACCGGCGTTTTGGGCCGTGATTGTCCAGATCATGCTTCTGGACATCGTGTTTTCGCTCGACTCGGTGATCACGGCCGTCGGGATGATCAATCAGATCCCGATCATGGTCGCGGCGATTGTGATCTCCGTCGGATTCATGATGTTTTTCGCGGACCCGATCAACGTGTTCGTGAACCGGCATCCGACGGTGAAGATGCTCGCGCTGAGTTTTCTGCTCATGATCGGGCTTCTCTTGGTCGCTGACGGGTTCGGGCATCACATTCCGAAGGGCTACGTGTATTTTGCGATGGCGTTTTCGGTCTTCGTCGAAATGCTGAACCTCCGGCTGAGAAGGGCCGTGTCGCCGGTGAAACTCCGCGACGCTTACACGCCCTAGCACCGCCGCCTGATGCCGACCGTGTCCTGGCGCGCGTCGCCGCTCCTTGTGGTTGCGGGATTCGCGCTGTCGGGGGTTCTGACGGGGGCGCTTTTGCAGACGGACGTGATCGCGTATGAGCGGACCTTCGGGCTGAACCACGCGCAGGTATCGTTCTGGCTGAGTTTTTTTTCGCTGCTCACGGCCATCGGCGGCACCGCCGCTTCCTGCGTGTCCGACCGGTTGGGCGCGGGCCGGATTTATCGCGGAAGCCTGCTCCTGTCGGGGCTGGGACTTCTCGCGTTTTCCCGGGGCACCGAGCCTTGGATACTCGCCGGCGTTGTCACCGGGGGCCTCGGAATGGGCGGGCTGGTGGTGGGAAATATTCTTGTATCTCAAGGCGAGAGCGCCGCGCCGAACCGGGCGCTGAACCGGCTGCACGCGGCGCACAGTCTCGCGCGCCTGGCGGGCGTTCTTCTGTCGATGGCGGTTCTGGCCATGTCCTGGCAGACGAGCTATGCGGTGCTGGGCGCCGTTTTTTGTTGCCTTGCGGCGCTGTACTGCGCTCCGGGGTTCCAGACGGCGGCGCCCGTTTCGCCCAACAGTCCGGCCGGCGGCGGTATTTCGAAATTGCCGCTCTCGTCGATCGCTCTTGGATTTTTCGTGTACATGACGGCCGAAATGATTTTGATCACGTGGCTTCCGGCCTACCTCGAACGCGACCGGCAGTGGGGGAGCCTCGCGTCCAAGTCTGCTTATGGCGTGTTTCTCGCGGGCATGATTGCCGGCCGCATGATGTGCGCGGGCCGCTGGCCGGAAGAGCTGACGTCGTCGTCGTGTGCGGTGCTGGCGGCGGCGCACGCGGCGGCCATCGCCCTGTTTATTTTTTTGCCGAACCCGGCGGCGGCCCACGTTGCGCTGGCGGTGGCGGGTTTCTGTGAAGGCCCCGGCTGGCCGTCGCTGTATGCCTACGCGATCCGCCGATCGAGAGGCGCGGAGGGTAAGGTCACCGGCGTGATTTATGTCGCCGTCTGTTCGGGCATCCTCGTGTCGACCGCCGGGAGCGGCGTTCTGGCGCAACGCGCGGGGTTGGAGAGTGTCTTCTACGTCGTCGGCGTTGCCCACGCGGCGTTCAGCCTCATTTTTCTGAATCTGCTCAGGCGGTGAGCGGCGTGGTTGGTGACCGTGTGGTGATCACGCGGTGGTTCATCCGCTGTCTGGGTCTCGTCCATCTGTTCAATTTCGGCTCGCTGGCCGAGCAGGTCCGGCGCTGTCTCGGGAGTGACGGGCTTTCGCCGGTAAATGATTACATACAGGGCCTGTGGGGCAACACGAGCCTGACCTATTTCGAGCGGATCGTGGAGTGTCCGAGCCTGTTCTTGTGGTTTCCGGGCGACGCCGCGCTGATCGGATGCGCCTGGGCCGGTGTGGTCCTTGCGCTCATGACGATTGCGGGACTCTTCAGCCGATGGTGTTTCATCCTCATGTTCATTCTGTATGGCAGCGTCATGGAAGTCGGCGGTGTACTGTACAGTTTCCAGTGGGACCTGCTCATTCTGGAGACGACGTTCCTTGCGATCCTCCCGCCATCGAGCGGCGTGCTGTTTCGGAAGTGGACGCGCGGCGCGGACGCGCTGGTGACGTGGCTGATGCTGTGGCTCGTGTTCCGGCTCTACATCGAGTCCGGCGTGGCCAAGCTTTTCTGGGGCCCGGACACGTGGGCGACGCTCGACGCGATGCGGCGCTACTACGAAACGGCGCCGATCCCGACCTGGATCGGCTGGCATGCGCATGCGCTGCCGGCCGGATGGCACCAGTTCGAGACGGGCGCGACGCTGGTGGTGGAGCTGCTGTTTCCGGCGCTGATCTTCGCGGGCGCGTGGCCCCGGCGGATCGGGTTTGTGGTTTTCACCGGATTTCAGATCGGGATTATCCTGACCGCCAATTACGGGATTTTCAATTACAATTCGATCTGCCTCCACCTTTTCCTGCTCGACGATCACGATCTTGCCGCGATCGCCCGGCGGCTGCCGGTCATGCGCCGGCGCTTCGCCGAGTGGACGCCCGGCCCGCCGGCACGGCCGCGCGGGTGGATGGCTCCGATCGCGGCGGTGGTGATCGCGTGCACGATCATCGAGTTTCTGATGCTGGCGGGCGGCCGGGCGATTCACGAGACCGAGGTGGCGAAGATCGAGCGCTACGTTCGCGCGACGCACATCGCGAGCAAATACCATCTCTTCGGGCCGATCGACCCGACGCGATACGAAATGGTTTTCGAAGGAAGTCCCGATCACCAGACCTGGTTTGAGTACGAATTCCCGTACAAGGCCGGGAGCCTGCGCCGGCCGCCTCCGTTTGTGGCGCCGCACCATCCGCGCGTGGATTTCCGGATGTGGTTCGAGCGATATCCGCTCCGGTGGAACAACCTGACGATCCCGTATCCGGACGCGTCGGCGGCGCCCGCCGCGCTGCCGTCCTATGTCAACAAGCTCGCCGTCCAGTTGCTGGAATCGCCGCACCTGGCGCTGCGGCATTTTGTATCCGACCCGCTGAAGGGCGCGAAGCCGGTCGAGGTACGAATCACATTTTACCATTACCGTATGACGCGCCGAGGTTCGCCGCCGGCGGCGGGCGGCCAGTACTGGGAGCGGGAGAAGGTCGGAACGCTCTACGTCGATCCCAAGCTCGGCCGGGACGGTCGGTCCGGTGCCGTGCCGCAGCGCACGACGGGGCCGTAAGTCAAAAAGTCAAGACCGGCACTTTTCTCCTTCGGACGATCTCAGCGGCTGCTGTAGCGGCGTTCCAGCTCGTAAAACCGGTCGAGGTCCACCATGGCGTGGAAATCGGACCATGGAAGAAGCATGTCCAAATGATCGCGCGTGGTGCCCTTCTCGCGCAGGAGCCGGAAGACGTCGGAATAGGCGCGGGCCGCCGCGTAGAGGGCGCTCAGCGGATGGACGACGAGATCGAATCCGATCTCGTGGAGTTCCTCGGGCGTCTGGAGCGGCGTTTTGCCTTTCTCGAGCATGTTGGCGACTTTGACGCCCGGGACCTCCCGGCCGATCGTTCTCATCTCGTCGACCGAGTGCGGCGCCTCGATGAAGGTCGCGTCCGCGCCCATCTCGTGCGCGCGCTGCGCCCGCCGGATGGCCTCGTCGAGGCCGAGCGGCTCGCGGGCGTCGGTGCGGGCGACGATGAAGAAATCGCCGGTCGCGCGGCCGTCGATGGCCGCCTGCAGTTTCGATTCGAATTCCTCCGGCGGGATGACTTCCTTGCCGGCCATGTGCCCGCATTTTTTGGGCCAGACCTGGTCTTCGAGAAACATGCCCGCAACCCCGGCTTGCTGGAGGCCGCGGACGGTGTGAATCACGTTCAGCGCGTTGCCGTATCCGGTATCGGCGTCGACGATGAGCGGCGTCGACGGTTCGGCTGCGCAGACCCGCCGCGCGACGTCGATCATTTCTGTGGCGGTGAGGAGCCCGAAATCGGGCGAGGCGAGGCGCGTGGCCGACATGCTGTATCCGGACGTGAAGATGACCTCAAATCCGGCGCGGACGGCGATCCGGGCGGTGAGGGGATCGAACACGCCGGGCATGAGAAGCGGCTGCCCGGTCTGGAGTCTCTGCCGGATTCGCTCCGCGAGCGTCATGCGGAAACGCTCGCTTAGAATGGGGGGAATGTCAAACCCATGTTAAACTGCCGGCGCCGATGGAGAGACGAACTTATTCGCGCACTGTGATTTTCGACGGCGACTGCGGGTTTTGCCGGCGGTCGATCCGGATCGGCCGGGCGCTCGACTGGTTCGGCCGGATCTGGTGGCGGGCGAGACTCGAGCCCGGGGTTCGGGAGGAATTTCCGCAGCTCAGCGACGAGGAAACCCGGAACCGGATGGTGTCGATCCTGCCGGACGGGCGGACCTTCGGTGGCTTTTACGCCGTTCGCGACATCCTGGTCCGCCTGCCGCTCACCGCGTTGCCGGCGCTCCTCCTGTACATCCCCGGCGTATCGATCGTCGGCGTGCCGGTCTACCAATGGATCGCGCGGAACCGCCACCGGTTCGGTGGGCGTCAAGACGATCAGTGCGCTATGTGACCAGGAGGCTGCGCAGGCACGGGACACCGGCGTTGCGCCACGTCAGCGGCGGGCGCTGCATGAGGCCCGGCGGGCAGAAGTAACTCGCGCCGAGTCTTCGCAGGAGCGGCTCGAGGATTTCGAGGTCGTCCACAGGCGCGGCGCCCACGCCCTGGAGGCGGCCGTCCTGCGGCTGCAGCAGGGCCGCAACTTCGGCAAGTGATCGAACCGGTTTGACGAGAATCGTGCGGCCCAGCGGAGAGGGGTGAAAGATTGGCGCGGTGTCGATCACGATTGTGTAGGCGAGCCGGTCGCCGAAGAAACAGGGCGCGCCGTGAAAGGCGTAGTCTCCGCGAAAATTCCTGATCTCACCCGCCTGCGCCACATCCATGCGGCCCGCCGGCAGGGATTCGGCGAGAAGCTGCATCTCCCCGGCGAGCATTTCGCAAAACCGCGCCGGCGCGACCGGCGCGCCGGCCGCGATAAAGGCGCAGTGTGGCGAGAGGCAGCCGGACTGGTCGTACATCGCGACGTCGATCGCCAATCCCTTCGCCGCGTCCAGCGCGCCCGCCTCATTTTGCAGGGCGCCGTCTCTGATCACTGCCACGCTGACTTTGTGTCCATGCCCGACGACGCGCGCGCAGGGCGGCGCCGAAGCGCGGATCGCTGTGATGGTTTCGTCCGATCCATAGGCCACGACCGTGTCGGCGTTCAAGGCAGCGATATCCGAATGATCAAAATATCCGGCCTCGACGGCCGCGCCGACGTCGGGATCGACGGACCGGAGGGCGTCGGTGAAGATCGGCAGGATCGTTTTCTCATGGGACGAGCATTTGACCACGATCGGAGACTTGACGAGGAGCGAATAGACGACGCCGTTGACCGCCGGTTGAAAGATGGCGCCCGCCGCGATCAGAAGCGTCGCGCCGGGCGACCGGATCGCCGGGTCGTCGGCCGCGTCGTCGCTGCCGAGATCGTCGATGAGGACCCGGCGCATCTCGCCCGCCGTGATCTCGGAGAAGGTCCAGTCCAACGCCCGCTCGATCATCGGCGCGCTGAATCCGGACTGCGCCGCGCCCTCCCGCACGGCCCGGTGCCTCAGCGCAGACCCGGGCGCCAACAGTTCGCCCGCCGCAGCCTCAAGGCTCGCCATGATCCGGCGCACCGGAACCTGACGCAACCGCGCGCGCGCGGCCTCCCGACGTCCGGTCAAGTTTACTTGGGCAGCATCTCGTCGATGAGGAGGGAACAGCCGCGGGGATCGGCGCCCTTGGCCCGGCCGATGATCCTGAATCCGCCGCCTTCCTGGACGCCGATGTCCTCGGTCTGAATCGAGACGACCGACCCGCGGTTGGCGAGGTCCGTCACGCGGATGAGTCCGGGCACGCCGGGCGCCGCCGGCTCGTCGGTCACCGGATCGATGATCCTCACGCGCACCCAGGGCGGCGGAACCTTGACCGCCGGCCCGGCCGATCCGGTTTGGATGAGCGTCCGGAGGGAGTCGTCGTAGATCTGTGAGGAAAGTTCCGTCATTCCGTACTCGTTGACGACCCAGGCCGGCGGGATCCCGAGGATGTCCCGGGCCAGTTCGTAGAAACGCTCGCGCGTGACCTCCCGGGATTTCCCCTTGTATCCGCCGGTTTCCATGATCCGGCTTCCGGCCGGCAGCGCGAATTTTATTTGTTTTTCGGCGAGCGCGTCAAAGAGGTGGACAAAGGCGAATGCCGGTCCCATCAGAATCCTCGGATCGCCGGTTTCGACCGACAGGCCCAGGTCCTCCACCAGCGCGTCGACGTTGAGCTTTCGGTCGTGGATGTACCATTCCGCGTTGACGGCGAAGGCGTCCGCCGCGATGCGGCACATGTAGACGAGGCTTGAGTGCGGCGCCTCCTCGATCGTCGGCAGCAGTATACGCATCGGGAGGCTCGCGCCGTCCGGCAGGACATGCCGGCCGAAATTGGGGATGGCCGACTCGTCGTAGAGCATCAGCGTATCGAGATGGTGTTTGCCGGGTTTGCCGGTGGTCGTTCCCGACGTTTCAAACACGCGGACGGTCTTGGCGGGCGAGAAGCTGGCGAGGACCGCCGCCCTGAAGGCGGTCGTGGGCGCGGCCGGGATTTTTTCCCACGAGGAGACCTGAGCCGGAGTCGTCCGCCGCAGCATGCAGAACATCCGGTACGGCGTGTTCTGGGCGAACTGGTGCGCAAAGAGTTCCACTGCCAGGCCGTTGAACTGTTCCTCGCCGACCTCTTCCGAAAGGGACTGATGGATGAAGTCGACGATTTTCCGGTCCAGGGCCTGCGCGAAGGCGCCGTTCATGGGCGGCGGGTCAGTATCCTTCCTCGATCTTGCACCATGCGGGAATGTGGGATGCCGTCTGGATGTCGATTTCAACGCGGAGCGCCGTGGGCTGCGCGATTTCCTTGACCGTATCGAAAATCTCCCGGGCCAGCGCCTCGGAGGACGTCTCGGCCTCGTCAAAGCCCCGGATGAAGTCTCCGAAGGACAGATATTCGATCAGCAGCGCGCCCGGCCGGTACGTCACGATGACTTCGCCGGCAAACCGCTCGTCGGTGACGGAACAGATGGTCGAAAAGGCCGACCGCAGCGCGACTTCGGATATCCCATGAACGTTGGGAAGCGTGTCGAAAGCGGACATTCGGACTCAACCCTCCCGGATTTTTATTTCTGTCAGGGCATCTTCCAAGACACCGACGCAAAAGTCAATCTCGCGTCGGCCGACCACCAGCGGCGGGGAGAGCGAAATGACATTCTGATGGATGCCCCCGCCGAGGATCATGAGCCGCCGGCGGAGCGCTTCGACGACCACGCGGCTGCACCGTTCGGGATCGGGAGTTTTCGTCCGAAGGTCCTTGACCAGCTCGATCCCCGCGATGAGCCCCTGCCCGCGAATGTCGCCGACCCCCCGCAGCCCGCCGAGCCGGCGGGCCAGTTCGGCGCGCAAATAGGACCCCATCCGCTCCGCCCGGCTGTGCAGCGAGCGCCTTATATATATGGAGAGAGCCGCGAGTCCCATGGCACAGCCGAGGGGGTTGCCCAAGAAGGTGCTGGTGTGGATCGCCTCGCCGGCCGACCGGCCCCAGCGGCGCATGACGGCCGGCGTGCCGATGCAGGCGGACATGGGAAACCCGCCGGTCATGCCCTTTCCGAGGCACAGGATGTCCGGCGTCACCCGTTCGTGTTCGCAGGCGAACATGCGGCCGGTGCGCGCAAACCCCGTGTAGATCTCGTCGGCGATCAGGAGGATCCGTTCGCGCCGGCAAAACCGGGCAAGCCTCGCCAGCCAGCCGGGCGGCGGCACAATCTCGCCGCCCCTGCCCTGGATAGGCTCAACGATCACGGCTGAAAACCGCCGGGCGCCGCCCGCCGCGCGAATTTTCCGTGCGGCGCCGTCGAGGCAGGCGATGCCGCAGCCGGGATACGCGAGTTTCAGCGGGCAGCGGTAGCAGTAGGGGTAATCGACGAAGAGCGTTTTTTTTGAAATCCTTCCGGCGAAGGGCGCTCGAAACATGCGCTGGCCGGTGACCGAGAGCGCGCCGTAGGAGAGTCCGTGGTAGCTGCCGGAGAACGCTACGAGCGCATCGCGTCCGGGCCGCGCGATCTGCGCCGTCTTGATGGCCGATTCGACGGCGTCCGATCCGTTCTGGGAGAGGATGGTTTGCGAAAGCGCGCCGGGCGCGGCGCCGGCGAGGGCCGCCAGGAATCGGGATTTGATTTCCGGCGGATGAACGTCGCCCATACCGTGAATCATGAGTCGCGTCTGGCGGCGAAGGGCGGCGATGAGCGCGGGATGGCCATGCCCAAGATTCGCGACCGCAAACGCGGCCGTCATGTCGACGTAGCGCCGTCCCCGGACGTCCCAGACGAAACACCCGGACGCTTTCCGCCAGAAGACGGGGAAGTCTCCGGAAAAGTAAGTGACCTCGGGACACTCATGGGCCCTCAGGGCCCGTACGAGATCCTGCACATGTTTGTCCACAGAACCTTTTCGCTTGGCGGGCATCTCCGGCATGGTATGTTGTCCCTTCCGAGGCAGTCAACGGCGCGCGCCGTGCTTGAAAATAGGGCTAAACGACAGTAAACTCCCTGTGGTATGAGCCGAAAGACTGTACATATCGACAAGGTTGAACAGGGGATGAAGCTTGCGTCCGCTGTCGTGACCGTATCGGGTCAGCGGCTGATGGCGGCCGGCGCGGTTCTGGACGGCGAAAACATCGGGCTTCTGAAGAAGGCGGGCATCCGGTACGTCCAAATTTACGAGACCGCCTATCAGGAATCGATCGACGAGAGCGTATTCAAGGATGTTCTGAAGCGAATGGCCGAGCGCGCCGGCGCCCCCGTTCCGCCGTTGCCCCCGGTTGCGCCGCCTGCGCCGCCGCCTCCCGCCCCCGCGGCCTTGCCGGGCGATGAGGGCCTCAAGCGCGAGGAAGCCAGGAAAACGGCGGAGAGCCTGCGGGCGAAGCTTCAGGAGGACCGCGCGCGATACGCGCAGGAATTCGGCGAGCGATACACGACGATCTCCTACACGCTGGGCGACCCGATCCCGAGGGCGCCGGCCACGCCGGACGCGGCGTTTGTGGATCTGCTCAACGTTCTGGTGCGGAACATGACCGACAAATTGATATTCGAGCGCCGGATCGACGAAGACACGGTCCAGCTTCTGGTGCGGGACGTGATCACAGAATTGTCGAGCCGGGAGAACGTGATGCAGCTTCTGACGACCGCGTATTCGGTCAGCCGGTATCTGTTGTCGCACATGGTAAACGTGAGCCTGTTTTCGATGCGCGTGGCCGCAGAGATGAAGCTGAGTTCGGCCGAGGTGACCGACACGGCCATCGGCGCGGTCCTGCACGATATCGGGATGGTCCTCATTCCGGTGGGATTCTGGACCACGCGCCGGGAACTCACGCCGAACGCGCGGTCCGAGGTCCAGAAACATCCGGAACTCGGCTACCGGCTGATCCGCGAGACGCCGAACACGCGGGAGGCGTGGGCCCTGCCCGCCCTGGATCATCACGAGCGCCTGGACGGCGGGGGCTATCCCCAAGGCAAGCGTTTCGAACAGTTGTCGGTCGGCTCCCGGATCGTCCAGATCTGCGACGTCTACGAGGCCCTGACGTCCGACCGGTCGTATCGATACGCAAAGTTTCCCGACATATCGATGAAGCACATCCTCGGGAGTCCCGACCAGTTCGACCGGGAGATCGCGCAGGTGTTTTGCAAATCCCTGGGATTTTACCCGGAAGGCTACAGCGTGAGGCTGTCGACCGGCGAGCATGCCGTGGTGCTGTCCTCGAATCCCAAGAACGTCTTCCGGCCGCTGATCCGGCTGCTGACCGATTCGAAGGGCGCCACGCTCGATCCGGACGCGCAGCTCGAGCTGGACCTGAACCACCGGCTGGACCTGCGGATCGTCGAGATCTCGAACCGGCGGATGCCGGCCGCGTCCTGAGGCCTGACGTGCCCCGATACGAAATCTACCATCTTCAGGCCAACGTGATGTTCGACGCCCCGCTCTATACCCCCGAGAAGCTCCTCCTCATGCCCGCCCGGCGCCTCGTGACCGCCGACGATCTGGCCGCCCTCAAAAAGTGGCAGGTCGACTACGTGGAGACGTCCGGCCGGAAGCTGACGGACCAGGAAGTGGAGCGCATTCTTCAGACGATGATGGCGAAGAAGGCCTCGACGCGGGCGCTGTACGGGAAGGTCAAGGACTACGAGAAGAAGCGGGCGTTCGAGTTTTATGTGGACGCCGAGGGACTCGTGCGCACCATGTCCGAAGCGCTTTGCTCCGGGATGCGCGTCGATCCGGAGAAGCCGCGGGGTCTGGTGAGGCGGCTGGTCGAGGAGATCCGCCGCAGCCGCGACATTTATTTGAACATCATTCACAACGATTACGGCAAGGAGGAGCACCTGGTGTTTCACATGCTCAACAACATGGTCCTGTGCCTGACGATCGGCGTCTCGTCCAACATGCGCGAGGAGGATCTGCTGACCCTCGGCCTCGGCGCCTTTTTCGCCGACATCGGGATGCTCAAGGTTCCCAAGCACGTCCGGGACAAGACGCGGGAGCTGACGGAATCGGACCTTTCCATGATCCGCAAGCATCCGCTCGAAAGCGAGAAGATCCTGAACCGGTGGATTGAAGATTACGACGACGCGGTCATCCGGATGGCGGTCGAGCATCATGAGAACGTCGACGGCAGCGGTTATCCGTACGGCAAGAAATCGCACGAGATCCACAGCCACGCCAAGATTCTCGCACTGGCCGACGTTTACAACGCCATGACCAAGAAACGGACCTACCGGGAGGGCAAGGCGGCGGTGTCGGCGATGAAGGAGCTCCTGCTCATGAAGGACAAAAAATTCGACGCCGCCATCCTGAAGACCTTTCTCGGCGTCATGTCGGTCTTCCCGGTCGGCACGATCATCAAGCTGTCGGACGGGACGTTCGCGCTCGTGGTGCGCCCGAACGTCGGCATGCCGCTTCAGCCGATCGTCAAGGTTTTGTTCGACGCCGAGGGCAAGCGCCTGGAGCAGCCGGTGCTGGTCGATTTGAGGAGCGAGTCGCCGCAAGACGGCGTGAAGATCGTGGGTCCGGTGGATCCGGCGTCGCTTCCCAGGATTGACATTGTCGACGAGCTCTGAAAGCTCGACGGCGAAGTCCGCGCCGGCCGTGGGCCGATGGGCGGAGGACACGGCGGCGGCGTTTCTCGAATCCAAAGGATGCCGCATCCTCTCGAGAAATTTCCGGACGCGCGCCGGCGAAATCGATCTCGTCGCGGAAGAGGGCGAGACGCTGGTGCTGGTCGAGGTCAAGTACCGGTCGGATGAGGCATTCGCGCCGGCCGAAGAAGCCTGGACCGCTTCGAAACGCAAGAAGGTTCTCAAGGCTGGCCGGTGGGCGGCCGCGCGGTGGGGCCGATCGAGGGCCGTGCGGTTTGACCTGATCGTTCTGGTCGGCCCGCCGGATCGGGCGGAAACCCGGCATTATTCCAACGTGATCGAGGGCGTGGATCTTTGAAGGCGCGATCGTCCGGCAAGACGCTCGCCGTCGACATCGGAAACACCAACATCACCCTGGGCGTGTTTCAGGACTCGCGGCTGCTCTGTTCCGCGCGGGCGGTCACCGGCCGGCGGACGGTGGACGAGATGGAGGTGGTGATTTCGGCGCTCCTCGCGCAGCGCGGCGTTGCGCTGTCGAAGATCGCGGTTTCCGTGGTGGCGTCGGTGGTCCCGGACGTGACGCCTGCCTTGGTGTCTGCGCTCCGGCGCCATCACCGGACGGTCGTGGATGTGAACGACCCGAAGGCCCGGGCGCTGGTGCCGGTCGATTACCGGCCGGTCGCGTCTGTCGGCGCGGACCGGCTCGCCAACGCCGTCGCGGCGCACCAGATGTATCCGAAGGGCCGCGCGAAGATCGTGGTCGATTTCGGGACCGCCACCACGTTTGACTGCGTTTCAGCCGATGGCGTGTATCTGGGGGGCGCGATCCATCCGGGGGTCGAAATTTCAGCCCAATCGCTCTTTGAAAAAACGGCGCAGCTTCCCCGGATCGATTTCACCCCGGAGCGGCGCGCGGTGGGCAAAGACACGCAGAGCAGCATCCGAGCGGGTTTATTTTTCGGCATCGTCGGCGCGGTTCGGGAGCTGATCCGGCAGATCGAACGCGAGATCGGCCCGTCGTACCGGATCGGCGCCGGGGGTCTGGCGCCGCTGGTCTGCCCCGCGGTCGGCGGCTTTCACGCGGTGGACGCGGACCTGACGCTCAAGGGCATCAAGATGTGGTTTGACAAATTCCGTGCATCGCAAGTAGCGTAGCGGGATATGGCGCTGCCGATCAGTTCAAGCTACCGGATTTTCTGGACCGGAAAATATCTCGAACGCGCGGAGGTTCTGGCCCGGCTTCTGGACCAGAAACTGCTGCACACCTTTGACATGTCGCCCGCCCAAAAGCTCGTGGCGTGGGAGGAACTCCTCAAGGCCTTCGGTGTCCACACGGAGTACGTCCGGCGGCACACGGAAGTGTCGACCGCGGAGGTTCTACAGTTTTTCGTACTCGAGGAGCAGTCGCCGACCTCCATCCTGAATTCGATGCACATGGCCCGGGAAAATATTTCGGGGTCGATGCCCGACGACATCTTCGTCGTTGTCAACAAGCTCTATCTGAAACTTCGCGACAAATCCGCCGCAGAGGCCTTGGCGAAAAAACCGCATGAATTCCTGAGCGAAGTCATCCAGACGTGCATGCAGGTGGTCGGGATCGTCAACCGGCTGTGGGGATGACCGCCGATCCCCACCCGCTCCTTCGGGGCGTCGTCGAGGCGATTCCGGAAGGGGATCTCTTGCGGCGCGCGTCGCAGAAGAAGCTGCGGGTCAAGTTCGGCGTCGATCCCACCGCGCCGGATTTGCATCTGGGGCATCTGGTCGTCCTGCGGAAACTCCGGCAGTTCCAGGAACTCGGCCACACGGTCGTCTACATCATCGGCGATTTCACCGCGCGGATCGGCGACCCCTCGGGCCGCAAGACCACCCGGCCGCCGCTGGAGCCGGACGTGATTGAGGCGAACGCCCGGACGTATCTCGACCAGGTCTTTCAGGTGCTGGACCGCGACCGGACGGAGGTCGTGCGGAACGGGGAGTGGTTTGGGAAAATGGGATTCGCGGATGTTCTGAGACTGGCAGGGTCCGGAACGGTTGCGCGGACGCTTGAACGCGACGATTTCGCCGAACGGGTGAAAACCGGCAGTCCGATCGGGGTACACGAGCTTCTGTATCCGCTCATGCAGGGATACGATTCGGTGGCGGTGCGAGCGGACGTGGAGATCGGCGCGACGGACCAGAAGTTCAACCTTCTCGTCGGCCGCGATCTGCAGGAGCGCGCGGGCCAGGCGCCGCAGGTCATCGTGACGATGCCGCTTCTGGTCGGGACCGACGGAACGCAAAAGATGAGCAAGAGCTACGGGAATCACATCGCCTTCCGGGACGATCCCGAGAATTTCTACGGAAAGGTCATGTCGATCCCCGACGCCCTCCTCTTCGACTACTGGCGGCTCCTGACCGACCGGGATGAGAACGAGATCGGGGAAATGGCCAAAGCCTGCGCGGCCGGCCGCGAAAACCCGCGGGACGTCAAGGCGGCGCTGGCGCGCGAGCTTGTTTCATTTTTCCACGGCGCGGAATCAGCCGGCCGCGCCGAGCGGCATTTTCAGAAAGTCGTGGTTTCGAAGGACGCGCCGGACGACGTCGAGGAATTCCGCGTGGAGGCCGGCGCCGCCGCGGACCTCGCGGGCCTGCTCGCGAAGGCCATGCTGGTGCCGTCCAAGAGCGAGGCCCGCCGGATGCTGCGGCAGGGCGCGGTGTACGTGAACGGGCAGCGGATGGATGAGAAGACGGCTTATCTTCCGAAGGACGGGGACCTCTTCAAAGTCGGCAAGCGGCGGTTTGTCCGGCTGCGCGTCTCGTGAGCAGGCTCGGGACGCTCTTTTCGCGCACCGCCGACGGCGTGTTCGTATCGGACGTGAACACGCATCGGATCGTCTATTGGAATCACGCGGCTCAGTCGATCTTCGGCCGGCCCTCCTCGAACGTGTGCGGCAAGTTCTGTCACGACGTGGTGCGCGGGATGTCCCGCGACGGCACGCCGTTCTGCGGCCCGGATTGCCCGGTGAAGTGGGCGGCGCGGAGCGGCCGGGTCGTTCGGCATTTCGATCTGATCACGCATGCCGCTTCCGGCCGGAAAATCCGGCTCGACGTGAGCATCCTCGTCGTCTGGGCCGGCCCGGGCCGGAAACTCCGGGTGGTGCATCTGTTTCGAAAAAAGACGGCTTCGATTCTTCGGCCGCCCCGCCCGGCCGGATCGCCGGGCGCGCGCATCCGTTTGGCGCCGGCCGACGGTGAAATCCTCATCGCCCTCACCCGCCGCGAGCGCGATGTGCTCGACCACATGGCGGACGGCCTCTCCACGAGGGCGCTCGCCGCCCGGCTGGGCATCCGGTACCTGACGGCCCGCACGCACATCCAGCGCATCCTTTCGAAACTCGGCGTGCACACCCGCGTCGAAGCGGTCCTTCTGGCCATCCGGCGGCCGCGGGCTCCGGGGGGCTGATCCCGCCGCGGGCGGTATACTGCATTTGCTGTATTGATTCTTTCCGGCCGGCTCATCTTACATGAAGCATGACGCTTTTCGGCAGATCGCTGGACCGGTTCCCGTTTCATCTGCTCAACCTCGCCGCGTCCAAACTGGCCGGTGGGAACACCGGCCGGCTCCGCTCGCATCTCGTCCGGGGCATCCTCGAGATGAACCACGAATTTGCCGCGAGCCTCCGGCGCGGCGTGCCGTCCCATCCCTGCTGCCGGCCGCTCTTCATGCGGAATCTCTCCTGCGGCGCGCCCCGGGCCGGCCTCAACAACAGCGTCGAAACCTGGCTCAGCGAATCGGCCTTCGGGTTCGGCGCCATCATCGCCGCGATGGAGGAGACGGACCGGGCCGCCGCCGATTCGCCGCAGATGCTGGAACTTCTGAGGGAATCCGACGGCGCCGTTCCGGAATTCGGCGCCCCTCCCTCGCGGACCGCCGCGCCCATCGCCAAGCTTTCCATCGGCGCGCCCGGAAGTCCGCCGCCGCGCATTCTCGTCGACAAGGAGATTGAACTCCTTTCGACGAAGGACCCTGCGGACCTCCGGTCCCTCTATGCGTATCTGCCGGGTCCGGGCAGCGCCCAAACCCTCGGCGCGATCGCCCGGCGGTACGGCGAGCAGTTCGGCGTGCGGATTTCACGAAGCGAAGTGATGATGCTGGCCAGTTGCAAGAGCGCGATTTTCACGTTCCTCCTGGCCGTGCTCAATCCCGGCGAGGAGGTCGGCGGCATGACCCCGGAATTTCCGATGCACCGGTCCGTCCCGGAAATTCTCGGGCACCGGTACGTCAGTTGGGAGCCGCGGATCGACCGGGGCAAATTCACGTACGCCGTCGCCGATCTGGCGTGCCTCCTCCGGACGCATCCGCGCATGCGGGTGCTGATTCTTTCCTATCCCGGCAACCCGGCGCCGTTCATGTTCTCGGAGGAGGACCTGCGTGAGATCGTGGATCTGTGCCTCCGAAGCGGCGTGCGGATCTACGTCGACGCGCCTTATCACGAAATCATTTATCCCCAGATACCGGGCAACCGCTATCCGAATATTTTCCGGGCCCATCCGGCGGCCCGCGACATCTGCGTGGTTTCGCTTTCGGAATCGAAGCGCCTCGCCGTGCCCGGCCGGCGCATCGGATACCTCATCGCGCCCGAGGGCATCATCCGCGCCATGACGCGCCTCGCGATCAATTTCTGGAGCTGCCCGAATTCCCTCAACGACCGGCTGATGCAGTGGGCCTACGGCGACGGGTACGACGCAATCGTTGCCTGGGTGCGGGACGAGGCGGCGAAGTACGGCGAGAAGGCCGCGCACACGTTCGGCCGCCTCAAGGAGCTGGAGGCCGACGGCCTCCTGCACATCGAGCAGCCGCGCGGGGGATTCTACGCCTTCCCGATTCTGACGCCGGACTTCCTCGGCTGCGCCGGCATGAAGGCCCTCGCCGGCCGGGGCCTGGAGGGCGTTCGGGGGCTGGCGATCTATCTTCTGCTGGTCTACAAGACCGCCGCCATTCCGGGCACGAGTTTCGCCGACCCGAAATCGTTCGTGGGCCGGAGCGGCATCCGGATTTCGTTCGCGGGCCGCCGCGTTGAGGATGTGGCGGTGGGCCTCGAGAGGTTCTGCGGGGCACTGCGGTCCTTGAAGACCGGGACCGTTTTCGGCATCCCGGAGAAATACGGAAATCACGTCGACGAGCTTCTGGCCGTCCTTTAAAATTCTGAAGGAGGAATGCTCATGACCTGCGCCACGTTTGGGGGACTGGGAACATTCAAACTCGAGGGCGTCAACCACGTTCATCCGGTCGTCCACCGGCCGGACGTCGAGTACGTCGACGTCGGTGATCTGCTCGATGGCCGCGCCTATCTCAAATCCGCCGACCGGGCGATCCTCGACCGCATCTTCATTCTGCAGCGCGCTCTTCTGTCCATGCTCTTCAACTTCGCGCAATCGGGACACCCCGGCGGATCCATCTCCGTGAGCCGCGCGCTCATCGTGCTCTTTCTCACGGACCGGACCGCCTATGACATCGGCGATCCGTGGCGGCGGGACGCCGACATCGTGTCCATGGCCGCCGGCCACAAGGCGATGGGATGGTACGCGTTCAACGCGATCCTGAATGAGGCCGTCCGGCAGGCCAAGCCGGGGCTTCTGTCGGCCAATCGTAAAAACTCGCTCTTCCTCGAAGACCTCCTCGGATTCCGAAAAAACGAGGCGGTCCTGACGCCGCTCCGGGAGAAATTCAGGTCGAAATGCCTGGACGGCCATCCGACGCCCGCGACGCCTTTCACGTATCTGGCCACGGGCGCGTCCGGCGTGGGCGTGGCGTCGACCGCGGGGCTGGCGATCGCGGCGCGCGATGTCCACCGCACGATGCCGCCGCGGGTGTACTGCCTCGAAGGCGAAGGCGGAATGACGCCGGGCCGCGTCGAGGAAACGCTCCAGATCGCCGAGCGCGCACAGCTTGGCAATTTCATCATGGTCGTCGACCACAACGACGCCTCCATCGACGTGCCGGGTGTCTGCGCCGGCGACTACACCTTCGTCAAGCCGGAGGAACGGGGCCTCTTGCACGGATTCAATACGGCGGTCGCCGACGGAAAGAATTTCGACCAGGTCGTCGCCGCGTTCGATTACGCCTGCCAGTATTTCCAGCACACGCGGCCCGCGATGATCGTCCTGCGCACCGAAAAGGGCGAGGGCTATGGGATCGGCACGAACAAAAGCCACGGCGCGGGGCACAAGATGGATTCCGACGCGTATTTCGCCGCGCAGAAGGTTTTCCGCGAAACATTCGGCGTGGAGCTGCCGAAAGGCGCGGGCGGGTCGGCGGCCGCGGTCGAGGAGAATTTCTGGAAGAGTCTGTTGACCGTCCGCGCCGTTCTTCAGAAGGACGCCGCGGTGCGGGAATTCATCGCCGAGCGCGTCGAGGTCGCGAAGGTACGGCTGGGAAAACTTGCGGAACAGCGGGACCGCTTCAACGGAAACGGTTCGAGCCGGACGCCGGATTTGACGGCCATCGAGCAACTGGACCCGGCCCACCCACCGGAGGCGATTCAGCCCAAACCCGGCGCGAAGATGGCCCTGCGCGAGGCCTTGGCGAGAACGCTGGGCGAAATCAACCGCGTGTCGAAGGGTGGCGTGTTCCTCGCCGCCGCCGACCTCTACGGTTCGCTCGATTTTCCCAAGGGCATCGAATACGTTCCCGTCGATACCGGGCATCCTGACGGCCGTGTGGTCGCGACCGGCATCACGGAGGACGGCTTCTCCGGCGTCATGGCCGGCATCTGCGCCTACGGGCGACACATCGGCGCCGGCGGATCGTATGCCGCGTTCATGACGCCGATGGGGTTCACAGCCGCGCGGCTCCTGGCGATCGGCCACGAAGTGAGCGGTCGGACGGCCAATCCCCTGATCCTGGTCGGCGGCCATGCCGGCCCAAAGACCGGTGAAGACGGTCCGACCCATGCGGACCCCCAGGCGCTCTCGGCTTGGGCGTCCTTCCCGCGGCATTCCGCCATCACGCTGACGCCGTGGGACAATCTCGAACTTTGGCCGCTCGTCATTTCGGCCCTGAAGACGCGTCCCCGGCCTGCCGTGATCGTTCCGTTCGTGACGCGGCCGCAGGAAACGGTGATCGACCGCGCCGGGCTCGGGCTGGCCCCAGCGATCGAGGCAGTGAAGGGCGTGTATCATCTGTTGCCGGCGCGGGAGGGAGAAGTGGACGCGTATGTGGTCCTCCAGGGGTCGGCCGTCGTCCACGAACTGCTTTCAAACGACCGCGAGGTCCTGTTCGACATCCTGGAATCCGGCCTGAACATCGGATTTGTGTACGTTTCCAGCGCCGAGCTGTTCGACGCGCTGCCGGACGTCGAGCGGCGCGTCCTATGGAACGAGCAGATGGCCGGGCGCGCAATGGGCGTGACCGATTTCACGCTCGACACGATGATGCGCTGGATTCCGACGGAGGAGGGTCGCGAG
Organism: Candidatus Lindowbacteria bacterium RIFCSPLOWO2_12_FULL_62_27; assembly: GCA_001784175.1. Taxonomy (GTDB): domain Bacteria; phylum Lindowbacteria; class 2-12-FULL-62-27; order 2-12-FULL-62-27; family 2-12-FULL-62-27; genus 2-12-FULL-62-27. Next base: position 202,193 of record MFPR01000017.1, read on the forward strand.
TCCTCCCTGCACCCGTTCAAGGCCGGACGTTTTCTCGGCAGCGGCATCGGGCCGCACGTGCTCAAGCAGGGCGGCCTTGCGGGCGAGGACATCCGGAATGCCGTGATCGAGTTTGCGAAAAGAATATCCGCGGAGCACGCCGCGCGCTGAACGGTGTGAGACGCGCCTGTCGGATATCGCCCGGGACGATTGCCGTCGGCGTTTTGCTTTCGCTTCTGTTCGTGTCCATCGAACCGGCGGCCGGTGAAAAAAACGGCCGCATCGCCATTACCCATATGCGCAAGATTGCCGGCAACGGCGGGCGGCCCGCCTGGAGCCCGGATGGAGCGCGCATCGCGTTTGATCGAAGGAGCGCGAAGGACGACTGCTACGATCTTTGGATCATGAACGCGGACGGCTCCGAACGCCGGCGCCTGACCTTTTTCAACTCTCCCGGCCATCCTCATCACACCGGCGACATCGTCAACGCCGCGGCCTTTTCATGGAATCCGGCCGGCACGTCCTTCTGCGGCGTCTTGAACCGGACGCCCCGGGGCAAGCAGGGTTCGCTCGAATTGTGGCTTTTCAAGGTCGAGGTGTCGGACACAGACTTATAGAGTTTCTGGCACTATGTCCACGCCACGCGCCGAACAATTATTGTCCTGTATCGAGACACGCATACACCGGGCCGGGATTGATTTGACCCCGCGCCATCCTCGTCAACCGGCGCGGGCCGCGCGGGTTGGGTAATAACGCCGTGGGTCTGCGGGGATCGGTATAATATTTGCTGTCGTACAGTAAGTTAAGTAGCATGAACATTTATTTGTATTTTAAACATTTACCCCGGGGTTGCTTGACTTGTACAGATTGCCTAATTTCCGAGCGGCGCTGGTGCTTGCCGCTCTCATGCCGGTCTTCGCCGCGCGTGCCGACTCGGCCGTTGTCCGGAATTTCCCGCACGCGGAAACGATTCAGAGCATTGACCAACGGCTCCGGTCGGCCGCCGGAGTCTACCGGCGGGGTGAGCGGGCGGCGGCCAAATCGGCGGTCGGCGCCGCATACTTTGACCTCTTCGAAGGCCGCGGGCTGGAGGCATGGATCGCCGGCCGCGATCCGGCGCTCAAGGCCGAACTCGAATCGCTCTTCGCGCAGTGCATCTCCGCTGCGCATGCAGGACGACCGACCGCGGAGTTTGACGCTGCCATCGACCGACTCCGGTCCGCGCTCGATGCCCTTCCCGCGCGCTTCGCCGATCAGCCTCGCACGGGCCCGGCGGTCTTCGCCAACTCATTTTTGATCATCGTCCGCGAGGGCGCTGAGGCGATCTTGATTCTGAGCGCGCTCATCGCTTATCTCGTAAAAACCGGACACGCGGGGCGCGTGCGCGTCATCTACGGTGGCGCCGGCGCGGCGCTTTTCGCCGGGATCGTCACGGCCGTCGTTGTCGACGCCGCATCGACGGCAAGCGGACAAAGCCGGGAAATCACCGAAGGCTTCACCTTGCTTCTGGCCGCCGCCGGATTCGGCGCCGGCCTGACGTTGATCGGCCAGGCGACGGGAGAGAATCCCGCCGTCAAGGACAGAACGGAGGCGTCGCTTTCGAGCGACCTCCGGATGTCCTTTCCCGTCGGACCCTACGGCACGATGCTCCTTCGGCATCATACCGGGCAGGGCGCGGGCATCGCGCCGCGGCTGCCGACAATGTTCGCCGGCCCCAACGCCGATCTTGAATTCAACGCGGCGCAGCCTAACCTCGTCGAGGCCTGGTACGGCATGACGCTTCCCTGGCCGAATATTCGGGACCCGAGAATCACATTCAACATCGGCAAACTCGATCCGACGGGATTCTTCGACGCCAATCGGTTCGCCAACAACGAAGCCGAGCAGTTCATGGCCACGCCGTTTGTCAACAACCCCGCCATCGAGTTCGGCGGCGACGCCAACGGTTATGGATTCGGCGGCCGGATCGCGTATCAGTTCATGTCCGTTTATCAGAAGGGCCTGACGATCGTCGGATCGTACGGATATTTCGACGCCGCCGGCGATTTTGCCGAATCATTCCGCAAGCCGTTCCACATGGCCGAAATGGCCGTCTCGCGCAAGAACTACGGCTTCGAACGGAACGTCCGCACGTACGCGTGGATGAACCGCAAGGACCACGCGCGATGGGCAACGCCGGCGGGCGACCCGAAACACAACCGGGGATTCGGATTGAGCTGGGACGAGGACGTCTCCACCAACCTCGGGATGTTTTTGCGCTACGGCCACCAGGACCCCGACGTGGCGAAATTCGACCACTCGCTGACGCTGGGTCTGCGCGTCATCGGCAACGCCTGGCGAAGGTCGCGGGACCATGTCGGATTCGGTTACGGCGTCAACCGCATCAGCGACGATTACAAACGCGTTTCGACCGGGACCGACGGCTATCCTGCGGACACCAACGAGCACACCTTCGAGGCCTATTACAAATGGTATGTGCTTGGCAGTTTCTACCTGACGCCGGACGTGCAGTACGTCCTGAATCCGGGGGGGACGACGACAAAGACGGCGTGTGGATTATCGGACTCCGGCAGCAGTTGAATTTCTGAAGAAGAAACTGCTCGGGATTATATTACCTCGCTATAACTTTCGGATCAGCGCGGAAAGGATTTCTCTGGCATCGGCGACGACGCGGTGGGAAGCGACGTTGAATATTGGCGCATCGGCATTTTTATTGATGGCGATGATGACGTCGGAAGACTGCATGCCGACGGCGTGCTGGATGGCGCCGGAGATGCCGCAGGCGATATATATTTTCGGGCAGACGGTCTTGCCCGTCTGGCCGACCTGATGGCTGTAGGTGGTCCATCCCTCCTCCACCGCCGCGCGCGATGCGCCGACCCCGCCGCCCAGGAGTTTCGCGAGCTGCTCAACCAGTTTGAACCCCTCGGGCCCGCCCATGCCCCGGCCGCCGGAGACGATGACGTCGACTTCCTGCAGATTGACGGCTGCCTCCGATGCCTCCTTGACGCTTTCGAGGACGCGGGTTCGGGAATCATAATTGGGCGCTTTGAGAAGGACGATTTCGCCCTTCCGGCCCGGGTCGTACGTTCCTTTCTTCATGACCCTGGGTCTCACGGTTGCGATCTGCGGCCTGCGGTTCGGGCACAGGATCGTGGCCATGATATTGCCGCCGAACGCGGGGCGGACTTGAAGGAAATTGCGGGTTTGGAGATCGACATCGAGCGAGGTGCAATCGGCGGTAAGCCCGGCGCTCAATCGGGCGGCGACCCTTGGGACGAATGACCGGCCAACCGCCGTGGCGCCGGCGAGCACGATCTCGGGCTTGTGTTCGCGAATCAGGCCCGACAGCAGGTTCGTGTAAGGCTCGTCATTGAATTCCTTCAGCTCGGGGCTGTCATAGAGATAGACCTTCTCAGCGCCCCACTTGATCAGCTCTTCCGCCTCGGCTTGCCCGGCGCCGAAAATCGCCGCCGTGAGGCAGACACCGAGTTTGTCCGCCAGATGCCGGCCCGCGCCGATGAGTTCGATGGCGACCTGCGCGAGGGATCCATGTCGCTGTTCGGCGAAGACCATCACACCCTGGTAGCTGTCGAAGTCCGGCTGTTTTTCCTGCATGCTCTCCCCGCTGACCAGAATGGCTTCGACGGGGCAGGAACTGATGCAGGATCGGCATACCTGGCAAACTTCGAGGATGACCGCCTTGTCGTCTTTCATCACGATGGCGGCATAGGGACACGCGGCCAGGCAGGTTTCGCATCCGATACATTCATCCGCATTGACAAAGAGGCGCATTTAGCGGTTTCCTATCCGGGTTGGATGCAGTGCAGGGCTTTGAGTTCGTCGAGGATCTGCGCGGCCATTTCATCCGGCGTGCCGGTGATGGTTTTCCGTTCTTTTTTAATCACAGGCGCGAAGATGTTCGAGACCCGGGTTGGAGAGCCGTTCAAGCCGGTGAGGGAATCCTCCGCGCCGATATCCTGGCGAGTCCATTTTCTGATTTCAATTTTTTTTGCCCGCATTTTCCCCTTGATCGACGGCAGCCGGGGCGTGTTGAGTTCCTTGACGACGGTCATGAGCAGCGGCAACGAGGATTCGAGGACGTCGTATCCGTCGTCCATCAGCCGGTGGACGGTGATTTTGCCGGTCTCGATTTTTTCTATTTTCTTCACGTAGGCGATATGCGGGATGTTCAGAAACTCGGCCATCTCGGGACCGACCTGCGCCGTATCGCCGTCGATGGCCTGTTTCCCGCAAAAGATCATGTCGAAGCCGATCTTTTCGGCGGCCTTTGCCAGGGCGTACGCGGTCGCCCACGTGTCCGAGCCCGCAAAGGCCCGGTCGGTCAGGAGCGCCGCGTCGTCAACCCCCAGCGCGATCGCGTCCCGCAGCGCGACCTCGGCATGGGGCGGCCCCATCGTGAGGGCGGTCACCGTCGAGGCGGGGTCCTGATCCTTGATCTGGAGCGCGGCCTCGATCGCATGGAGGTCATAGGGATTGATGATGCTCGGCACGCCTTCGCGGATGAGGGTGTTGGTCTCCGGATTGATCCGCACTTCCGACGTGTCGGGAACCTGTTTGATGCAGACGATGATCTTCATCGGGAAGGCCTATTTATGCCGCGCGGCCTCCTTGATGAGCGCCTGGCCGATGACATTCCGCTGGATCTGGTTGGTGCCTTCATAAATCTGGAGGATCTTCGCGTCCCGCATCATCTTCTCGGCGGGATACTCTTTCATGTAGCCCGATCCGCCCATCACCTGGACCGCGTCGATGGTGACGCGCATCGCCATGTCCGACCCGAAAACCTTGGCCATGGCGGCCTCTTTTGTAAAGTCCTTCGCGCCGGTGTCGATATGGCGCGCAACCGCATAGACGAACGCGCGTGTGACCTCGACCTGCGTCGCCATGTCCGCAAGGATGTGCTGGACGGCCTGGATCGCGGAGATGGGTTTTTCAAACTGGATGCGCTGCCGGGCGAACTTGACGGCCTCGTCCAGCGCCGCCTGCGCCACGCCGACGCCCTGCGCGCCGACGCCGACCCGCGACTGATCGAGGGTCCGCATCGCGATGATGAACCCCATGCCTTCGCGGCTGATGAGGTTTTCCCTGGGAATCCGGCAGTTGTCAAAGACGAGTTCGCGCGTCACGGAGGATCGAATCCCCATTTTGTGTTCCTTCTTGCCGAACGTGAACCCCGGCGTGCCTTTTTCGACGACGAACGCCGACGCCCCGCGGGCGCCCTTGGTCTTGTCGGTCATCGCGATGATGGTGTTGATCGCCGCTTCCCCGCCGTTGGTGATCCATTGTTTGGTTCCGTTGAGGACGTACTCGCTGCCTTCGAGCCTGGCCGTGGTCTGAACTCCGCCGGCGTCGCTGCCTGCGTTGGCCTCGGTCAGGCCGAAGGCGACCAGTTTTTTTCCGGCGGCGATCTCCGGCAGATATTTTTTCTTCTGTTCATCCGTGCCGTAGAGGATTAGCGGGTAGGTGCCGAGTGCGGCGGCGGCGAAGGTGGTCGACACGCCGATACAGGCGCGGCTCAACTCCTCGATCACGAGGCACATGTCCAGCGAGCCTTTGCCCAGCCCCCCGTATTCCTCCGGGACGAAAAGGCTGAACATGTCGGACTGGGCGAGTGCGTTCACGATGTCCCACGAAAACTCGTCTTTCTCATCCAGCTCGGCCCGCACGGGCATGATCTTCTCAACGGCGATCTTGCGCGCGAGTTCCTGTATCATCTTTTGATCGTCCGTCAGGAAATGATCCATATCGTCATCCTCCACCGTTCTGCTGACCGTCCACGGCCAAGCCGCCGATGAAAGGCCCATTTGAGCACAGTCGGGGTGGACTATCAAGAAAGAGGGAATGACCCCCAGAAGTTCCTCACGCCTCTGAAAAATCTGGGGGGGGGGTAAAAGCCCCCTCCCGGTTGAAGCCAAAAAAACGAAATATTTTTGAAAAAAGATGGGGAAATCCCGGAGAATAGGTCCGGGAGGGGGACAAACTCACCAGTTGAAGGCATACAAGCATTTTGCCGAGGGGAAATTCAAGCTTTTTCATTGGGCGTCGATCCAAAAGGATGGTCGGGGTCGATATCGAGATTCTGCGGGTCTCTGAGCGCCGGCGCCGCCCGTCAGGCGAAAACCGCCGCGATCCGCGCGGAGACCTCGTCGATCGATCCGATGCCGTGGATGTCCTTCACGATCTTCTTCGGCCGGTAATACGCGAGGCACGGCTCGCTCTGGTTCTTGTAGGTGTCGATCCGGTTCTGGATCACGGCCGGGTCGGCGTCGTCCGCGCGGCCTTCGATGGCGGCGCGTTTGGAGAGGCGCGAGCGGATTTCATCGTCGGAGATGGAGATATTGACGACGGCGTCGAGCCGGCGGTTTTTCTCGGACAGAATATTGTCCAGCGCCTCGGCCTGGGGTTTTGAGCGGGGGAATCCGTCGAGGAGAAATCCGCCCTTGACATCGTCCTGGCCGAGCCTCTCCCGCACCATCGCAATGGTGACTTCATCGGGGACGAGTTTCCCCTTGTTCGAATACTCCTTGGCCGTCCGGCCAAGTTCTGTGTTGTTCTTGATGTGATACCGGAACATGTCCCCGGTCGAAATGTGGGGGATGGAAAGAAGCGTCTTGAGCTTGACGGCCTGCGTGCCTTTTCCGGCGCCGGGCGGGCCGAAGAGAACGATGTTTTTACCGGGCATGATGGTCTCGCCTCCTCTGATTCGGGTTTGGTGAATCCTGATGAATCCACGCGCTGGACCCTACCTGCCGCAAGCTAAAAGGGAAATACTGCATATGCGGTACTCCCCCCGCGCCTACGCAAGGCCGAGCAGCGGGCAAAGAACAAAAAGGCCGAGCCAGAGGGTAAAGAAACCGATCACGTCGAATAGAATCCCGGCGCGGACCATTTTGGTGATCGGCACCAGACCCGAGCCGTAGACGATGGCGTTCGGCGGCGTCGACACCGGAAGGCAGAACCCGTAGCTGGCGCCGAGACACGCGCCGAGGGCCGGCGGCAGAAGCGGCACGCCGGCCTCTTTCGCCACCGCCATCGCCACCGGAATGACCATGCTCGCCGCCGCCGTGTTGGAGGTCAGTTCGCTCAAAACGATCGCCATCCCGATCGACAGGCCCGTGATCGGCCAGAGCGTGTGGACGTCGAGAATCCGGGTAAGGCCGCCGCCGAGCGCCTGCGCGACGCCGGTTTTGAACATCTGATCGCCCAAGCTAAGCCCGCCGCCGAAGAGCAGGATCGTCCCCCAGTCGATCCCGGCGGCGTCGCGCCACGTGAACGTCATGCGCTCGAATCGGCGGTCCAGCGGCATGAGGAAGAGAAGGCATCCGGCCAGGAGCGCGACGACCGATTCGTTCAGGCGCGCGTCAATCCATTTGAACGCCGGCGAACCGGACCCGCACGCAAGACCGATCGCGCCCGGAAGGATCCAGAGAGACACGGCGAGTCCGAAGGCGGCGAGGGTGTTGCGCTCGCCGGCGGACCAAAGAGGTGACGCTGCCCCCGTCTCTGTATTTTCCCCTCTCCCGCCTCTGGCGGGAGAGGGCAAGGGTGAGGGTGGCAAATGGCCGCCGGCGGGGTGCAAGACATACAGGAGACTGAAGAGCACGGCAAACATGACCGCTGTCAAAGGAACGCCGATCAGCATCCACTGAAAAAACGTGATCCGCACGCCCGCCTGCTCCGCGATGAATCCGATCCCGATCAGATTCGGCGGCGTTCCGACCGGCGTGGCCAGCCCTCCGACGCTTGAGGCGTACGCCGCCATGAGCATCAGCCCGCAGGCATAGCGGCGGCCGGCGTTCAGACTGCGGATGAGCCCGAGCGCGATCGGAAACATCATCGCCGTCGCCGCCGTGTTGCTGATCCACATCGAGAGAAACGCCGTGAGGCCGCCGAAGGCCAGCATCACGCGGGCGGGATGTCCCCGCACAAAACGCCACGCGAGAACGCTCGACGCGATCCGCCGGTCGAGCCCGTGCGTTGACATCGATTTCGCGAGGAAAAAACTTCCGATGAACAGAAAAATCAGCGGATGCGCGAACGGCGCGAAAATATTTTTCGCGCTGTCCACGCCGAGGAGCACGCACAGCGCCGCGCCCAAAAGCGCCGTCGCCGAAATCGGGATCGGCTCGCAGATCCAGTACGTCCCGACCAGCGCCAGAATCGCCGACAGCGCGTGTCCCTGCGCCGAAAGGGGCGCCGGCCAAAAAAAGATCAGAACGCCGAGCGCGGGCCCCAAGAGCAGCCCGGCCTGCGCCCGGCGTCGCGAAAAGCGCTCCTCCGCATCGGATAGTATCTCTCCGACCGCCCCTTCGTCGTGGATCATCAACACGCGCCGGTGTACGCCTTCCGCCGCGGTTTGTCAAACGACCTGCGCCCTTTTTCAGTGAAATACTGCAATTGCGGTATTGATTCTCTCCGATTCGATCATCTTAGATGAGCCTCGATGACGCGGACCGATTTGAAGAAGTGCCTCGCGGCGACGGCGGACGGCGCGTTCGCGATCGACGCGAAGAAGCGAATCATCCTCTGGAACGCCGCCGCCCGGCGGATCTTCGGCCGGACGTCCGGGGAAGTGCTCGGGCGGTGCTGTCACGAGGTGGTGGCCGGCTACGATGTCTTTTGCAATCCCTTTTGCAAGCGAGACTGTACCATCGCGTCGATGGTCCGGCGAGGCGAGATGCCGGAGCATTTCACGATCAAAACAAAGACCCGGACCGGCCGGGACCTGTGGCTGAGCGTGAGCATTGTCGTGCCGCCGATTCGTCCTGTGCGTAGCGGGCCGGTGATTGTCCATCTGTTCCGCCCGACGCAATGGTCGGATCGGCTTGACGTCACCGCCCGGGAAATCGGGACGCATCTTTCCCGGAGGATCGGCGGCGGGCGGCCGGCGAATCCCGCGCCGCCGCCGTCGCCCTTAAGCCGCCGGGAGCACCAGGTTCTCGGCCTGATGGCGGACGGCGTCGAGTCCAAGGCCATCGCCCAAAGACTGGGCATCAGCTATCCGACCGTCCGCGTCCATACGCGGAGCATCCTGTTGAAATTGAAATGCCACAGCAGGCTGGAAGCGGTCTCGGAGGCGCGCAAGCGCGGCTTCGTCTGAACGGGACCCCCGCCGCCGGAACCCGTCGCGGAAAGACACAATCCGCCTGAATAATAATGCAAACGCGCTAGAAAAACACCGCAATTGACGAATTGCCCCGCGCCGGGGGATGGCGGATAGTCACGGCAGTGTCTGTGTCGTACGCATCCATGGGTGCAGGCTCCGGGGCGTCTTCAGGGGGTTGGCCATGACAGGGCTGTCATTCGGTCAAGCAAACGGCGGTTTCGGAGGCAACGCGATGGTTGGAGTGCTCGGCGTGAATCGATCGGTGGTAGGCCGGACGGGAAGAGGGAAGGTGTGCGCCGTCCCTTCCGGGATTCGAATATCGAAAATCGCAATCCGAAACAAAAATGTCAAATTCTTGAACTACGAAAGGACGCGACCGGTTCTCCGTCTCGCTCTTTCGATCCTCTCCCTTCTGGCTTCCGGCTTCTGGCTCCTGGCGCCTGTCACCGTCGCCGAAGCCGCGTGGACCAACGCCGCCGAACCTTTGGGCGCCGGCGCGGGTTTGAGCACCAGTTCCATCCAGTGGGGCGATTACGACAATGACGGCGATCTCGATCTTGTCGTGTCCGGTTGGAATGTCGCGCTGACTCCTCGATTGATCGTGTACCGAAATAACGGCGGCGGAAGTTTCTCAAGCGCGTCCGAGCCGATGGGCGCCGGCGCGGGGGTTCGTGGAAGTTCCGTCCAGTGGGGTGATTACGACCGGGACGGCGACCTCGACTTCGCCGCGGCCGGAAATGACGACGTGAACCCCCGGCTGATCATATTCCGGAACAACGGCAGTGACAGTTTCACGAACGTGGCCGAGCCCAAGGGCGCCAATGCGGGGTTTAACACGGCGACCCTCGATTGGGGCGATTACGATAACGACGGCGACCTCGACCTTGCCGTGGCGGGACACGATGGCACAAACTACCGATTGATCGTCTACCGGAACAACGGCGGCGGAAGTTTCTCGAACGCGTCCGAGCCGATGGGCGTCAACGCCGGGCTGACCACGGGTTCCGTCCGGTGGGGCGACTACGACAACGACGGCGACCTTGACCTTGCCGTGTCGGGACAGGATGCAGGCACAAACAGTCGATTGATCGTCTACCGGAACAACGGCGGCGGAAGTTTCTCGAACGTGTGCGAGCCGAGGGGCGTGAATCTCGGCGTGGAATCCAGTTCCGTCCAGTGGGGCGATTACGACACCGACGGCGACCTTGACCTTCTGGTTTCGGGATATGAGAGCGCCACAACCAACAAACGATTGATCGTCTACCGGAACATCGGCGGCGACACTTTCACGAATGGGGCCGAGCCGATGGGCGTCAACGCGGGCGTGGGTTGGAGTTCCGTCCAGTGGGGCGACTATGACAACGACGGCGACCTCGACATCGCGGCCACGGGCGAGGACGGCGTGAACTACCGGCTGATCATCTGGCGGAACAACGGCGGCGACAGTTTCACGAACGTGGCCGAGCCGTTCGGCGCCAACCTGGGATTCTACAACAGCTCCATCGCGTGGGGCGACTACGACAACGACGGCGACATCGACTTGGCGGTATCGGGAGATACGGCCAGCGGCGGCGACAAGCGGCTCATCATCTTCCGCAACGACGCCAACGGCGCGGTGAACATTCGCCCGAACGCGCCGGCGCTGAATTACCCCAAAGGCGACACCATCACACTGGGTGACACTATCACGTTCCGGTGGACCGCCGTGACGGGCGACACGACTTGCACGGCCGCGATGACGTACAACCTGCGCATCGGTTCTACGACAGCGAACTGCAATTATTTCGCCGCTGACACCAACGACGCCGATTCGTCGGGCAATGCAGTCCTCGGCAACGTCCAGAACGACACATGGGCGCGGCTCGACACGGCGCTTCCGGTCGGCACGTACTACTGGTCGGTGCAGGCGGTGGACCAGGGGATGATGCGCTCCACGTGGGCGACGGCGGAGACGTTCGCCATCACGGCGCCGCCTGCATACTCCGGCCCGGACTGGTACGTGAACGACACGTCGACGTCGGGCGATTCGTGGACGAGCGCCATCGGCAGCGACACTAACGACGGGTCGGCGTCCGCGCCGTTTCGAACGATCATCAAGGCGCTCAACAGCGCCGAGTCCGGCGAGACCATCTACATCGACAAAGGCATTTTCGATTCGTACGTGGTTGTCAGCGCCACCGAAACAGCCGGAATCAGGATTGACACGAACAGTATCACGCTTATCGGCAAGGATTCCGCGTCGACGATCATCGACCCGCCGGGGGCGAAAACTGTCACGGGTCTCTACGGCATCTACGCCGACACGCAGACGGGTCTTCGCATCCAGAACATCGGCGTGACGGGGGCGTATGATGGGATCAAATTCGTCAACGTGGATGCATCGACGATCTCCGGCGACAGCGCTTGCTCCAACGGCGAGTACGGCATACTCCTGATGAACGGCTCCGACAGCAACACTGTCTCGACATCGATCACCGGGTTCAATTCCTCGATTGGGATACTCGTGACCGGTTCGAACTATAACGCTCTCGACAACGTCATCGCCGATTCGAACTCGAACGCCGGCGTCAATTTCTCGTCCTCGTCCTACGACACCGTCATGAACAGCACGATGAATTCGAACGGGTTCACCGGACTCGACTTGAACGGGGGATCCAACTATGTCATCACAGGCAACAAGGCGAACCAGAATTCATCCTACGGTTTCTATCTCGAAGCCGGAACCAACAACAACTCGGTGAAAAACAATACGGCGGATTCGAACGCGAGCGGCGGTTATTATCTGACCGGCGGCGCCGACACCAACACGCTCTCGTTCGACACCGCAATCGGGAGCGGTGACGGCATCAAGATTGTCAACAGCCGCAACAACACGATCGCAGCCTGCGTGGTGAGATTGAGCACGTGGAACGGGATCGTTCTGTCCGGCGCGCGCGACAACATCCTCGAAACCAACCTGTGCCGTTCGAACTCCATGGAGGGCATCCTCCTCGCGGACACGTCGAACTTCAACACCCTGCGGAACAACGTGTCGGAGACAAACACCTGGAGCGGGATCAAGATAGCAGGCGGCTCGTACGACACGGTGACGGGGAACACGGCGCGGTGGAATGCGATTTACGGCATCTGGCTGGACGACACAGCCACGAATAACGTTGTGAGGAACAACACTGTGTCGTCGAATGCCAATATCGGCATTTATCTGTCAGACGGTTCGGACACGAACACGGTGGACAGCAACACTGCCAATTCGAATTCGGACGGAATCAAACTCCAGGCGAGTCATGGCAACCTGGTCGTGTCGAACACAGCCGATTTCGACACTTACGACGGCATCGTGTTGTCGATGGCGAACCGCAACTTGGTGGAGACGAACACGTGTCGGTCGAACCTGCAGGTGGGGATACTGGTGGCGGACGGGTCGCAATACAATCTGGTGCGGAACAACACGGCTGACACAAACACGCAGGTCGGTATCAAAATGTTGAACAGTTCCTACGACACGGTAACCGCGAACACGGTTCGAGGAAACCTTCTCCAGGGAATCCTGCTGGATGGGTCGGACACGAACACGATTGACAGTAACACGTGCGACGTGAACGGGGACGGGATCAAGCTCTCGGCGAGCCACGGCAACACTGTGACGAACAACGCGGCGATATCCGACACGTAC
>MFPR01000018.1:0-24719 GCA_001784175.1 Candidatus Lindowbacteria bacterium RIFCSPLOWO2_12_FULL_62_27
CGTCCTACGGCATCTATCTGTCTTCGAGTTCGAACAACGCGCTGAGCGGGAATACGGCCGGTTCGAATTCGTACGGCATCTATCTGTCTTCAAGTCCGAGCAACACGGTGAGCGGGAACACGGCCGGTTCGAATTCCACCGGCATCTATCTTGAATATAGTTCGAGCAACACGGTGAGCAGCAACACGGCCGTGTCGAATTCGTCCTATGGCATCCATCTGTCCTCGAGTTCGAGCAACGCGCTGAGCGGGAACACGGCCAGTTCGAATAACATCGGCATCTATCTGTACTACAGTTCGAACAACGCGCTGAGCGGGAATACGGCCGGTTCGAATTCGTACGGCATCTATCTGTATTCTAGTTCGAGCAACACGGTGATCGGCAACACGGCCGCATCCAATTCGTCCTACGGCATGTATCTGTATTTGAGTTCGAACAACACGCTGGTTCAAAACACGCTCGATTCGAACGTTCAGTATCAAATTTATCTGACCGGTTCGTCCTCGGTCGACACGGCGCAGAAGAACAATCTGAGGACAAGTCCGACGAATCCCAACGGCGGGGTGTACAACAACACGGGCAGCGTATTTGATTTCACGCGCAACTGGTGGGGAACGACGGACGGGGTGGCGATCGACCGGATGATCACCTCCCTGCCGCCGCAGACGGTGACGGTTCGGCCCTACCGGTTGGGTCCGGTCGACACCGCTGCGGGGGCCGACACGACCGCGACGAGGGCGCCGGACACCGTGGCCGTGACGGCCAACGACACGTCGCGGATCGTGACGTGGGAGACTGGCGGCGCGACGGGGCTGGAGGAGACCAACGGCGGCGCGACCGGAGACGGGGGATACCGGATATACCGGAGCGAAGTGAAGAACGCGTCGGTGTGGATGAGGATCGGGCAGGCGAACAGCGGGACGGACGGCTGGCAGGACACGGACATTACGCCGGGCCGGGTGTATTACTACCGGGTAACGACCCTGGACACATCGACGCCGTTTGAGAACGAGAGTTTTTATTCTGACTCGGAGCCGATAGACAGCCTGGTGGTGACGTCGCGGACGACGTGGTACGTGAACGACACGTCGACGGCGGGGGACTCCTTTACGTATGCAACGGGCAATGATGCAGCAGGCAACGGGTCGCCCCAGGCGCCGTTTCGGTCAATTGCGCTTGCGTTGAGACCCGCGCAAGCCGGCGACACGATTTACATCGACGCGGGCGTCTACGCGGAGATCGTCGTGGTCGGCACGGACTCGGTCACGCTTCAGGGCAAGGACTCGAACGCGACGGTGATCGACCCGCCGGGGGCGAACTGGGTCAGCGGTCTCTACGGGATCTACGCGGCGAACCGGACGGGTCTGGGGATCAAGAATCTCGGCGTGACGGGGGCGAACATCGGGATACGATTGGAGAATGTGGACCGATCGACTGTTGCCGGAGACAGCGTGGCGTCCTGCGGCCATACCGGCATCTCTCTTGTGAACGGCTCCGACACGAACACGGTGATCGGCAACACGGCGAATTCGAATTCGTCCTACGGCATCTATCTGTCTTCAAGTCCGAGCAACGCCGTGAACGGCAACACGGCCAGCTCGAATAGTACCGGCATCTATCTTGAATATAGTTCGAGCAACACGGTGATCAGCAACACGGCCGTGTCGAATTCGTCCTATGGCATCTATCTGTCTTCGAGTTCAAGCAACACGGTAAGCGGCAACACCGCCAGTTCGAATAACATCGGCATCTACCTGTATTCGAGTTCGAACAACGCGCTGAGCGGGAACACGGCCGGTTCGAATTCGTACGGCATCCATCTGTATTCGAGTTCGAGCAACACGATGAGCGGCAACACGACCGCGTCCAATTTGTCCTACGGCATGTATCTGTATTACAGTTCGAACAACACGCTGGTTCAAAACACGCTCGATTCGAACGTTCAGTATCAAATTTACATCGGCTATGGTTCATCGGTCGACACGGCGCAGAAGAACAATGTGAGGACGAGTCCGACGAATCCCGACGGCGGGGTGTACAACAGCGCGGGCAGCGTATTCGATTTCACGCGCAACTGGTGGAACACGACGGACGAGGCGGCGATCGCGAGGATGGTCTATCGAGCCTCCAGCGCCGATTTCATCGTCTGGTCGCCTTACCGGCTCGGTCCGGTCGACACCTCGGTGGGCGCCGACACCACCGCTCCCGCCGCCCCCACCGGCGTGACGATAGATTCCGGCGTGGCGGGCCAGATCACCGTCTCGTGGGTGAATCCGACTGTGAACGAAGAAACCAACGGCGGACCGGGCGGATTCAACGGCGTCAAAATCTATCGCGTGGCCGGCGCGCCCGACACGACGCACTGGGCGAATGCGCCGGTGTGGACGGCCGGGCCGACCGACACGACGTGGACCGACACGGAAGTTTCAGCCGGGACCGTATATAATTACCGTCTGACCTCGCGCGACTCGGCCGCGCTCGTCAACGAGTCGTTTTTCCATACGTCGGTGGCGGCGCCGAACACGAGCGGCCAATGGTACGTGAACGACCTGTCGGCCGCGGGCGACAGTTTCACGTCGTCGATCGGTTCCGACGCGGCCAACAACGGCACGGCGTCGAGACCCTACCGGACGATCCTGAGGGCCCTCACACAGGCCAAGGCCGGCGACACGATCTTCCTCGACGCCGGCCAGTATTCGGAAGCCGTCGTGATCGAGACGGACAATATCAGCCTCATCGGCAAGGACTCGACCGCCACCGTGATTGATCCGCCGGGCGAGGCGTCCACCTCCGGCCTCAACGGCATCTTCGCCGACACGCAGACGGGGCTTTTGATCAAGAATCTCTGCGTGACCGACGCGTACGACGGTGTTCATTTTTACAATGTGGACGCCTCGACCATTTCGGGCGTCCGGGCCATCGGGTGCGGGAATTCCGGCATTTATCTGCGGGCGAATTCCGACACGAACACGGTGAGCGCCAACACGGCCAGTGTGAATCCTCGCGGCATTTATCTGTATTCGAGTTCGAGCAACACGGTGAGCAGCAACACGGCCACTTCGAATACCGACGGCATCTATCTGTATTCGAGTTCGAACAACACGGTCAGCGGCAACACCGCCAGTTCGAATGTCACCGGCATCTATCTGTCTCCGGCTTCAAGCAGCAACACGGTGATCGGCAACACCGCCAACTCGAATTCGGCCATCGGCATCTATCACTATTCGAGTTCGAACAACACGGTGAGCGGCAACACGGCCAGTTCGAACGGGACGGCCGACATTTATCTGAATACGGGATCGAATAATTATTCCTCGGAAATCGCCGCCTACAACTGGATTGACGCAACGGACGGCAGTATTTGGGCTCCTGATCAAGGCGGTACAGATGACGGTTCGCAGCTTGTAAATATTGGATTTAATTTCAGCTTTTTTGGAAATACCTACACCCAGCTCAAAATCTCATCCAACGGCTATGTCGTGTTCGGTTCCTCGAGTGCCACCAGCCTTTCAAATGTGGCCATTCCAAATGTGGGTCAGCCGAATAATTTTATCGCCCCGTTCTGGGATGACTTAAACCCGGGCGCCGGCGGCAATATTTACTACAAGACGATTGGAACCTCGCCGAATCGAACATTTGCCGTGCAATGGAACGGAGTTCCCTTCTATTCGGCCGGGGGGTCGCTTACTTTCGAATTGCTTTTATACGAACAAAGCGGAGAAATCATTTTTCAATATAATACGATGACTGGATCCTATGCAAATGGGAGCAGCGCGACCTGGGGCATCGAAAACTTGGACGGCACGGATGGGTATGGCTCATTTCCCGTTGCGGTCATATCCAATCAACTGGCGCTGAGGATATTTTCTCTGACCGCGAGCAACCCGGGTTCCGACTGGTACGTGAACGACGCGTCGACGGCGGGAGACTCGTTCACGACCGTGGCCGGCGCGGATACGGCCGCCGGGAACAGTCCGGCCGCGCCGTTCAGGACGATCGCCAAGGCGCTGCAAGCGGCCCAGGCGGGCGACGCGATTTGGGTCGACGCGGGGACGTACGCCGAAACCGTCGTGATCGACACGGACGACATCGCGCTCATCGGCAAGGACCCCAACGCCACGGTGATCGACCCCCCCGGCGATTCGAACGTCAGCGGTCTCTACGGCATCCACGCCGACACGCAGAAGGGCGTCAGAATTATCAATTTTGGCATCACGGGCGCCTACGACGGGATCCATTTTGAAAATGTCGAACAATCGATCATCCATGGCAACAGTATAAGTTCCTGCGGCAACAACGGCATCCATCTGTCATCGAGTTCGAACAACACGATGGTACATAATGACGTGCGGCAGAATTCGAGTTATCAGATTTATATTTACGGCGCTTCGGCGGCGGACACAGCGCAGAAGAACAACATCATTGCGGCGCCGGCCAATCCCAACGGAGGCATCTACAACGGCTCGACTGACTCGACCGCCAAATTCGATTTCACGCGCAACTGGTTCGGGACCGCCGACAGCGTGGCGATCCGAGGCCGGATCGTGCAGGCCTCAAACGGCGATTCGATCATCTGGCAGCCGTATCGGCTGGGCGAGGTCGATATGGCCGCCGGGGCGGACACGGCAGAACCGGCGTCGCCGTCGGGTCTTGCCGCCGACACGTCGACGGCCGGGCAGGTGACACTGACATGGGTGGACAATTCGTCGGACGAGAGCGCATTTCGCATCTATCGGGACATCGTCCCCGACACATCCTCGAAAACGTTTCTTGCGGAGCTTCCCGCCAATACGATCTCCTACGTGGACACCCCCGTTCCGGCGGGAGCGGCGTATTATTACAGCATCACCGTTCTGGATTCCCATGTGACGGGGACCACTTCGTTTGAGAACGAGGCGTTTTATTCCGCGTTCGCCGCGGATACCCGGTTGCCGGCCAACACGCTGCCTCTCTGGTACGTGAACGACACATCAACTGCAGAGGACAGCTTCACGCACGCCGCCGGTTCCGACATAACCGGAAACGGCGCCGCATCGAATCCCTACCGGACGATCTCGAAAGCCCTCGCACAGGCGGAACGCGGCGACACCATATATGTCGACGCCGGTCTTTATACGGAAACCGTCGTCATCGACACCGATCACATCAGCCTCATCGGCAGGGATTCGAACGCCACGGTAATCGATCCGCCGGGGGACTCGAACGTGTACGGGCTATCCGGCATTTACGCGACGAATCGCCTGAATTTGCTCATCAAGAACCTCGGCGTTACGGGGGCGGCTGATGGGATTCATTTCAACAACGTCGATCTTTCGACCATCACCGGCAACACGGCCGGTTCGAATTCGAACGGAATATATCTGTACTCAAGTTCGAACAATACGGTGAGCAACAACATCACCGATTCGAATGCATGGAGCGGCACCTTGCTGGGAAGAAGCTCGATCAACACATTGAGCAACAACAGGTCAAATTTGAATTCCTACGGCATCGTCCTGGATGCGAACTCGGACAGCAACACGCTGATCGGCAACGCGGCCGGTTCGAATTCGCAGTACGGCATCGTACTGGATGCGAGTTCAAACAACGTGATTGTACAAAATGACGTGCGGCTGAATACGCAATACCAGATTTATATTACTGCTTCATTTAGCGGCCCATCCTCGGCCGACACGGTGCAGAAAAACAACATCGTTCCGTCCGGGACGAATCCCGACAGCGGCCTGCACAACAACACGGGCAAGACATTTGATTTTTCGCGTAACTATTGGGGCACGACAGATGAGCAGAGAATCGCGAAAATGATATTTGACACGGGATCGATTGCGAACATCATGTTCACTCCCTACCGCCTTGGCGAAGTCGACATGGCGGCGGGCGCGGACACGACAGCGCCGGCGGCGCCGTCCGGCGTGGCGCTCGACACTTCCGCGCCCGGGAATATCACCGTGTCATGGGCGAATCCGGCGGTGAACGAGGAGGCCAACGGCGGCGCGGCCGGATTCGCCGGCGTTCGCGTGTATCGCCTGCGCAATGCGCCCGACACGACTCACTGGGCCAACGCCCTCGTCTGGACGGCCGGGGCGTCGGACACGATGTGGGTTGATACCGGCGTCAGTGACAGCGCGACGTACTATTACCGCCTGACGTCCCGCGATGCCGCGCCGTTTGTCAACGAGTCGTTCTTCAGCGACACGAAATTCTCCGTGCCCCTGCCGCCGGCCGCGCCCGGGCCGGCGAGCATCCGTATCGTGGGCGGCCATCACGGTCTCGGTGGGAGCGGCGATGCGCTGGCGATCGAATTTTTGGTCCTTGACACAGGCTCCTCCGCGGTGTCCTCAGAAACCGTTACCTTTCAAATCACGTATCCGTCCGGCGGCGGGGGCGCGGCGTTGCAGTTGGGCGAAACCGGCGGGGTGACGGGCGCGGACGGCGGGATAACGGAAACGATCACGCTTCCTTCGACGGGCGACATCTTTCAAATCAGGGCGTGGCCGGCCGGCAATTCGGCGGCTTCGGCCGTCGCCACCGTCTATCTCGACGGCCGGGACATCGCCGACTCGACGTGGCGGATGATGGCGCCGAACAAGTCGCTCCTGACGGCCGATCCGGCGGCGGTGGTCGGCGCGGATTTGGGAAGCGCGTCACAATACCGGCTCTACGAATGGCGCGAGGACAAAGGCGTGAATCCGTCGATCACGTTTGCTTCGACCCAATACCATGCCGTGTCCGCGATCGAGCGCGGCCGGGGATTTTGGGCCAAGCATCTGACCGGCTCGACCCAACGCTGGGTCATCGATGAGGGGTCGCAGGGCGTGGCGGGATTCGACACCGTCCGGGTGGCGTTGAACGCGACCGGCAGCGGCTGGAACCAGATCGGCTCCGGGCAGTATTTTTACGTCGACTGGCGCACGTCCGTGAAAGTCGACACCGGACTTCCGGGCGACACGTGGGCCGGTTCAAACCTTTCGAACCTGCTCAGCGTCGACTCGGCCCACGCCGCCGGGGTCCTCAGCAACGTCCTCTACTGGTTTGACGGGACGCAGTATCAGTGGGGTCCGAGCGCCGTGAGCGACAGCGCCGTGCAAATGAAGCCGATGACGGGGTTCTGGGTGAAGGCGCTTGCGTCGTGCACGCTGTGGGTATTTCCGAATCCGGCGGAGGTTATGGAGACGGAGACGGTTGTTTTAAATCAGAGTGGAATGCTGTCGGCGTACTACAAGGAGCAAAACAAGGCCGGCGTCGAAAACGACTGGGCGATTCAGATGATGGCGAGCGGCGGAGGCGCGCGAGACGAACAGAATTATGTCGGGGTTCGGCCCACGGCGCAGGAGGCGGCGCTTGCGGTCGCCTATGAGCCACCGCCGGCGGCGGGGGGATATGTGTACCTGGCGATGAGGCAACTGAGAGGAACCCCCCACCCAGCCTCCCCCCCAAGGGGGGAGGAGAACCCATGGCTGGCGGCGGCATTTGCTGAACCGGGTGCGATGGGCCGGTCGTGGGAGGTGTCTGTTGCATCGGACGTTTCCGCGCCGGTCACGATCTCGTGGGACAACATCCCGAATTTACCGCACGTCTACGAGGCGTATCTGATCGGCGGCCCGCAAGGTCCCGTGAATCTGCGCCAATCCGCCTCACTGGTTTTAGAATCTAAAATCGAAAATCCAAAATCTCCAATTTCATTGACCCTCGCCATCGGCCTCCCCGAATACCTTGCGGCCTTTCTTTCCGCGTCGCTCTCGAAAGAGCATACCTTCGTCTATCCGAACCCGGGGCCGGACGGCTCGACGGGATCGATGACGTTCAAGTACAACCTGCAGTCGCCGGCCGGCGTGACACTCAAAATCTACGATGTGGGCGGCCGGCTGGTCAGAGAGTTGGCGGGATCGGGCATGGGCGGATCGAACACGATCCCATGGGACACCGCGAACAAACACGGTCAGAACGTCGGCTCTGGGGTGTATCTCTACATTCTACAGTCTGGTGGAAACAAACTCGTGGACAAACTGGCGGTGGTCCGGTGATCACGGGCGCGAAACATTGGTGCGTTGCCGCATTCTCATTGATCTTCATCCTGCCGGCCCGCGCCCAGATGTCCGAGGAGGAGGCGCGGGTTCAGATGGTGGAGTCAGTCGAGGAGAAGCGCCACACGGAGGAGATGGCCGCCCACGCCCTGCGGTCGCGGCGCGACAAACGGGGGTGGCTCCTCGATTACGGCTATACCGCCGCCGTCTCGTACACCGCCTCCGACGACAACGACCGCAATCCCGCCGCGCAGGACGATCCCGACCATGTGTGGGACAACGAATACAATCTCTTCGGCGTCGTCGCCAGCGTCGACCGGAAGGCCAAATTCTACGCGCGGGTCAAGACGCTCTATACCGACAACGCCAAGATATCGCCGACCACGCGCGAGTCGGACGTTGAGCAGATGAAAATCGACATGATGTATTTCGAGCGTTCCTTTCCGGGCCGCCGCATAAAGCATACGCTGACGGTGGGACGGCAATTTTACAAATTCGGCCGGGGGATCGCGTACGGCCTCATCGCCGACGGGGTCCTCTGGCGTTCCAAGGGCAGGAAACTCCTGGTCGACGCGGTCTTCATGCGCCAAAAGCCCGGCGACAACAATATCGACAACCTCGCGCCGGGGTCGGGCCGGACGAAGCGCTTGTTTTTCGGGACCGAATGTTCGTTCAAATTCGCCGGGTGGCTCAAACTGGATCTCTTCCATCTGTGGAATGCGGATCGCAACACCGTCTCTCCCTACTCCACCGGCGCCGCCGGCCAGACGCAGCGCAGCGAGTTCCATTCCCGGTATTACGGGGTCGGATTCGAAGGGACATTTTTCACGAAACTCAATTACTGGTCCGAATACATTCTCGTGCGCGGCAAGACCTACAATGCCGCCACCGCCGCGCAGCCCGTGGCCGCCCAAGTCGGCGTCGACGCCGACGCGCTCGACGTGGGCCTCCGCTATCTCTTCGGCGGCGACCTCGTCCCCGCGCTGTTCGCCGAATATGCCTTCGGGAGCGGCGACGCCGACCGCGTCAGCAACGTCACCTCCTCGCGGGACGGATCGTCCTTTGGCAAGGACAGCGTGTTCCGGTCCTTCGGCGGCCTGACGATGGGCAACGCCCTGGCGCCAAGCCTTGCCAACATCCGCATCTTAAAAGCCGGAACCAGCTTCAAACCCCTCGGGCGGTGGGGCGCGTCCCGATGGAACGACATGACGCTGAATCTGACCGGCTACACCTATCGGTCGGACGCGGGCGGCCCGACCTCGGACGCGGCGATTTTCCCGACCGGGGATTCGAAATCGTCGGACGACATCGGCGACGAGTACGACGTTTCCCTGTCCTGGAAAATGTTCAACGACATGAATTATCAGTTCAAATTCGGATCCTTCCTCCCCGGCCCCGCCTACGGCTCTTTGCGGGGCCATGAAACATACATGAAACTGAAAGTGTCCCTGGATCTATGAACCGTCGAGGTCGTTTCGTGTTCGTTCGTGTCTGTTTGTGTCTGTTCGTTTCCCATCTTTTATCTTTTCCGGTCCAGGCCGGCTCCGAAAACGACTACTTCCGCGCGCTCGTCAAGAAACCGATCGCGACGAAGGAAGACCTTGCCCGGGTCGTCGCGCGGTTCAAGGGATACCGGGGACCCGCCTCAGGCGATGTGGCGCCGGAACTCCAGTATCTTCTCGATCACGGCGTCCAGTTCCGCAAGAACGCGATGCGCGTCATCCGCGAGCCCGTGACCAAGGCCGACGCCGTGCTGCTCTTTCTGAACGCGATGGACGCCGCCGCCGACCAGCGCGGGGTCATGGGCCGGCTGTTCCCGCGGAGTCTGCGGTTCGCCGCGCGGGACGGCAAAGCCCAGAGACTTCTGCCCGCCGACAGCTACATACGCGAATACCTGAGCGGCGCCGAGCTTCTCGCGATGCTCGGCCGGGCGATCGAGCAGAGGGAGAAAAAGCGATGAAGACACAATCGTTCATTGTTGCATTGCTGTATTGCTGCGTTCTCAACCTCCTGCCGGTTTTTGCCGCGGAGCAGAAATCGGCGATGACCGGCACGATCACCGAGGTGTCGGGCACAGTCGAGATTTTAAAGCGGGGGGAGTCGGCCTGGCGGAGCGTCGTTCCGAAAATGAAAGTCGGATCAGGCGATCAGATCAACGCCGGGGTCGACGGGCGCGCGGTCCTGACGTTCGAAAACAGCGTCACCGAAATAAAACCTGTCACGCTCTTCACCGTCGGCCGAGCCATCGAGGGCGACCAGGAGTATCAGACCGAAATGTTTTTGCAGCTCGGCAAGGTCATATCGACGGTGGACAAAAACAGCGGCAAACGCAACAAATTCACGATCACCACGCCCACCGCCGTCGCCGGCGTCCGCGGCACCCAGCAGGAGGTGAGTTTCGGCGAAGGATTCGGCACGGAGACGAGATTTGAAAACGGGGAGGGGTTTATGGCCCCTGTTCAGATCGAAAAACTTCCGCCGGCCATCCAGATGGCGCTGGGTGTGGCGCCGGCCGTACTGGCTCAAGTTGCGCCAGGCGCTCCCGGTCGAGGACCGGAAGGGGCGCCTCCACCGGGCGCGGCCGGCCGCGGGCCTGAAGCCGCGCCGCCGCCCGGCGCCGCGCCTCCGCCGGCCGCCGCGCCCGGGCCGGAAGCGGCGCCTCCGGAGCCGGCCGGAGGCGCTGTCCCGGCCGGCGTCGGAGACGCCGGCACTTGGGGCGCCGGAGGCGCTGTCCCGGCCGAAGCCGTCTCCGCGGCGCTCGACCTTTGGCTTCAATCCTCTTTTGACGTCGTGGTCGGGGCTGCTCCTGAACCGGAGCCGGTGGCCGCCGGCGCGCCGGAAGCGGCGGCGCCGGAGGCCGAGGCGGCGGCCGCAGCGCTTGACCTGTCCGTCATTGCCGGCGAAGTGATCACCGTGGGGGATGGTCTAGAAGCCTCGATCGGCGACCCGGTGAGCATCGAAGGCGTCGTCACGCCGGACGCGATCCTGCAGATCGAGTCGGTCACCGATGTCACGACCGCTTCCGCTTCCGAAGCCGAGCAGGAAGCCGCGCTGTCGACCACGGAAGTGATCGACGCGCCGCCGTCCGTCATCTCCGTTCAGGAATCGACTTCCGACCAGTCGACACAGACTCTTTTGAAGGAAGCCGTCACGGAAGGCGGGGGCGGGACGCCCGAGGAAGTCGACGCGTTTGGGTTGCCTCTGCCACCGCCCTGACCGTCAGGGGCGCGGGGCGAGGTAGGAGAAGGATTCTCGGATGGCGGAGTTTTCGGCGTCGGCCGGGATGTGGATTTCCCTCGAAAACATGCGGATCGTGTTGCCCGAAGGGTAGTAGGCGCGGATGGGATGGGGGATGTCTCTCGCCCACGCCTGGATGCGCTGGAAGAGGAGGACCGGTTTTTCTTTGCTGAGGCTGACGGCGATCTCGCCGACCGAGAGGGCGCCGGCGTCTGGCTGGACGTTGTCTTTCTGGAAGATGAGATAGCGGTAAGGGACGGCGCGTGACATGGCGAGGGGTTTGAGGAGCGCGACCTGGTTGTTTTCGAGCGAGAGGACGATGGCGGGGTCGCGGGCGCCTTCGAGGAAACCGTCGTAATTATCGATCGGCGGGAATTCGAAATTGCCGAAGGAGTCGGTGACGGTGACGGCGAGAAGCGCCGCTTCGATGGCAGGGTCGTAGGGATCGAAAAAGCCGACCTCCTTTTCATACATCCGGACTTCCATCCCCGCCAAGCCTTGTTCCTGATACTTGACGCGCCCGCGGGCGACCATGACCGGGCGGGCCTCCGGGAGGGGCACGCGCTTGGAGAGCGGGACGAGCCGGACCTCGATGGGCCTTTCGGGCGGCGGCGGGGGCGGTGGGGGCGGCGGGGGCGGCGCTTCTACTACTTCGACCGGAGGAGGAGGAGGCGGGGGCGGCGGGATTTCCTCGACGGGCACGAGCGCGAGCGATATCTGGCCGGGCCGGACGACGATCGAATCGGCGACCGCCCGCTCCATGCCCTCGGCCGTCAGGGCCATGCGGTAGAGGCCGTCGGGGAGCATGACTTCGACATACTGGTCTTTGAGTATTTTTTTCAGGAAGATTTCCTGCGGCTGCAGCGCGGGGTCCGTTCGGGAGAGAAATTCAAGGCGAAGATTTTCGATCTGAGATTTGCGAGTCAGGAAATAGAGGAGCAGGCCCGTCCGGACGATCGACACCGTCGGGACTTCGCCTTCGGGCCGGAGGGCGTAATCGGTGTCGTAGGCGGAGACGTCGAGGGGCATCACGGGCACGGTGACTTCCTCGACCACGCGTTTTTTCAGCTTCATTTTCACCAGGTCCTCCTTACGCATCGGCGCGAGAAGGTCGAAGACTTCGCGGCGGAACCGGTAGCTTTCCTTGCCGTAGACCGTGATGACGTCCATTTCGAGCTGTTCGGACCGTGCGGGAGAAGGAAGAGCCAACAGGAACCCAAGACAAACCGATAACACACAGAACACGAACATTCGGGTCACTGGGGTTTGCCCAGGAATTTTTTGGCGTCGGGAACGAAGCGGCATTTGGGGAATTTGACGATGAGTTTTTCCAGCAGTTGTTTGGCCTTGTCGGGGTCGGACTTGGCGAGGGCCGTGGCGGCGACGTAGAGGGCCTCGGGGGCGATTTCGGGGTCGCGGGCGATGTAGCCGAGTTTTTCGCAGTACCGCGCGGCCATGGAGGAGCCGGTCTGGGCGAGGGCCTTGCAGTAGACGAGGCGGTCCAGCTCGCGGGGGCTTTCGGAGAGCCTTGTGCCGAGGGCGATGGCGCGGGACCAGAGGCCGACTTCCTCGATAAGGATCACGAAATTTTTCCACGCCTCCTCCTGAAAGTCACCCGGGCCCAGCTCAAGGAGAGACTCAAAATGTTCGGCGGCCTTCTTCTTCCGCCCCAGATGGTACTGGGCCATGCCAAGGTAATAATGCTTGCTCGCCACCATCGCCGAATCGGCGATGGGGGTGAAGAACAGCACGGCCGCCTCGTATTGTTTGAGGTGGAATGATGCGAGGCCCGAGCGATATCGCGCGTAATCGGCGAGGTTGTCGGCCTCCGGGAGGAATGCCTTGTAATGGACGAGCGCATCGGCATAGCGGCCGATTTCGTAGAGGCTTTCGGCGGCCATGAACCGGAGCCGCGCGACGTTTTTGGAAATCCTGCCCATGTTTTTGATCGCAAGATTGGCGGCCTCTTCGTAGCGTTGCGCGCCGTAGGCGTCCTCGACGAGGAGGAGGACGATTTCGGCCGCGTAGGAGGATTTGGGGAATTCAGCGAGGAGGGACCGGAAGGTTTCCTGCGCGCGCTGTTTCCGGCCGAGTTTGTGGAGGGACCAGCCAAGCCCGTAGAGGGCCTGCATGCGAGTTTCAGCGGGGAGCGAGGGAATGGCGATGAGTTTTTCATACCAGTCGGCGGCCGAATCATACTGCTGCTGCGAGAAGAGCCGGTTGGCCTGGGCCTCGAAGGCGGCGGATCGGTCGATGGCGCCCTCGATCTGCTGGATTTCGGAGACATCGGCGGCGGGCGCCATGCGGATGAGCCAGACCCGGGCCTTGTCGCGATAGGCGGCGGGCGAGCGGGGGTTGGTGGCGATGCTGCGGAGGATTTCGACGAGTTCCTGTCGGGGCGCGTTTTCGACTTTCATGAGCGCCGCGGCAAGCTCAAACCGGATTTCGATGTTATCGGGGTCGCGCAACTGCGCTTTGCGGAGCCGCGAGGCCGCCTCGACGAAATTTCCCTGCTTGTAGGCGATGTTCCCGAGGAGCCCGTCGATGTTGATACCGACGGCCGATCCGGACTGAGAGGCGGCCGCCTGCTCGAAATAGGTCTTGGCCTCCTCGAGCTGACCGAGTTCGTAGTGGACCGCGCCAATTTCGAGGGAATAGAGATCGGGCCGGCGGAGTTTTTTGAAATAGGAAAGGGCCTTCTGCGCCTGCTTCAGATAGAGGCAGGCGCGGCCGACGATGGAGAGGATCTGGTCGTTGTCGGCGATCGGATCGAGAAGTTCGACGGCGCGGGCGTAATCGCCGCTGTTGAAATAGAGGATGCCCATGTTGCGCGTGATCTTGTCGCGGTCGGCCGACTCTTTACGCGCGCGCTCATAAAAGGCGATGGCGTCTTCGGTTCGGCCAAGGTTGATCGCGCACTGCGCCATGGCGTGGCTGACGTCGGCCTCGGCCGCAGCGTCCTCCGGTTTTTTCGGGCCGGAAAGCCATGCCTGGAAATACTTGAGCGCGTCTTCGAACTGCTCCTGCGCGTAGGCGCTCCAGGCGAGGCCGGCGTGGGCCGCGCGTTTTTCAGCGGGTGCGGCGGAGGCCGAGAGGACCTGGGCATAGGCGCGGGACGCGTCGGGGTAGCTGCCGAGGGCGTAGAAGCTTTCGGCGAGCATGAGCCACTCACGGCGGTCTTTGGGCTGTCCGAGGAGCGCGACGACCGCCGAGTATTCTTTTTTTCGGTACGCGGAGAGGACGCGGTACTGGCGGAGCTGGTCGGGCGACCCGGCGTCTCCGAGTTTTTCGAGGTTGGCGATGAGCCGGTCGAGGTCGGCCTTGTTGTCGGCCGAATCGATCTGGACGATGAGCGCGAGGGCGCGTTTTCGGAGTTCCTCGTTGGGCCGCATCTGGAGGATGGCCGAGAGACTTTTTTTGGCCTCGTCGGCGTTGCCGGTGCGGAGGAGCGCCTGCGCGAGGAAATAGAGGGCGTCCTCGGTGTAGGCGCCTTCTTTGTCGGCGATCGGTTTAAAGGATTCCACCGCCTGCGCGAAATTTCCGGCGCGGTAGTCGGCGAGCGCGAGTTTGAACCGCGCGACCTCGTTGCCGGGCTGGGTCTGGAGGAACTGGGAGAACGCGTCGCGCGCGCCGGCCCATGCGCCGGTCTGAAAGCGGCACTCGCCGATCCAGAGGAGGAAGTTTTCGTCCTTCTGGTAGGTATAGAGTTCCTCGAAGACGGGCAGGGCGCGGTCGAATCGCTGTTCCTTCAAATAGAAATTCGCGAGGATGGATTTCAGGCTCCAGACGTAGGGACTGCCCGGGGATGCCTTCTGGTAGGCGTCGAGGAGTTCCTCGGCGCGGGTGAACTGCCGGAGCCGGAGCGCGGACTGGATCCAGGAAAGATAGACCTGGTCACGGGAGGCGGACGCGGGGAATTTCCGGGAGAAGCTCTCGGCGAGTTCGAGGACGCGTTCGAATCGTCCCACGGTATAGTGGACGCCCATGAGTTTGACGTAGGCGTCCTCGACGCGCGAGAAGGCGGGATGATCGGAGATGATTTTCTGATAAATCTCGGAGGCCTGCGAGTATTCGCGCAGGTAGAAATGGCATTCGGCCATCCAGAAGAGGACATCGTCCTCCCATTCGGCGCCGGTGAGCGCCGGCTGGAGTCGTTTGAATTCGTCGAGGGCCTGGCGGTACTCGCCGTCGTTGAAGAGGGCGGCGGCGAACTGGAGGTCGTCGGCGACGGCGGCATGGGCGGGGCGGGCGAAGGAAGACAGGGCGGCGGTCAGACAGCAGATCAAGAGGAGAAATCTAGAAAACATATTCGATCCGGACGAGCCGGGCTTCCTTTTTGGCGGCGCTTTCGTAGATGCACTGGCGGATGGCGGCGAGGGCGCGGTTGTCGAGTTCGAGGTATCCAGAGGAGCGGTCGATTTCGGCCTGGGAGATGAATCCGTTTTCGGCGATGAGGACTTTAAGGATGACGTCGACGCGTGGTTCCTGGATGTCGAGGTTGGGCGGCGGCTCGGGTTTGACCAGTTTCAGGATCCTCCGCCGGGCCGTCTCACCGGCCGGTCGAGCGTCACCGGAGGATGCGGCGGGCGGGGCGACGGTGGGCCGGGCCGCGACGGCGGGCGTCCACTGGACCTGGTCGAGATCGATTTTATCGGGCGCGTCAAAGGGAATTTCGACATAATCGATATTGACCTCGACTTTGGCGAGCGCGGCCGCCGGGACGTACTCGCCGGGAGGCGTCTGGACCGCGGTCGTCTGGGCGGGCGCCGGGGGCTCGTAGGCCTGCTTGCGTTCAATGTCGATCAGCTCGACCTGTTCGGACCGGACGAATTTGGCGACGTTTTTGTCGCGGAGCCGAACCTCATCGTCGCGGCCGGACCGCCGAAGGGCCGTCTGGGGCTGGATCTCGGGCATGTCGAGCTTGAACTTCTTCTCGATGATCCGCCCGATTTTCCGGCGGGGCGCGGCGGCCGGGAGCGTGGGCGCCGTCGCCTGCGCGAGGCCGGGCCTGGGTTTGGGCGGCATGGCCGGCCGCGAAGGGAATGCGGGGACGGTGCGGATGTGGACATCGATGGCGGCGGGCCGGACGGCGCGCAGGTGCGTTTTGGCGACAGACCAGAAGACGAGGACGAGGGCCGTGTGAAGGACGAGCGAAAGGCCGACGTACCGGTTGAGGCGCGGTCCGCGGCCGCCGAGGTAAAACATCCTACCGCACCAGATCCTCTTCGTAGATGACGTCGAACGCGAAGTCGTAGAACCCGCTTTTGCGCGCGACGGAGATGACCTTCATGATGGCGCCGTAGGGAACGCGGCGGTCGGCCTGGACGGCGACCGTGCGAGTTTTGAAGGGCACGGCGCGGAGCTTGGCGTAGAGCTGGTTGAGCGAGAGTTCCTCGCGGTCGAGATAGATTTTCTGGTTGTGGTCGATCCCGACGACGATTTCGCGGACGGGCGTCTCCTCGGACGTGGCCGAGGGCGGGAGCTGAATGCCGAACTGCGAGGCGGCCTGTCCGAAGCTGGCGGAGAGCATGAAAAAGACGATAAGCATGAGGAAGACGTCGATCATCGGCGTGGTATTCAGCATGAAGTCCTCCTGCTCGTCAAAGAGCTGGATGCGTCGCCGGTGCGGTTTCACCGTTCGACCCCGCCGCCGGCCGGCTGGATGTGAAAGAGGGCCTTGACGAACCGCGTGATGTACTCGTCGAATTCATTGGCGATGATGTTGGCCCGGGCGCGGAAAAAGTGAAAGGCGAGATAGAACAGGATGGCGATGAGGAGTCCCTCGGCCGTATTGAGGAGGGACTCGTAGACGCCGGCCGCGACGAACTCGGTCGAGGTCGTTCCCTGCATGTGGATGTTGCGGAACGCGTTGATCATGCCGGTGACCGTTCCGAGCAGTCCCACGAGGGTGGCGACGTAGGAGAGCACGCCAAGCACGGCGAGGTAGGAGGTCCGTTCGATCAACTCGTACCGGGCCGTGTCGCTCATTTCCTTTTCGACGACATCGACCCCGCTCGAGGCGACCTCCAGACCCGCGTAGGTGACGCGGGCGACGGGGATATGCTCGAATCGCTGGCAGAGTTCCCCGATGCCCTGCACGTCGCGCTGTTGGGCGAGCTGGAGGAACTGCTCGCCGAGGGATCGCGGCAGGATTTTGCCGCCGCGGAGCGCGACCGCTTTCATGAGGATGACCGCGACGCCGACGATGGAGCAGGCGAAGAGGAGCCACAAACAGACCCCGCTCTTGGTCAGGACCAGGGTCATCCAGTCTTCCGGCGGCGGAGCGCCCTTCCGAGCCGCCGCCGCTTCGATCAACCAAACCCAATGCAAAGGCACATCAATCATGTTGTCCAACCCTCCTCTTTCAGTTCTTCCCGTACCGGAACGTGAGCGTCATCCGGTGCGTGTTGCCGAGATCGCCGTAGGGGACGTAGGCATAGTCGAAGTGCAGGGAGCTGACGTCAATGCCGAATCCCGCGGTGAGGCCGTCGTCGAGGTCGTTTTCGGTGCTGTAGCCGGCCCGGAGCGCCAGGAGTTTCATGGGCCGGTATTCGAGGCCGACGTTGTACTCGAACGGCGCGTCCCTGCGTTTCAGCGCGTCGGCGCCGATCTGCAGGCGATACTCGAACAGATGCCAGGCGGCACCCATGCGGTACGTAAAGGGCATGGGATCGGCCTGTTTGACGAAGGTGATCCGGCTGCCGAGATTCTGGATCGCCGCGCCGAGGAACAGCCCCTCGACGCCGGTCTGCTGGATCATCCCGAAATCAAATCCGACGGCCTTGGCCTTCTCATCCGATAATTTCTCGCGCATGGCCTTGATTGTCAACCCGACGCCGAGTTTCTTCGTGCGCCGGTGCGCGAGGGTGAAAGCAAGGATCTGGTCGCCGCCGCGAATCGTGCCGATCGGAAACCCCGTGAGGTCCCGGCCTTCGATCTTGCCGTAGTCGAGCACCGATCCCGAAAAGGCGATGGCCGTGCGGTCGGACATCGGCAGGCCGTAGCCGACATGGCTGTACTTCATATCGACCAGCCAGTTGGTGTAGGTCATGGTCAGCTCCTTGTCGTGAATCTTGAGCAGCCCGGCCGGATTTCCGTAGACGGCGTTGACGCCGTCCGGAATCGCCGTCATGGTCCGGCCCATCGCGACGGCCCGCGTTCCGACATCGATCTTGAGAAACGCCAGGCCCGACGTGCCGGCCTTGCGGTGGATCCCGCCGGCCACGGCCGGCGTGGCGATCGCGAGGAGCGCCACGAGGACCCAGTACCAGCGGAGCCAGCGATGTTCATCCGTTGGATCACGCATATTCATCCCCTCCTTTACTTTATCGGTCATTTTCGTTCACTCCTTTCATGTTCTGACAGTCCATTTATTTGATCACCATCACTTTCCCGATCTTGCGCGCGCCGCCGCCTTCGATCATGTAAATGTACACGCCGCTGGCGACGCTGATGCCGTGCTTGTTGGTCGCGTCCCACACGGCGCGGCCGGTGCCGACGACCATGTCGATCTCGTCGACGATCTGGCCCGACACGTCATAGATGCGGATCCGGGCG
Source organism: Candidatus Lindowbacteria bacterium RIFCSPLOWO2_12_FULL_62_27 (assembly GCA_001784175.1). Taxonomy (GTDB): domain Bacteria; phylum Lindowbacteria; class 2-12-FULL-62-27; order 2-12-FULL-62-27; family 2-12-FULL-62-27; genus 2-12-FULL-62-27. The sequence continues at coordinate 18,819 of MFPR01000018.1, forward strand.
CCGTCCGGCAGGTTATCGAAGAAGACCTGCGTATGGCCGAGGCCGCTGTTGGGCTTGAAGGGATTGGGATAGGCGATAGCGTTATCGACCGTGGCGGCCGGCGCGCGCCCGAGGACGGCGAAGATGGTCAGGTGGTTCACGACGGCTTCGACGTAGTTCATCTTGTCGTTCACGGTGAAGGTCGGCTCGATCTTCCATCGGCTGGTGATGACGTCGACGAAGTACGGCGCGAGGCTCTTTTCCCGGATGGTGGTGCGGTCGATGATGCCGTCCGCGTCGGTATCGCCATACTGCATGATAATGCTGACATTTTTATCGAATTTGGTCTTCGCGACGTCGTTCTTGTAGACCTGGATCGACACCTCGCTGTGCGCCTCGTTGTCGGTCAGGTAGATGGGGGTGACGCCCGGAATGAGATTGAGGACGCTGTTGGCCGAAGTGACGAGGGTCTGGTCCGCGACGCTCATTTCGCGGAAGATCGCGAGCGCGATCCGGTCGGAGTCGCCGACTTCGCTCGCGTCGAAGATCGCCGTCACGCGGTTCTGGGTGCGCGCCCCGTTGATCACGTCCTGCTTGCTGGTCGCCAGCGTGAACTTCTGGCCGGGGCGGATGCGGATGAAAGGCTCAAAGAGGAAGTTGCCGACCGTGACGCGCGCGATGAAGTCGGTCGATTCGGTGGCGGAGGGATAGACGAATCGGACCACGCCGTTGACGAAGGTTTCGGTGGCGCTGACGAAATTGGCGGCGGGGCTGCCGTCGACGATCTCGATGGCGGCGCGGATGTCCCTGAGGAAGGTATTGACCGCGCCGGTTTCGCTGAGGAGGTAGAGCACGATATCGGTCGTATTGACCTGCGGCTCGATGCTGAGCTTGATGCCGAAGACGAAGTTGCCGAGCTGGAAGATCTCGACCGTGTCGCTGACGAAGGTATCGAGGCCGGAGTCGGGGTCGACGTAGACGAAGTAGGCGGTGTCGGCGTTCCGGAAGAGAAGTTTGCCGTCGTCGAAGACCGCCGTATCGGTCCCGGTGTCGTACTTGTAGAGGAGCTGGACGCCGTCCGGCGCGCGGAAGATGCCGGCGTGGGCGGCGATTTCGGTCAGGACGACGATTTCGGAGTCGCCGGTGCCTTCGATGATCACGCGGACCGACACCGTTTCGATGGTGATCGCGGACTTGTTCTGGTTGGTGTCGGTCACCTCGATGTACATGCGGTCGTGGAAGGAGGCGTCGTAGTTGGTGACCGTGATGTTGTTGGTGTCGGTGAACCGCCCGCCGGACTTGACCGACGGCTGGGAGATGCCGGCGGTGTCGAATCCGAATTCGAGGTTATAGGTGTCGCGATAGCCGGCCATGACGATGTCGAGGCCGCCGATCAGCGTGAGCTTGCTGTCGCCGGGCACGACGGACGCGCGAGGGCCGGTTTCGGTCGGGAGCGTGACGAGCGCGCGGAAGACGAAGGCGCTGCGGTCGAGTTCCCAGAGGGTCACGAACTCGGTGTCGAGGTAGTTCGTGTCGAAAGCCGACGAGGGCGAGTCGAGGTCGCGGAAGCTGTTGATGGCGATGGTGACCGAGTCGATGAAGTTCAGGTCGAGGTTGTAGTCGGAGTCGGTGACCTCGACGAAGACCGAATCGCCGATCGCGTAGGTGTCCGCGTCGATCCAGCCGCCCGGACCCTGGCGGAGGAGCCGCACGAAGGCCTTGGATGCGACGGGCAGGAGGATGGCGCTGTCGGTGGAACCCTCGAACACGAAATAGTTGTCGTCGTAGCGGACGAAGATCGTGTCATAGAGCGGTGCGTTGAGGATGCCGTCCTGTGCGGCCGGGCCGGTGTCAATCGCGAGTCCGGCCGTAGAATCGTTGTTGAAGGATCCGGAGAAGAAGGTCCCCCAAGGCGTGGCGGACGAGTCGAGCGTTTCAGACAGCACGACCCGTTCGCTGTCGCCGCCGGTGGCTGCGAAGACGTAGACGACCACCGTATCCTGGAAATTCGTGAAGCCGCGCTGGTCGGAGTCGTTGACCGTGATGAAGATCCGGCGGTTCGTGTTGTAGTTGGCGCGGTCGAGCCGGACGGCCGACTGGGTCGGCTGGAAGATGACCGCCCGGGTGTCGTAGGAGGTCGAGGTGTCGGCGATGCTCCAGTAGGCGACGAGGATGGAATCGCCGGGCCGGACGGTGAGGACGCGGTTGAAGGCCTGGATCGGATAGGCGGTTTCGGACGCGAGGAGCGTGTTGACCGAGCCGGGGTTATTGGTGAAGAGCTCGGGGTTATTGCTGAAGATGCCGGTGGTCTCGCCGGTTTCGGTCAGCCAGAGGATTTCGGTGTCGCCCACGGTGGGAGACATGACAGTGCACATGACGACCTCGCGTACGCTCTGGTTGATGTTGAGCGAGAAGTCGCGGACCGTGAGGGTGATCGTGTCGAGCGAGAAATAGAACGTGTCGTCAAAGGCGATCTTGCCGGCGGACTTGATGATGGCCGAGTCGAAGTCGCTGTCGGACGGATCGTCGTTGTCGACGTACATGAAGTAGACCGAGTCGCCCTCCTGCCATTTGAGCTGGCCGTCGTTGAGGCTCGCGCCGATGATGGTGTCCGACCCGAGGATCTTGTCGGTGCGGAACACGCCGGAGGTATCGGTGGTTTCAGTGAGGACAAAGACCTCGGTTTCGCGCAGGGCGCCGTTGTTGGCCGGATCGCCGATCACGACGGTGATGGTGATCGTGTCGCGGGCGTAGGGGTTCTCATTTTCGTCCGTGTCGGTGATCTGGACCGTGAAGAACTCGATGCGGACGTAGGTGTCGCGCCGGAGGAGGAACACGCTGTCGTAGAAGTCGGCGAGGGACGGGACGCCGCGGTAGATGAGGGCGGTGTCAAGCCCGCTGTCCGTCCCGGCCACGCTGTCGACGTACTGGACCGAGACCGTGTCGAAGTTGGCCGCGAGGAGGACGCGGGAGGAGTCCGAGGGATTCGTGATGGTGTCGGAGATCCATATCTGCCCGCGCCAGATTTCGCTGTCGCTGCGAACCTCCGTCAACCAGACGTACTCGCTGTCGCCGGTCTGGGGCACCTGGATGAGGACGAGGATGGCCTCGGTCTCCTGCGGGTCGACGTTCATGTCCTCGTCGACGACCTCGATGAGGAGGCTGTCATGGCCGGTCGTGCGGTCGTGTCCGGTGCCGAAGACGTCGGTGTCCAGACCATCGGCGAGGAGCCGGAGCCTCGCGGGCTTGGCGGATTCGCCGACGTAGGCGGTGTCCTCGGCCTCGGCCCAGACGCCGACCTGATCGAAGTACTCGACGAGGAGGGTATCGCCACGCCCGGCGAGGAGCTTGCCGTTGCCGAATCCCGTGGCGAACATGGTATCGGAGAGGAGGAGCCCGCTCATGTCGATGCGGAAGACGCCGCTGGTTTCGGAGGTTTCGGTCAGGACGATCGTTTCCGTATCGATGAGGATCTTGTCGGTACGGTTGGCGTTCCAGCTCGTCACGTAGACCAGAACCGTGTCCCGGGTCTGCGGGTTGAGGTTCGCGTCGATGTCCGACACTTCGAGGCCCATCGTGTCCGGCAAGAGGAAGGTGTCGCCGTTGTCGAACGCGAAGAAGGCGACGGACTCGGCGGTCGTGATTTCGAGCGCGAGGGCCGTGTCGAAGGCGGTATCCGTGCCGAAGTTCGGGTCGGTGTAGGCCACGTGCAGGGTATCGGACCGGCCCCAACTGATGATGCCGTCGCCGGCCAGCGGGAGTTTGGTGTCGGTGAGGACCACGGTATCGCTGCGGAAGATGCCGGTCGTCTGGCCGGACTCGGTGAGGAGGAGGACCTCGGTGTCGATGATGATGTTGTAGGCGTTGTCCGAAACAAAGACCGTGACCGTGGTCGTTTCGACGCTCTGCGGGTTGCGGTTCTCGTCCGTGTCATGGACAGCGACGTAGAGGTAGTCCCGGGTGAAGTAGGTATCGACCTCGTCGCCAAACGCCTGATCCTCGTACAGGACCACGCGGGCCGGCGTGCGGATTTCGATCGCCAGCGCCGTATCGAATCCGACGTCCGTCCCGTCGGTCGCGTCGACATAGAGGACGTGGGTCGTGTCGTTGAGGCCCCACGAGAGGATGCCGTCCCCGGGCACAGGGGAGACGGTATCGGTGAGGACGATGGCGCCGCTCAGGAAGATGCCGCCGGTTTCGGACGACTCCGTCAGGATGATGGTTTCGGAATCGACGATTTCGCTGTTCGTGTCGTTGCCGACGCGGACGACGACGAAGATCGTGTCCTTGACGTGCGGGTTGCGGTTTTCGTCCGTGTCCTGCACCAGGATGTACATGACGTCCTTGGTCAGATAAGTGTCCACGTCGTCGGTGTAGGCCGAGTCCTCGTACAACTGGATCGCCATCCGCGTCCCTGTCTCGAGGGCGAGGGCCGTGTCGACCGCGACTTCGCTCAGGCCCGTGATGTCGGTGTACGTCACGTGCAGGGTGTCGGTGCGACCCCAGCTCATGCGCGTATTTTCGACCACCGGGAATTCCGTGTCGGTCAGGGCGAGCGCGTCGCTCAGGAAGACGCCCGACGTCTCGCCGCTTTCGGTCAGGACCAGCGTCTGCGTGTCGATCACAAGTCCCTCGAGGCTGATGCCGGCGCTGAGGGTCCCTTCCGTCGTGCCGTTGCCGACGAAGACGGTGACCTGGACCGTATCCTTCATCTGCGGGTTGCGGTTCTCGTCCGTGTCGTGGACCGCGATGTAGGTCACATCTCTTGTGTAGAAGGTGTCGACCTCGTCCCCGTAGGCCGTGTCCTCGTAGAAGACGGCGCGGGCGACGGTCGGGATTTCAATCGCGAGGGCGGTATCGGCGCTCGAGTCCGTGGACGTGTGGACGTCCACATATTTGACATGGATCGTGTCCTGCCGGCCCCAGCTCACCCGGCCGTCCTCGACCGCCGGATAGAGCGTGTCGGTCAGGACCACCGTATCGCTGCGGAACACCGCACTCGTCTCCGCGCTCTCCGTCAGCACCAGCGTCTGCGTGTCGATCACCAGTCCCTGCGCGTGCGACCCTTCGGCGTAGCCGTTGCCCACGAAGATCGTGACCGTGATCGTGTCTTTGAGCTGCGGGTTCCGGTTCTCGTCCGTGTCGCTCACCTGCACGTACATCACGTCCCGCGTGAGGTAGGTATCGACCTGATCGGCGAATGCGACGTCCTCGAAGAATTCGGCGACGCTCTGGATCGGCGAGTCCACCACCAAGGCCGTGTCCCAGCTCGAATCGCTGATCCCCACATTCGCGTCCACGTACACCACGTGCAGCGTGTCGAACAATCCCGCCGCCAACCGCCCGTTCTCCACCCCGATCGGATACTCCGTGTCCGCCAGCGTCACGTTCCCGCTCCGGAACACCGCGCTCGTCTCCCCCGCCTCCGTCAAAATGATCGTCTCCGTGTCCAGAATCAGGCCCTGCGCGCTCGCCCCTTCCGCGATCCCGTTCGCCACGTACACCGTCACCGTCACCGTGTCGCGCTGCTGCGGGTTGCGGTTCTCGTCCTGGTCCCGCACCTCGATCCACACCAGCTCCTGCCTCGGCCAGTACGTGTCCACCGCGTCCGTAAATCCGCTGTCCTCGTAAAACTGCACCACGCTCGCCGTCGCGCTGTCCACCACCAATGCCGTGTCAATCCGAACGTCGCTTACGTCGTTCGTGTCCGCGTACACCACGTGCATCGTGTCAAACAGCCCCACCGCCAGCACGCCGTTCTGCGCCGCCAGCGGATACTCCGTGTCCACCACCGCGATCGCGCCGCTTCGGAATACCCCGCCCGTCTCACCCGCCTCCGTCAGAATCAACGTCTCCGTGTAGAGTATGAGGCCCAGGCTGCTCGCCCCTTCCGCGATCCCGTTCCCCGCGTACACCGTCACC
>MFPR01000019.1 GCA_001784175.1 Candidatus Lindowbacteria bacterium RIFCSPLOWO2_12_FULL_62_27
GTGCGCGCCATCGACGATCTCGCGAACGGGGGATCATATTCAACAACGCGAGGATTTGTGACGGACACGCTCGTGAACCAGGTGAGCCTGAGCCAGCCGTCGGACGGCCACGAGACGACGGCGATCGACTTTCAGGTGAGCTGGAGCGCGAATGCGGACAGCGTGGGGGTGGACAGCTACGCGGTGGAGGTCTCGAAGAACACGGGCTTTACGAACATCGCGTTTACGGACACGGTGGACCAGGCGTTCACGGCCGACACGGTGACGGGGCTGTACAATGACACGTACTACTGGCGCGTGCGCGCGATCGACGATCTTGCGAACGGCGGGTCGTATTCGGCGACACGTGGATTGGTGACGGACACGATCGTGAACGCGCCGACGTTGTCGCAGCCTGCGGATGGCCACGAGACGAGCGTGATCGACTTATTGGTGAGCTGGAGCCTGTCGGACAGCGTGGGGATCGACAGCTTTGCGATCGAGGTATCGAAGAACGCGGGCTTCACGAACATCACCTTCACGGACACGATCGACGGCGCGACGGGCCTGACGAGCGACACGATGACGGGGTTGTACAACGACACGTACTACTGGCGGGTGCGCGGGGTGGACGATCTGGCCAACGGCGGGTCCTTTGCGTCTGCCCGAGGATTTGTGACGGACACGATCGTGAACCAGGTGAGCGCGAGTCTGCCGGCGGACGCGCATGAGACGACGGCGATCAATTTCCAGGTGAGCTGGAGCGCGGTGTCGGACAGCGTGGGCGTGGACAGTTACGCGGTGGAGGTATCGAAGAACACGTCCTTCACGAACATTGCGTTCACGGACACGGTGGACCAGGCGTTCACGGCGGACACGGTGACCGGTCTCTATAACGACACCTATTACTGGCGTGTGCGCGCGATCGACGATCTTGCGAACGGCGGATCATACTCGACGACGCGAGGATTTGTGACGGACACGATCGTGAACCAGGTGAGCCCGAGTCAGCCCGCGGACGGCCACGAGACGACCGCCATCGATTTCCAGGTGAGCTGGAGCGCGGTGAGCGACAGCGTGGGCGTGGATTCATACGCGGTAGAGGTCTCCAAGAACACGTCGTTCACGAACATCACATTTACGGACACGATCGACCAGGCGTTCACGGCGGACACGGTGACGGGGCTGTACAACGATACATACTACTGGCGCGTGCGTGCGATTGACGATCTGGCGAACGGCGGGTCGTACTCGGCGACGCGCGGATTTGTGACGGACACGATCGTGAACCAGGCGAGCCTGAGCCAGCCGGCGGACGGTCACGAGACGACGGCGATCGATTTCCAAGTGAGCTGGAGCGCGAACGCCGACAGCGTGGGCGTGGACAGTTACGCGGTGGAGGTATCGAAGAACACGTCCTTCACGAACATCGCGTTCACGGACACGGTGGACCAGGCGAACACGAGCGACACGGTGACGGGATTGTACAACGACACGTACTACTGGCGCGTGCGAGCGACGGATGATCTGGGCAATGGCGGATCGTTCTCGGCGACACGGGGATTTGTGACGGACACGATCGTGAACCAGGTGAGCGCGAGCCTGCCGGCGGACGGTCACGAGACGACGGCGATCGACTTTCAGGTGAGCTGGAGCGCGGTGAGCGACAGCGTGGGCGTGGATTCATACGCGGTGGAGGTATCAAAGAACACATCGTTCACGAACATCACGTTCACCGACACGGTGGACCAGGCGTTCACGGCCGATACGGTGACGGGGCTGTACAACGACACCTATTACTGGCGCGTGCGCGCGATGGACGACCTGGCGAACGGTGGATCGTTCTCGGCGACGCGGGGGTTCATCACCGACACGATCGTAAGCCAGGTGAGCCTGAGCCAGCCGGCGGACGGCCACGAGACGACGGCGATAGATTTTCTGGCGAGCTGGAGCGCCGTCGGGGTGGACTCGGTGGGGATCGACAGCTACGCGGTGGAGGTGGCGAAGAGCACGGGATTCACGAACATCACGTTCACGGACACGGTGGACGGGACGCGGTCGGATGACACGGTGACGGGGCTGTACAACGACACGTACTTCTGGCGGATGCGGGCGATCGACGATCTGGGCAACAGCGGGCAGTATTCGAGCACGCGCGGGTTTGTGACGGACACGCTCGTGAACCAGGTGAGCGCGAGCCTGCCCGCGGACGCGCACGAGACGACGGCGATCGACTTCCAAGTGAGCTGGACGGCGGTGAGCGACAGCGTGGGTGTGGACAGCTACGCGGTGGAGGTATCGAAGAACACGTCCTTCACGAACATCGCGTTTACGGACACGGTGGACCAGGCGAACACGAGCGACACGGTGACGGGTCTGTACAACGACACGTATTACTGGCGTGTGCGCGCCATCGACGATCTCGCGAACGGGGGATCATATTCAACCGCGCGAGGATTTGTGACGGACACAATCGTGAACCAGGTGAGCCTGGGTCTGCCCGCGGACGGCCACGAGACGACGGCGATCGACTTTCAGGTGAGCTGGAGCGCGAATGCGGACAGCGTCGGTGTCGACAGTTACGCGGTGGAGGTGTCGAAGAACACAGGCTTCACGAACATCACGTTCACGGACACGATCGACCAGGCGTTTACGGCCGACACGGTGACGGGACTGTACAACGATACATACTACTGGCGTGTGCGCGCGATCGACGATCTGGCGAACGGCGGGTCCTATTCGACGACGCGAGGGTTTGTGACCGACACCCTCGTCAATCAGACGAGCCTGAGCCAGCCCGCGGACGGCCACGAGACGAACGTGATCGACTTTTTGGTGAGCTGGCAGACGACGGCCGACAGCGTGGGCGTGGACAGTTACGCGATGGAGGTATCGAAGAACACAGCGTTCACGACCATCGCGTTCACGGACACGGTGCGGGGCGCGCTCACGGGCGACACGGTGACCGGCCTCTACAACGACACCTATTACTGGCGCGCGCGCGTGATCGACGATCTGAGCAACAGCGGGCAGTATTCGGCGACACGGGGATTCGTGACGGATACGATCGTGAATCAGGTGAGCCTGAGCCAGCCGGCGGACGCGCACGAGACGACGGCGATCGACTTCCAAGTGAGCTGGACGGCGGTGAGCGACAGTGTGGGCGTGGATAGTTACGCGGTGGAGGTATCGAAGAACCCGGGCTTCACGAGCATCGCGTTCACGGACACGGTGGACCAGGCGTTCACGGCGGACACGGTGACCGGCCTCTACAACGACACGTACTACTGGCGCGTGCGCGCGATCGACGATCTGGGCAACGGCGGGTCCTACGCGTCGACGCGGGGCTTTGTGACGGACACGATCGTGAACCAGGTGAGCCTGAGCCAGCCGGCGGACGGCCACGAGACGACGGCGATCGATTTCCAGGTGAGCTGGAGCGCGAATGCGGACAGCGTCGGTGTCGACAGTTACGCGGTGGAGGTGTCGAAGAACACATCGTTCACGAACATCACGTTCACCGATACGGTGGACCAGGCATTCACGGCCGACACGGTGACGGGGCTGTACAACGACACGTACTACTGGCGCGTGCGCGCGATCGACGATCTCGCGAACGGTGGATCGTACTCGGCGGCGCGCGGGTTCGTGGCGGACACGATCGTGAATCAGGCGAGCCTGAGCCAGCCTGCGGACGGTCACGAGACGAACGTGATCGACTTCCAGGTGAGCTGGAGCGCGAACGCGGACAGCGTGGGCGTGGACAGTTACGCGGTGGAGGTATCGAAGAACACGGCGTTTACGAGCATCGCCTTCACGGACACGGTGGACGGCGCGCTCACGGCCGACACGGTGACCGGCCTCTACAACGACACTTACTACTGGCGCGTGCGTGCGATCGACGATCTGGCCAACGGCGGGTCCTATGCGTCGACGCGGGGGTTTGTGACGGACACGATCGTCAATCAGGTGAGCCTGAGCCAGCCGGCGGACGCGCACGAGACGACGGCGATCGGCTTTCAGGTGAGCTGGAGCGCCGTGAGCGACAGCGTGGGCGTGGACAGCTACGCGGTGGAGGTATCGAAGAACACGGCGTTTACGAACATCGCGTTCACCGACACGGTGGACCAGGCGAACACCCTCGACACGGTGACGGGCCTCTACAACGACACCTACTACTGGCGCGTGCGCGCCATCGACGATCTGGGCAACGGCGGGTCCTACGCGTCGACGCGGGGATTCGTGACGGACACGATCGTGAACCAGGCGAGCCTGAGCCTGCCGGCGGACGGCCACGAAACGACGGCGATCGACTTTCAGGTGAGCTGGAGCGCGAATGCGGACAGCGTGGGTGTGGATTCATACGCGGTGGAGGTATCGAAGAACACGTCCTTCACGAACATCGCGTTCACCGACACGGTGGACCAGGCGTTCACGGCGGACACGGTGACGGGACTCTACAACGACACGTACTACTGGCGCGTGCGCGCGATCGACGATCTTGCGAACGGCGGATCGTATTCGGCGACGCGCGGGTTTGTGACCGACACGATCGTGAACCAGACGAGCCTGTCGCAGCCCGCGGACGGTCACGAGACGAACGTGATCGACTTCCAGGTGAGCTGGATCGCGAATGCCGACAGCGTGGGCGTGGACAGTTACGCGGTGGAGGTATCGAAGAGCACGGCGTTTACGGCCATCGCCTTCACGGACACCGTGGACCAGGCGAACACGGCCGACACGGTGACGGGACTCTACAACGACACCTATTACTGGCGCGTGCGCGCCATCGACGATCTGGGCAATGGCGGGCCGTACGCGTCGACGCGGGGATTCGTCGCGGACACGATCGTGAACCAGGTGAGCGCGAGCCAGCCGGCGGACGCACACGAGACGACGGCGATCGACTTCCAAGTGAGCTGGAGCGCGGTGAGCGACAGCGTGGGCGTGGACAGCTACGCGGTGGAGGTATCGAAGAACACGTCGTTCACGAATGTCACGTTCACGGACACAGTGGACCAGGCGAACACCCTCGACACGGTGACGGGGCTGTATAACGACACGTACTACTGGCGGGTGCGCGCCATCGACGATCTGGGCAACGGCGGGGCCTTCTCGACGACGCGCGGTTTCCTGACGGACACCATCGTGAGCCAGGTGACGCTGTCCCAGCCTGCGGACGGCCACGAGACGAACGTCATCAATTTCCTGGTGAGCTGGGCGGCGGTCGGAACCGATTCCGTGGGAATCGACAGTTATGCGGTGGAGGTATCGAAGTCGACGGCCTTCACCAGTATCATCTTTTCCGACACCGTGGACGGCTTGAGGTCGGACGACACGGTGACTTCGCTGTACAACGACACATACTTCTGGCGAATGCGGGCCTTGGATGATCTCGGCAACAGCGGGCAGTATTCGTCGTCCCGGGGATTCGTCACCGATACGATCGTGAATCAGGTGAGCCTGAGCCAGCCGGCGGACGGGCATGAGACGACGGCGATCGACTTTCAGGTGAGCTGGAGCGCCGTGAGCGACAGCATCGGTGTGGACAGCTACGCCGTGGAGGTGTCGAAGAACACGTCGTTCACGAACATCACGTTCACAGACACGATCGACCAGGCATTCACGGCCGACACGGTGACCGGCCTTTATAACGATACATATTATTGGCGCGTCCGCGCCATCGACGATCTGGCCAACGGCGGGTCCTACTCGGCCACGCGGGGCTTCGTCACGGACACCCGCGTCAATCAGGCGAGCCTGTCGCAGCCGGCCGACGGCCATGAGACGACGGCGATCAACATTCTCGTGAGCTGGAGCGCGGTCAGCGACAGCGTCGGCGTCGACAGTTACGCGGTGGAGGTGTCGAAGAATACAGCCTTCACCAACATCACCTTTACGGACACGCTCGACCAGGCGAACACGAGCGACACGGTGACCGGCCTTTACAACGACACGTACTACTGGCGCCTGCGCGCGATCGACGATCTGGCCAACGGCGGGTCCTACTCGGCCACGCGGGGCTTCGTCACGGACACCCTCGTCAATCAGGTGACGGTGTCGCTGCCGGCCGACGGCCACGAGACGACCAATTTGAAGCCGGTCGCCCGTTGGAGCGCGGTTTCGGACAGCGTCTCCGTCGATTCCTATGTGGTGGAAGTATCCAAACTCCTGACCTTCGAAACAACCGTGCTGGTCGACACGGTCGACGGCGCCCTGACCCAGGACACCCTTTCGACCCTGCCCGACCCCGACACCTACTACTGGCGCGTGCGCGCGATCGACGATCTGGCGAACAAGGGGCCGTATTCGGATACGCGCGGGTTTGCCCTCGTCACGCCCGCCACGCTGCTCATCTTTGAAGACGCCACGTTCACGGACGTCGTGGACACGCTCCTCACTCGGGACCTCATTTTCGTTGAAGTCTCCGACACGGACGAGAGCCGGAACGAGTCGGCGGTCGAAACCGTGACGGTCACCGCCTATGTCGCCGACGACGCGGCCGGCCTGGTCATCGACACACAGACGCTGATCCTGACGGAGACGTCGAATTCTTCCGGGATATTCCGAAGCGGCGCCATCCTGGTCACGGACACGGTCATTCCGGCCTTGAGCGACGGCATTCTGAGCTGGGGCCGGTCGGACACGCTGCACGTGACCTATACGGACGCGAACTGCTCGGTCGACTCCTCCTACGACACCGCGCTGGCGCTGGAAATCGCGACGAGCGCGCGGGTGATCTTCTACGAGGACACGGCCTACGGAGACGAAGTCGACACCTATCTCACGCGGGACCTGATGTACGTGGCGGTCCATGACACCGACGAGAACCGCAATCCGCAGTCTCTGGATACGGTGCAGGCGACCGTGTACGTGGGGAACGGCTACGCGGAGGGGACGGGGTCGGCGGGGGTGAGCGCGCAGGGGCTGGTGCTGGACACGCAGACCCTGGTGCTGACGGAGTCGGGCAAGGCGACCGGCGTATTCCAGAGCGATACGATCACGCTGACCGATACGGAGGTGCCGGTGACCGAAAACGGCCGCCTGAGCTGGGGCCGGCAGGACACCGCGCAGGTGACCTATACGGACGTGACAGGCACCAGCGAGACGTCGACCGATACGGCGCTGGCGCTCGAAATCACGACAACCCTGGCGATCCAGCTCTTCGAAAACCAGGCCCTGACCGACGACGTCGACACCTACCAGACACGCGACCTCCTGTTCGTCATGGTGTCCGACACGGACGAGAACCGCAATCCGCAGATGAAGGACACCGTGAGCGTCATTGTCTACGTGGGCAACGGCACCGCGGGCAACGGCGCGGCCGGGCTCGTGATTGACACGGAGACACTGACGTTGACAGAGAGCGCTGAGACCTCCGCAATTTTCCAGAGCGACACCGTGGTCACGACCGATACGAAGGTACCCACCGTGAACGACGGCGTCCTGAGCTGGGGCCTCTCCGACACGATGCATCTTGTCTACACCGACGTGACGGGCACGAGCGAGACGGGGAATGACACCGCGCTGGCGCTCGAAATCAAGACGACGGCCGCCGTCCAATTCTACGAGGACGCGGCCTACACGGACGACGTCGACACCTTCCAGGTGAGAAACGACGTCGTGTATGTGGTCGTGTACGACACCGACGAGAACAAGAACCCGCAGTCGCCGGCGGAAACGGTGACCGTCACCGTGTATGTGGGTGACGCAAGCTGCGAGGCGGGAACCGCCATCGGCCTCGTGCTGGACACGGAGACGCTGGTGCTGACGGAGAGCGGGGAGACGACAGGAATCTTCCGCAGTGCGGCCATCGCGATTGTCGACACGGAGTTTCCGCTGGTCGCGGCCAACGGCCGGCTGGCGGCCGGATTGAACGATACGATTCACGTCACGTACACGGACAGCAACGACGCGACGGACGCCCGGAGCGACACCGCGCTTCTGGTCGACGCGGCGACGGCGAGCGTGACGCAGATCTTCGAGGAGGCCGGATTCACAGATGAGGTCGACACGCTGCTCTCCCGGGACGTGATGTTCGTCCAGGTGACCGACACGGACGAAAACTGCGATCCGCAGGACCGGGACACCGTGCAGGTCACCGTGTTCGTCGGCAACGGCTATGCCGAAGGCTCGAGCGCCCAGGGCCTGGTGATCGACACGGAAACGCTGACGCTGACGGAGACGGGTGAAACCAGCGGCGTCTTCCGCAGCGACACGATCGTGGTCACCGACACGAAGGCGCCCGTGGTGAACGACGGCGTCGTGAGCTGGGGCCGGAACGACACGCTGACCGTGAGGTACGGCGACAAGAACGGTTCCGACACGACGACGGACACGGCGCTGGCGCTTGAAATCGCGACCGCCGCGCGCGCAGTCCTCTATGAGGACGCCGCCTTCGGCGACGAGGTCGACACCTACCAGACGCGCGACGTCCTGTACGTGGCGGTCCACGACACGGACGAGAATCGCAATCCGCAGTCGAAGGACACGGTCTCCGTCACGGTCTACATCGGAAACGGCTCGGTGGAGGGGTCCGACACGCAGGCGCTGGTGCTCGACACCCAGACGCTGGTCCTGACCGAAAGCGGCGAGACCACGGGCGTGTTCCAGAGCGCCGCGATCGCGCTGACCGACACGGAGAAACCCGCCGTGGAGAACGGCATGGTGAGCTGGGGCAGGAGCGACACGCTGCACATCGTCTACACCGACGTGACCGGCACAAGCGAGACCACGACCGACACGGCGCTGGCCCTTGAGATCGCCGCCACCGCGCGCGTAATCTTCTACGAGGACGCCGCCTACGGCGACGAGGTCGATACCTACCAGACGCGTGACATCATGTACGTCGCGGTCCATGACACGGACGAAAACCGAAATCCGCAGTACAAAGACACCGTCCAAGCGACCGTCTACGTGGGCAACGGCTACGCCGAGGGCTCGTACGCCCAGGGTCTCGTGCTCGACACGCAGACCCTGGTCTTGACCGAGAGCGGCGAGACCACGGGCGTCTTCCAGAGCGCCGCGATCGCGCTGACCGACACTGAGGTGCCGGTCACCGAAAACACGCGCCTCTCCTGGGGCCGCAGCGACACGATGCACGCGACCTACACGGACGTGACGGGCACGAGCGAGACCACGAACGACACGGCGCTGGCGCTCGAGATCGCGACCGCTTCCGTCGTCCAGCTTTACGAGGACAGCGACTACACGGACGCGGTGGACACGTACCTCGTACGGAACGACGCCATGTTCATCTGGCTGGCGGACACCGACGAAAACCGCAATCCCCAGATGATCGACACGGTGAGCGTGACGATTTATGCGGGAGACGACGCGAGCGCGCTGGTGACCGACACCGAGATTATCGTGATGACCGAGACAACTGAAACCAGCGGCATCTTCCGCTTCTCCGGCCTGACCGTCGCGGATACGGGAGTCTCGACATCCCAGAACGGGAGCCTGAACTGGGGCACGAGCGACACGGCGCATGTCTCCTACACGGACGTGACCGGCGGGACGTCGGATGCGGCGTCCGATACGGCGTTGTCGATCGCTGTTCCGACCCAGAGCGTGGTACAGGTTTACGAGGACGCCCTCTACACAGACGATGTCGACACCTATCTGACGCGTGACATTCTTTACGTCGCCCTGTACGACACGGACGAGAATCAGAACCCGCAGAGCGTTGAAACCGTCACGGTGACCGTCTATGTCGGAAACGGATACACGGAAGGCTCGACCGCGCAGGGTCTGATCATCGACACGGAAACGCTGACCTTGACGGAAGCGACCGACACGCCGGGAGTCTTCCGAAGCGGCGCGGTCGTCCTCACCGACACGACGAAGCCGGTCGTCAGCGACGGCGTCGTGAGCTGGGGCCGGGCGGACACGCTGACCGTAAAATATCTGGACAACGACGACGCAACGGACACCTCGGCCGATACGGCCCTGGCGATCGAGATCGCCTCGACCGTGGCGTTGCAGTTGTTCGAGGACAACGGATACGCCGACGGCGTCGACACCTATCTGACGCGCGATGTCATGCATCTTTGGGCGCAGGACACGGACGAAAACCGCAATCCCAGTCTCAAAGACACGATTGCGGTGACCGTGTACGTCGGCAACGGCGCCGCCGAGGGTGCGAGCGCGGCGGGACTCGTGCTGGACACGGAGGTGTTGACCCTGACGGAAACGACGGAGACGTCGTCGATCTTCGTGAGTGACACGGTCAACCTGACGGATACGAAGCTCCCCGGGGTGAGCGACGGCGTCATCAGTTGGGGCCGCTCGGACACGCTGCACGTCACCTACACCGACGTGACCGGCACGAGCGAATCGGCCAACGACACTGCGCTGGCCATTGAAAGCGCAACATCCGCACGGGCGATTTTCTATGAGGACCCGGCCTACGGCGACGAAGTCGACACCTACCTCACGCGCGACGTGATGTACGTGGCGGTTCATGACACGGACGAAAACCGCAACCCGCAACTGAAAGACACGGTACAGGTGACCGTCTACGCCGGGAACGGCTACGCCGAAGGCGGCTACGCGCAGGGCCTGGTGCTGGACACGCAGACGCTGGTCCTGACGGAGAGCGGCGAGACCACAGGGATATTCTGGAGCGACACGGTGGTCCTGACCGACACCCTGACGCCGGCCGTCGAGAACAACCGCCTGAGCTGGGGCCGGCAGGACACGCTGTTTGTGACATACACCGACGTGACAGGCACGAGCGAAACGGCGAACGACACGGCGCTGGCGCTTGAAATCGCGACGACCGCGCGGGCTGTCCTGTACGAAGACGGCGCCTACGGCGACGAGGTCGACACGTACCTGACACGTGACGTGATGTACGTGGCCGTCCACGACACAGACGAAAACCGAAACCCGCAATTCAAAGACACCGTGCAGGTGACCGTCTACGTCGGAAACGGCTACGCCGAAGGGTCCTACGCGCAGGGTCTCGTGCTGGATACGCAGACGCTGGTGCTGACCGAGAGTGGCGAGACGACGGGCGTCTTCTGGAGTGACACACTGGTTCTGACCGACACAAGGACGCCGGCGGTGGAGGACAACCGCCTGTCGTGGGGCCGGTCGGACACCCTGCAGGTTGCCTACTCCGACGTGACGGGATCAAGCGAGTCCGCAACGGACACCGCGCTCGCGCTCGAAATCGCCAGCGCCCTCACACTGCAAATATACGAAAACGAAGGAAACACGGACGACGTCGACACCTACCTGACCCGCGACGTCATGCACGTGTGGGTCATGGACACGGATGAGAACCGCAACCCGCAAATGCGCGACACCGTGCAGGTGACGGTCTACGTCGGAAACAGCTACTCCGAAGGAGGCTACGCCCAGGGCCTCGTCCTCGACACGGACGCGATCACGCTCACGGAGAGTTCCGAAACCTCGGGCATCTTCCGCAGCGACACCGTGAACCTCACCGATACAAAGTGGCCCGTCGTGAACGACGGCGTCGTGAGCTGGGGCCGCGCCGACACGCTGCACGTGCTCTACAGCGACGTCACGGGCACAAGCGAGAGCGGCAACGACACGGCGCTCGCGCTCGAGATCGCCACGACCGCCCGCGCCGTCCTGTACGAGGACGCCGCCTACGGCGACGAGGTCGACACGTACTTCACGCGCGACTTCCTGTACGTGGCCGTGCACGACACGGACGAAAACCGCAATCCCCAGGCCAAAGACACCGTGCAGGTGGTGGTATACATCGGCAACGGCACGGCCGAGGGCACGGCGTCATCGGGGATCGAGGCGGCGGCGCTGGTCATCGACACCCAGACGCTGGTCCTGACGGAGAGCGGCGAAACCACGGGCATCTTCCAGAGCGGCGCGATCCCGCTGACCGACACCGAAAAACCGGTCGTCGAAAACAGCCGGCTCAGTTGGGGCCGCTCCGACACCCTGCACCTCGTCTACACCGACGTGACCGGCACAAGCGAAACGACGAACGATACGGCGCTCGCCCTCGAAACGGGGACGGCGATGACGATCCAGTTGTACGAGGACGCCAATTTCACCGACGACGTCGACACCTATTTGAAGCGCGACGTCATGTACATTCAGGTGCAGGACACCGACGAGAACCGCAACCCGCAGGTGAAGGACACCGTCAGCGCGATCGTCCGGGTCGGCAACGACACCGATGGATCCTTCATCGACACCGAAACGATTGTCCTGACGGAAACAAGCGAAACGAGCGGCATCTTCCGCAGCGCTGCCATCAATCTGACCGACACGACCAGCCCGGTCGTCGGCGACGGCGTGGTGAGCTGGGGGCTCTCCGACACGACGCACGTCGTGTACGTCGACGCGAGCGACGGCGCGGACCAGGGCTTCGACACGGCGCTGGCCATTGACATTCCGACGCCGAGCCGCGTGCTGTTCTACGAGGACGCGGGCTACGGCGACGAGGTCGACACCTTCTACACGCGCGACTTCCTCTACCTCGCCGTGCACGACACCGACGAAAACCGCAGCCCGCAGGGCGTCGACACGGTGACGGTGACGATGGTCGTCGGGAACGACCGGGACGGCCTCGTGCTCGATACGGAGACGCTGATCCTCACCGAGTCCGGCAGCACCACCGGCATCTTCCGCAGCGACACGATCAACCTCACGGACACGAAGGTGCCGGCGGTCAACGACGGCATCGTCAGTTGGGGCGTGAGCGACACGCTGTTTGTGAAATATACGGACGCGAACGACGCGTCGGACAGCGCGACCGACACGGCCCTGGCGCTGGAGATCGCCAGCGCGGTGTCGATGCAGCTTTACGAGAACCACGGCAACACCGACGACGTGGACACCTACCTGACGCGGGACGTGATGCACGTGTGGCTGATGGACACGGACGAAAACCGCAACCCGCAGTCGCGGGACACCGTGACCGTGACCGTCCACGTCGGCAACGGCGTGGCGGAGGGCGGCGCCGGGCAGGGGCTGGTGATCGACACGGAAACGCTGACGATGACGGAAACGGCGGAGACCTCGGGGATTTTCGTGAGCGACACCGTCAACCTCACCGACACGAAGGTCCCCGCCGCAAACGACGGCGTCGTGAGCTGGGGCCGGTCCGATACGCTGCAGGTCGTCTACACGGACGTGAGCGGGACGAGCGAGTCCGCAAACGACACCGCGCTGGCGATCGAAATTCCGTCCACGGCCGCCCTCCAGCTCTTTGACGACCTCGCGCTCACCGATCCCGTGGATACGTACCTCACAATCGACGCGATGTACGTGATGGTCCAGGACACCGACGAGAACCGCAATCCGGAACTGCGCGACACCGTCTACGTCACGGCCTACATCGGAAACGGCAGTTCCGTCGGCGGCGGCGCCGCGCTGGTCCTCGACACGATGACCATCGTTCTGACGGAAAGCGCCGAAACCTCGGGCCTCTTCCGGAGCGACACCCTCACCCTGACGAACGTTGTGGTCCCGTCAACCTCCGACAGTGTTCTCTCCTGGGGCGAGATCGACACCCTGCACGTCGTCTACGTCGACGCGCTGGGAACAAGCGAATCGGCCGGTGATACCGCGCTTGCGATCGAGGATCCGAAGACATCGACGGTCGAGATATATGAGGAGCTCACCTTCACCGACGTCGTCGATACGCTCTTCACGAGGGACGTCCTGTTCATCCAGGTGACCGACACCGACGAGAACCGCAACCCGCAGTCGACCGACACCGTGAGCGTCACGATCTACGTCGGCAACGGCTACGCCGAGGGCGCCTCCGCCCAGGGACTCGTCCTTGACACCGCCACATGGGTGCTCACGGAGGTGAGCACGGCCGCCTCCACATTCCGCAGCGACACGATCCCGCTGTCCGACACGGTCGTCCCGTCCGCATCCGACGGATTCCTGAGCTGGGGCCGGGCGGACACGCTGCACGTCACGTATACGGACGCGACCGCCGCCACCGACGCGAGCTACGACACGGCCCTGGCGCTCGAAATCGCGCAGACCGCGCGTGTCATTCTCTACGAGGACAGCGCGTTCTCCGACGATGTCGACACCTATCTGACCCGGGACCTCATGTTCGTGGCGGTGCATGACACGGACGAGAACCGCAATCCGCAACAGAAAGACACCGTGAGCGTGACCGTCTACGTGGGGAACAACTACGAGGGGCTGGTCCTCGATACCGAAACGCTCGTGTTGACGGAGAGCGGAGAAACGACCGGCGTCTTCCTGAGCGACACCGTGACCCTGACGGACACGGAGCAGCCGTCGGCCGAGAACAGCCGCATCAGTTGGGGCCGGTCCGACACGCTCTACGCAGGCTACACGGACGTGACGGGTACGAGCGAAACCGCGACTGACACGGCCCTGGCGCTTGAAATCGCGTCGACCGCCGCTCTGCAGCTCTTCGAAGACGCGAATTACACGGACGACGTCGACACGTATCTCACGAGAGACGCAATGTACGTCTGGATGATGGACACGGACGAAAACCGCAACCCACAGAGCAAGGACACCGTGACCGTCACGGTCTATGTGGCCAACGCGACCTACGGCGGCGGCGCGGCCGCGCTGGTGATCGACACGGAAACCCTGACGCTGACCGAAAGCGGCGAGACCACGGCGATCTTCCGCAGCGGGTCTCTGACCGTGACCGATACGAAAGTCCCGTCCGTCAACGACGGCGTCCTGTCCTGGGGAGCTTCCGACACTCTGCACGTCGCGTACACCGACGCGACGGGCACTTCGGAGGAACGCTCGGACACGGCGCTTGCGGTTGAAATCGCGACCGCCGCCGCCGTCTACTTCTACGAGGACAGCGGCTACACCGACATCGTCGACACCTATCTCATGCGCAACGACCTCGCCTATCTCGTGGTCTACGACACCGACGAGAACCGCAACCCGCAGGCCATCGAAACGGTGACGGTCACCGTTCATGTCGGCGACACGACCGGGCTCGTCCGAGACACCGAAACCTTCGTCCTCACAGAATCCGGCGAGACCACCGGCATCTTCCGCAGCGTCGCCGTCAACCTTGTCGATTCGGACGCGACCTCGCCCGCGTCGAACGGCAGGCTCGAGGTCCGAAAAGCCGACACCCTCCACATGGCCTACACCGATTCCAATGCCGGAACGGACATCGCCTACGACACCGCCCTCGTCAAATGGGTAACGAACGTCACGCTGGTCAGCCCGGCCAACGGCCACGAAACAACCAACGCCAAACCCGTGGTGCGCTGGAGCGGGGATGCGGACAGCGTGCTGGTGGATTCCTTCGTCGTCGAGGTCTCGAAGGTCTCGACGTTTGCTTCGACGGTGCTGGTGGACACGGTGGACGGAACGCTCGAGCAGGATTCCTTGGCGTCCCTCCCCGACAACGACACCTACTACTGGCGTGTCCGGGCCATCGACTACCTCGGCATCGTCGGGTCCTACTCGGCGGAAACCCGATGGTTCACGATCGACACCAACGTCAATCAGGTGAACCTGTCTCTGCCGGCGGACGGCCACGAGACGTCGGCCGCAAGCTTCCTGTTGAGCTGGACCGCCGTGATCGACAGCGTCGGCGTCGACAGCTACGCGGTGGAGGTGTCGAAGAACACGGCCTTCACGAACATCGCCTTCACGGACACGCTCGACGCCGCGCTCACGAACGACACGGTCACCGGCCTCTACAACGACACCTACTACTGGCGCGTCCGCGCGATCGACAACTTGGCCAACGGCGGCGCCTACGCAGCCACTCGCGGGTTCGTCTCGGACACCCTGGTGGGCAAAGTATCGCTCGTGACGCCGGTCGAGGCCTTCGAAACGGCCTCCATCGTGCTCGTGGTGACTTGGACCGGCCTCTCAGACAGCGTTGGCATTGACAGCTACGCCCTGGAGGTTTCCCGCAACTCGGCCTTCACGAATATGACAATCCAGGACACGATCGACGGCTCGCTCACCACCTTCACCTGCACCAACCTCATCGCGGACACGTACCACTGGCGTGTCCGTGCGGTCGACGATCTCGGTAACAACGGCGCCTACTCCGATTCCCGCTACTTCATCACCGATACGTCGGTCCAGCCCGTCACCTTCCTCCTGCCGGCGGATGGCCACGAAACGAATGCGTCGCCCTTCACGCTGACGTGGGCGGCCAACTCGGACAGCTCGGGAATCGACTCGTACGCGGTCGAAGTCTCAAAGAATACGCTGTTCACGGACATCGTGTTTACCGACACCATCGACGGCAGTTTCACCACCGACACGATCTCCGGCCTCTACAACGACACCTACTACTGGCGCGTGCGGGCGATGGACAATTTCCAGAACCCCGGGCCCTTCGCGGCCATCTGGGGATTCATCATGGACACCAACGTCAATCAGATTTCAACCGTCCTGCCGGCCGCGGGCCACGAGACGACCGCGACCAGCGTCGTCATGAGCTGGACCGCAATCACGGACAGCGTCGGCGTCGACTCCTACGCCGTCGAGGTTTCAAAGAATTCGGCCTTCACCAACATGGTCTTCACGGATACCGTCGACGCCGCCCTCACGACCGACACCGTCACGGGCCTCTATAACGACACCTACTTCTGGCACGTCCGCGGCGTCGACGACCTCGGCAACACCGGCCTCTACTCGACCACGATCGGATTCGTCACCGACACCATCGTCGACTCCGTTACGCTCTCTCTGCCCGCCGACGGCCACGAGACCAGCGTGATCGACTTCCTGGTAAGCTGGATCAGCGCCGGCGCCGATTCGGTGGGCTTCGACTCCTTCGCGCTGGAGGTTTCAAAGAGCACCGCCTTCACCTCCGTCGTCTTCACCGACACGCTGGACGGCGCATTCACGAGCGACACGGTGACCGGCCTCTACAACGATACGTACTACTGGCGAATGCGCGGCGTCGACGATCTGGCCAATGCCGGCCCCTACTCCGCCATCCGGGGCTTCGTGACCGACACGATCGTCGCCCAGGTCAGCGCAAGCCAGCCGGCCGACGCGCATGAAACGAGCGCCATCAACTTCCTGGTGAGCTGGACCGCAGTGACGGACAGCGTCGGCGTGGACAGCTACGCGGTCGAAGTGTCCAAGAATTCGGACTTCACGAACATCGCCTTCACCGACACCGTCGATCAGGCCAACACGTCCGACACGGTCACCGGCCTCTACAACGACACGCACTTCTGGCGCGTCCGGGCGATCGACGACCTCGGCAACGGCGGCGCCTTCTCGACCACGCGCGGCTTCGTGACCGACACGATCGTGAACCAGGTGTCCGCGAGCCAGCCGGCGGACGGCCATGAGACGACGGCCATCAGCCTCGTTGTGAGCTGGAGCGCCATCTCGGACAGCGTGGGCGTGGACAGCTACGCGCTGGAGGTGTCGACGAACGCGACGTTCACCGCCCTCGCGTTCACCGACACCGTCGACCAGGCGATCCTCAGTGACACGGTGACCGGCCTCTATAACGATACATACTACTGGCGCGTCCGGGCGATCGACGACCTCGCGAACGGCGGCGCTTATTCGACCACCCGCGGCTTCGTCACCGACACGCTGATCGCCCAAGTCAGCCTGTCCCAGCCGGCGGACGCGCACGAAACGAGCGCGGTCAATTTCCTCGTGAGCTGGCAGACACTGTCCGACAGCGTCGGCATCGACAGCTACGCGCTGGAAGTCTCGAAGAACACCGCGTTCACCAACATCGCCTTCACCGATACGGTCGACGGCGCCCTGACGTCCGACACGGTGACCGGCCTCTACAACGACACCTACTACTGGCGCGTCCGCGCGATCGACGATCTGGCCAACGCCGGCGCGTTTTCCTCCACCCGCGGCTTCGTCGCCGACACGATCGTCGCCCAGGTGAGCGCGAGCCTCCCGGCCGACGCGCATGAAACGAACGCCATCAACTTCCTGGTGAGCTGGAGCGCCGTGACGGACAGCGTGGGCGTCGACTCCTACGCGGTGGAGGCGTCGAAGAACACAGCCTTCACGAACATCGCCTTCACCGACACGGTCGACCAGGCCAACACGTCCGACACGGTCACCGGTCTTTACAATGACACGTACTACTGGCGCGTCCGCGCGATCGACGATCTGGCCAACGCCGGAACTTATTCCTCCACCCGCGGCTTCGTTACCGACACCCTCGTCGACACCCTGACGCTGTCCCTGCCGGCCGACGCGCACGAAACCTCGGCGATCAACCTCGTCGTGAGCTGGAGCGCCGGCGCCGACAGCGTGGGCGTCGACAGCTACGCGGTCGAGGTGTCAAAGAACTCGGCCTTCACGAACATCGCCTTCACCGACACCGTCGATCAGGCCAACACGTCCGACACCGTCACCGGCCTCTACAATGACACGTACTACTGGCGCGTCCGCGCGATCGACGACCTCGCCAACGGCGGCGCATTCTCGACCGCACGCGGCTTCGTCACTGACACCATCGTCAATCAGGTGTCCCTGAGCCTGCCGGCGGACGGCCACGAGACGACCTCGAACAGCGTCGTCGTGAGTTGGAGCGCCAACGCCGACAGCGTCGGGATCGACTCCTACGCTGTCGAGGTTTCCCTCAGCACGGCCTTTACCTCGATGGCCTTCACCGACACGGTGGATCAGGCGCTCACGAGCGACACGGTGACCGGCCTGTACAACGACACCTACTACTGGCGCGTCCGCGCGATCGACGACCTCGCCAACGGCGGCGCCTATTCGTCCACGCGGGGATTCGTCACCGACACCCTCGTCAACGCCGTGGCGCTGTCCCTGCCGGCCGACGGCCACGAAACGAGCGCGGCGAACTTCCTGGCGAGCTGGAGCATGAACGCGGACAGTTCCGGCATCGATTCGTACGCCGTCGAAGTCTCGAAGAACACCGCCTTTACCTCCATCGCCTTCACCGACACCATCGATGGCGGCCAGACAAGCGACACGCTGACGGGCCTGTACAACGACACGTATTACTGGCGCGTCCGGGCCATCGACAACCGCGGTAATTTCGGCGTCTACGCCACGACGCGCGGGTTCGTCCACGACTCGAACGTCAACAAAGTCTCGCTGTCCGGCCCGTCCACGGGATCGTCCACGAACGACTCCCGGCTGACGCTCGCATGGAGCGCGATCACCGACACCGTGGGTGTCGATTCCTACGTCCTTGAACTCTCAAAGTCCCCGGATTTCTCGTCGATCTTCTCGACCGACACCTTCGACGCGACCGTTACCTCGGACTCGAGCGAAACCGGCCTGATCTCGGACACCTACTACTGGCGCGTCCGGGCCGTCGATTACCTGCGGAACGCCGGCCTGAACTCCGACACATTCCAGTTCCTGATCGACACAACGCCCATCACGACCACCATCGTCTCGCCGGCCGACGCCCATGAAACCAGCGCGCGCCGGCCGGTCTTCCTCTGGACCTCCAACGCCGAAACCTTCACGCTCCAGATCGCCCGCGATTCGGCCTTTACCAACATCTTCTCCTCCACGACGGCCGTGAACGTCAGCGTCCTTCAGCCCGATACCAATCTCACGATCGAGGACACCCATTACTGGCGTCTCATCAGCCGCAACCGCGCCGGCACCTTCGATACGACCAGCGCCCGCGGATTCCTGCTCGACACCACCGTCCGGCAGGTCACCCTCGTCGCGCCGGTCTACGACACCATCACGCCGGACACCACGCCCACGTTCTACTGGAGCGCCATCGCCGACAGCGTCGGCATCGACTCCTACGTGCTCGAAATTTCCAGCGCCGACACGTTCGGCCCCATCGTCTATGTCGACACGGTCGACGGGACCGTCACCGTCGACACCGTTACGCCCGGCCTTGTCGCCGACACCTACTGGTGGCGCATCCGGGCCATCGACGATCTGGGCAACATCGGCCCCAACTCCGACAGCCGCACCATCGGCATTGACACCGGGTCGCCCTTCCAGGCCGTCGGGTCGGTCAACATCATCAGCGGCAACCACCAGCTCGCCGAAGTTCAGCAGACCCTGACCCTCCCGTTCCGCGTCCGTGTCCTCGACACGACCGTCCTGACCCTGCCGGTGCCCAACTCGCCGGTCCGGTTCGTGATCTCGCGGCCCAGCGGCGGCGACGGCTATTTCGGGATTGCGGGGATCACCTCCAAGACCGCCTTCACCGATTCGGACGGGTACGCCTCCGAGACGCTGACGCTCGGAACCAAAGGCGGCGTGTATGAAATCCAGGCCATCTCCGACTCCCGGCCCAGCCTCTACGCCATCTTCCTCGCCTATGCCGACGGTATCGAGATCACCGCAAGCAAATGGAGGATGATCAGCCCCAACAAGGTCACGCTGAGCGCCACGACGGTGGATGCGTCCATCAAGGACGATCTCTCCGACGCGCTCGTCTATTGGTGGAATGAGAGCACGACGGAAGATCCCACGTTCTCGAAATACGTCAAGCCCACGACCATCAGCCGCGGGACCGGATACTGGGTGTACAGCAAGACCGGCGGCAAGCTCGTGACGCAGGGAACCGCCGGATTCGACACCCTCACCTACGCGCTCACCACGGCGTGGAACATGATCGGCACCGGGCATTACTTCTTCGTCGACTGGGATTCCAGTGTCCGCTTCCAGACCGCCACGTCCGGCGCCCTGACGCCCACGGAGGCGGCGAGCGCGGGCCTCATCGAAAACGCCGTCTACTGGTACAATGGCAACGGCTACAGTTGGGGCCCGGACGCCCGGACGACCACGCTGACCCGCATCCAGCTCAAGCCGATGGTCGGATTTGCTCTCTATGTATTGCAATCCTGCTCTATGGTGATCTATCCCAACCCGGCCACGCCGCTGGACACGTCCACCGAAATCTACGACCAGTCGCCGAAATTCAACGCCGCCCTCTACCAGGATCCCTCCGAGCAGGACTGGGCCGTCCGGGTCGTCGCTCATCGCGGCGCGATTCAGGACGTGCAGAACTACATCGGTGTGAAGGCCACGCCGGACGAAGCCCGCCTCTCCGCCCGGCGCGAGCCGCCGCCCGTCGCGCTCGAGTACCTCAGCGTCGCCTTCGAAGACGCCCAGGGCGTCCAGCGGTCCGCCAGTTTCGTCGATCCGATCACGACCGCGAACGTCTGGACCGTCAAGCTCGCCACCGACCTCCAGGGGCCGGTGCTCGTGTCGTTTGACGGCGTGGCCGGCGTTCCGAAAAAATACGACGCCTACCTGGTCGGCGGCCCGCAGGGCCCGATGAACCTGCGCGAGCAGACCACGGTCCTCATGTCCGACGTCGGCACCCTGCGCGCGCCCAGCCAGTACAGCGTCATTGTCGGCCTGCCGGAATTTCTGCTGCCGTACCTGTCGGCGCCGCTGGCCAAGGATCAGTCCTTCGTCTATCCCAATCCCGGCCCGGATCCCAACACGGGGTTCATGACCTTCAAGTACAACCTCGGCGCCGCCGCTCCGGTCACCATCCGCATCTTCGACGTCGCCGGCCGCCTCGTGAAACAGGTCGAGGCCCTGGGCATGCCGGGATCCAACAAGACCGTCTGGGACACGACCGACCGCTTCGGGCAGCGGGTCGGATCGGGCGTGTATATTTACATGATTAACTCGAGCGGAACCAAACTCGTTGATAAACTGGCCATCGTGAGGTGATGCTTGCCATGAATCGCATTCTAAAGTGGTCTTCCGTGGGACTGATCTCTCTTGCCGCTTGCCTGCTGCCGGTCGCGTCTCCGGAATCCCGCGCCCAGCTTTCCGAAGAGGAGCTGCGCCGGGAGCGGCTCGAGACCGTCGAGGAACTGCGGCGCACGGAAACAGAATGGGAAAAGTACATCCGGAGCCGCGGCTGGAGCGTCAGTTACGGCGGATGGCTCTCCTCCTCCTTCGGCTCCTCCGACAACGACGACCGGAACCGGTCGGTCCAGGATTCGCTCGATCACACCTGGGACCAGGAATTCCGCTGGTTCTACTCCGGGCGCAGCGGCACCGGCCGCACCCGCTGGTACGCGCGGTTCGGAACGAACTACACCTTCTCGAGCGCCATCATCCCGTCCATCCGCCACTCCGACTGGGTCCAGCCGGGAATCGACATGATCTATATGGAAAGGGATTTCAAATCGGCCCGCCGCAAGCACACGTTGACCGTCGGCCGCCAGTTCGTCCAGGTCGAAAACTCCATCGCGCTCGCGCAGGTCGCCGACGGCCTCAAATACGATCTTCGCACGGCGCGCCAGACGTTCGAGGTGTTCCTGCTCCGGCAGCAGTCGGGCGACAACAACGTCGATTTCCTGGCGCCCCGCGCGGGCCGCACCCGACGCTGGTTCACGGGGCTTCAATATACGGCGTCGTACCTTCCCACGCAGTCTGTGAATTTCTTCTGGGTCTGGAACAACGACGGCAATTCCGAATCGCCCGACGCCGCCGGCCAGCGCCACCAGCTTGATTCGCGGTACCTCGGCCTGACGCTGTCGGGCAGATTCTTTTCAAAATTGAAATATGATCTCCAGTACATTCAGGAGTTCGGCACGACCTACTCCGGATCGAACGCGACCAACGCCTCCAACACGGCGCCGAGCGCGAAGATCAAAGTCGACGCCAACGCATTCACCGGCGGCCTGAAATACTATTTCGGCGGCATTCTCAGCATGGTCGCGCACTCCACATATTATTCCGGCAGCGGCGACCCCGACGCCATCGACGCCTTCACCAGCACGGGCGGCAGCGGCTCCCTGGACGGCAGCGGCACGGGCGGCCGGGACAAACGATTCATGGCATTCGGCGGGAAAAGCCTGGGCTATGCCCTCGCGCCAACGCTCACAAACCTTAGCGTCATCAAAAACGGCTTCAGCCTGAAACCCTTCGGCTGGTCCGAAAACCGCTTCTGGGAGGACCTGAGCGTCCACCCGCAGGTGTTCTTCTACCGCCGGAACGAGCCCACGGGCAAAACGTCGGATCCCTACATCAACATCGGCGCCGGCGCGTCGGCGAAGGTCGGCCACGAAGTCGACCTCGACATCTCGTGGCGGCTCATGAGCGACGTGAAATACAATCTCAAGTGGGGCAAATTCTTCCCGGGATCCGCCTATCCGACACGCTCGGCGGAGTCGATCCTGCGCTTCCGGATATCGGTGGACCTGTGATGGCCCGCGCCGTGCGTGCCGCCCGGATTCTGCTCCTGGGACTGATCGTGTCCGCGGTCGCCCTTGCCGCCGCGCGCCCGGCCCGCGCGGCGTCGATCGTGGAGGGGAAGATCACGGAAGTCTCCGGCGCCGTGGAGGTCCGCAAGCGCGGCGGCGAGGACTGGATCGCGGCCTACCCCGGCATGAAGATCACGCCGGGCGACCAGATCACCACCGGCATCGGCGGCCGCGCGGTTCTGGAGCTCAAGGACAGCAAAACCGAAATCCTCGCGCTCACGCAGTTCGTCGTCGGCCGGTGCGTCGAGGACGAGAAGACCAATTACTCCGAGCTGTTCCTCCAGATCGGCAAGGTCGCCTCCGAGGTATCGAAGCAGTCCGCCAAGGCCAACAAATTCAATATCGTCACCCCGACCACCGTGGCCGGCGTGCGGGGAACCCGAATGACCGTGTCTCACCTGCCGGCGCTGGGAACGCAGGTGCAGATCCTCGAAGGCCGCGGCTACACCATCCCTCTGCCCCCGCCCGCGCCGATGCCGGCCCTGACCGTTCCGGCCGCGCGGGAGGAAAAGAAGGCGAAAGAGGAGAAAGAGAAAAAAGAGAAGGAAGACAAGAGGGAGGCGAGAGAGGATCGCAAGGAGGAGCGGAAAGCGGAGAGAGAAGAACGCCGCGCGGAACGGGCCGAAGCGCGCGCCGCCCCCGCCGAACCGCTGACGATCGAGCAGATCATGACCGCCTCGGCCGCCTCGCCGGAAGCCGCCGTCGAGGTCTTCAACCAGTTCCTCGAAAGCTTCGACCAGTCGATCTCGCCTGACCTCAAAACCGAGGACCTCGGCGTGCTGGACGTCAAGACGTTCGAGACCGTGATCGAAGTCGACGTCGGCCAGCGGGTCGAAATGACCTCGGCGACCGCGACCGACTTCTCCGCGATCGTCACCCCGACCCGCGCCCTCGAACTCGACGCCCTGACCTCCCTGGCGCCGGCCGGCCTCTCCGCCACCGAGATCCAGGCCACGACCACCACCGTCGAATCGACCGTCGCCCCCGAGGCCGTTCAGATCCGGCAGGAACTCTCAACCTCCAATCAGGTCACCGAAAGCGCCACCGCCACGTCCACCTCCCAGGGCGGGTTGCCTCCCTCCACCGAACTCGTCCCGCCTTCCTTGCCGGACCGCACGAACAAAAGCAACTTGACGAATTAGGCCGCGCAGCATGTCCGAAGGAGCGGTGGCCACCAACCGCAAGGCGTTCGCCGACTACGAAATCCTTGAGAAATACGAGGCGGGTCTCGCGCTCCTCGGCAGCGAAGTCAAATCGCTCCGGCAGGGCAACGCCAATTTACGCGACGCCTTCGCCACCCTCCACGGCAGCGAACTCATGCTGCTCAACTGCCACATCGGCCCCTACAAACAAGCCGGCCCCCTCGGCCACGCCCCGACCCGCTCCCGCAAGCTTCTCCTGCACAAGGAGGAGATCAAACGGCTGATCGGGAAAGTCCAGCAGAAAGGCCTCACGCTGATCCCGCTGAAAATTTACTTCAACAAGAAAAATCTCGCCAAGGTGGAACTCGCGCTCGGCAAGGGCAAAACCCACGCCGACCGGCGCGAGGACATCAAGCGCCGGGACGTGAGCCGGGAGATTTCGAGGGCGTTAAAACAGAGAAACCGCTGATCACCGACCTTCCGGCGCCACGTGGGTGACCCTGTAAACCGCGAACTGATCGATGTAGTCTTCCTTCGAAAAACCGAACGGCGCCGGCCCGTAGAGCGAGCTGTAAAATCCCGCGTGGGACGTGGGGCTCATCAGGTGAAACGGGTATGGGTTGGGAAACGCGCGCTGCGTGACGGGCTGCATCGGCACCTGGATCTTCCGGACGTTCGTGTTGATCCCCGGCATCACGATGAGGTCTCCGGCCGCGAGGTCCTGCCCCTGATAATTGAACGGCCCGGCGCCTTCGCGTTCCATGTAATATTGAAAGCCCCAGTGGCCTGAAAACCATATCCGCGGGTGATCCCGTTTCAGGTCCCGCACGGTGGTCTCAACGAACGTCCGGCTCGCGTTGGCATGCCGAAGGTCCACGAGCGCCAGGAGGAACGACAGGCCCAGCGTCAGCGCCACGGCGACCTTCAGCCACGACGTCCAGTACGCGGCGCCGCCGCCCTCCATCGACTCCAGCCAGCGCACGAGGAGCAGCGCGGACGGGAAGGCCGCCGGAAGGATCACCCGCGCGGCCACCGTCCAGTTGAAGAACATCGCAAACGCGATCGTCCCGCCGAGCCACAAGACCAGCAGCGCCGAATCGGCGTCGGGCCGGGCCCGCCACGAAGCGGCGGCGAACAGCGCCGTCACGACTCCGCCGGCGGCCATGACAATCCAAAGACCCCGGATGTCCTCCGGTACCCGGCCCAGGCCCAGCCACAGGACGGCGCCGACCAACACCGCCCCCGCCGCAAGACCCGCCGGCCGCAGGCGAATCGCGAGCGGAAACAGGAACAGCGGCCACGCGAGCGTCCCCCCCAGAAACGCCATCGTGTTCGCGGTC
Organism: Candidatus Lindowbacteria bacterium RIFCSPLOWO2_12_FULL_62_27; assembly: GCA_001784175.1. GTDB lineage: Bacteria > Lindowbacteria > 2-12-FULL-62-27 > 2-12-FULL-62-27 > 2-12-FULL-62-27 > 2-12-FULL-62-27. The sequence goes on from MFPR01000019.1 coordinate 25,630, forward strand.
TGTTGCCGCAGGTCCCTCGTTGTCTCGACGGCGTAGGAGGCGGCGCTCAGTGGATGAATCACGCCGCCGTGCGCTTTCGAGTACCAGCTCCACAGGACCAGCATGGCCACCGGCATGAGAAGTCCCGCGAGATGGACCGTCCAGCGGCGGTGTTTGTAAAGAAAATAGACGGCGAGGAGCGGCACAAGCGCAGCGGCAAAATACTTGGTCATCACCGCCGCACTCGCGGCGGCGCCGGCGCCCCAGAGCCGGGCGCCGTCCGGGTGAAGACATAAATAAACGGACAGCAGCCACAGCCCCAGCATCGGGATCTCCGCCATCACGTTCCCCGCGCTCACCAGAAACGCCGGGCTGGCCACCGTCAGGGCCGCCGCCAAAAACGCGTTCCGGCAGAATGACTGCGCGATCAAGTACATCAGCGCGGCGCATCCGGCGGCCATGACCGCATACACCGCGTGGAAAACAAACTCGCGCCCGCCCGCGGCCGCCGACACCGCCGCCAGGACATACGCGTTCAAAGGCGGATTGTTGCTCGTGACCCACCGCGACTGCGGCGACCGGTACCAGTTCCATTCATAATCATACGGCCGCAGGGGCGCTTCCAGAATCTGCCGGGCATCCCGCAGAAACGCCGTGTCGTCCAGGTGAAACGCCTTGTTCAAAAACGGCGCCAGAATCGCCAGCGTGATCAGCCCGGCCAGCCACGGCCGGCTCAGCCGGGACAACTGCGCCGGGCCGGCCTCCTCTTTCTCCGCGCGCTTGTGTCGTTTCATAAGGCTCAATATTCAATGTTCAATGCTCAATTTTCAAGGTGGAAAACTTGAGAATTGAAAATTGAACATTGAATATTGAGCCTTGATCTGTAAGCATACCCTCGCAGGGGGTGAGTCGGATCGAGCAGAATATTCTCCGGTCATTGCGGATTGTCCGGCCGGGCGGGTCCTTCAAACTGGCCTACAAAATTCACGTCCTCGTCACCCTGGTGGTGATCGTGGTCGAGGCGGTCATCGTCTTTTTTGCGCTGGCCGAATACCGCACCAGCATGTACGAGCAGCTCCTCCGCCGGTCCTTCAACAACCTCCAGACGGTCGATGACCGGTTCCAGGCGCGGCTCTGGACCCGGACCGGCCGGCTGCGCGGCATGACCACCAAGAGCCTCACCGCGAAGACCCGGCTGCCGCAGGAACTCGTGTACCAGATCGAAAAGGTTTTCGACGCGGCCATCCAGACGGATCCCTCGATCACCTACTTCATCCTCTACACCCGCGCCGGCGCGCACGTCTATCCGGGCGCGCCGCGGTCGAAGGCGGCCTCCCTCCGGCAGGACGCCGCGGCCGTTCAGCACATCGAGCACGTCGGCGCGCGATACAACGAGCACAGCGGATACATCGAAGTCTACCGGACGCTCCTCGACAAGGAGCAGAACCCGTGGGCCCGGGTCGAAATGGGCGTCAACCCGTCGGTGGTCCGGGACGGGATCCTGAGGACGATCTGGAGCAGCGTCGTGATCGCGTGGGTGGCCGCCATCGCCGGACTCTACGCCGCCTTCCGGTTTTCCGACGTGATCCTCGTGCCGATCCAGCGTCTCCGCAAGACCGCCGAGTCCCTGTCGGCCGGCGATCTCACCCAGCGCGCGACTGTCACCACCCGCGACGAGATCGCCGACCTCTCGGCTTCATTCAATACGATGGCCGACCACCTGCAAAAACGGATCGAGGACCTCCGCGCCATCCAGATGCTCAGCACCGAAATCAGCGCCACCCTGACCCAGAACGACCTTCAGCGCGTCATCGCTCAGACATTCCACAAAATCGCCCATGCCGATTTCTGCGCCCTCCTCGCCCGCGCCGACCATTCCTCCGTCCTCACGGTGGCCGCGGGCATCGGCGTCGCCAATTCGGAGCTTCAGATGCAGACCGCCACGCCTGTCCTCGCGGAGGCCTGCGGACACAGCCGCGAGGTCCTGACGACCATCGCGGCCGCGCCGGACCTCGCGCGATTATTCCTGCCGGACGGACCCGCGCTGGCCGCGCCGCTCCCCGGAACCACGGTGGATCGCCCGCTCGTGCCGATCCCCCCTCCGCCGCCTTCCGCGCCGCTCATGGTCCTGCCCTTCATCTATGACGGCGAGGTTCGCTCGGTTCTCCTCCTGGGCGGCGAGAAGCTCAAGAAGGAGGACGAGGACATCAACTTTTTCCGGACCCTCTCCGGCCACGCGTCGGTGGCCCTGCAAAACGCGCGGCTCTATCAGCTCTCCATCACCGACGGCCTCACCGGTCTTTATCTTCGCCGCCATTTCCTTTTCGAGCTTGAACGCCTTCTTACTCCGCCGGCCGACGGCGGCCGACTGGCGCTCCTCATGACGGACATCGACCACTTCAAAAATGTCAATGACTCTTTCGGCCATCCCGAAGGCGATTTCATCCTGATCCACGTCGCCCGCACGATCTGGAAAACCCTCCGCACCCATGACGTCACCGGCACCGGCCGCGCCTACGACATGGTCGGCCGTTACGGCGGCGAGGAATTCATCGCGCTCGTCCGCAACGTCACCCCGGAGGGCGCCCAGCGGTCGGCCGAACGCGTCCGGGCCGCGATCGAGGGCCAGGTTTTCAAGAGCGACAAGCGCGAGCACCGGATCACGACCAGCGTCGGCGTCTGCCCCTTCCAGCCGGGCCTCACCGTGCAGGACTGGATCGACCGCGCCGACCAGGCCCTCTATCAATCCAAATCCGGCGGCCGCAACCGCGTGACGGTGTACCATGGCTAGCAGAAAACTCCTCACCGCTGTCGCCGTCCTGCTGGTCATCACCGGCTGTGTCACCGATCCCTCGCACGACATGATCGAGGAATTCGTGTCCATGGAGCAGGCCCGGATCGCCGGCGAATCTATCGGCGAGGACCGCGCCTCCCGCAAAAAATGGCAGGACCGCACGGAGCGGATCAAGAAAATTGTCGGCAAGGATTTCGTGACCTACATCCACGACATGCGCGGAACCCGGGGGCTGGCCATGGTCGAAAACGTCGAAGTCTACGTCGACGGCGCCGACATCGGCGAGAAGGTCAAGCTGCGGATCCGCAAATCCCCCAGCGGCGCCGGACTCGGCGACATCCTCGAGCGGCTGGGCAGCGCCCGCGTGGCCGCGCAGGGCGAGGAGGCGGAGGAAGGGCAGATTTACTCGCTCGAAATCATCGGCCGCACGCCGGCCGGCGATTATTACGGGCTGATCGATAAGACGAAAGCATACGTGCTCGGCGCGCGGAAAGTCGGCGAAAAGGTCCGCGCGAAAGTGATGGGGTTGGACACGCTGGACGGCAGGGAGGACGTGGTGTACCTGAAAATAATCGGATCCTGATTTTAGACCGCCTGCCGCCCCGCAAACCCGGCGTCCAGATCGTGCCAGTGTCCGATTTCGCTTTCGCCCTCCTTCCAGCACAAATACACTTCCCGGCCGTCCCGCTGCGAATAAAAATCGACAAGGATCGGCGCCAGGCCCTTGACCTCGCATGAGTATTTCGTCTTGAGCCCGAGGATCATCCTCTGGATCTCCCGCTCCGACCGGCCCAGCGACTTGGCGAGCTGGTCGATGTACGTGGCCGAAATGTCGCCGCCGTTGAGCGCGATGGCGAGCATGATCTCCGACAGCGCCTTCTGCTTCTCCTGCCGCGCGTCCTCCGCCTTCCGGATCCTCGCCACGATCCCCCGGACCTCCGGCAATACGGCGTTGGCCTCATCGAGCGTGTAGTATTTCTTACTCAAGGAGCCCCCTCAGCGTTCGCAAATTCATCACGTCCTCCTTCATGTCCGGCCCCTTCGGCGTTTCCAGCACCATGGGAAGGCCGCCGAACCGGCGGTCATTCAGAAGAAACCGGAACGCGTCGAGGCCGATTTCTCCCCGGCCGATGTGCTCATGCCGGTCTACCCGGCTTCCCAGGCCTCGCAATGAATCGTTCAGGTGAAAGGCCCGGACGGCCCGCAGGCCGACGGCCCGGTCGAGTTCGCTCATCGTCGCCTCGTATCCCCGCCGCGACCGGATCTCATATCCGGCCGCAAAAATATGGCACGTATCAACGCACACGCCCAGCCGCCGCGCCCCCGCCGCACCGAGCTTGGAGCGCACGGCCCGGCGCAAGGATCGGAGATGCTCGAATTTCCAGCCGAGCGAATTCCCCTGGCCGGCGGTCGTCTCAAGCAAAATGCCGGCCCGAAATCCCGCTGTTTTCTTGAGCAGTCTCGTCAGAGATTCCGCCACCCGCCCAAGGCCCCACGCCTCGCCCCGGCCGCCGTGACTCCCCGGATGCAGAACAACCCACGCCAGCCCCAGCGTCTCCGCGCGGACCAGCTCGTCCTGCATCGACGCCATCGATCGGCGATGAATGTCCCTGTCCGACCCGCAGAGGTTGATCAGGTATCCGGCGTGCGACACGAGATTGCGCCGCCCAAAGGCCCGCGCGCGATCCCGGAATCGCCTGACCTCCGCCGCCTCCAGCGGCGCCTCCCGCCAGCATTTGTTGTTCTTCGCAAATATCTGCGCCGCCTCGCACCGGATCCGCTCCGCCCGCTCCAGCCCCACGCTCACCCCTCCAGCCACCGACACATGCGCGCCCAAAAACGGCGTCATTCCGCAATCTTCAGGCTGATCCCGACCCCGTCCCGCACCGGAACGACCGACGTGACGTATCGCCGGTCGGCCAGGATCAGGTCCGTGTAGCGCTTCACCCCAAGCGTACTCGCCTCGGTGTTCTGCATGTCGATCACGCGCCCGTCCCACAGAAGATTGTCCACGATCACGAGCGCTCCAGCCCGCAGGCGGTCCTTGAACGACTGATACGCGCGCGGGTACTGCTCCTTGTCGATGTCCATGAACAGAATGTCGGGCGAAGCGCCGCTCTTTTCGAATGATTCGATCGCGTCGCCTTCGTGGAACCGCACGCGATCCAGTATCTTCGCGCGCGAAAGGTAAGCCCGGGCCTTCTCCCGGTTCTCCCCGCTCCGGTCCGTGTGATGCACCTCGCCGCCCGGACCGACCGCCCGCGCGAACCACAGGGTCGAATAGCCGTAGCCGGACCCCAGTTCGAACACGACGCGCGCGCGCCTAAGAAGGGTCAGCACCTGGAGGAGCCGGCCCACCTGCGGACCGACAATCGGAAAATTTCGCTCGATCCCGACGGCCTCCATCTCGAGGAGAACCTCGTCCTCTTTGGCCGCCGCAAGCTGCGTGAGATACGCGTCAATGTACGGATTGATGACCTCCAGCCGTCCCGTGTCCATCCCACCCAGCAAAAATCAAACCCCGCCCCTCCGTCAACCCCTGAACGGTTGAATTATTCTTGAAATCTTATAAAATGACGTTCACTTGTGAAAATGAAAACAACGAGCGCGGTGCTTCAGGCACCCCATCGGCCTATTCCGGTTCGTGATGAAAAGGAAAAACTGGCGTTGAACCTGTTCGACGCCCTCTGGGTCCGCTACCGGCGGCGCGTGGCGCATGTGCGCGCCTACGAGCAGGTCATCCGTCGGCACGGCGCGACGTTCGTGAACGACCACATCGCCTTTCGGACCCTCGCCCTCCAGAAACCGATGACCGGCATTTTCACCCTTTCCAGAATTTTCATGTCTCTGGGCTGGTCGCCGGCCGCCTGCCATGAATTCCCGGACAAGCACATGAGTTCCATTCACCTTGAACACGCCAACACCCTCTTTCCGAAACTGTTCGTCACCGAACTCAAAACGTGGGAACTCCCGGACGCCGCGCGGAAAATCATCCGGCAGGCGATCAAATCCCACGGGCCGCAATTCTCCGATAACGATCTCACGGACCTCCGGAACGCAAACCAAATCCGGCCCGCCCGGCGGCGGGCTCTGCTCAAGTCGCTCATCCGGTTCTTCACCGCGCTGCCATGGAAGATCCCGCGGCGCGAGTGGGTGGCGGCGATCGACCGGGAAACGCAGTTCGGCGCGTGGGTGCTTCTGAACGGCTATGAGGTCAACCACTTTACCGCCTCGGTCAATTCCCACGGTGTCGCGAGCCTCGATGACATCGACAAGACAGTTGCCGCCATGAAAAAAGCCGGCGTGCCGATGAAAAAGGAAATCGAGGGCGCGCCGGGCAGCGTCCTGCGGCAGACCTCGACGGAATCGGTCGTCCTGCCCTTTCGGGTGCGCGGAAAACGCGGGCCGGAAAAACTCGACTGGACCTGCGCCTATTTCGAAATCGCCGAGCGCGGCTATTGGGTGGACCCGCTGAGCGGCCTCCGGCGGCGGTTCGAGGGATTCCTGGGCGCACAGGCCACGCACCTGTTCGACATGACGAGGCTGCAAAAATAAATATATGGTATGCTGTGGCCGATGAGTGTCCTGTGTCTGATCGTGGCGTTGCTCTGTCCCGTAACCGCGTGGGCCGCGCCGGCGTCTGAGATCGAGAAAGGTTTTCTGGCGGAGATCAAGGCCAATCCCGAAGACGGCGCCGCCTATTATGCCCTCGGCCTGATCCGCTTCAAGGAAAGCCGGCTCGCCGAGGCCAACTACTATTTCAAGTCCGCCGCGCGGCTCATGCCGGACGACCCCAACTGCCGGGTGCGGCTCGGCATGACCCTTGAGCGCATGGGCCTGACAGAACGCGCGCGGGCCATGTTCGGCGAAGCCCTGAAGCTCGACCCGGACCACGCGGAGGCCCGGGCGCATCTTGAGCCGCCCTCCGGAGGCGATGACCCGGGTCCCGCCATCCCAAAAGATACATCCCCCCCACCTATTATTTTTGAGAAATCACCGCCGCCTGCTCCTGCGAAACAGGCGCCCGTAGAGAAAAAGGATACATCTCCCCCCAAGATCGACGTAAACGAGGCCCGCGCCGGTTTCCGGGCCGAATCCCGCGACCGGATCCTGGCCGAAACTCGCCCCTTGGTCGCCGTCGTCGATACGATCCCGCGTCTTCGCCTGCCGCCTCCATCCCCGGACACGGCCGTGGCCCGGCGCGATACGCCGGCGCAGGCGCGCGAGACGCACGAGGCCCGCAAGGCGCCGGACTTGGCCAGGCTGCCGGCCCCGAAACTTCAGTGGCCGGTCTCTACCGCCGCCAAACCGGAAACGGCCCTCGTGCGTCCGCCGGCGCCGGCTCAGTCGTCGGCGCCTCCGCCACCACCGCCCCCGCCGCCCCCTCCTCCCGCGCCCGAAATCTCCGCGTCGCGCGAGGACCTGAGCCGCGTCCACGAGCTGATTCGCGTCACCGAACTGTCCATCCGCGGCATGGAGCGTCAAGCCGAGACGATCCGGGACAAGGTGCGTGAAACGGAGAAAGGCATCGACGGCCTCGGCGCCCGGACGGACCAGAAGGAGAGCGAGATCAAAAAACAATACAAGGAACAGATTCTCCGCCAGGAGGCCGAGCTCGAACGGCTCCGCCAGAGGCTCCGCGCCCTCGAAGAGCGCCAGTGGATGGAACCCCGCGTCACGTGGAACCCGCCGCCCCCGACGCCCTCCCTCGCCGGCTTGAACCTCAACACCGCCACGCTCAAGGAGCTCGAATCCCTCCCCGGCGTCGACCGCCGGCTGGCCGAGAACATCCTCTGGTATCGCGAGAACGTCGGGCCTTTCCTCGGACCCCGCGATATGCTATTTGTGCCGGGCATGACGGAAGACCGCTATCTGGATCTCATCAACCGCGGGGTGGACGTGCGTTGAAAAAGAAGGATTTTTACACCGAGGTCGACAAGGTCGGCGACCAGGACCGGGCGACGCTGGTCAAGATCCACGGATTTTTGGACGAGGCGACCGCGCCCGAAATGGACAAGCAGCTCGTGTCGATGATCGACAAGGGCCGCATCCGGTTCGTCTTTGACTGCACCGAGATGAAGTACATCGCTTCCAGCGGCATCGGCGTCTTCATCCGGCTCTTCGGCGTCGTTTCCGAAAAGGACGGCGATTTCGTGTTCATCCATGTCCGCCCCGAAATCCAGCGCATCTTCTCCATGCTCGGGCTTGAAAAGCTCTTCAAGTTCCGACCCAGCCTCCAGGCGGCCCTGAAAGAATTCTCGTAATCTTGCTCCGGAAAACGAAAACGCGGGCCCGGACGCGGCCGGGTCAGCGCCTCCGGCGCCGGCCGTCCCCCGCGCCGGACCTGACCTATCCGCCCGGCGATTTCGCCGACAACGTCATTCGCAGCATGGTTGACACCCTGATCGTGACGGACGCGCGCGGGGTGGTCCGGCGCGTCAACGAAGTGACGTGCAGGCTGTCCGGCTATGTTGAACGCGAACTCGTCGGCCGGCCGGTGGGGATCCTGTTTGTCGAGCAGAAAAAAATGCCGTTCATGGAATACTGGATGAAAAAACTGGACACCGGCATGGTCGCCCGGGACGTCGGCATGACCCTGCGGACCAAATCCGGCGTCGACATCCCCATGTTCTTCTCCGGGTCCGTCATGAAAAACCGCCGCGGCGACGTCCTCGGCAGCGTCTTTGTCGGCCGCGACATGCGCGAGACCCAGAAACTCATGCAGTCCTCGACCGAGGCCATCCTCGACGCGCGCCAGAAAGCCACCGAGCTTCGGAAACACGCCCAGGAGCTGGCGGACCAGAAGGCCTACAACGAGGAGATCGTGTCGGCCATCCCGACCGCCCTCCTTGTCCTCAATACCGAGTTCGACATCCTGTCCGTGAACCGCCGCTATCAGGAACTCTTCGGCCTCGGCGCCGAGGAGGTGTACCTCCGGCCCTTCGTCGAATGCGTGGGCGAGATCAGCGACGAAACGCGTGCGCGGATTCTCGAGCGCCTCGAACAGCTCAAGTCCCAGGGCGGGGCCATGGCAAGTTTCGAGTTCCCGTTCCTCCGGGCCGACCGCGCCTCCGGCGCCGAACCCGCGGCGAAAATCGTCTCGATGTCGGCCGTCGTCCTTCGGCTGACCCGCGACGTGAGGCTCCTCATCCTGCTGGAAGACGTCACCGAATCCAAGCGCCTCATGGAGCATCTGGTCCGGAGCGAAAAGCTGGAGGCGACCACCAACCTCGCCGCCGGCCTGGCCCACGAAATCAAAAACCCGCTCGGCATCATCCTCGGCCATATTCAGCTTCTGTCCATGAAACTCAAAGCCCAACAGGCCGCCGATGGCGACGTGAAGCACAGCGTCCAGGTCATCGAAAAAATGGTCGACCGCGCGACCTCGCTGGTCCGCGGCCTCATGGATTTCGCCCGCGAAACCGAAGTGCGGCCCAAGCCCATTCAGCTTCACGAGTTCCTCTCCGGCATCCTCGACATGGTCTTCCCCCGCATGAACGAACACAAAATCCACCTCATCCAGCAGTATCCCCGGCGACGGCCCATGACCATCCGCGCCGACGAAACCATGATGACACAGCTCTTCACCAACCTCCTCTTCAACGCCATCGAAAGCATGACCGACGGCGGGGAACTCCGCGTCGAAACGCTAGCCGTCGAGGAGACGAACATGGCGCAGGTCCGCATCGCCGACTCCGGATGCGGCATTCCGCCCGAACATCTCGCCCGCGTCTTTCAGCCGTTTTTCTCCACCAAACCCAAGGGCACCGGCATGGGCCTGCCCGTCTGTTACGGGATCGTCGAAAAGCACGGCGGCCAGATCGACATCCAGAGCGAGGCCGGCCGGGGCACGACCGTCACCGTGTGGCTGCCGCTGCACGCGCCGAAGCACGCCGGAACGCCCTGAGCGCGATGTCCGCGAAGCAGATCCTCGTCGTGGACGATGAGGAAGAGTTCGGCTGGTTTCTGAAGAAGGCGCTCGAACAGGAGGGGTACCAGGTCGATCACGTTCTCTCCGCCGAAGCCGCCCTCCAGCGGGCGCTGTCGAAGGACCCGGTGGACCTGATGATTCTGGACCACAAGATGCCGGGCATGAGCGGCGTCGATCTCTTGAAGCGGCTGAGTTTCGAGAAGAAACTTCCGCGGACCATCATGATGACCGCCTTCGGGCACCGCGCCATGGCCGTCGAGTGCCTCGAGCTTGGCGTGTTTGACTTCGTCCAAAAACCCTTCAACCTCGACAACATGCTCTTCCGCGTCTACCGCGCGTTCGAGGGAAAGGCCGGCGCGCCGGACGCGGTCGGGGGAAAATCCAAGTGGCGCAAGAGCACCGCCGGGATCACCTACGCCAGCCCCGTGATGAAAAATATTCTGAACACGATCGACAAAGTCGCCAAGGAAAACGTGCCGGTCCTGATCCTCGGCGAAACCGGCACCGGCAAGGAACTCATCGCGTCGGCCATCCATCACAACACCTACAATCCCCGCAAGGACCGGACCTTCATCGCGATCAACTGCAGTTCGCTTTCGGAATCGCTTCTCGAAAGCGAGCTGTTCGGGCACGCCAGGGGCGCCTTCACCGGCGCGGTGGGCACGAAGCTCGGCATATTCGAGGCCGCAGCCGGCGGCACGCTCTTTCTGGACGAGATCGTCGACGCTTCGCCGGCGATCCAGGCCAAGCTCCTGCGGGTCCTCGACTCGGGCGAGTATTTCAAGCTCGGCGAGACGCGGCCCCGCAAGGCCGACGTGCGGATCCTCGCAGCTACCAACCAGGATATTCCGGACCGGATCGCCGCCGGCGCGTTCCGGGAGGATCTGTACCAGCGACTCAAGGGCGTCCAGATTTTCATCCCGCCGCTCCGGGAGCGCCCGGAGGACATCCCGATCCTGATCGATTTTTATCTCGACTATTACAACCGCCTCGCCGAAAAGGACGTAACCCTGAGCGACGACGCGCGGGCGGCGCTGACAAAATACGAATGGATCGGAAACATCCGCGAGCTCAGCCACCTCGTGCAGAACCTCGTGATCGTCTCCGAAGGCTCCGTGGTCCGGCTGTCCGACCTGCCCGATTCCGTCACCCGGACGGCGGCCCAAACCCGCCCGAAGGGAACGGCCGGCCCGGTCATCAACATGGAGAGCATCCCGCCGGGCGCGTCGCTTTCGGAACTTCGGGCCGGCGCCCTCGAGCAGGTCGAGCGCGCCTATTTCGTGCAGCTTCTGAAAGCGCACCACGGCAAAATCCAGGCGGTGGCCGACTCGGCCAAAGTCACGCGCCGGCACGTGTCGCAGAAACTGAAAGAACTCGGAATCAACCCCAAACAGTACAAGGTCCGCAAGCGCAAAAAATGACACTCGACCCGCGCGCGCGGGAGGTTCTGCAAAGGATCGAGGGCATTGCGGCCCTGCCGACCATCGCCCGCCGGGCGATCGACCTTCTGGACAACCCGCATTCGAACGTCGACCAGATCTGCGCCGTGGCCTCGGTCGACCCGGGCCTGGTGACGCTCCTTCTTCGCACCGTCAACTCCGCCTACTTCGGACTGCGCTCGCGCGTGACGTCGGTCAAGCACGCGCTGGTGATTCTGGGCATCGAAAAATTCCGCCGGCTGATCGTGGCCTCGGCCCTCATGCAGAAATTCCGGGGCGTGTCCAAGGCCGTCGACGAGGCCTTCTGGGACCACGCCCTGCACGCGGCCCAGTGGTCCAAGGAAATCGGCCGGCATCTGCGGCTCGACAACCCCGACGACCTGTACATCTGCGGCCTCATCCACAATACGGGCCATTTCGTGATCCTCCTGTATTTCAAATCCGAATCCAAGATCATCGAAGCCGCCGTCCGGTCCGGCGCGCCGCCGGTCCGGGCCGAAAAGGACATCCTGGGATGGACCCACGCCGAAATCGGCGCCTGGCTGTTTCACCACTGGAAAATGCCGGAAGAAATCATCGAAAGCGCCTTCTATCATCACCACGACCTGCGCCGCGTCAAACCCAAAAAAGACCTGCGCTCCTCAACCCTCGTCGTCCATCTCGCCGCCGCCCTCACCGACATCGATCCCGCGTCCGGCGCCTACGACTACGACGAGAAACTGGAAAAAACCTTCCGGTCGCACGAGGGCCTGCTGGCCTTGCAGGACATCGACGCCGTCAAACTCTCAGACGAAGTCAGCGCCGCCTGCGAGGCGGTCAGAAAAATATTTGCTAAGTCCTGATAATCTCCGCGACCACCGTCCGGATTTTGCCGGTCATCCACTGGAGTTCCTGGTCGGTGAGCGCCAGCTTGGTTCCCTCGACGTTGATCACCTCCAGCCGCCGGTTGATGGCGGCGACCAGCTCATGTGTCTCCAGGGTGCGTTTCAGGTCTTCACAGGCAACGCGAAAGGCCTCCGGATAACACTCGTGGAGAACGCACAAATCGTGGATGTCCGTCGGTTCGATCCGGTTCACGATGCAGCGCATTTTTTCAACGGCCATGTCCTCGGGGGACAGGACCGGCAGTTGCAGGTCCGGATCGATCAGAACGCTTAGAGGCCTCCATATCTTGCCGATGTCGACCTTGATCGGCTTTCCCGCGGTCGGGTACTCCACATAAATCTGGCAAAAATGCTCGCCCCGGCGCTCGACCCGGTGGCCGATCTTGTCTTTCTCGCAGGTCTGCACAAGCTCTCGCATGGCCCTGTAACTCGACACTTCTTCCTTTGGGCTGAACACATCGATATCCGTGCTGGTCCTCGCCTGCCGCGGATTTCGCAGCGTGAGCCATGTGCCGCCGCCCAGCGCGAAATTCTCGCGGATCAGCGGATGGGCCATCACCCATTGGGCAAGCGCCAGGACATCCTCGCGAAGAATGACGCGTTGTTCAGCCATAGAGACCTTCAACCAGTCCAAGGCGCGCGTTCCGTTCGAGGGCGGTGGGGGCGGACCGCGCAAATCGCAGGGCGGTTCGTCGGTTGAGCGCTTTGGGTATGAGTTGCGGGGCCCTCGTATACAGCACGCGGGCGATTTCCATGAGGGTCATCCGGCCCTCCTCCCTCCAGAAAATGGGCCTTAACTCCCTTGGGATATCGATTGCCCACCGGGTTCTTGCGGCCTCGACCGCCGCCGCCCGCTTGGCGGCGCTTCGGATCCCCTTGGTGGCCCTGCCTCCCAGCCTTCCCAGCGCCACGGCATGCGGGTTTTTTCGTCTTCTCATAGGCTATTTATACAACAGCGCTGTCGCATTATCAATGGACCCCCATTTTTCATATCGAGATTATTAAACGTACCAGTCTTCGGTCCGAAGACCCGTAAACAGGCGGAAGTGTTTGGTGTTGTGGGTGACGAGGGTGGCGCGGTGGACGAGGGCCGTGGCCGCGATGAAGGTGTCCACGTCGCCGACGGGACGGCCCCGGCCGGCGAGGCGGTCAGAAAAATCTTTGGAAATCCGGGGTTTCGTCCCCCCTTGAAAAGGGGGGACTGAGGGGGGTTCGCCTTTTCTTCACCTCCTTCCCCGAATCCGCCCGGACCCTTACCTCACAATCGCCAGCTTGTCCACGAATTTCGCCCCGCCGATTTCGAGAATGTAGATATAAACGCCGGACCCCACCCTCTGCCCGTGCCGGTCGGTCGTGTCCCATTTCAAGGTCGAGTTGGTTCCCGGCGCGCCCGCCTCTTTGAGTTCCTTCACCAGGCGTCCTCCAACGTCATAGATTTTCAGCGTCACCTCTCCGGCGGATTGTAGATTGTATTTGAATATCATGTTGCCCGCCGCGTCCGGCCCCGGGTTCGGAAAGACGAAGGTCCGATCCTTGCTGAAATTTGGCGCGAGAAGCGCCGATAGATAGTCCGCATATCCGACAGCCACCATCAACGTCACCGGCGACCGGTCGTCCGTGATCTGCAGGACCGCCGAGGAGGTTTGGGTCATGTCCACCGCCCCGTCCGGTCCGCCCACGAGAAACGCGCGATATTCCGGCGGCAGCGCGCCCGCATCCCACTTGAGCGTGACGGCGCCCGCCGGCCCGCGGACGCTGAGGGGCCAGAACGTCGCGGTCTTCACAGGCGCCGCGATGCTCGCGCCGTAATAATGAGCGGTTGGCGCGCCGCCGGGCGCCGCCGGATCCTGCTGCATTCCCGACGCGTCTCCGACGAACACCTGCAAGTCTCCATACAGCCCGGGCGCTTTCCAGAGATCGTTCACGTCTTCGCCGTCGGCCGCGGCAGGCGCTACGCCGATGAAAGAGAACTCGTCCCGGATTTCGCTCTTCGATCCGTAGGCCATGAGACGCAGACGCCAGTTCGTCATGTCCCTCTCCATATTCTTATACAAGGCCGCCTGGCGTTTTGAGTTTGCTGTTTGAGGCAGGCGCGGGTTGGGATAAAACACCAGCGTGCAGGCCTGGTTGACTTTGACCCACATCCCAACCCACGGTTTGAGCTGCGCCGCCGTGTCGCCGCTTCCCATCGGATTGATGTACTGCTCCGCGCTCTGGTCCCGCCATTGCAAACGCGTGTCGATGACCGACGCCGAATTCAACCCGCGCAGCAGGACCACGGGCGCCGTCCCGGACGGATCCGTATCCACGGCGACGTCATCCAGCCAGTCGATGAAATGCGTGAAAGGATTGCCGATCATGTTGGCCCCGGTCGCGAGCGGCAGGAGGAAGGTGTCCGGGTTCGGGATGGGTGAATCCGCCAGCCCGACGCCAGTCGCAACCGTGGACTTGAACCAGTACCCACGCCCGGCCGCATAGGAGTCGAATTCCCCATTGGCGGAATTGTTCGGCGCCGACTGACCGGCCACCGATTTATATCTGTCAAATGTGCCGTTCGCCGAGGCGATGGCGGGATCGTACCAGTAGGATGTCGCGGTTCCGCTGTAGGACAACTGTGAGAGCCCGGCCAAACGGGTGTCCGGATGTTTGAACGGCGCGATGAGCGTCCACTTGTTTGCCGGCACATCCCGCCGGTCCGTATACGCCACGAGCGTGCCGTTCCCGCCGCCGGTGGATGCCGACGCCTTCACGATGTAGACCCCGTTCCCCGCGCCCAGTGTCAGCGTGCAGGCCAAGATGCCGTCCGCCGGCGTGATGGTGGTAGTCCCGGCCGTCACGGATGCGCCGCCGGCGGCGCCGCTTCCATTATAATCAATCGCGAACGTGACGGTTTCATTGGACACCGTATCGCCGGCGGCGTCATAGACGGCGATCGAAAACGGCGCCAATTGGCCCGCAGCGACGACTGGATGGTTGCCGCTGAATACCGCAACCGAATCTCCGGCAAGCCCGCCGCCCGTCATGGTCGCCGACGCCGTCACTGCGATGTATCGAGGAATGTCGATGTAAGTGACTTTGATGGAATCCCCGGGACGGACATAGAGCTTCCCGTCATTGCCGATGTTCGAGGCGCTGATCGACACGGCCACCGTGCCCTGAAAGGTCGACGAGTTCGCCGACTGTTCGCTCAGCACGACCGTTTCGATCTCGGTTCCCAAGGTGACATTCGTAATCGTCACGGCCGTGGTTTCGATGGCACCGGCATTGGCGTTGGGATCCGTGTCGTTGACCTCCACCACGATGCTGTCCATGGCGCGCGCCCGGTAGCTCGCCGCCGCCGGCCCGTTCGGTTGAATCAACCGCACGGCGCCGAAACTCACATTCGTATCGATCCGGAGGACGCGGACCGCGGACGGCGCACCGGTATTCCCTAGGCGGTCGATCGCCCGGATCCGCCAGGAATAGGTGTCGTTGTACAGACCGCTGACGGTGTCGGCCGTTCGGGAGCCGCCGACGGTGTCCGCAAAGACCAGCCCGGTGAACGCCGAACTCGTCGACACCTCCACAACGAAACTGTCGATCCCGACGCTGTCGGCGGGCGCAAGCCACGAAACCACCGGCCGGAACTGGCTCGTTTCATGGCCGTCCGCGGGCAGGAGGGCGCTGACCTGCCTCACGGACGTGTCCAGAATCAGAATGCGTCCGCTCGTCGTTTCATACGTGTTCGTGTCTCTCCCGATCACCCGCCAGTAGAAGGTGTCCTCGTGTGGAACGTCCCTGAGGATCGATGTGGATTTCGTGTCCACAATGCTGTCCACCAGACTTGTAAACGACGCGTTCTTGGACAACTGCCACGTATACGTTTCAGCCTCCTGCGAAGACCACGCAAACCGAACCGTGGCCTGGCTGGTTTCATGTCCGCTCGCCGGCGCGACAAGGGCGATTCCCAGGCCCGTATCAGCGACCGTCAGCGCCAGCGTTACGGTCTCCGCCGACGGCAACGACACCGCCGTTGAAGTTGCGCTGAGCAGAAGCGTGTCGGCCGACCCGTCGGCGGCGGCCGCCGGCGCCTGCACCAGCACGAGGACCACGGTTTCCGCAAGCTCTCGAAGAACGACGGTGCTCACGGGCGGATCGGAGGCGTCATAGACGCTGTCGCCATCCGCGTCCAGATACATCCCCCTCACAAAATTGGCGGTCGACTCGCCCCGGACCTGATAGGTGTCGTAGCCGTTGCCCAGATTCCGTATATGTTTGATGAAGACGTAGCTGTCCGCCGGCTGGATATCGGCGGTCTCAAGATTCGTCGCCACGTCCACCGCCGACAAGAGCGCCACCGTCTCGTAGGCGGTGTCCGTATAGACGGTCCGGCTGTCTCCAAACAACTGGCCGGTGGATCTCAGGAGCCATGTGTACTGGAATGAGGCCACGTTGGTCAGAAGCGTGTTCGCCGGCGTGTGCGTTTCGCCGTGGATCGCGGCCGCATGGGGCAGACCGGCGCCGAGACTCATGAGAACAAGAATGAGTGCGATCGTCCGTTTCATGATCGGTCTTCGGGCGCAGTCTCTCCCCGCCGGGTTGCGAGACTCGCAATCCGTCATCGAAACTACACGCGTCATGATGAACTTGCCCTCCGCCCTGTGCTCCACGGGTGGAGGATGGTCCCGTACACGAACATCCATAATAAGTGCGCTCGCTCTACTCCAGAGCGTTCGTCGCCTCCTATCTTCGGTTCCCTCGGCGCGCGCCTGCGTCCTCATGGATGGGCGCGCCTGAAGGTCTTCCGCTCGGGCGGTGATTTCCGCCCATCAGAAACTCGTTCCCGCTACACGCTCCTTCCTCGCAGTTCCGCCGCGGCGCTTCGTCTTCCGCTTACTGAATGACCACCCGGTACGCCACGCGCCCGTTGTCGTAGACGCCGTCCGCGAAATTGACCATCCCCTTCGCGTCGCCGTTGTTCTCGCCCAAGTTCGTCTCCAGCGACCACCGGATCGCGCGCACCTGCTGGTTCACGCCCGTCGTCGGCGCCGTGTCCGACTGGTGACCCTCCGTGTCCTTGAAGTCCAGCTCGGTCCCCGGCGCGTCCGTGTCGAACGTCACCGTGATGTCCGAATCCCCGTACGCCGTCGCCGTCTGGTTCGAGTTCCCCAGGTAAATCCCGCTGTCCGCCGAATTGCGCACATACCGCGTGTTGGTCGGAATCGCGTCCATCAGCTCGCAACCGCGCGCCGTGTCGCCGCCGTCGTTGTCGAACGTGATGTTGATGATGAGCGTGTCGCCCGGCCGGGACCGGCCCGACGTCTCCTCGGACATCGTCTTGTCCACAAACACGTTCGGCGCCAAGACCGTCGTCACCGTCGTGTCGTACTGCGTGTCCCGCTCATTCGACACCGCTCCCACCGGAACGCTGTCCTGCCACCCGTCGCCCGACGTGCCGCCGTTGCCGACCGGCGCGCGGTTCGTGACCAGAATGAACGCCGCCGTCGTTTCGTTGTCGTTGGCGTCCGTCGGAATCAGCACCACCAAAACCACCGTGTCAGACGCCCCGGCCGCCAACTGGATGAAGTTGCTCGCGCCCTGGTAGGCGCCGATAATCGTGTCGCCGTTGTCCCAGCCGCCGTCGTTGTCCGAATCCGTGTACACCTTGTAACTGCCCGTGATGTTCCAGTTTGTGCTCCCGGCGCTCGGCCCCGAATCCCCCTGGCTCGACGGATGTCCCGCCGAGTCGAAATAGATCCGCATCGTCGCGTTCCCTTCGTTCTTCACGTAGTACGGGTAGCTCGCCGTATCTCCAGCGGCCCACCGCGTGTCCGCGGGCGTCCCGATATTCGCGAGGTCGTATCCCGTGTCCACCGAAATCTGCGCCACGCTCGTGGGTCCCCGGAAGGCCGAATCGCTGCTGCCGGACGACCTCATGTACGAGACCGACACCTCGCCGCGCGCCTGCGGCTCCGTGTCGCCTGTCACAAACACGCCGTTCGTGATGCTGTCCGTACTCGCCGTCCCGGCTGCCATGGCGGTCCCCGCCATGAGACCGATCAGCGCCAGTGCCATCGTTAAAACCAAACCTTTCTTCAATCCGTTCATCTCAGTGCCTCCTTTGGCTTTGTTCCCGTCCAACTTCCCTTCATCTATGCTCATGTCCTCGTGTCACCCATCACTCAATGACGACGCGGTAGGCCACGCGCCCGTTGTCGTAGTCGCCGTTGTTGAAATTCACGGTCCCCTTCGCGTCCCCGTTGTTCTCTCCCAGCGGCGTCTCCAGCGACCACCGGATCGCGCGCACGGTCTGGTTCGGGCCCGTCGTCGGCGCCGTGTCCGACTGATGGCCCTCCGTGTCCTTGAAGTCCATCTCCGCGCCCGGCGCGTCCGTGTCGAACGTCACCGTGATGTCCGAATCCCCGTACGACGTGGCCGTCTGGTTCGAATTGCCCAGATAGATCCCGCTGTCCGCGGAGTTGCGGACGTACCGGGTGTTGTTCGGGATCGCGTCCATGATCTCGACCCCGCGCGCCGTGTCGCCGCCGTCGTTGTCGAACGTGATGTTGATGACCAGCGTGTCGCCCGGCCGGGACCGGCCCGGTGTCTCCTCGGACATCGTCTTGTCCAAAAACACGTTCGGGCCGACCACCGTCGTCACCGTCGTGTCGTACTGCGTGTCCCGCTCCGTGCCCGTGTACGGCACGCTGTCCTGCCAGCCGTCGCCGGTCGTCGAGCCGTTCCCGACCGGCGCGCGGTTCGTCACCAAAAGAAACGCCGTCGTCGTCTCTCCGTCGTTCGCGTCGCCCGGGATCGCCACCACGAGAACCATGGTGTCCGACGCATCCGGCGCAAGCTGGATGTAGTTGGCGGCGCCCTGGTAGGGCCCGATGATCGTGTCGCCGTTGTCCCAGCTCCCGTCGTTGTCCGAATCGGTGTACACCTTGTAACTGCCCGGGATGCTCCAGTTCGCGCTTCCCGCCGCCGGGCCCGAATCGCCCTGGCTCGCCGGATGCCCCGCCGAGTCGAAATAGATGCGGAGGGTCGCGTTGCCGGTATTCTTGATCCAGTAGCCGTAACTGACCGTGTCGCCGATCGCCGCGCGCGAGTCCGGCGGCGTGCCGATCAGCGCCATGTCGTAGCCCGTGTCGACCGTGACGCTCACGCCCGCGGAGGTGAAACCGGAGTAGATGGAATCCGGAACGCTGGCTGAAATCTGGTAGGCCACGGACAGCCGGCCCGCGGCCTGCGGAACGGTATCGCCCGGCGTGAATACCCCGTTCGTAATGGTGGTCTGGCTCGACGTGCCGGCGCCCCGGGCCGGGATGGCGAGCGCTGCCCACACGAGAAGCGCCGCCATCCACCTCACTGCGGAAGCAGGCCGGATCGTCATTATTTGACTATAATCTTCAAGGTTAAGGTGTCCGAAGGTGTCGCCGTACTCGGATCCATGCGGTTGTTCCGCGTGAATCGGACCATCGTGGCCGAGTCGGCCATCGGCGTCTGCCAGACGTCCTCGCCTCCGCCGCCCGTGACGCGATACTCGATGCTCCACCCGCTCTGCGCGCTCGCCGCCGTGGACGAATCCGCGAAGACGGTATTGGCCGGAAGATAATCGTAGACGACAACGCCCTTGGCGGGCGCATAGCCGTTGTTCCGCACGGTGATGCTGTAGACCACCGTGTCGCCGGGCCGGGGCCGGCCGGTCGGCGCGCTGGAATCGGCCGACACCGCCTTGACCACATCCACATTCGGCGCCGACCACAACGCCGACGAGTCGCTCAAATTCCCGTGGGTGTCCGACGCCACCACATAATAGAATTGACTATCCCCCTGGGATGCAGTTGTGTCGAGACAACCCCGCGTGTCCACAAGGAGGCTTGCGTTGATGCGCGAGGACAAACGGCTGTCGGTTGTCGCCGACCGGAACACGTGGTAGCCGGACGAGTCCGGCGCGGCCGACGTGTTCCAAGTCACATAAACGCCGGTCTCCGCCCCGCTCAGATTGGCCACGGCCTGTACTCCGGTCACGAGCGCGGGTTTCTCGTTGTCGATCCCGATATTCTGCGTCGTGTCCGCCGGCCCGGTTCCCGACGCGTCGGCCACCGCAATCCGCAGTTGAACTCTTGATGTGATCGTATCCGGCAGGTCGGTCTTCGACAACCACACAACAGTTTTCGTGTCCCCCAGGGTGGGACAATAAAGGTTTGATATAACCGATGTTCCGCTCAACGTCGCCGTCAGCCAGGTGCTTCCGCTGTCCTTGCTGAACTCCACCGTCGCGGTGCAAAAGTCGCTGTCTGCGTCTATCGCCAGAAACTGTACAGTGACTGCCGCGGAATAGGTCTCCCCATCAACTGGATTGAGAATCGTGTCGTAGGGTTGAACGGCGAGTGCGGAGGGACACGGAAGAAACAGTGATGCGACAGCGCCCGTGACGGCCCCAATCCCCGCGCGGAGGAAGTATCGGAACAGACCGTTCAAGAAAACATGGCGCCGAGTGGTATCTATTTGGTACTCAGACATAAGCTCGCTAATGCCTTCACCACAACATTGACGGAAGGATAAGAATACTTATTGTAATATATACATACAAGGGAAAGCTGGATTTGTTATGTCATAGTGACCCAAATCGGTTGACGGCCCGGGGGGCGGATACTGTGAGTAACGGGATGGATTGGAGCGGTTGACTACGCTTTGGCTGTCACCGCAAGTCCTGATCTTGCTAAAATTGACTGGAGTTTTCTATATCACGTCCTACCCCTCGAAATGTTTCCCCAATTCCTCCCGCCCGGCCTTGGTGACGGCCCGGACAAGTTTCGGAACGGCCGTCTCCATCCACCGCCGGTGCGCGCGGGTGAGTCGGACTTTCCCCGCCGGTCCCTCTTCGGTTTCGAGACAGCGATTGATGTAAACCAGGAGGGCGTTGGCCTCCATGCTGGCGATGAGCCGGGCGAGCGCCTTGTCGAATTCGTCTGGGAATTGTTCGTGGAGCACGCATAGGTCGTACAGATCGGTGGGTTCAATGCGATCAACGACGCACTGGAGTTTCTCCGATACCATTTCCAGAGGGGAAGGACGTTGTATCCGTGCGACGCCATACAGTTCGTCCATCATGGCCTGTCGGGCAATTTTTTGCAGTCGGGTTTTCGAGGCATTGACGAATTTCCGGCAAGCCTCGCGGGAAACGGTCGCCGGCAACAGCGCCGGCAGGCGTGTCGAAATGGTTTTGGCGCGGTCCGCGGCCGACATGCGGCCGGGGCGTTCTCTCCAGAGAATGGCGCCGGCAAGACGCCGGTCGAGCGGCGGCCGGCCGGGCCGGTACTGTTTCCTGATTTCCACGAATTGCGCAACGGACTCCCGAGGAATGAGCCATGTCCGCCCTTTGAGCGCGGCGCCCTGAATTCTCCCTTGCCTGCAATATTTGGCGACGAGTTCCTCTGAAACGCCAATGACCTTGGCGGCGTCCGGGCCGGTCAGGATATCCATGTTCTATATTATACGTTTTTCCGAATAGTTTTCAAGTAAAAAGCGCGTGCTATACGTACCAGTCTTCGGTCCGAAGACCCGGAAACAGGTTGAAGTGTTTGGTGTTGTGGGTGACCAGGGTGGCGTGGTGGACGAGGGCCGTGGCTGCGATGAAAGTGTCGACGTCGCCGACGGGAAGTCCCCGGCCGGCGTCAGAGACGCCGGCACTTGGGGCGCCGGAGGCGCTGACCCGGCCGGCGAGGCCGGCTTTGAGTTCTCCGAACCGGCGGCAGACTTCGCGGTCGATCGGAAGGAGGATGATATTCTCCGCGAGTTCCTCGACCCGCGTCAGGTTGGCCTGCTTCTTCTGGGATCGGCAGGCGCCGTAATAGAGTTCACCCAGCGTGGGAGATGCAACCGCCAGATGCTGGAGGCCGGCCTCGCCGGCCTTTTGGACGACGGGCTTGACGCCGTTGAGAAAGTAGATGACCGTGTCGGTGTCGAGGACGATCATGCAAGTTCCGCTCTCCCTTCACCGGAGGTTCGTCTCGCATACACGTCCTCGACGATCTCTTCCGGCGACCGCTCATCCATCCATGACCCGGCCAGGGCCTTAAGCCGGCCCGCCCGGTCCGACCGTGGCCCCTGCCGGAGCGCTTCGGACAAGAGTTCCGACACAACCTCCGACCGGCTCCGTTTCTCCCGCCGGGCCCGCCGGTCGACCCGCCTAATCAGCGACTCATCGAGATAAATCGATACCTGCATCGCGCCTCTCCCTCACGTGGTATGGATATAACATATTATATTATGTGTATTTTATTCGAAAAGTCAAGGACCGGGTGGACCCTTCCGTGACGGTCAGGGGGCGGGAGATACGATGGAGAGATCCTTGAAATAGGCGCGATAGAATCCGAGGTCGCGGGTGAGGAATTGGTCGGCGCAGGTTTGGGCGTGGGACGCGACCAGAAAATCGGGGAGGATGCGGGTTCGCGATCCGCCGCCGGCCATGGACGGCCCAGTGCCGGTCCTGACACGGATGTCAGAGGACCGGCCGCCGGCGCGGTACTGTTTCCACATGAGCCCCGCGAGGAGGCACGCATGGCCGGGTGTGGATGCAAGCGAGATTCCGGTGTCGGACATGAATTTCTGAGTCGTCGCCTCCTCTCCGATTTGCGCCGCAAGCTCCGCAAGAACGACTTCGCACACCACCAGTTGCCCCTGTTGGAGCGCCGCATAGAGCGCGGCGCTGGACGCGGCGCGCCATTGGGGATCGGGGAGAAGGACGTCGAGCAGGATGTTGGTGTCGACGGCGGTGATCATGAAGGATGCCCGCGCATCTTTTTGACCAGCCGGTCGCTCGACTGGGGCCGCTTGAGGGCGCCGGCCCAGCCCTCGAAGGGGTTTGGGCCGATCTTCTTGGTAATGACGATCCTGCCGCCGTCGATCGCAAACTCGACTTCGGAATTCTCCTCGATCCCCGTCTTTCGCCGGATCTCCCTGGGAATCGTCACCTGCCCGCGCCGCGTGACTTTCATGCTCACAGCTCCTTTTGTCAGCCCCAGGTAAAGCGCGACGAAAACATCTGCCACGAACGAACACGAACTTGGAACACGAACGAACACGAACATTTTCACATGGGATTAATGTTCTTTCGTGTCCGTTCGTGATCGTTCGTGACGTTCGTGGTCATGGGGTTGCGATGTTTCCCCTTCTATCTACCAATATCCTATTTCCTATTCCTACTTCTTGTAATATTATTCCGCATCTGGGCGATCCGGTCAAGCCTACTACCAGTAAATATATATACTAAAAGCTCTAAAATATGATGAACCCGGATTTCCCGTTTTGAAACTACGCGCGGATCGCGTCGTAACTTCCATGTTAGTCAATAAGCTATAATCGTTTCTCTGCATATCATGGGAAGCCACGCTTCTCCTTCTTGCAAAATGGCCCATCCATAAATGACCCATCCGCTGTGTGGTTAACTTTCTACAAATTAATAGCTTATAAATAACCTCTTCGCGGCGGAGTCTCTGGGTCGGATTTTGCACTGCTGTATGTATATGTATATTCCTATGGTAATTCGACCCATCTGTTTCAAGGCTTCTTCGGGGTTCTATCCCGGCCATCCGGTCCCGGATGCCCGGGGCCGGACCGTTGTCACCAGTTACCGATTCCCGATCACCGACTTCCAGAAATCCTGATCATGATATCAAGGGCGCTCACACTTGTTGTCTATCCCGTATATATATTTCCAAAAGCAGTTCAAATCCCCTCGATCCCGCCGGTCAGCCGCTAATCCCATGTCCCTCCGCCGAATCCCCCCAGGTATCCTCACGGCGGTCTTATATACATACAAGTTATTGCGACGCGGTTGGGGTAACTTAACAACTTGCGGTCTGGCCCAGAAAGTCCATAACTCAATACCCGGCACCATCGCCGCTCTGGGGAAGAGGATCGCGGATTCGATTGTGATTTTTGAGGCGCCCGCGGTCCGTTGTGGGGCTGGGAACGGTTATCTAAATTTGAGGAACAGGCCAAGCACGACGGCGGCCTGGCCGAGCCAGAAGAGGAACATCCATTTAATGATTTCGGCGCGGAGTTTGCCGAGTTCGTCATGCATTTCAACGCGGAGTTTGCCGAGTTCTTCCGCGAGGCGGCGTTCGAATCGTTCGGCGGCGAGTTCAATCACGTCCCTTTTGTTCTCATTGAGCGCGCCATTGACGACGCCATTGACGAATTCCACCAGCCGGTCGGCGCCGTCCTCGCCCAATTTCTCGCGCAGCGCTTTAGGCACCGTCACCACCGGCATGGCAAACCTCCTTCAGCTTTCATCCTTGTCAGTATACCTGCGCCTGCAGAGGGAAGTCAAATGAGCCGGGTATTTCGGATTTTAAATCCAAAATCCAAAATCCAAAATCCAAAATCCCAACTCCCAGCCCCGGCCCGCCGCCCGAATCTGTCCCGGTTCCTGGTTTCCGGATTCGCGATCCCCTCCCTCGCTCTCCTCGCGCCGGCGCCGGCGATGGGGAAGAGGATGGCGGATTCTAGTGTGATTTTCGGCGAAGGGTTATTTTCGGCCGTTGAGGATGGCGGTGTACAACTGGTCGATGCGGGCGTTCAGATCGGCGAATTTCTGGTCGATGGCGGCGAATTTCTGGTCAATCGCGGAAAACCGCTGGTCCATTTTCTGGTCCAAGGCTTCAAACCGGCGGTTGATTTCGGACTGGAGGGTGTCAAACCTGGTTTCCACATGCTCGACGCGCCGCCGAAGTTCAGTAACCTCATGTCTGAGTTCCGACACGTCCTGTCTGAGGTCCGACAAACCTTCTTTCAACGTTTCCGTCCGTTTGTCGATCACGTCATACAGCATTTCATTGGTGATCCGTTTGACGATGTCCTGAGCTTTCATCGCCCTCATCCTACCAACCGCATCGAGGGCAGTCAAGATTTCCGTGCCCGTGAACGTGCCCGAACCCGGGATCGGGTATTATGGCCACAAAAGGCGCAAAAGTCACAAGAAAACTCACAAAATTATGTGCATTTTGTGCTTTTTGTGGCTGGATCATCAACGACCGTTTTGCAGAAGGCTCCGCAGTCATGACCTGCCGGCAGATCGAGAAAAAGAATCTTGAACTACGAAAGGACGCGAAAGGACGCGAAAGGGGCAAATTCCACCATGAAATTTTTCGCGAACTTTTGCGTTCCATTCGTAGTAAATGGAATTATCGAGTTTGGCAACTTTTGAAATCCGAAATCCGAATCTCGAAATCCGAAACAAATCAGAATGTTCCAAATCCAAAATCCAAAATCCAAAATCCCAACCGCCGTCCCGCCGCCCGATCCTGTCCCGGTTCCTGGTTTCCGGATTCTCGATTCTCTCCCTTGCGCTCCTTTCGCCGGCGCCGGCGCTGGGGAAGATGATGGCGGATTCGACTGTGATTTTTGAGGAGCCTGCGATCAGTTGCGGGGCTGGGAAGGGTTATCTAAATTTCAGGAACAGGCCAAGCACGACGGCGGCCTGGCCGAGCCAGAAGAGGAACATCCATTTAATGATCTCGGCGCGGAGTTTGCCGAGTTCGTCGTGCATTTCGGCGCGGAGTTTGCCGATCTCCGAATGGAGGGCGCCGAAGAATTCGGCGCGGAGTTTGCCGAGTTCGTCGTGCATTTCGACGCGGAGTTTGCCGATCTCTTCGGAAAGTCTGCGGGCGAATTTGTCATCGACCAACGAAACGATTTCAGATCGCAGGGCGCCGTTGGTGCGGGCAACAAACTCCACCAGCCCCTCAACGCCGTCATCGCCCATTTTTTCCCTGAGCACGCGCGGAACCGTCATGACGGTCATGCCCGTCCGTTCTCCTTCTTCACCTGCGCGAAATACTCCGCCAGACCTTTGGCCGCCTCGTCCCCGAGTTTATCGAGAAGCAGGTGCGGCATGACCCGGAGGTTCGCGTCCGTGTCCGGCGTGGCGGCATTGAAGAAATCGACCAGCGCGTCCGCTCCATCCTCGCCCAGTTTCTTCCGCAGCACCTTCGGCACCGTTACAATCGTCATGTCTGAAGTCTACCGATGGCGCCGTCCGAAGTCAACCGTTCCCGGAGGCCAACCATGACCCGCCGTGCGCCATTGACTTGGATATTTCGGATTGTGGATCGGGGACTGCGGATTTTAAATCCAAAATCCAAAATCCAAAATCCAAAATCCCAAACGCCGTCCCGCCGCCCGAATCTGTTCCGGTTTCTCGTTTCAGGATTCGCGATTCTCTCCCTCGCTCTGCTCGCGCCGGCGCTGGGGATGGCGGATTCTAGAAGCTATCTCAAAAATCATTACTGGCCACAAGAAGCACAAGAGTCACAAGATGCTCAAGGGAAACTCGGAATTTTTGTGCCTCCTGTGCCTCTTGCGGCTAATTTTGAGACAGGTTCTAGTGTGATTTTCGGCGAAGGGTTATTTTCGGCCGTTGAGGATGGCGGTATAGAGCTGATCGATGCGTCGGTTGAGGTCGGCGAATTTCCGGTCCATGGCCTCGAACCGGCGGTTGATGTCCGACTGCAGGTTGTCGAATCGCAATTTCAGATGTTCCATTCTCCGGCGCGGTTCTCCCACGTCCTGTTTGAAGTCCGACAACCCTTCTTTCAACGAGTCCATCCGTTTGTCGATCAAATCATACAGCATTTCCTTGGTGATCCGTTTGACGATGTCCTGAGCTTTCATCGCCCTCATCCTACCCACCGCGTCGACGGCAGTCAAGAAAGCGCGGAGAGCTTACGTAAGGGGTCGGTGGAAGGGGGCATGAAACAATTTCACACGAATGAACACGAATGTCCGAGCACGAATGAGCACGAATTTTTTTATGGTTTAAACTTCGAAAATCTCTTATTCGTGGGCGTTCGTGTTCCATATTCGTGTCCATTCGTGTCAAATGTTTCCTCTGTTTACCAACCGGGTACGAGCTTATGTTGACCCCCCGCCCGATTCTGTCCCGGTTCCTGGTTTCCGGATTCGCGATCCTCTCCCTCGCCCTCCTCGCGCCACAGCCGGCGATCGGGAAGATGATGTCGGATTCGATTGTGATTTTTGAAGTCTCTGTTGGGGCCGGAGCTGTGGCAGATGAGTACATGACGCTGTACAATCCCACGCCGGACTCCAAAGGATTGACGGCGTATCGCATGACACGGGCAACTGCAACGATGGCGACTATGAGCGTCATTACGTCGAGAATTGACAGTACTGTTGCAGACACGATTGGCCCTTTTGGATTTTACCGGCTGGTTTCAGTGGGCGCCAATGCCGTTCTTCGAGGAACAGCAGACAGCGTGTCAAGCACGGCCACCTTGGCCGCGGACAATCAGATAATGCTTGGCCAAGCCACTTCGAACACAAACTATACGGACAGTAGAGATCGGCTGGGGTGGGGTGCCGTCACTACTCGAAAGTTTACTGAAACGCAGGCGGTGACAGACACTACACCCGGCAATCCGCCAGCCGGCAAGGCGCTCTATCGTTTTCCGGGCAAGATTGCCGGGGGCATGATCGACCGACAACGAAACGGATTTGATTTTGATACGGCTTTGGTCACGGATACGTTCAACACAGGGACGCGCCACCGCCGCGTTGTATTTTCATGCACGACGCCGACCAAGGCGGTGCGGGTCGGATTGGCATTCAACCTCTACTGTACGGCCACCGTCGTATATGGCGACACCTACTGGATACAGGACACGAACGTGGTCGCCTCCTATAGCGGAGATTCCGCGTGGGCGGATCTGACCGGATGGGGGAAGGACACGCTGGTGGTGGACAGTTCGGGCGACACGGCGGACACAACGGGGATATTCAGGAACGGGCTTTGTACAATGACGCTGCGGTTTACACCCTTTGCTCGCATCGCCGACACGGTTCGGATTGTGGCTTCGGACGCCTATTGTACAGGCTTCATCATTTTGCGCGTTTTCGACTCGCCGACCGCTGATCTTCCCGCGATTGGCCATGAGACGAACGTGATTGATTTTCTTGTTAGGTGGACCATGTCGGACAGCTCGGGATTCGACAGTTACGAAATCGAGGTGTCAAAGAGCGTTGGCTTCTCGAGCATCGCCTTTGCCGACACCATCGACATCACGCAGACCAGCGACACGATCACGGGATTGTACAACGACACGTACTATTGGCGCGTGCGGTTCATCGACAATTTCGGCGTACGCGGGAACTGGTCGGAGACGCGGTCGTTTGTGACGGACACCCTCATCGGCGCGCCGACGGCCTCGTATCCCGCGGACGCGCATGAGACGACGTCATCGTCCGTGGTCGTCGGCTGGACGCAGGTGTCGTCCGACAGCGTGGGGATCGACAGTTACGCGGTTGAGGCGTCGACCAATGCGGGGTTCACGGCGATGGTCTTGACGGACACCGTCGACGGCACGCGCGACAACGACACGGTGACGGCGGCGACGGAGGCCACCTACTCCTGGCGTGTCCGCGCGATCGACGATCTGGGCAATGGCGGGTCGTATTCAACGACGAGGACATTTGTGCGGACATCGGCGTCGGCGTCGCCGACGCCGAGCGTGAAGGTCGACGGCGACAGTTCGGACTGGGTGGGGACGCGGTCGAGCACCGTTCACGACACGGTCATATCGCTGGGCGAGTGGATATATTCAGGCGACCCGAATGATGTGCGGGGGGAAGGCACGGACCCCGACGAGAATTACGACATCACGGAGGCGCGGCTGTCAGGCGATACGCTTCATCTTTTCATGCTCGTCGTCATGGAGGGCATCTCCTCCAACACACTGCCGTTTGTGGGTCTGTCGGTCGACGTGGATCAAGTTTCCTACGGCATGGACTGGGCCCTGGCGGACGACGGCATGGCGAACGGCTACCCGTCCTCCGACAGATATTCCGAAACCAATGTGAGTTTCCATAGGGTGTCCGGCTCAGACACAATCGAGATGTTCGAGGCCAGCGGGTCGTGGGGCGGAAATTGGTGGCATTCTCCAGTCGCCACGCCCCGTGCCGCGGATTCGATATCGATCAGCACGACGAACGAGGTTGTGGAGGCGGCGCTTCGCTGGGAAGATCTCAGCGTGACGCTGCCCAAACGGCTCAAATTCGTGCTGGCCAGCGCCGAAAACGACGGCACCTCGTGCGACAACGACGGCACGGTGGACAGAGCCGATGCCGACATCCTTGACGTCGTCACGCCGTATTACTCCGGCTCGGCGAGTTCATGGACGCGCGACATCATCGACGATGAATACGATTACTCGTTCGTTGTCAACTTCAACAAAAACGGCAAAGTCAATCACCCGCCGGACACCCCGACTTTGAGCTCTCCGGCGGACGGCACGATTTACACGTCCGCCACCACCGTGACGATGTCGTGGACCCTGAACGACGCGACGGCCGACGTCTCCAAGGACTCGATGGTCCATATCCAGATCGGCACCAACTCGGACTCGAACGACGTGCTGGACACGAAGATCCATGGCGCCGACCTCGATCTGGACTTCCGGTTCTGGATGGAGGACACCTACTACTGGCGCATCCGCCATGCCGACGATTTCAACACGTCGCCGTGGACGAAGTCCCGGCAATTCGGGATACAGCTTTCGGCCACGACCGGGTTCGCCGTGGACGGCGACACGTCGGAGTGGACCGGGACGCCCTCATCGACGGCGCATGACACGGCGATCTCGAACGGCGAGTTCATCTACACCGGCGTCGCCTACGACATGCGGACCGACCCGGACATCTGGACGGATTCCAACTACGACATCACACAGGTGCGGTTTTCCGGAGACACGAACCATCTCTACCTCATGGTGGCGATCTCGGTATTGAGCGACCGCCGCGCGCCGCACATTGCGTTCAATGTGGACCTCGATCAGCTTTCGGGCGATGGTTCGCTCGACTGGATCGGCCCGGACGACGGCGCGACCCTTGCGGGCACCACGCAGTACGGCGAGACAAACGTTTCTCTGCACGTCGCCGGCCGGGGGACTTCGTACGACTCGGCCACCTATCCCGAAATCGAGATGTTCGCGCAGGACTGGACGAGCTGGCATTCTCCGTCGGCCGGGTCGTACGATTCGGTGGCGATCAGCAACGCGAACAACGTGATCGAAGCGGGATTTCGGTGGCCGGACATCATCGGCGGCGGCGGAACGCTTCCGAAGAAAATCCGGATCGCGCTGGCCTCCTACAGCAACAACACGTCATGGAACAGCAACAGCGCCGCGACGCATGACGTTACGGGATCGGCCGACGCGATGGACAACATCCGGCCGTATGCCGGCACCACCTGCGCCGCCTGTCCCGCTTCTTGGGACTGGGACCTCGTCGACGCCGATTATGACACGTCGGTCACGATCGAATTCAACAGGACCGGCCGCGTGAACCATATTCCCGGCCAGCCGTCCGTGTACTCTCCCGCGAACGGTTCATCTTTCTCGGAAGCGGACAATCTCATCACCCTGCAATGGTCGATCAACGACGCGGACAGTTGGACCGCGCTGGACTCGGCCGTCTTCGTGCAGGTCACCAACCGCCGCGGCATCTTGATTCTGGACACCGAACTCGTCGGCCCCGACGCCGATCTCGTCTACCGGTTCCCGGCCGGCGACAGCTTCTACTGGCGTGTGCGGCACTCGGACGATTTCGAAACCTCGCCCTGGTCGGACAGCGGCTATTTCTCCGTCAGCGACACGATTGACATCAAGACCCCGGTGGACGCGACGGGCGGGACGCAAGAGACGACCAACGCGACGGTGACGCTGACCGGATACGCCGGTTCGAGCGACACGACGTCCGACACAGTGCAGGTCACGGTGAACGGCGCCGAGACGACCGTGATGTTTCTATCGAGCGCCGGCGTGTGGTCCTGTTCGGCGACGCTGGCCGACCGTGCCGGCGAATCGGTCATCATCCGGCTGTTCAACAACGGCGTGCAGACGGCGAACGACACGATCAACCTGTTCTATGACGCGACGAAACCGCGGATCACCAAAATCTCCGACTCGTCCCTGCGGGACGCTTCGAGCGCCAGTGTGAGCGACACGGTGTTTTTCTACATCTTCGACACCGGCGTCGGATTCGGCGGCGACGGCGGCTGTACGTTGTACTGGCACATCGACAGCGGCGCGAACACGAACTGGTCCGTCGCGACGGAGAGCAGTTCCAGCCCGTCCGGCACGACGACGATCGAGGCGATGATTCCGGTCAGCACATTCAATCCGCTGGTCGACACGCAGGTGGGATTCTGGTGGATTTGCCGGGACGACCTCGGGAACCTCATGGATTCGACTTCGCTGTCCCCCAGTTACCTGGATGTGAGACCCGGCACATTCACAGTCGAGGTCGTCGGCGTCCGGGACATCGTGATCAACGAAATCATGTGGGGCGGCAGTGGGGGAGAATACATTGAATTGCGGAATATGACGGGCGTGGCCATCCGACTTACGAACTGGGTCCTGAAGGACCTCGCAAGTGACCCGACAAGCATGTTCGCCTTCCAATCTGCGGACAGCATCCCGGCCTACGGGTTTTTCCTGGCATTGGATTCGGGTGCGATTGACGACACGAGCAGTCATGCCACCAGGTTTCCACGGACCAACTCGGCCCTCACTTTGACCAATACTGGAGACTCGATATCGCTGGTCTCCGATGGCGGTCTCGATATTGACTCCGCATGGTTCAACGGCGGCTGGCCCGCCGGTTCCGCGACGGGCGACGGCACTTCGATGGAGCGCAAGCCTTCTCCCGGCTACGGCAACGCGTCCTCGGACTGGGACGACTGCACCACGACTCTTTATCCGGGCACGGGCGGCCGGACCACCGGCACGCCCGGGCACCGCAACACGAACGTGGACAGTGTGACGTTCAGCGTGGTCTCTTCCGGCGGCACGTATGAAACGAACGCGACGGGGATCACGCTGACCGGCTTCTGCTCCTTGCAGTCCGGAGATTCCGTTTGGATTTTCATCAGCAACACCGCGGCCGAATCGACGGTTCTCACCAGCGGCGGCGTCTGGAGCGTGTCCGGCATCGATCTTTCGGGCACGAAGCGCGGGGAGAGCATCGCGATCTACACGTTCGATGACAGCGTCTATGCCCGATCCGACACGATCACCATCGTCTATGACGCGGTCGTGAGTCAGGTGAGCCTCTCGGCCCCGGCGACCGGCCACGAGACGACATCGATCAGCGTGGTGTTGAGCTGGAGCGCGGTGTCGGACACCGTGGACATCGACAGCTACGCGTTGGAGGTGTCGAAGAACACGGACTTCACGAACATGGTTTTCACGGACACCCTCGACGGCACGCGGACGAACGACACCTCGACGGGTCTTTACAACGACACGTACTACTGGCGAGTGCGCGCGATCGACGATCTGGGCAACGGCGGCCCGTATTCGGACACGCGCGGATTCGTGACGGACACGATCGTGGGCGCCCCGACGTTGTCGCAGCCGTCGGACGGGCACGAGACGACCTCGATCAGCGTGGTGGTGAGCTGGAGCCTGTCCGACAGCGTTGGGATCGACAGCTTCGCGGTGGAGGCGTCGAAGAATACGGCCTTCACAAACATCGCCTTCACGGACACGATCGACGGCTCGCGGACGAACGACACGGTGACAGGTCTGTACAACGACACGTACTACTGGCGCGTGCGCGCGATCGACGATCTGGGCAATCGCGGCCCGTATTCGGACACGCGCGGATTCGTGACGGACACCCTGGTCGGCACGCCGGCGGCCTCGTATCCGGCGGAAGCGCATGAGACGACCGTGACATCCGTGGTGGTCGGCTGGTCGGCCGTGTCGTCGGACAGCGTGGGGATCGACAGTTACGCGGTGGAGGTGTCGAGGAACGGGGCCTTCACGGAGATGGCGCTGACGGACACGATCGACGGCACGCGGACGAACGACACGGTGTCGGCGTCGACCCCGGCCACCTACTCCTGGCGTGTGCGCGCGATCGACGATCTGGGCAACTCCGGCGCCTATTCGTCCACGGCGACGTTCGTCCGGACGGTGACCCAGAGCATCACCATCGATGGAGACAGCAATGATTGGCCGGGCACGCCGTCGACGACCGCTCATGACACGGTGATTTCAAGCGGGGTGTTCATCTACACGGGCGTGGCGGGCGACGAGCGAACGGAGGTGAACGACTGGTCGGACCTCAATTACGACATCACCCAGGTCCGTTTCTTCGGCGACACCAATTTCTTCTATGTCCTGGTCGTCATGCAGGACATCACCGACAGCCGCGGCCCGTACGTCGGCCTTGGAATCGACAAGGATTCCGCGACCTCGGACGGCGACCTGAACTGGATCGCGGACGAGGACGGCCTGACCGTCGCGGGCGCCAACCACGATCCGGAGTCGTCCGTCCGGCTGTCCGTGGCGGGCCGGTCGAACGGAAGCGCTCCGGAAATCGAGATCACCGACGAGGCGGCCGGCCTCGGTTCGTGGCAAGCTCCGACGAATTCGGGCGGGCACGCGGCGACCGCGTACGAATCCGTCGCGATCAGCGTCTCCAACAACGTGATCGAGGCGGCCCTCCAGTGGAAGGATCTCAGCGTCACACTCCCGGCCAGACTGAACTTGACCCTGGCTGCGTACAGCAACACGACTCCGGCGGACTGGGCCAACAACAACGACGCCACCGCAGACAACGGCGCCATCGACGGCGCCGACGTGATGACGCCCTATTGCACGAACGGCGACAACGCCTGGGGCCGGGATTTATCGGACGCCGACTTCGACAGTTTCGTGACCGTCGGTTTCAACAAGACCGGCCAGGTCAACTATCGGCCCTTCGTGCCGACGCAGGACACGCCGGGGAATCTGTATGTATTCACAGAATCGAACAACTCGATCACGTTGCAGTGGCAGATCAGCGACGCCGACAGCAACGTGGCCAAGGATTCGATGGCCCAAATTCAGGTGACGACCGGCACGGGCCGGACGGTTCTGGACACGAAGATTCAAGGCTGGGACCCCGACCTCGTTTACAGGTTCCTGTCGGGCGACAGTTATTACTGGCGTGTCCGGTACGCGGACGATTTCGAGACAACGACGTGGACGGACAGCCTCGTGTTCAGGGTGTCGGACACGATCGACATCAAGACGCCGGTGGACGCGACGGGCGGGACGCATGAGACGACGACGCAGGTGGTGGTGTTGACGGGTTATGCCGGCTCAGGCGATACGACAACCGACACGGTGCAGGTCACGGTGAACGGGGCCGAGACGACCGTCATGTTTTTATCGAGCGCCGGCGTGTGGTCCTGTTCGGCGACGTTGCGGGACCTCGCGGGTGAATCAGTGATCGTCCGGTTGTTCAACAACGGCATTCAGACCGCCAACGACACGATCAATCTGTTTTACGACGCGACGCCCCCGCGGATCACCCGAATCGGCGACACGTCCGTGCGGAACGACTCGACGGTTCGCGGGTCGTCGGACACGATCTTTTTCTATGTGTTTGACACCGGCGTCGGATTCGGCAGCGCCGGCGGCTGTACGCTGTACTGGCACGCCGACACGGGCACGAACATCAACTGGGTGGTCGCGTCGGAGAGCAGTTCCAGTCCGTCGGGCACGACGACGATCGAAGCGATGATCCCGGCCGCCACTTGGAGCCCGTCCGTGGACACGGATATTGGTTTTTGGTGGGTGTGCCGGGACGATCTGGGCAACACGATGGACTCGACGTCGCTGTCGCCCAGCTACATCGAGTCGCGGCCGGGAACCTACACGGTCGACGTCCTCACCGTGGGCGACGTGGTCATCAACGAAATCATGTGGGGCGGCCGGTCCGGTTCCGGCGAATACATCGAGCTTCGAAACGCGTCGAGCCTGGCCGTCAGTTTGACGAACTGGGTTTTGCGCGACAAGGGCGGCGGGTCGAGCGGATTTTCGATCACCTTTCAAAGCGCGGACAGCATCCCGGCCGGCGGATTTTTTCTGGTGATGGATTCCGGCGCGATCGACGACACAAGCAGCCACTACGTCCGTTTCCCTCCGAAGACCGGCGGCATCGCGTTGACGGACGGCGGCGACTCGATCGAGTTGCTCACCGACGTCGGCGCCGAGATGGACTCGGCCGTTTTCACAAGCGGCTGGCCGGCAGGCTCTGCAACAGGGGACGGCAAGTCGATGGACCGCACGCCGACGCCGGGCTACGGGAACACTTCGACGAACTGGGAGAACGGCTGGGACAGCGCAGCCGACGGCGGCCGGGCGAACGGTTCGCCCGGACACCGCAACCCGAACGCGTCGCCGTATGTGACGGTCTCTCCGGATTCGACGCCGGCGGCGACGGGCGGCCGCGGGGTGTGGACATTCACGTTCACGAACGGCCAGACGGCGTTTACGAGCGGCCGGCTTGTGATGCAGATCGACACCGGCGGGTCGACCGACCAGACCAACAACTGGACCCAGCCGCAGACGTCGACGTCGTCTTCGCCCGGCTATGTCACCACGAGCGTGTCGAACGGCACGCTGGGCACGGTCACGACATCCGGCGATTCCGTCATCATCGACGTGACGTCTCTCACGGCGACCACCGGCCAGATCACGATCACGTACGGAAGCGTCACGGCCAACACCGGGGGCGCCGCCAAAGTCCGGACGACCACCGGCCGGGCCTATTTCCGTTTTTATTATGATGAGGACAGCACCGTCACCGCGCCCGTGCGGGACACGGCCGAGGTGACGATCCCGATCGTTTCGCTGTCCGGCGGATCGTTCGCGGACACCGACCCGGCCTCCAACCCGCAGAGTTTTATCGGTTCGGAATACGCCGTGACCATCAAGGTCAAGGACTCGAACAACAACGCGGTGCACGCCGCCCATGTCTGGGCCACGCTGCCGGCCGACGGCGCCGACTCGCAGTTGTCGGAGTACTCGTCGTTCGGCGGCGCCTACGACACGACCGGCAACGGCGTCACGCGGATCGGCGGCTACACGAACGGTTCCGGCAATTTCCAATTTAATCTGAAAGTTTCCGCGACCGTCGGCCTCAATCAGGTCAAGATCGACGACACGGACGTGTCGTCGCTCGGTCCGACCACCTACTCCGACTCGGCGCGTCTGCCGTCGCTGGTGATCAGCGAGATCATGTGGGCCGGCGGCGGCGAGTACATCGAGCTGTACAATCCGACGCACGAAACGCAATCGCTCAACAATTTCGGCATCTGGACGCAGGCGGCCACGGACGACGCCAACCGGATTCAATCCGTCGACACGGCGACGATGGGCAAGGTCGGATATTTGAACCCATTTTCCTACGCGCTCATCGCCGGCGCCGCCGATCTGGCCCAGGACAGCGGGTTTTCCCCGGTCAATACCGGCCCCATCGATGTCCCCACGCTGGCGGACGCCGGAGAAAGTTTCTGGCTCGTGAACGCGCAGGGCGGAACGCTCGATCGCATTTACAAAACCACGACGGGCTTTTTTGCCGGGAGTTCAAACCCCGCCGGAGACACGTCGATGGAGCGCGTCAACCCCTCGCGCGGCGGCGGCATTTCCTCGTCCTGGGACGCGTCCGACTCCGTCCTGAACACGTCCGACGGCGGCGGCGGCGGCGGATCTCCGGGCCGGCCCAACGCGAAGTCGTTGTATTCGACGGAAGTCGACCGGCTGGATTCCTTCATCGGCCGAGCGAACGGATCGACGATGGACACGGCGCGCGTGACGCTGATTCTAAAAATCGCGAACGGCGACACCCAGCCCAACCAGGAGATCGGTCTATCGGCGGTGGTCAGTCTGGGCCCGCAGAATCAGGATTCGACCTGGTACCTCTCCTATCCGTCGACGACCAACAGCGCCGGCACGGCGGCGATCACCGTCTCGGCGAACGGAAACAACACCTCCGGCACCGTTCACATCCGTCTGCGCCAGCCGTACGGCGCGACCGACAGCGCGTTCATCGTGTTCGACCGCGGGGACAGCATGGCGTACGTGTTCACGTCCTCCGAGACGAACGTATGGGACACATCAGCGACGAATGCGATGCTGGTCTACGTCGCCTTTTACGACTCGTTCTCCGGCATCGACACGGCCATCATGCCGAAACTGCAGTGGAAGATCGGCGCCGCCGGCACGTTCTCGACCATGACGAACATGACGAACGTATCGGGCGAGACGCACCTGGCGAGGATCGACATCTCGACCGACACGTGGTCCAAGATCGCGCACGATTCGATCTACTGGCGCGTGACATGGCGCGACAAGGCCGGCAATTACGACACGTCGCCGGACAATAACGCGGCCACGGCCGAATACATCGACAACACGAAGGCGCGGGACACGCTGACCTATCCGACCACGACCGACACCCTGTCGGGCACGAGCGCGAATGTCAAGTTCAAACTGGTGGATGCGGCGAACGACGCGTGCACGGTCATTCTCAAGTACGACAGTTACAGCAACGGCAACTGGCAAACCATCACGATGAACTCCGGGTACAATCAGCTCTCCTCCATCCGCTCGACCCCCGACGGTCTTTTGTACGACACCCTGCAGTGGAACACGATCACGGACCTTCCGGAGACCCGCGTTTACAGCATCCGGCTTCGCATCGAAGTGTTCGACGGCTACGACACGTATACGGAGACGAGTTCCACGTTCACCGTCGACAATCTGCCGCCCGACACCGCGCAGATCGTGATTCCTGTGGCGATGGGCAATCTGGAAAACACGACGACGGTCCAGATCCGGTGGAGGTTCACCAGCAGTGTCGCCGACGACACGCAGGGCTCGTGGCTGATGGAGATCGACACAGGCCCAAATCCGGACTGGGCGCAGCTTGCGGACAGCCAGAGCCGCGGCAACAGCCGGAACGAAACGTACACGGCGCCGCTGGCGGGCGGCCAGCGGTATCACGTGCGGATCCGGACGTGGGGCAAGTACGGCGTGGCGGGTCCGTATTCGAGCGACACGTGGTTCTGGGTCCCGCGCCGGGTGATGGACGGGCAGATGAACGACTGGCAGCAAGACACGTCGGGCGCGGACACGGACGCGGGATTCGTGGCGGGCGGTGAATTCATCTGGATGGACCGGATCGGGGACAGGCGGAACGACGCGGCGGTGGATGACGATTATGACCTGCACGAATTCCGGGTCATCTCGGACTCGTACTTCTACTACTTCCTCTTCCGCAACGTATCCATGACGACCACGTCGATCCTGTACTCGATCTCGATCGATTCGGACCGGTCGGGTGCGGACACGGATTTGAACTGGTTCGGCGACGAATCGAACGGCGGCGGCAGCACGTCGATGGGCCGGGGCGGCGAGCAGTACGGCGAGTTCAATTTCGACTATGCCCTGGCCGGCGCCGACTCTCCGATCTGGTTTTACACCGACACGACGGGGACATGGCGCAAGGAAAATTATTACTCGCGCGAGTACATGAGCGGCACGAACAAGATCGCCGAGATGGCGATTCCCAAAATGGCGCTGCGTCCGCGGATGGTGGGCGACACGATGCGCCTGACGATCGCGACCGCGGAGAACAATTCCGGCGATCCGAATTTGGTGGACCGCACCGTCGACTACTCGCCGGACCATCTGGACGACATTTATCCGGGCTTTGCGGGCGGCAGCGCTTGGGACGATCTGTCGGATGGCGACATCGATTTCTACGTCGACATCTTTTTCCGCGACACCGGCGATGTCCGGTCGAACGCGTCGCCGACCGGATCGATGGCCGCGCTCGCCCCGGCGGACAATTCCGAAACCTACGTCCAGGGCGTGGCCTTCCGGTGGGCGCCCGCCGCGGACGCGGATGCCGCCGACACGGTGACGTACTGGTTCCGGTTCGACGACGACAGCGGGTTCGGCGGTATCGTCGACTCGCAGGCCGTTCTCGTGCGCGGCGCCGAATCGGTGACGTTGGCGGGCGCGATGGACGCGAACAAAACGTACTACTGGCAGGTCCGCGCGCGGGACAATCACGGACAGTACGGCCAGTGGAGCGACACGTACGAATTCACGACGCGGGCGTATCCGGACACGCCCATGATTATTTCCGCGGCGTTGGGCGGCACGTTCGAAAACACGACGACCGTCCGGGTGATCTGGCAGTACCGCTCGACCGTGTTCACGGCGGACACGCAGTCCGGCTATGAGGTCCAGATCGACACCGGCCCGAATCCCGACTGGTCGAACCTCGCCGACAGCAAGAGCGGGATGGGCACGCTGACGGAGACGCGGACGGCGGCGCTGGCGCAGGGCCATCGGTATCACGTCCGGGTGAGGACCGTGAACGACAGCGGCTACAGCCCGTACAGCGAGGCCGACAGTTGGTTCTGGGTCCCGCGCCGGATCATGGACGGCCAGACGGGCGACTGGATCGGGACAGCGGGCACGGACACGGACGCGGGGAGCGTCTCGGCGGGCGAGTTCATCTGGATGGACCGTGTGGACGACCGGCGGACGGACCCGGGGACGCCGGACGATTTTGACCTGACTGAGTTTCGTGTGACGTCGGATTCGTACTTCTACTTCTTCCTGTTCCGCATGGGCAGCATGTCGCTGAGCGGGGAGCCGCTGTTTTCGATCGCGATCGATTCGGACCGCAAGTCGGGCGACACGGATCTCAACTGGATTGGCGACCAGTCGGCCGGCGGGGCCAGCATGGGACTGGGCTGGGGCGCCGATCAATACAGCGAAATCAACATCGACTATACGGCGGCGGGATCGGACTCGCCGATCTACATCTACACCGACACGGGTGGCACATGGGTCAATGAGAACAAGTGGGCCTACGAGTACCTGCGTACCACGACCCAGGCGGGCGAGCTGGCGATTCCCAAGATGTCCATCAAACCGCTGGCCGGCAGCGACACGCTGAGGATCACGGTGGGCATCGCCGGCAATAACGCCGGCGACCCCAACAGTGTCAACCGGACGGACGACTGGCCGACGACGGACTATCTGGACAACATCTTTCCAGGAAGCGGCAACAGCGCTTGGACGGACGATCTGTCAGACGCCGACATTGATTTCTTCCTGGACATCTTCTTCGTAGACACCGGCGATGTGCGGTCGAACAACGCCCCGAGCGGCGGCCTTGCGGCGGTGGCCCCGGCCGACCTCGGCAACACCTATACGACGCGCCCGCTTCTTCAGTGGACGCGCGCGACGGACGCCGACGCGGAGGACACAGTCACCTACTGGGTGCGGCTGGACGACGACAGCAGTTTCGGCTCGGAGAATTTCGAGATTCTGCTTTTGAGAGGCACCGACACATGTCTGGCCTCGGGCCTGACCGACAGCAAGACCTATTACTGGCAGGTGCGCGCGCGGGACAACCACGGCCAGTACAGCGCGTGGAGCGACACGTTCGAGTTTCTGTACCGCCGGCCCGGCTACAACGCGGACGGCGACACGAGCGAGTGGACCGGAACGCGCCCGACGACGGACAACGACACGGTCGTTTCCAACAACGAGTTCATTTATCGCGGCGCGGCAAATGTCCGGACCGACCCGAACGACTGGCCGGACTCGAATTATGACATCACGGAAGTCCGCTTCACCGGCGACACGAACAACTTGTACGTCATGGTGGCGATGGTGGACATCACCGACACGATGGCGCCGCATGTGGCCTTCAACATCGACAAGGACCAGTCCAGCTCCGACGCCAACCTGATCTGGCTCGGCCCGGACGACAACGGCGCGATCGACAGCGCGCCCCACTACGGCGAGACGAATGTTTCCCTCCACGGCAACACGAACGACGGCGGCGAGCCGCGGATCGAAATGTTCGCGGAGGACTGGACAAGCTGGCACTCGCCCTCCGCCGGCTCGGCCGATTCGGTGGTGATGAGCACGACGAACAACGTCGTCGAAGCGGCGTTTCGCTGGCCGGACCTGATCGGTGGCGGCGCTTCCCTGCCGATGAGGCTTCGCATCACCCTCGCGTCCTACAGCAACGTCAAGAACATGAACAGCTCGGGCAACGCGACCACCGACATCGGCGGCAGCATCGACGCCACCGACGTCTTGATGCCGGACCACCCGAACAACAACAACTGGACCGGCGAGCTGGACGACGCGGACTACGACACGTTCGTCACCATCGACTTCAACAAATACGGCCGCATCAACCTGTTCCCGGACGCGCCGACCCCCGACACGCCGA
This sequence comes from Candidatus Lindowbacteria bacterium RIFCSPLOWO2_12_FULL_62_27, assembly GCA_001784175.1. Classification (GTDB taxonomy): domain Bacteria; phylum Lindowbacteria; class 2-12-FULL-62-27; order 2-12-FULL-62-27; family 2-12-FULL-62-27; genus 2-12-FULL-62-27. Next base: position 66,766 of record MFPR01000019.1, read on the forward strand.
CGGGCGGCGCGGGCTACGCGTCCTCGAACAACGCCGTGACGCTGCAATGGATTGTGAACGACGCCGACAGTGTCTACGGCAGGGACTCGTCCGTTCACGTGGAGGTCTACCGGTCGGCGCTGGACACGCGGGTGGTGGACCGGCGGCTGAACGGCGACTCGTACAATTTCACGTACACGTTCCAGAAGGGCGGGACATATTTCTGGCGAGTCCGGTACGCGGACGATTTCGGCACGTCGGCGTTTTCGGCGTTTCAAAAGTTACAGATTCTGGACACGTCCACGGTGGTCGTGGACGGGGACAGCACGGACTGGCGCGGGACGCCGTCGACGACGTCGCACGACACCGTCATTTCCGACGGCGTTTTCATCTATACCGGCGTGGCCGACGACGAGCGCACCGACGCAACCGATCCGGACAAGAATTACGATCTGACGCAGGTGCGATTCACGGGCGACACCTACCAGCTCTACGGCCTCTTCGTCCTGCAGGACATCTCGGACACGCGGGAGCCGCACCTGGCGTTCAATGTTGACAAGGACCAGACGGCCGCCTCGGGCCTGACGTGGCTGGCGCCGGACGACGACGGCAGCCTGACGAACAGCAGCGCGCGCGGCGAGACGAACGTGTCGTTGCACGCGGCGGCGGGCGCGTTTCAGATCGAGCTGTTCGACGTGGGCGGAAGCTGGCACAACCCGCCGGCGAACAATTCATTCCGGGACTCGGTCGCGATCGATTCGACGACGAACGTGGTGGAGGTGTCGATGGCGTGGACGGACATGAGCGTCACGCTGCCGGCGAAACTGCGGTTCAGCGTTGCGGCGCTGGCGAACGTGGCCGGCAACGCGAACAGCAGCAACAACGCGACGGAAGGCATTTTCGAGATTGATGCGCTGGACGACATGCGGCCGTTCACCGGCTTGACCGGGAGCCCCGCCTCTTGGGACTGGGACCTGGAGAATGAAAACTACGACAGTTTCGTCACGCTGGGATTCAACAAAAACGGCCGCGTCAACCATCGGCCGTCGCCGCCAACCGTGTCGGCCCCGGCGGCCAACACGATTTTCACGCCGGCCCAGCGCTTCGTGGCGTTTCAGTTCACGCTGAGCGACGCCGACAGTTGGTCGGCGAAAGACTCGGCGGTGCGGCTGAAAGTGATCAACCGGAGCAACTCAACCGTCGTCGATTCGTCCTTCTACGGCCTGACCGACTCGGTCACGATCGGATTCGCCACCAATGACACGTACCACTGGCAGGTCCGGCATGCGGACGATTTCGAAACTTCGTCCTACACGGACAGCATCACCTTCGGCGTCCTCAACACGCGACCCTACGACACGATCCTGGTCCCGCCGGACGGCGACACCGTCGGCGGCCAGGTCACGATCCAGTTCCTCGCGATCGACGCCGACAGCGACCGCTGCACGGCGGCGATCGAGTACAGCCCGGACACCGGCGTGACGTGGTATCCGGCGACGCTGACGGGCACGTCGGTCATCAACAATCTGTACACGCCGTCGGAGGGGGACACCAAGACCGTGGTGTGGCTGTCGAAGACGGACCAGCCGGACACGCAGTACACGTATCTGAGGATCCGCGTCATTTTGTGGGACGGCACCGACACCGGCAAGGCGGACACGACGCTCAATGTCGGGCTCGACAACGTGAAGCCGGCCGGCGTCGACACGCTCACCGCGGCCGCCGACGTCGACGGGTCGGACACCGGTGTCTATCTCCTGTGGAGCACGTCTCCCTCCGCGGATTCCAAGGGCTACAATCTCTACCGAAGCAGCACGACGGACAGCCGTCCATCAACGAAAGTCAACGTCGGCGTGATCACCGACACGTTCGGATTCAAGGATTCCTCCGCCGTCCAGGGCGACACTCAGCACTACTACGTCACGACCGTCGACAGCGTCGGCAACGAAAGCGACAGCTCGGAACTCGAAGCGGCCCCGAACCTCGAAGTCGTCAAGAGCGTTTCGACCGATTCGAGCAATCCCACCGGCCGGCCGCGTCCCGGCGACACCGTCGTGTTCACGATCACGGTCCGCAACAACGGCTACGCGCCGGCCGAAGGCGTTGTCCTCTACGATTACGTTCCATCCAATACCGCCTTTACCGATTCCTCGACGGCGACCAGCGTCCAGAGCAGTTGGACGATCCACTACCGCGTGGGCGAGGACGTCTGGCAGACGCCCATGACCGACACCGCCACGATGGTGCGGTTCACGCGGAGCAACCGGTTCGATCCGAGCAAGGCGACGCCGTCGGACACGGTGACGTTGAAGGTGAAAATTAAATGAAGAGCGCAACTGTTCACCTCCTCTCCCCCCGCAGGGGGGAGAGGATTGAGGTGAGGGGGGCAGACGGCGACTGGCCACCCTCACCCCGACCCTCTCCCGCCGGGGGCGGGAGAGGGGGAATTCCTGAACATTCCCCGAAGAACGGAGTGAGAACGCACATGAATCGCTTGCTGGTTTACTGGTTGTTGCCGCTGATCGTTTGTCTGTGGTCCTCCCGGTCGTTCGGGTTCGTGTTCGAATCGGCCGTGGTCTCGCGGGTCGATACGAAGAGCGCGACGATCGAGTGGACGACGGACGTGAAGACAAGCGGCACGATGTACAGCGGGAAGGGTCCGGACGCGGCGTCGAAGGTCACGATCGGCCTCGACGTCGACACCTGGCACCGCACGTACCTGTTCGGTCTGGAGGAGGGCGAGGACTATGTGTTCCGGATCACGGCGCGCGAAGCCGGCGGCCCGCCGAAGACGAGTTCGTGGTACGGATTCCGGACGCTGGGCATTCCAAAGCCGCGGATTCTGAAGGTCGAGCAGAAACAGCTCGGGAAGGACGGCGGCGTGTTCGTGTGGCATGCGAACATCCCGGTCAAGGGCGTGTTCGAGTGCGGCGAGGACACGACGTATCCGTACAAGACCGTCGAGAAGAAATTCAACATCGCGCACGAGGTGACGCTCCGGCGGTTTTATCCGCTGCGCCGGGTGTTCTACCGGATCCGCGCGGAGGACGCGCGGGGTTTGCAGGCGCCGGCCTTCCACGGCGAGTTCACGACCGCCGAGGACAACATTGCAGTCGGCGCGAAGGTCAGCGGCACGTTCACGCGCAATCCCGAGCCGGCCTACATCGCGGACAGCCCGCCGATTTTGGCGCGTGTGACCGACGGCGGGATGAACTATTTCCACAACATGGCCTGCAGCGGCGATCCGGACGAGGACACGCAGTGGCTGGAGGTGGATCTCGGCAAGTTCACAACGGTGGGCCAGATCCTGACCTACTGGCGGCAGCTCTGTTATCCGCAGAAATTTTCCCTGCATCTCAGCCTGAACCGCGAGAACTGGTACGACCTGGGCGACACGTTTGACGCGGCCGCGGGCAGAGTCGCGCGGAGCGCCTCCGGAGACCCACTCTACGAGCATGTGGCCGGCGCGGGCAACCGGATCGCGCGGTATATCCGGCTGACGGTGCCGAAGGGCGCGCCGTATTACGCGCGGTTTCCGAGTTACAATTTCGTGCAGATTTTTGAATTGAAGGTTTATCCGCCGGAGCCTCTGAAATGAGAGCGACCCCGCGGCAGGCGCAAGGCTCATCCATGGCGCACGGGATGATTGCGCTACTGCTGCTCCTCGTGTCGGCCATGCCGGCGCTTGCCGCGGGGACTGCAAGTCAGACGAGCATCGTCAACGGCGTGTTTACGCCGGGCGACACCGTTCCGCAGTCGGCGGGCAAACTGTCGATCGCGTACAAGGTTTCGGCCAACACATCGGATTCCCGATATTCCGGATTCACGTCGGCCGGCGTCACCCTCACGGTCGACACGGGCTACGACGTCGCGTCGATCGGCGCGCCGTCGGATTCGCGGGTGTCGATCGGCGAAACGGCGAGCTACGCGTACTGGATCAAGAACGCGGGCAACGCGACGTTGCGGATTTACTTCGACTCCGCGGGTCATCCGTCGAGCCAGGGGGATTCGGGGCCGGCGGCGAGCAGTACGAACTGGAACTTCACGGGCAGTTACAAGGTCTACACCGACTCGAACGACAACGGCCTGTGGAACACCGGCGACACCATCATCGGCCCGTATCAGGGCGCAAGCAATTACATCCAACTGGCGGCAGAGGCGTCCGACACGGTCGTTCTGGTCGTGGTCGTCCCGACCGACGCCAACGACGGCGAGACGACGGCGGCCTTCATTCTGGTGACGAACCGCGCGCCGGTCGGCAACGGCTCGACGACCGGCGACGGCTGGCAGGACAGCGTGCCGTACACGAGCGCGGAGCGGGACACGCAGTACGACACGACGGTGACGACCGTGGTCGGCCCGAACGTGTTTGTCGACAAGACGATGTCCGAGGAGACGTCGGGCCGGTCCCGGCCGGGCGATACGCTGATCATCAACATCACGTTTGACAACGACGGCGGCGACACCGCGCGCGGCGTGGAGATCATGGACGCGATTCCGAACAACACGCGGTACGTGCGCAATTCGGCGGACAGCGGGATTTATCTTGGCAACCGGGCCCAGACGGCGACGTCGTACGGGGATTCGGACATCACGGTGACGTTTGACACGGACGCGCCGGGCGCGGAGCTGGACTTCAAGGACACGGAGGGCCACCAGTCGGACACGGCGCCGACGACAGGCGCGCGGCAGGCAGTGCGCGCGATCCGGTGGTCGCTGGAGACGTCGCTGGGAGAGAACAACGGCGACGCGAAGGGGACCGTGAATTTCAACGACGGCGTCTACGACAACGGGCGCGTGGCGTACCGGGTGGTTATTCAGTGATGAGTAAGAAGGAGCAATCAAACATAGATCGGTGGACGGAACACGAGTGTTCCGGAGCAATGTGCCTAAAGGAGGCAATGAACATGAACGGAGCAATGAAAAGTTTGGTTCTGATGCTCGCGTTGGTTCTGGTCGGATTCATGGCGGGAAGCGCCATGGCGGCCGGTACGGCGAGCACGGACAGCATCACGAACGGAGTATTTGTGACAGGCGACACGGAGCCGCAGGCGAGGGGCGAGGTGTCGGTGGGGTACATGAAATCGTCGAACAGCACGGACTCGGCGTTCAAAGGGCCGTCGACGGTTGCGCAGGTGTCCGTGGACACAGGGTATGACTTGGCGCTGATCGGGACGCCGCAGGACACGCGGTGGGCAATGGGCGAGACGGCGAGCTACCCGTACTACATCGAGAACAAGGGGAACGCG